>JAJPKJ010000020.1 GCA_021323755.1 Chitinophagales bacterium | reverse complement strand
ATACTGAGCGTACAATATACACCGGGGGAATCAACCATTCCTTTATTTGGCGGAAATTCAAACTGGCGCGGACCAGTATGGATGCCGGTGAATTTTATGATCATAAATGGGTTGCAGCGTTTTTACGATTATTATGGCGATGATTTCAAAGTTGAATATCCTACACATTCCGGGCAGTATTTATCATTGATTCAAATCGCCGATGAATTATCAAAACGTCTTGTAAAATTGTTCTTGCGGGATGAAAATGGAAAACGCCCCATATTCGGCAGTAATGACAAACTGCAATTTGACCCTAATTTTAATAACTACATTTTGTTCTACGAATATTTTCATGGTGATAATGGAAAAGGCCTCGGCGCTTCACATCAAACAGGATGGACAGGACTGATCGCAAGATTATTACAACCATAACCAAACAATCGCTGAAAGTTCATGCAAGAAATTATTGAAGATATTAAAACATTGTTTGCCTCCTTCAGCGATGAAAAAATAGTCAGTGTTGGCAAAATACCGCAATCCGGCAGCATCAGAATTTATTTTCGGATCATTACTGAAGCAAATTCTTATATCGCGACTTATGGAAGCAATGTAAAGGAAAATCTAAGTTTCATCAATTTCAGCGGGCATTTTAAAAAATGCAATTGCCCCGTACCGGTGATCTTTGCTGCAAATGATTCTTATACAATTTACGTACAGCAAGACTTTGGCGATGTCTCGCTACTCAATCAATTAGAAGAGAAAGGATTTAACGACTATGTATATGCGCTATTTAAGCAAAGCCTTCAGCAGTTGGCATACCTGCAGATCAAAGGAGATGAAGACCTTGATTACGACTGGTGCCTTACCTCAAAAGAATTTGGCAAGCAGGCAATTTTGAGTGACCTGCTCTATTTCAAATATTATTTTCTTGACACACTTCAGCTTCCTTATGATAAAGAAAAGCTGATTGATGATTATGAGGCACTAAGCAGTTATTTAAGTTTTGCAGATTATAAATATTTTATGTTCCGGGATTTTCAAAGCCGCAATATTCTAATTAAAGATGAGAAAGTCTATTTTATAGATTTCCAGGGCGGAATGAAAGGAGCGTTACAATATGATGTTGCATCTATGTTGTGGCAGGCGCGGGCTGCATTGCCCGATGAGTGGAAAAATAATTTACTGGAATATTATATGGATTGTGTTGAAGAGCTTCTTAAAAAAAATATTGATAGGAAAAGATTTGCTGACCAATATAACGGTTATGTGCTGATACGATTATTGCAGGTGCTTGGTGCCTATGGCTTTCGCGGTTTGTTTGAACGAAAAGCGCAATTTCTGACCAGCATTCCCCTTGGGCTGAATAACCTGAAACAATTTTTGCTCAACACAAGAATTGACATCAGTATTCCTGAATTTGAAAGATTATTATCATTGGTTACAGAAGAAGAAATCATTAGCAGATTTGAGCCGCTGAAAGCAAATGCGCATACACCGCTGATCGTTCACATCAATAGCTTCTCATACAAAAATGGAATTCCGCTGGATGAGAGTGGTAATGGGGGTGGTTTTGTTTTTGATTGCCGGGGAATTTTAAATCCTGGGCGGTTTGATGAATTTAAAAAATTAACAGGCAAGGATAAATCGGTGAAAGATTTTTTGGAACAGCAAACGAAAATGCCAGAATTTTTAAATAGCATTTTTGATATTGTTGATATCGCCGTTGAAGATTATATTAAAAGGGATTTCGGAAGTTTAATGATAAACTTTGGATGCACCGGAGGACAACATCGAAGCGTATATGCTGCCGATGCCCTGGCAAGACATTTGCGGAATAAATTCAAGGTCAAAATTGAATTGCACCATATCGTGCAGGAAGCCAAAAATTGGGTAAATGAATAGTGCAATGAATGGTAAGCATGGAGATAAGATTTTATAATGATACCTGTATCATAAATTAACGATGATCTGGGGTGAAATAGAAAAGGAGAAATATTTTAGTTCAACACACTTTTTTCTTTTTCAATTTCAATATTGCCTTGCTCTTTTATTTTATCCCATCCACCGGAAATGTTTCGCAGATTATGAATTCCCTGTCGCTTTAATAATGATGCGGCAACAACGCTGCGATAACCGCTTCCGCAGTGTAAATATAAATTCTGGTCTTCTTCCAAAGTTGCTATTCGAGCGGGGTCATTCATTTCATTTAATGGGATATTAAAAGCATCGCGAATGTGACCGTCTGCAAATTCGGTTTCACGGCGAACATCAATAATAACAAGATGATCATCAAAGGGGATATCCATCGCTAATTCATCCGGCTCAATGTTCACGATCAAATCAACGATTTCGCCTGCATTTTTCCATGCTTCAAATCCCCCATCAATATATCCCAGCATTTTATTAAAACCCACTCTTGCCAAACGGACTAAACTTTCTTTTTCTTTTCCCTGATCAGTTATTAACAGCATGGGCTTATCGAATGGAAGCAGGCTGCCTGCCCATTCTGCAAAACGACCATCAAGTCCGATGCTTATGGAATTGGGAATGAAACCTTCTGTAAACTCGGAGGATTTTCTGGTGTCCAGGAGGATCATATCATCATGCAAAGCGAGTCGTTTAAATTCTTCAATGCTCAGCGGTTTTAATCCCTGTTCCAAGACCTCATCTAAACTATCGTATCCTTCTTTATTGATTTTTGCATTAATAGGAAAATATTGAGGGGGTGCGGTCAATCCTTCTGTAACTGCTTTAATAAATTCTTCTTTTGTTTGTTGCCGCAATGCGTAGTTGCCTTCTTTTTCATCAGCAATAGTGCTGTAAGTATTTGTCCCGATATTTTTTCCACAACTGCTTCCGGCTCCGTGCGCTGGATAAACAATCACATCACCAGGTAGGGGTATGATCTTATTTTGTAAGGAATCGTATAACATGCCGGCTAATTGTTCAGAGCTCAGGTCGCCGCTACTCAGATCAGGTCTTCCCACATCGCCAACAAATAAGGTGTCACCCGTAAAAACCGCATAGGGCTTATCGTTCTCATCGATCACTAAATAACAGGAAGATTCAATGGTATGCCCGGGCGTATGCAAGACCTTTATGGTAATATCGCCAAGTTTGAATGATTCTCCGTCCTTTGCTTTATGAATGGGGAAATTGGTTTCTGTATCTGGTCCATAAATAATTTCTGCGCCGGTTGCTTTACTAAGATCAAGATGGCCGCTCACAAAATCTGCATGAAAATGCGTTTCGAAAATATATTTGATGACCGTTTTTTGATTATCAGCCAACTCAATATAATTTTCAATGTCGCGCAAGGGATCAATAATCGCTGCTTCCCCGTTACTTTCAATATAATACGCGGCTTCGCTCAGACAACCAGTATATAATTGCTTAATAAGCATACTCGTTTTTTTGCAAAGTTAAGCATCAAAACGTTAAAATGCGAATGATATAGCCAGGCTGACAATGGCTTAAAAGTAAAATGGGGCTGAGGTTTAACGAATTAATTCTTCTGCACATTTTGTGATTTGCTGCAGGCGATCGTAACCAGTTGTGTAATAAATGAATTTTCCCTCACGTTCGGTTTTAACAATACCCGCCCGGCGCAAAATGGCAAGATGTTGTGAAGCCACGGATTGCTCCAGCCGCAACTGAATGTAGATTTCAGTGACTGTAAGTTTTTCGTTTTCGTCTAACAATTTAATGATCTGTTGGCGCAGTTTGTGATTAAGGGCGCGCAAAATCATGGAGGCTTTTTTTAAATTGATGAAATCAATTTTAACAGGTCCGCCTTCACGACCGTGCTCGTTCAAAATCATCCAGTAGTTGCTGGAACTTGTTGTTAGGCTCATTTCAGATAAGATCTAGTTTAATTAAGAAACAGATACAAATTTAAGCTCCTTGGGCTTAAATTCAGGGCCCAATTTATATAATATTATAATAAACCTATTTTTTATTGTAAGAGTGGAATTCCTTAATGTAAACGGGCTCACAGTAAATGATGTCGGTGAATTTTTCTTGCAAGAATTTTTGGTAAGACAATACAGAAAGATGCCCCGCATCAGTACCAATATCCTCAAAGCCGGCATTTGGATCATGAATTAATTGTTGCCACTTTTTACTACCGCTTCCAAAAAAAATGATTTTGTCATTTGCAAGTTCCGTGGCAAATGATCGTTCGTCAAGAATGATCGCTGAAGGCGCGATGATTTCTTGCAACCCTTCCCCGTATAATGCCCCATACACTTCCATACGACGCGCATCGATCATCGGGCAGAAAAGAACATTTGATCTCTTAACCTGTTGTGTTGCTGCAAATGCCATCACGTACAGGGTGTTTTCTGTTATCAGTGGAATATTGAGTGCATAACAAAACCCTTTTGCCGAGGCCATTCCAACACGCAAACCAGTGTATGAGCCAGGCCCGGCTGTTACGGCAATGGCATTGATATCCTTTATTTGATGATTTGCATCCTGCAGCATTGTTTTGATGGCCACGTGTAGCCATGCCGCGTGCTCTTGCTGACGATCATTATGCATTAGCGATAATGGCTCGCCATTTTTTGCCAGGCAAAGGCTCGCTTTTTCTGTCGCTGTGTCTATATTTAAAATGAGAGACATTAATGATTGATTTCTTTTTCCAAACTTTTGGCAATAGTATATCTGCTTTCAGTTTTGCTTAATTGTAATAATAATTCATAAATATTTTTCAATCCTATTTTCTCACACCACTCAAAAGGCCCCAAAGGATAATGGGTTCCCAGCTTCATGGCAATATCTATTTCAGTTTTTGTACTTACTTCATCATCCAGGGTGTAATAAGCTTCATTAATGATCATGGCAATTATTCTCGCGCTAACCATTCCTTCAACATCCGGCACTATTTGATAATGCCATGCCATCTTTTCAAAGATCTCTTTTACGGATGAGGTCTGATTTTCATTGATGGCAATCTCACAAACATTTCTTTTAAGAAAAGTTGGCCACGCATTGACACGAATAAAGGGTCTATCTATTTCCTGCAGGGTGTGTACAACCGAATTGATAAAAACCGGTTTAGGCAATAATTGTGTCAGTTGATTTATTCTTTCTTTGTCAAATAGAAATTCAAGATCAAAAAAAACATCAGCCTCTACAGAAAATAATTCATCTAATGAATCAACAATGATCAATTCAACGGTTGAAGAAATTTTTTTTGAGAGCAATTCTTCTTTCATTACATCATTTGCCAACACTGCGCAGCGCATAGCATAATTTTCAACAAAGAAAAAACATTTATTATTAATCGAACTGAATGTTGCAATGGCTAAGTTTTTTATTTTTGATTTATGGAAAAGAAAATCATACAAACAAATAGTGCGCCGGCGCCCATTGGTCCTTACAGCCAGGCGATACAAGCCGGTAATTTATTATTTATTTCAGGACAGGTAGCCATTAACCCTGCCACCGGCAATGTTGAAGCAAAAGATGCGATAGATGAAACGCACCAGGTCATGCATAATTTGAAGGCAATATTATCTGAGGCAAAGCTTGGTTTCGATAATGTGGTGAAGACAACAATTTTTTTGAGTGATATGGCATTGTTCCCGACAGTCAATGAAGTATACGGCAAATATTTTACGGGAGCTTTTCCGGCACGCGAAACCGTTGCTGTTAAAGGATTACCAAAGAATGTGAATGTTGAGATTAGTATGATTGCATTCGAAAGCCGATAAGATCGGAAACAATATATCCCCTGTGATTCAGACTTTCGGAATTTCCGACTTATTCAATACCCCCAGTTCTTTTCCAACTTTGGTGAAAGCCGCGATTGCCCTGTCCAAATGATGCTGTTCATGGGCAGCACTTAGCTGTACGCGAATTCTCGCCTTTCCTTTTGCAACAACAGGAAAGAAAAATCCGATCACATAAATATTTTCATCCAATAATTTTGAGGCAAAGTTTTGCGCAATCACTGCGTCATATAGCATTATCGGAACAATGGGATGGTCGCCGGGCTTAATGTCAAAACCCGCCTCCGTCATTTTGCTCCGAAAATATTTTGTATTGTATTCCAATTTATCGCGAAGCGCCGTGGTTTCACTCAGCATATTCAACACGGCGATGGACGCCCCGGTGATTGATGGGGCGAGGGTGTTTGAAAATAGATAAGGCCGGCTGCGTTGACGCAGCATTTCAATGATTTCTTTTCTTCCGCTTGTAAATCCGCCACTGGCTCCACCGAGTGCTTTTCCCAATGTTCCGGTGATAATATCAATCCTGCCCATGACGCCGCGATATTCGTGGGTGCCACGTCCGGTTTTCCCTAAAAACCCGGAGGAATGACATTCATCAATCATTACAATTGCATCATATTTATCGGCGAGTTCACAAATCTTATCTAACTGCGCGATCGTCCCGTCCATGCTAAAGGATCCATCACTTACAATAATGCGGTTGCGTAAATGTTGAGCAGATTGTAACTGTTCTTCCAAATCGCTCATATCATTATGCTTGTAGCGAAACCGCTGTGCTTTGCACAAACGCACGCCATCAATAATAGAAGCGTGGTTCAATTCATCGGAGATTATCCCATCCTGGTCATTGAATAACGGTTCAAAGATTCCGCCATTTGCATCGAATGCCGCAGCATATAAAATGGTATCTTCTGTGCCAAGAAATTCAGCGATCTTTTTTTCCAGCTCTTTATGAATGTCCTGCGTTCCGCAAATAAACCGGACACTACTCAATCCATAGCCTCTGTGATCAATTGCTTTATGAGCGGCTTCAATAACTTTGGGGTGGGAGGATAATCCTAAATAATTATTGGCACAAAAATTCAACACCTTCTTTCCATTTACTATTATTTCGGCCCCCTGTTCGCTGGCGATTATCCGTTCGGTTTTAAACAATCCCGCGCTTCTTATTTCTTCCACTTCAGCGCCAATCCGATTGACAAATTTTTCGTTCATAAAATTTTATTGTGGCAGCAAAGATAAGCAGATGGAAATTTTGGGATAGCATTTGCAACATTTTATGAGATAATTCGTCTATTTAGAGGAGTTTACCGGTCTGCAAATATTGAATGCTCACCGAATAAATAGTGACTGTAAGCTTTTTTATATAATTTTGCCCAAGAAATAGAAACAACTTTCATGAAAACGGCTGCGTTTACGAAAATATTTATTATCATGGTGCTGGTTTTCAGCGCGCTTGCGCTTATTTCCTATTCCCGCTCCAAGACCATTAGCAAGGAAGACTGCTCAGGTTCAACGCAATGCGCCAATAAGTCGGTTCATAATGAATTCATAATTTGGGAATCGCTTTCTAAGAACCTGCTTTCTGGCGGAAGCGATAATGCCGATTAACTGCTTTCCCTGTAACATTTTCCCTGCAAAAACGTAATACTGTAAATTGTAAAGCATTAAGCATTGCTGACAGGTAAATACTGTTTATGACTGAGAAGGAATATAATGATTGTGTAACCAGTTACGCTGATAACGTATACAGGTTTATTTTGAAAAACCTGCGTCATGAAGAAGATGCAAAAGATGTGGTGCAAACTGCTTTCGAAAAACTTTGGCGCAACCGCAATGAAGTGAATGCAGAAAAAAGCAAATCATACCTTTTTACTGTAGCTTACCATCAAATGATCGATCATATCAGAAAAACAAAAAAGGTTTCTTTGAAGGAAGAGTTTGGGGAAGAATCGTCGGTTGTAGAAAGATCACCAGGGAATATTAAGCGCGTTTTGGAAATAGCCTTATCCAGGCTGGGCGAATTACAGCGATCACTGGTTTTGTTGAAAGATTATGAAGGATATTCTTATGAAGAGATAGGAAAAATTACGGGACTGAACGAAAGCCAGGTAAAGGTTTATTTACACCGCGCCCGTTTGCAATTGAAAAATTATTTAGTTAAGCTGGAAAATGTTTTATAACGATGATGATCACACGAAATAATTACGAAGAGTATTTTTTGCTGTACACAGATAACGAATTATCTGCCGCAGAGAAGAATGCTGTGGAGGAATTTGTGAATGATAATCCGGACCTGCGCACCGAACTGCTCACGCTGCAGCAACTGAAGATGAAACCTGAGAATGATATTATTTTCAACGACAAGGACTTATTATTAAAAGAAACGGAAAACACAATCATTGATCAATCCAATTACGAGGAATATTTCCTCTTATATGCCGATAATGAACTGAGTGCTGGTGAAATGAATATGGTAGAAAGGTTTCTGAAAAATAACCCGGGATTGCAGCAGGAATGCTCATTATTGTTGAAAACAAAACTTGAAGCTGATAATGATATCATCTTTCCCGGAAAAGAGATCTTATATAAAAAAGAAAGCAGGAGATTTGTTTTGCTGCCATGGATGCGCATTGCTGCTGCTGCAGTCGTTTTATTATTGATTGGATTATTTGTAGCGATTAATGTGAAAAAGAATATTGATTCATCAATGGTTGCAAATAATAACAATGATAAAAAAGGGATAACAAAAAAATTAGCCGATAATAAAACTGAAACTAAAAATAGTACCGTTGTAACTTCTTCAGCAATTGATTCGTTAAATAGGGCAAATACATCAAAACAAAAATTAGCGATCAACAGAACAATGATAAAAATGCAGTCCAAAAAGAATATAATATCACCTGCAACGCAAATTGACCAAAAGCAGTCTGGTGACAGTATTGTAAATAATGATCAGGCTGAAACCTTTGCTGCAAATATCAAAATGTCGAGATCAGTAGAAAAGATTACTGACGCAAAAAGGATTGATATTGTTGCTCCAAAAACAGTTGTATTGAATGCTGCCGATCTTTCTGCACCGGCACAGAGTAATAATGAAATTGCTGATAATAATATTGACAGCGAAGACAAACTTTATATCGCCAACACTTCTGCAAAGAAAAACAGGCTTCGCGGGTTTTTTAGAAAAGTATCGCGGGCTTTTAATAAGACCACCCATGTTGGTGATGAAAATAACGATGCGATTTTGATCGGTAGCTTCAGGGTTGCATTAAAATAAAAAATTTTATAAACATTAAATATGAAAAGTAGATTTTTACTTGCGGCAGCTTTATGCCTTTCCCTTGCCGCTTCTGCGCAAACTGACACAACAATAAAGAATATGTCAACTGATACCCTTCATGTCGGTGACATGATCATCATTAAAAAAGGCGGAGACAGCGATAATAATTATCATGAATTTCATCTTAGCCATCGCCATAATTACAAACCATCAAACATCAGCACCAACTGGGTAATTGTTGACATTGGCTTTGCAAACTATAACGATAAAACAAATTATTCATCTGCAAGCGCACAGCAATTTGCGCCAGGTTCAACAAGCGATTGGTTCAATCTTCGTACAGGGAAATCTATCGATGTGAATATCTGGCTTTTTATGCAGCGTGTAAATCTTATCAAGCATTTTGTGAACTTGAAATACGGGTTAGGGATTGAGCTGAATAACTATCGTTATTCGGAGAATGTAAAATTTTTAGTTAACCCAACAAAAGTAATTTTGGATACGATCAATTATTCAAAAGATAAGCTTGCTGCCGATTATGTGACGGTGCCATTTATGCTGAATTTTAATTTCACACCACAGCGTCGGGAAGGATTTGGATTGAGTGTAGGCGCGAGTGTCGGATATTTATATTCATCAAGACAAAAATTTATCAGTGATCAAACGGGAAAATATAAAGTGCATAATGATTTTGATCTTGATCCATGGAAAATATCCTGGATCGGGGAATTGCAACTTGGCCCTATAAAATTTTACGGTTCTTATGCAACAAAAAGTATGTTTAAAAAAGGACTGGATCAAAATCCCTACACAGTAGGCATACGATTAAGCAATTGGTAAAAACCCGATCATTTTTTAAAATAATTTTACTGGTCCCGCTAAAAGCGGGACTATTTTTTTATTGTGAAAAAAATAGTTAAAAACAATTAAACGCGGAATAATATTTGCAATCTTATCGTTCTAATATTCGGACAAACTATGGATGCAATGTTCTCGAAAAAAATTCTTTTCGTCGGACTCTCGGCCTTGATCCTGCTTTCTTTTAAAGATGCAAATACAAGATCAGTTCACAAGAATCTTTTCCGGCTAAAACCGGATGGTGATGTTTATATTGTTATTGTTAAATCGGATTATGAATTGAAAGTATATGATAAGGAAGGGTGGTACGCAACTTACCCGGTCGTTTTCGGCAGTAAATCCCTGGAAGACAAAATGATGGAAGGAGATAGAAGAACGCCTGAAGGAATTTATCATATTGTCATAAAAAAACCTGATTCAAAATGGGATAAGATGATGTTATTGGATTATCCCACAAAAGCAGATTATGATAAATTTAATCAGCGAAAAGCACAGGGATTGATTCCACGAAATGCGAAGATCGGCGGCGGCATTGGTATTCATGGCACATGGAATCATGACGAGATCGCGGTGGATCTTTATCAAAACTGGACCAACGGTTGCATTTCCTTAAAGCGGGAAGATGTGGAAGAATTATACGATCTCATTCCAAAAGGAACAAAAGTTATTATTCAAAAGTAAAAGCTGATGCCTTTGATGCCAATACCCGGCACCCGGCTTATTCACAGCTTTCCATTTTTTATTTCTTCAACGATTGCCGGATCCAATAAAGTTGTAGTGTCTCCCAGATTTTGTGTTTCGCCTTCGGCGATCTTTCTTAAGATTCTTCGCATGATTTTTCCGCTGCGTGTTTTTGGTAATCCGGAAACGAATTGAATTTTATCGGGTTTTGCAATGGGTCCGATAATCCTTGTAACTGTTTGCAGAATATCTTTCCTGTTAGATTCTTCATCTTTTTGGTGACCGGTATAAATAATGTAAGCATAGATCCCCTGTCCTTTAATATCATGCGGATAGCCGACCACTGCGCTTTCCACAACACCGGCATGCATATTAATGGCATTCTCCACTTCTGCAGTTCCGATGCGATGACCGCTGACATTTAAGACATCATCTACTCTTCCTGTTATGCGAAAGTTTCCCTTGTCATCTTTTAGAGCGCCATCGCCGGTAAAATATAAATTCGGATATGTGGCGAAATAATTTGTGCGGCAACGTTCATGATCACCATAGGTTGTGCGAATAATAGAAGGCCATGGATTTTTTATACAGAGATTCCCTTTATACAGACCCTGCTCGTCTTTTTCGGATACTTCTTTTCCATTTTCATCAACCAAGATGGGGTGTATCCCGGGTAAGGGTAATGTTGCCCACGATGGACGCGATGGAGTGATCCCTGCAAGATTGGAAATCATTATTCCACCCGTTTCCGTTTGCCACCATGTATCCACGATTGGGCATTTTTTCTTGCCGATATTTTCATCGTACCAATGCCATGCTTCTTCATTAATGGGTTCACCAACAGTGCCCAATATTTTTAATGACGAAAGATCTTTCCCTTTCAATGGTTCCAATCCAAATCCCATCAAGCTTCTTATCGCCGTGGGCGCGGTGTACAAGATATTCACCTTATGCCTGGCAATGATATCCCAGAATCTTCCTGCGTCCGGCCAGGTCGGGACGCCTTCAAACATTAATGATGTAGCTCCTGCGCTTAACGGACCGTACACGATATAACTATGTCCGGTGATCCAGCCGATATCGGCAGTGCAAAAATGAATGTCTCCTTTTTGATATTGAAAAACATTTACAAATGTATAGTTCGTCCAAACCATATAGCCACCGCAGCTATGCACCACGCCTTTTGGTTTGCCCGTACTCCCTGAAGTATAGAGGATGAACAGCGGATCTTCTGCATCCATTTCCTCTGCTGGAAAGGAAACCACGCCATTTTTTTCTACCTGCGTTTCAGCATGATCCATTTCATCTTCCCACCACACATCCCTTCCTTTGATCATCGAAACAGGCGTTCTTGTCCTTGTATAAACAATCACTCTTTTTACCGTTCTGTTTCCGATTAAAGCATCATCGATCACACTTTTCAACGGGATATCTTTCCCTCCGCGATAAGCGCCATCGCAGGTGATGATATACTCTGCCTGTGCATCATACAATCTGTCTGCAATACTTTGAGCGCTGAATCCACCGAAAACAACACTGTGTATCGCACCGATTCTTGCACAGCCCAAGACGGCATAAGCCAGCTCAGGAACCATGCCCATGTATATACAAACGCGGTCTCCTTTTTTTACGCCATTATTTTTCAGCATCTGTGCAACCTGACAAACGCGCTTGTGCAAGCGATTATATGTTACAACGCGCACTCTTTCATCAGGATTATTAGGCTCCCAAATGATCGCGGGTTTTTCGCCCATCGTCTCCAGGTAACGATCAACGCAATTTTCTGTAATGTTTAGTTTTCCGCCGATGAACCATTTTACATTTGGCTCTGTAAAATTCCACTCCAGTACTTTATCCCATTTTTTCTTCCATTGAAAATTTGCCGCGATCTCGCTCCAAAAACTTTCCGGGCTTTCCTCACTTTTCTTATAGGCTGACTGATATTCTTCAAAAGATCTGATCTGATATGGATAACTCATATGGCTTGCAATTTTGAGACGGTAAATTTAAAGTTTAATCAAACATAAATTGTTCTATCTTTTAATGAAATTTATTCTTATTATTTTCAGCATTCAATTTGTTTTATGAAACGATTGCGTAGTTACTGCTTAATTCTGTTTGCATGCATTCCTTTTTCTTGCCATAATGCAAATACCAATTCGCCGACCAGCAATGATAAAAAAAATGATGACAGTGCTTGGGCGCTTTTGCCTTTTATAAAAATTGATTCTGTTAATCCCGTTCTTACCCCAGGAAAAGATTCTTTCATTTGCCCGATCAGAAATGAAAAAATATTTTGGGAAGAAAAGGATGTTTTTAATCCGGCGATCGTGGTCAAAGACGGAAAGATTTTTATGTTGTATCGCGCCCAGGATAAAGAGGGAAGCCCTGGGGGCACATCAAGGATCGGCCTGGCTGAAAGCATGGATGGTATTCATTTTACCAGGCATGAACAACCGGTCTTATTTCCTGGTAACGATGCGGAAAAAAAATATGAATGGGAAGGTGGTTGTGAAGATCCACGGGTTGTGGAGGACAGTAACGGAGTTTATTACATGACCTACACGGCTTACGATGGAAAACTTGCGCGATTACTGATCGCAACATCAAAAGATCTTTTCCACTGGACAAAATATGGTTCCGTATTCCGGAAAGCTTATAACGGAAAATATCTTGATAAATGGTCAAAATCTGGTTCCATTGTTTCAACTTATGAAAATGGAAAAATAATTGCCACCAAGATCAATGGAAAATATTGGATGTATTGGGGGGATCAAAATATTTGGGCTGCTACTTCCGATGATCTCCTTAATTGGACACCGGTTGAAATGGAACAAAAGGATGCGCCACCCATTGCGTTAAAAGGGCAGGCACTGAATATGCCGGATTTAAAAATCGTAATCCCCACACGCGATAAAAAGTTCGACAGCGACCTTGTTGAATCTGGTCCGCCGGCAATGATCACCGATAAAGGAATTCTTCTTATTTATAATAGCAAAAACCTTATTGCTATCGGCGATACATCATTGCCGGAAGGAACTTACGCAGATGCGCAAGTGCTTTTGGATAAAAATGACCCGACAAAAATTATAAAAAGAATGGATTCTTATTTCATAAAGCCGGACAAACCCTACGAGTTAAGCGGTCAGGTGAATAATGTATGTTTTTTGGAAGGATTGGCAAACTTCCATGATCAATGGTTTTTGTATTACGGAACTGCAGATTCAAAAATTGCCGTCGCGGTGAAAAAATAATTTTTAGGCCATAAAAAAGTTCTTTTCCAATAAAACACGTAAACAGAATATAACTTAGATTTGGATAAGCAGTTTATATATAACCTCATCTGGTGAAAAGATCCGTCAACTGAAAATAAGTGATCCTGGGGCATTGGTTAATTTTCAAAAATCACCTTAAACAACTTTGACATGGATCAGTCTATTATTAGCGTGAAAGACAATTCAGCCAATCCCGCACCGCTGGGTTTGTTTGGCTTTGGCATGACCACCGTATTGCTTAACCTTCACAATGCGGGTCTCTATGAAATGAATTCGATGATATTTGCTATGGGAATTTTTTATGGCGGCATTGCCCAGGTTGTCGCGGGCATACTTGAATCAAAGAAGAACAATACATTCGGCATGACGGCTTTTATATCCTATGGCTTCTTCTGGCTAACGCTGGTCGGCTTGATTGTTATGCCAAAGCTCGGCTGGATAACGGCATCATCAAGTGGAGGCATGATCGCTTACCTGATCATGTGGGGCCTTTTTACATTACTGATTTTTTTTGGAACCCTTAAGATCAGCAAAGCGTTGCAATTCATTTTTGCAACGCTCACCATTTTATTCTTTTTACTGGCAGCTGGTGATGCTACCGGCAACGCAACCTTAAAGACTTTTACCGGCTTTGAAGGCATAGTTTGTGGATTATCGGCTATTTATACCGGCGCTGCTGTTTTATTGAATGAAGTATATGGAAGAATAATATTGCCAGTTGGGTTGGTCAAGCGATAGCTATTTCATTTTTAACCCGGAAAGCTTGTCGTATTTAATATGATGGATGCATGTTTTCACCGGAGCTTATCTTTGAGCAATGCAGAACGAGAAAAGTTATGGGAAGAATTATTATGCTTTAGCAATCACACTTGGCGCGCTTGCATTTATTTCCGGATTATATTTTTCGAAGAATTTACTGAATTACGCATCAGCATTTGGTTTTCCGGTGATCGGATTATTTGCGCTGCCTTTTTTTTCTTTGCTCTTTATTGTCGTCGTTGCCTGGAAAAAACAAAGCGTCTGCTCCAGGCATTTGATGATGGCTGCGCTTATTTTTTTATTGGGGGTCTTACCATTCAGTAAAAGCCTTTTTCAGGATATTCATTATAATTGGTGGGATGATGGTAATCGCTACAGTGTCTGCGCGCACAATATGATTGACAATCACACATTGTATGGCGGTGATAAATTGGTAACAGGAACACACCGCAACCGATATGCATTTCAAGCCGGCTATCGTTATTTTCTCGCACTTGAATTTTTGATTTTTCAGCATGAAGACCGGTTATTACAGATCATCAATATTTTCTTGTGGTGTATTATTGCTGGCACATTAATTCGTGCTTTGCAGAATCTGGCGATCAATGAGTCTTTGTTCAGGATCATTTTGATTTTTTTATTTGGAGCAAGTATTTACGCCACAAAGAATATATTAATGGGATTGTCGGAATGGTTCTGCGTTTTGCTTTTATTGATCTATGCCATTTGCACCATTCAAAAAAAAATTATTTTATCAATTGTTTTTCTTGCCTTGGCAGTATTTGTCAGGCAAAATCAAATTTTCTGTGCGCTTTTGCTTTTTCTTTTGTCCATCATTCAAACAAATAAAAAAATAAGCGGGGTGTTAATATTTATCGCGGTCTTGCTTCTTCCCTTGTATCATAATCTTTATTTCGATCATAGCTGGTCATTCTTTCCTGATTACAATAGTTATGCGCTCTATTTTATTCCGGAGACAACAGGCAATCAGGCTCATGATTTCCTGCTAATGCTTGGCAACACATTGATGCGTTATCTTGGTTTTGACTGGCAAAGAAATTTCATGGCAAATTTTTTCGGAATTATTTTTATCCCCTGCGGAGTGATAATGGCAATCATGATGTTCAGGTATTTGCGGGGCACCCATAAAGCTTTTTTCATTGCCTGTATTTTGTTTGCGCTCGCATCGAGCTTTGTGTTGAACTGGGCCTATTTTCCGCGATTTGAATTTATCAACCTTTTTTTTGTATTAACCGGGTTTATATTATTATGGCAACTTCAGCTACAATCAGTAAATTTGAAAAATTATTTTTTGTTGTTGTTAAACAGGAATTTGAAAACCACAAACAACAACTAAAAAGAGTGTAATATTTTTTATAGATGTCCATCGAAGTAAAAGATCTCACCAAAATATACGGCGCACAAAAAGCGATTGATAATATTTCTTTCAGCATAGATAAAGGAGAGATTGTTGGATTTCTTGGCCCCAACGGGGCAGGTAAATCAACGACCATGAAGATCATTACCGGGTATTTGCAACAAGATGGCGGCGAAGCATTTGTTTCCGGAACTAACGTCAAGGCACATCCGATGGTCACCAAAAGGAAGATCGGGTACCTGCCTGAAGCAAATCCGCTGTATTATGATATGTATGTCAAAGAGTACCTCAATTTTGTGGCGGATGTTCATGAGCTCAACGATCAGCGTTCAACTACAATCAACAAAATAATTGATCTGGTCGGACTAACGCCAGAATGCAAAAAGAAGATCGGGCAATTATCAAAAGGATATAAACAACGCGTTGGATTAGCTGCGGCATTGATCCATGACCCGGAAGTATTGATATTGGATGAACCTACGAGCGGATTGGATCCAAACCAAATAATAGAAATAAGGGAAGTAATAAAAAATCTAGGAAAGAACAAGACCGTTCTATTTTCTTCGCATATTTTGCAGGAAGTAGAAGCGATCTGCGACCGTGTTATTATTATCAATAAAGGAAAAATAGTGGCGGATGATAAACTGAGCAATCTGCAAAATACCGATAAAAGTAATCATGTCGTGATCGTGCAGTTCAAAGAAAATGTTGATGAGGCCACGATAAAAAATTTAAAAGAAATTAATTCTGCACAGCAACTGGCATCCGGAAAATGGGAGCTGGAAACCGCCAACTCCGAATCGGTGCGACGACAGTTATTAGAACTCGCTTTGCAAAATAATCTGAACATCGTTTCTTTGCAAAGCCAAAATCAGAGTTTGGAAGACGTGTTCAGGGCTTTGACAAATTAAAAAGGAAGCTATAGCCGATGCCTTTAGCCAAAAAATCATAAATCTAAAATCGTAAATTATCATGAGTTACATTGCTGAAGTACATGCCAGACAAATATTAGACAGTCGCGGAAATCCCACAGTTGAAGCCGATGTTATAACCGATAATGGTTTTGTGGGAAGAGCTGCTGTTCCCTCCGGTGCATCAACAGGAAAACATGAGGCTGTTGAGTTGCGCGATAATGATAAGAGCAAATATCTGGGCAAAGGTGTTTTGAAGGCGGTAAAGAATGTAAATGAAATTATCGCCGACCAATTGATCGGTGTGGATGCCTTGCGTCAAACCTATATTGATTCATTATTAATAAGCATCGACGGAACGGAAAATAAAAGTAAACTTGGGGCTAATGCAACACTCGCTGTTTCGATGGCAGTGGCAAAAGCAGCAGCGCAGGAGGCAAATCTTCCTTTATATCGATATCTGGGCGGCGTTAACAGCACCGTTCTTCCTTTGCCGTTAATGAATATTTTAAATGGAGGTGTGCATGCAGACAATAAAATAGATTATCAGGAATTTATGATCGTTCCTGTTGGGGCACCAAGTTTTAGTGAGGGATTAAGATGGGGTGTTGAAGTGTTTCACCATTTAAAGTCAGTCTTGAAAAAGAAAGGCTACAGTACCAATGTGGGGGATGAAGGCGGATTTGCTCCGGATATCCAAAGCAATGAAGAAGCCATTGAAACTGTTTTACTTGCCATTGAAGCGGCAGGGTATAGGGTAGGAGAACAAATTGCCATTGCGCTGGATGCTGCAAGCAGTGAGATGATGCAGGACGGGAAATACAAATTCTATAAAAGCAGTGGTAAAATATTGACGAGTGATGAAATGGTTGCTTACTGGACTGAATGGGTTAATAAATATCCGATCGTTTCCATTGAAGATGGAATGGCAGAAGATGATTGGGACGGCTGGAAGAAATTAACGGAAGCGCTTGGGCACAGAGTGCAGTTGGTGGGAGACGATCTGTTTGTAACAAACACTAAAATATTGCAACGCGGAATTGATAATGGGATTGCCAATAGTATCCTTATAAAAGTGAATCAGATCGGAACCGTTACCGAGACCATCAATGCCGTTCAGTTGGCTCAGACAAATGGATACACCACCATAATAAGTCACAGAAGTGGTGAAACGGAAGACACGACTATTGCCGACCTCGCAGTAGCCTTGAACTGCGGACAGATCAAGACAGGTTCTGCCAGCAGAACAGACCGCATAGCCAAATACAACCAATTGATACGCATAGAAGAATCGCTCGGGGAAAATGCGGTTTATCCAAATGGTCACCTTGTTTTTAAAAGAAAATAGGGTAGTCGTTGCCGTAATAAAAAGAAATAATTTATATTTACTCACGAATTTCTGGAACCGATTACCATGAAGCTACTTACCCGCATTCCACCCATTTTAAAGAATAAATACCTGCTTACCGCCACAGGGTTTATGATTTGGATGTTGTTTTTTGACGAACGTGACTTTATAACCACTTTTTTCAGGCAAAGGCAAGAGTTAAAACAATTAGAAAAAAGTGAAAAATATTATAATAAGCAGATCGCTACCACCAAAACTGAATTAGATAAGTTAAGATCAAACCCCGCATTAGTCGAAAAATACGCGCGAGAAAAATACCTGATGAAGCGTGATAATGAAGATTTATTCCTGATTCGGGAAAAATAGATTTCTAATATCGATTAATCATACTTCTTACCTTTTAAAACTACTAAGGATATTTTTGAAACAGGGCAATAAGAATGCGCAAGCCGCGTTTTTATTACGGACGTTTCAGGTTACTGCTTCGAAAAAATAAGGACATTAAATGGTTTTGCCTATGCCACTCTTTACCCCAGAGGATCTTTTGTTGTATTTATACAAAGAGTCTTCTCCAGAGTTAACTAATGCAATCGAAACCGCACTAAACGAAGACTGGACACTTCGTGAAAAAATGCAGGTAATTCGTTCATCAGTTGAACAATTAGATAAGATAACACTCGCTCCTCGTATCGATGTTATTCTCAAAGTGCTTGATTATGCAAGGAAGACAGCTCCTGCCGAATCAATAACCAATCCCTGATAATTTCTATCATTGTACATTCGTGGTTATTAATTTTTTAGATGACCAGGAAAGAACGTTATGCATTTGTACTGAATTACTTTCAGCTGCATAATCCCGATGCAGAGACCGAGTTGTTTTACGATGATCCCTTTCAGTTATTGGTTGCCGTTATATTATCTGCACAGTGCACGGATAAGCGCGTCAATATGACCACCCCTTCCATTTTTGAAAAGTATCCCACCGTTAATGATCTTTCACACGCAAGCTTTGAGGATTTGTTTCCATTAATAAAAAGCATTTCTTACCCTAATAATAAAACCAAACATCTTATCGGCATGGCGAAGATGGTGGTAGAAAAGTTCAGGGGAGAAATTCCGCTGACCGTTGATGAGCTGATCCAATTGCCAGGCGTTGGTAGAAAAACGGCAAATGTCATTACTTCAGTTGTTGACAGACAACCAAATATGGCTGTGGACACCCATGTTTTCAGGGTGGCGGCCCGGATAGGATTGACCCATAATGCCAAAACTCCTTTTGCTGCAGAAAAGCAGTTAATTCAAAACATTCCAAAAGAGCTCATCCACAAAGCGCATCACTGGATAATTCTACACGGTCGTTATGTTTGTATCGCACGCAATCCCCGATGTGAGGAATGCGGATTGAAGCCGGCCTGTAAATATTATAACAAGCAGGTCGCAAATAGTAAGTAGTAAACTGTTTTGGTGTAAAATATTTATTCCTGGTTTTTCACTTCTTCCTATTTCTCAGATTTTACAACCGCTAACTTTGCCTCTGCAAAATGGATTATCTTAAACAATATAAAAGTTTTGTCAACAGCTATTATCTCGCCGAAGGCATTCGCATCACCATTGGCATTTCATTGCCGGCAATCGTGTTGAGTTATTTTCATAATCTTTCTGCAGGTATCATGGTTGCCACCGGCGCCTTGTGTGTGAGTATCCCAGATAATGCGGGTCCGATCCTGCATCGCCGCAATGCGATGCTTATCTGCGATGCACTCATATTTTTTGTTGCCGTCTGTACTGGTTTTGCGACAACGTACCCACCGGTATTGGGCATCATGCTTTTTGCATTTTGTTTTTTATTTGCCATGATCGGCGTTTATGGTACGCGGGCTTCATCGATTGGATTGGCAGCCTTGTTTGTGATGATCCTGAATATTGATCGACCGCAACATGGATGGGGGATCATTATCAATGCGATATATGTTCTCGCCGGCGGGGCATGGTACACCGTTTTAAGTTTATCAATAAATAGTTTTCGTCCTTATAAGTTAGCGCAGCAAGCACTTGGCGAATGCATCCAGTCAACTGCAGATTATTTAAGAACCCGGGCGAATTTTTATGCAAAGAATACTGACTATGACAAAACGTATGACAGCCTCCTTCAATTGCAAAGTGAGGTGCATCAAAAACAAAATCTGGTTCGCGAATTATTATTCAAAACCAGGGACATCATCAAAGAATCAACCAATACCGGGCGCGTATTGGTAATGGTCTTTTTAGATATTGTTGATCTTTTTGAAAGAGTGATAACTTCTCATCAGGATTATAAAACGCTTCATGATTATTTTGATGATGGTGATCTGCTGCAAAAATTTGAAGAAGTGATCTTATTCATGGCTGATGAATTGGATGAAGTGGGCATTGCCGTTAAAAGCGCTGAAGCGGTAACTAAAAATGCAGAATTAAATATTCGCATTAAGAATTTGAAGGATTATTTTGATCATTACAGAAATGAAAACAGAAATGCAGAAAATGTTGAAGCTTTTATCAGTTTGCGGAATATTTTGGATAATATAGAAGATATTGCCGACCGGATTTACACCTTGCAGCATTACACCACTTACGACAAAAAATGGAATAAGCATTTCACCCCTTCACCAGAGTACGAACAATTGGTAACACACGAAGAGATTGAACCAAAATTATTTATTGAAAATCTTTCATTTCAATCCAACACATTCAGGCATTCATTGCGATTGAGTATTGCCACCATCGCAGGATATACCATTTCAAAATTCCTCCCTTTCAGTCATAGTTATTGGATATTGCTTACCATTATTGTCATTCTTAAACCTGCATACAGCCTCACCAAGAAAAGAAATTATGACAGGCTTATCGGAACTGTTGTCGGCGCCATTTTCGGCTTCTTGATCTTATTTTTTATTAAAGATAAAACAGCCGTTTTCGTGATCATGGTTTTGCTGATGATAGGAGCATATAGTTTTATGCGAACGAAATATCTTGTTTTCGTTTCGCTGATGACTCCCTATATTTTACTATTGTTTCACCTGCTCAACGCAAATAATTTTCGCAGTGTGGTAACCGACAGAATTATTGATACAGCCATCGGCTCCGTAATTGCTTTTGTTGCTAACGTTTTCTTGTTGCCAGTTTGGGAACATGAACAGGATACCGATTATATGATAAACATGATCAACGATAACCTGGTATATTTTTCAAATGTCGCTTCTGCGTTCATTAATAAAACCGTTTCTACTGATCAATATAAATTATCCAGGAAAAATGCTTTTGTTTCTCTGGCCAATTTATCCGACGCATTCAACCGTATGATCTCCGAACCAAAAAACAAACAAAAAAATGTCCGGCAGGTGCATCAATTCGTAGCGGCCAGCCAGATGCTAACTTCACATATTGCAACTTTGTCAATCTTAAAACAACCAGCCTCGACGCAAAACGGTAATAATATTTTTTTGCCCGCTATTAATGCCATCACGGAGAGAATGAATGAAGCAAAAGTGAATTTGGACAATGAAGAAGCATTAACGCAGGATGCAGAAAACAAAACTGCCATGCGGGTATTGAATGATGCCGTCAATGATCTTTTGCAAAAAAGAAAAATGGAATTGGAAAATAATATTATGGAAAGTGAAACAAGAAAAAAATTATCTGCCTTAAAGCCAGTTGCAGATCAATTTAATTTTATTCATAAAACTGCGTCTGACTTGAAAAGACTCAGCGAAGAGCTCGCTAAAAAGTAAAAAATAAATAAAACGGGGTGAATAAGGTATTTATCCGCAGTGATTAATTCAACCGATTCACAAACTTGCCTTGAGCTCCAGCAAAAATTGCTTTAGCTGCTGCAATTTGCGTATAGCTTCAAATTTTTCTTCTGTCCTTTTGCTTTTTTTCAAATAATCTTTTGCGCCTTCAATGGTGTATTTGCGTTGGCGCAATAAATGATAAATGAGATGGAGATTTTTTATATCAATGGGTCTGAAATGCCTGTCCCCTTTGCGGTTTTTGCGGGGTTGAATTATATCAAATTCATTTTCCCAGAAACGCAGTAAGGAATGATTGACACGAAACATCTCGGCAACTTCGCCCATGGAATAATATTGTTTTTGAAACAGCACCTCATCCTCTGGAATCTCGATCAGATCAGCTTCGGCCTCAACCTGTTTAATAGATTTACGTCCGCGAGTCGATTTTATTTTTTTATTTTTTTCATGGGCAGCCGGCGGTCCAAGGACTGTTTCTTCACTGACCGGCGCCGTTTGTTGTTTCAGCGCTTTAATTCGAACACCAACATTAACTGGCTGTTCTTCCTGAACAGAAACTGCCTGTTGATTTTCAGTGGTTGCATCCTCGGCAAAGTCGAGGCTTATTTGATTGAGTGGTTCCATAATTGATAATGTAACTGCAAAAATTATTCCGTTTAATAAAGATACAAAGGAAAACTGTTTGATATCAAGATGATGAGTATTGTGGAAAAATCGGCGTTACGCTGATATCGGTCCCTGTTTTTGATGCCGGTCTTCAAACTGTAATTTGCCTGTCAGGAGCGGACGCTGTCAATAAGCGCCCAGAGGCCTCAATCAAAACTCTGATTACTGGATGATGCAAGTTTTAATAAACGATCATATTGTTCGGGCGTAATGTCATTATAGAAATAATAAACCGGATCGACGGGATCGCCGTTGCGATGCACTTCGTAGTGACAATGCGGGCCGGTGCTTCTGCCCGTGCTGCCGACCCAGCCGATGATTTCGCCGCGTTTTACTTTTTCTCCGGCCCGAACTTTAACGCGAAACATGTGTCCATACAAAGTTTGATATCCATAGCCATGATTGATGACAACATGATTGCCATAACCATTGCCGGTATTGCCGGCAGTTTCTACAGTGCCGTTTGCGGTTGCATAGATGGGTGTTCCCTGGGGAGCCGCAAAATCAAGTCCCGCATGGAATTTGGTGGTTTTATAAACAGGATCGATGCGATAACCAAAACCAGATGCGATCCGACTGAGATCTTTATTACTCACCGGTTGAATGGCAGGAGTACAGGCAAGCAATTGTTCTTTGTTCTTTATAAAGCCGTCAATTTCGGAGTATGACTTCGTCTGATAGGCAATGCGGGCAGACAGATTATTCAAAGTATTGGCGATGGATGTCGCTAAATTTTCCTGGTCCATATTTTCCACCAGTTTGATTTCTTCCTGCAAATGCATGGCTTTTGCACGCGCACTGTCGGGAATAGGATTTGCTTCAAAGATTTCACGATAAACATGATTATCTCTTTTTTCGAGCTCACCCATCTGATCCTGTAATTTCTTCACTTTTTCATTGAGTACATAGTAATCATCTTTCAATGCTTCATTTTTTTGTATCAATCTTTTTTCATTGACCGACGGAAAATATTTGTAGGCAAGAGAAACCAAAATAAGGGCAGTAACAAATGCAGCTGACAAAAAGCCAAGCAGGCGAAGCAACTTTACCCGGAGCGGCGTTTCCAGTTTTTCATACCGGAGGCTATTGGCGTTATAAAAATATTTTATCTTTTTCATCCAAGCTTTTCAAAAGATGCCGGTAACAATTCGCGAATTGGCTACCTTTGCACGACTGTAAAAAGTACAACATACAAATATAATTTTTTAGCCCGAATAACCTCAAAAAACGGAATTACGTTTATGATGACAAGCGCTGAGATAAGACTTCAATTTTTGGATTTTTTTAAGGGGAAAGGACATGAAATAGTTCCTTCCGCTCCAATTGTGATCAAAAATGACCCCACACTCATGTTCACCAATGCGGGCATGAACCAGTTTAAGGATTATTTTCTCGGCAATAAAAGACCGCCTTTTCTGCGTGTTGCAGATACTCAAAAATGCTTGCGGGTAAGCGGAAAGCATAATGACCTGGAAGAAGTCGGTGTTGATACTTATCATCATACCATGTTTGAAATGTTGGGCAACTGGAGTTTTGGCGATTATTTTAAAAAGGAAGCGATCGCCTGGAGCTGGGAATTGCTCACAGAAGTTTATAAACTGGATAAAAGTCGCTTATATGTTACTGTTTTTGAAGGTGATGAAAAAGAAGGGTTGCCAAAAGATGATGAAGCATTCAATGAATGGAAAAAGTGGATACCGGAAGACAGGATTCTGATGGGGAATAAAAAAGATAATTTTTGGGAGATGGGCGAAACCGGTCCCTGCGGACCTTGCACCGAAATTCATTATGATACAAGACCGGATGCGAATAGCAATGGACATGCATTGGTTAACAATGATGATACAGGCATGGTGATGGAAATATGGAACAATGTGTTCATCCAGTTCAATCGTTTAAAAGATGGAACGCTCGAGCCATTGCCCGCAAAACATGTGGACACCGGAATGGGTTTTGAAAGATTGGTCCGCGTGTTACAAAACAAACAAAGCAATTATGATACGGATGTGTTTACCGGAACGATTGAATTGGTAAAGAAACTCACCAAACAAAGTGAGCTGGTATTTATTCAAACGACGAGTAAACAAAGTATTGCGGTAAGAGTAATAGCCGATCACATCAGAGCGATAAGTTTTTGCATTGCCGACGGGCAATTGCCCAGTAATACGGGCGCCGGTTATGTAATCAGAAGAATTTTGCGCAGGGCCGTCCGGTATTATTATTCAAACCTTGGGTATAAACAGCCATTGCTTTTTCAGTTAGTTCCAACCATTTCAAAGCAATTTGAACATGTTTTTCCTGAGTTGAATAATCAAGCTGAATTTGTTGCAAGAGTTATTCGGGAAGAAGAGGAAGCATTTCTGCGTACACTGGAAAAGGGCTTAAATAAAATTCAGCATCTTATTGATGAAGCGTTTTCAAATAAAGAAAAAAGAAAGGAGATCAGCGGGCAAGATGCTTTTGAATTGTTCGATACTTATGGTTTTCCAGTCGATCTGACCAAGTTAATTGCGGGAGAAAATAGTTTGTTTGTCGACGAAGAAGGATTCAACGCAGAAATGCAAAAACAAAAATCCCGTTCTCGGGCGGCATCAACAATAGATACTGAGGATTGGGTCACATTGATCGAAAAACCGGTCGCTGAGTTTGTTGGCTATGATTCCTTGGAGGTAAAAACCAGGCTGGTGAAGTATCGCAAAATAAAGACCAAAGGCAAGGAACTCTTTCAAATTGTCCTGGACGCCACTCCATTTTATGCAGAAAGCGGCGGCCAGGTAGGTGATACCGGAACACTTACCATTCAGGATTTACCCATCACGATTTCTGATACCAAAAAAGAAAATAATCTTATCATTCATTTTGCAGATACATTACCGGAAATTTTATCCGGCGATGTGATTGCAAAAGTAGATGCCGCCAGGCGTCAGTCAACAGCTATTCATCATTCTGCCACTCATTTGTTACATGCTGCATTAAGAAAAATCCTGGGAACGCATGTTACCCAAAAAGGAAGTCTGGTCAACGACGAACATTTGCGTTTTGATTTTTCTCATTTCGCCGCTTTGTCAGAAGAGGAATTGAAAAAGATCGAAGACCTGGTAAATGAAAAGATCCTGGAAAATATTCCGGTCATCATTAAAGAAATGAATAAGGATGAAGCGGTAGCAATGGGCGCCATGGCCTTGTTTGGAGAAAAATACGGAGATCGTGTTCGTGTCGTAATTATCGATCCGTCCTATTCGGTAGAATTATGCGGTGGCACCCACGTGGGAAGGACAGGCGATCTGGGTTCCTTCATTATTACCCAGGAAACGGCTGTCGCTGCCGGCGTCCGCAGAATTGAGGCGAAAGCCGGAAAACCAGCATTGCATTTTATTCAGGAAAATTTTATTGCCCCAATTGAACAAATAAAAAAGCTGCTTAAAAAGAAATCTCCAGAAATTCCTGACGCAATAAAAAATCTAATATCTGAAAATGGAGAGCTGAAAAAACACATCGAACATTTGGAAGCGCGGCAATTGGTGGTGATAAGAAATGAGTTGTTGCAAAAAGATGTCATCATTAATCAAATCAATTTTATTGGCAGTGTTATCGAAGTTTCTTCTGCCGATGCCCTCAAAAAACTTTGCTTCGACCTTAAGAATCATTTGCGTGATTTTGTTGTCGTTCTCTGCTCAAATATTGGCGGTAAACCTTTTGTAGCGATCAGCATTGCTGACAATGTTGTTGCCGCAAAGAATCTTGACGCATCCAAAATCATTAAAGAAATCATTGCTCCATTAATAAAAGGTGGAGGTGGCGGACAAAGGACAATGGCTACAGCAGGAGGACAAGATGCAAGCAATCTCCAATCAGTTATTGAGAAAGTAAAATCCTTGTTGTAGTCAGGAAGTCGGCAAAGCAGAAGGTCTGCAAGAAAGCAGCAAATTAAACCAGACCCACTTCTGAGTTCCGGACCCGTAGACTTTCGGTCTTTTTTAACATTTGCGAAGATTTTCGTATTTCAAAAAAACCACTATATTTGATATACGAAAATTGACGTAGATATTCTTCACAAAAAAATTTGTAACGATGAAACAATTTTTATTAAAGCTCTCCGGATTCGCTGCCATCGCTCTTTTATTGCATTCAACAGGCTTTGCGCAGGAGCAGGCTGAAGTCAACAAAGACAAAGTGATCACCGAAAAATCTGATAAACTGGATAATGGCGATGAGATCATTATCAAACGTAAAGGCGATAAGGACATTAAAGTGACAGTTGAAGTAAAGGGCGACCAGATTCTGGTAAACGGGAAACCGATTGCAGAATTTGATGGCGGCGACATTATCGTCAAGAAAATTAAGCCTTTTTATGATGGCGAATCAATAGATCTTGTCGCACCAAGATCACCGTTTCGTGGCGGGTGGAGTTATAGTGGCGATGGAGATTTTATGAATATGGATAATGCCAAAGTTGGATTTCTAGGTGTCACAACCGAAGATGCAGAAAACGGCAGTGGCGCCAAGATAAATGAAGTAACGAAAGGCAGCGCCGCAGAGAAGGCAGGTTTAAAGGCAGGTGACATCATTACCAAAATTGACGACAAAAAAATTGGCAATGGCGAGCTCACTGAAACCGTTCGTAAATATAAACCAGAAGATAAAGTAACGGTAACATATACCCGAGATGGCAAGGAGCAAAAAACGACAGCTACTTTAGGTAGACTCCGTCAGATGAAAATGAAAACATTCAGTATGGCGATGCCAAAAATGAATCAGAATTTCAGTTACAATGGCGATAATTATTATTCATTTTCTTATTCCGGCAAAGCAAAATTAGGTATCAAAGCACAGGACCTGGAAGAAGGGAAGGGAGCAAAAGTGCTTGATGTTGATGATGAGTCTCCAGCAGATAAAGCCGGTATTAAAGAAGGCGATATCATTACTGAGTTTGAAGGCAAGCCGGTTGAAAATGCCGATGATCTCGCAAAACTTGCACGTGAAAACAAAGAAAAATATAATTATAAGATCAAATTGACCCGTGATGGAAAATCGCAGGAAGTGCAGGTTAAGATTCCTAAGAAATTAAAAACCGCTGATTTATAAATTGTGATGTGATTGTTTTGAAAAAAGAGTCGCCCTGCAGGCGGCTCTTTTGTTTTTTAATGAAGAACCGTTTGTCAAACTGGCGACAGGAAATACGGCTGTAAAGCAATACTTTTGCGGTTGATTTTTTAGATAATGGAGCGGATAGCAGATGGCTGGTGAAATCGAAATTCTTAAAAGCAACTTGGATAAATATATCAAATACGAAATAGTTGTCGGGCTTGAAGTGCATGCGCAGTTGTTAACCCAAACAAAATTGTTTTGTGGCGACAGCGCCGCCTTTGGCGGCGACCCCAACACGCATGTCAGCGCCATCACATTGGGCCATCCCGGGACATTGCCTGTGCTGAACAAGAAAGCGATTGAATTTGCCATTAAAATGGGATTGGCTTGCAATTGCGATATTGAGCGCATAAATTATTTCGCGCGTAAGCATTATTTCTATCCCGATCTTCCAAAAGGTTACCAGATCTCGCAGCACACAACACCCATCTGCAAAAATGGCCTTGTAAAGATTAAAGTTGGGGATGCTGAAAAAAATATTCGTTTAAACCGAATTCATCTGGAAGAAGATGCAGGAAAGAGTATTCATGATATTGATGATGAAAATACCTGCGTTGATTATAATCGCGCTGGTGTGCCGTTGATTGAAATAGTTACAGAGCCTGATTTACGTAGCGGCGATGAAGCTTTTACCTATTTGACTGAATTGAGAAAGATACTCCGGTATACTAAGATTTGCGATGGTAATATGGAAGAAGGAAGCATGCGTTGTGATGCCAATATTTCTATTCGTATTAAAGGAGAAACAAGATTGGGTACAAAAGTAGAAGTGAAGAATCTGAACTCGATACGAAATGTAAAACGGGCTATTGATCATGAAGCGAATCGAATGATCGACCTGGTAGAAGCCAATGAAAAGGTCATTCAGCAAACAAGAAGTTTTGATGCATCTGCCGGAACAACCTTCCCTTTGCGGACAAAAGAAGAGGCGAATGATTATCGTTATTTTGCCGATCCTGATCTTCCGCCTTTCAATGTAACTGATTCGATGTTGGAAAAAGTAAGGAACTCTCTTCCGGCATTGCCGGAAGCGCTGATCAGAAAATATACAACCATTTTGCATTTACCGGATTATGATGCGCGCGTGATCTGCGATGATAAAGAAACTGCAGACTATTTTGAACAACTCATTCTTGAAACAACAAATTATAAGGCTGCAGCAAACTGGATGCTCGGCCCGGTGAAATCGTATTTGAACGAACATCAGCTTTTAATAACCGATTTTTCTTTACCTGCAAAAAAGCTGGCAGCATTGATACAATTGGTTGACCAGGGGAAATTAAATTTCTCTATCGCTTCTTCCCGCGTTTTTCCCGTTTTGCTAAAAGCGGTTGATAAAGAACCTTTACAAGTTGCGACAGCATTGAATTTATTGCAAAATTCGGATGCGGATGAGGTCTTAGCATGGGTAGAAGAAGCGCTGGCGAAAATGCCCGACAAAGTGACTGAATATAAGAAAGGTAAAAAAGGGTTAATGGGATTATTTGTGGGGGAGGTAAAAAAAATATCAAAAGGCAAGGCCGATCTCAAATTGACCAATCAATTATTGCTCGAAAAATTAGATAAATAAAATTCAAAAGAAATCAATCCATATTATGTTTAAGAAAATTTTGGGACTGTTGATAATGAGCTTGTCATTATTCACCTTTTCATGCAAACAAAATGCAAAAGGAAAATTGAATGTTGTTTGCACCTATAAAAATGCAGATAAAATATTCTTTTCACCAAACGGAAAAGTCTATCTCGAGGAAATTATCACCGGTAAGGATCAGGGACCTGTTGCGATAGATTCGCAAAAAATTTCCGGCAATAGCGGAACATTTACTTTATCCGGAAAAATAAGAGGAACGGGACAGGAAATTTTTGAAGTTGTTTTTGGAGATAATATTATAGGTGTTCCGCTTGTTAATGATGAAAATGAAATTCGGATAGATGTCGATCTAAGCAAGAAAGATGACTTTTATACCGTAAGCGGTTCTGATGCAAGCAAACAATTGAAAGATTTAATTGATAATATCGGGAAGAAAAATTTTGTAGTGGAAAAAAGCTTTTCTGCACTGGATAGTTTGAAACGTTTGAGTGCCCCTGACAGTGTTGTGCTGGCTGCAACTACCGCAAAAAATAATGCAATCCAGGATTTGAACAACTACATGAAAGGTTTTATTGATAATACATCAAATCCTACATTGAGCGTGCTGGCTTTGGGTTGGGCATCGCGGAGCTTTTCACAAAATGAATTTGAAACAGCGTTGAATAACCTCACAAAAAAATTCCCTACCAATGCCTCAATAATCGAAATGAAAAAAAATTATGACATTCAAAAGGCGCAAATGGCACAGACACAACAGAAGCCAGATGATAATTCCTGGGTAAACAAGCAAGCACCTGATTTTGCGTTGCCAGATGCAAGTGGCAAAATGGTTTCCTTGGCTTCTTTTAAAGGAAAATATTTGCTGGTTGATTTTTGGGCGAGCTGGTGCAGCCCGTGCAGGATGGAAAATCCAAACGTAGTTAAAGCATACAGTGAATTTAAGGATAAGAACTTTGCCATTCTTGGCGTCTCGCTGGATAAAGAAAAAGATCCCTGGCAACAGGCCGTGCAGGAAGATAAATTGGCGTGGACACAAGTTAGCGATCTGAAATACTGGAATAGCAAGGCTGTTGAGGTTTTTAAATTCGAAGGAATTCCATTCAATATTTTGATTGATCCGCAGGGAAAAATAATTGCACAGGAATTACGCGGAACCGATTTGGAAAATAAATTAAAAGAAGTGCTGCAATAGAAAACCTGCGATTTATTCCCGGTTGTCTATTGCAGTTCGCTAATTGTTATCGGCCAATAACCTTTGATAACCATCCAAATTCATTTCCGAATTAATTCTTTTTTTTCTTCGCCAACGAAATCAATAAGGTGGGCAAAAAAATCAAATTGGTTAATGTTGCCATTATTAAGGTAAGGGAAGTAAGCCAGCCCAAAGATTGTGTTCCACCAAAATTGCTGAAACAAAAAATAATGAAACCGGCAATTAAGACCAGTGAAGTATAAATGATACTGATTCCTGTTGTGTGAATTGTGTTGATCACGGTTTGTTTTTCATCTTTATCATTATTGGTAAGTTCCTGTTTGTAATTCACCAAAAAACGAATAGTGATGTCGATTGCAATACCCAACGCAATGCTAAAGATCAATACAGTTGATGGTTTCAAGGAAATACCTTTCCATCCCATGACGCCTGCGGTAATGATCAACGGAATGGTATTTGGAATCAGGGAGCAAAGCAATATTTTTATTGACCGGAAAAGATACAACATGCAAACAGCGATCAGCGCAAAAGCCCACATGATGCTTGTTTCCAGACCATTAATAATAAAACGACTTCCTTCTAAAAAAGTAACGCTGCTTCCGGTTAATTCAACTGTATACTTTGTTGAGTCAAATAATTGAGCAGATCTTTTTTCAATATCATGTAGAATTCCCGGCAATTTTTTAGTGCCGACATCGGCCATATTCACACTGATGCGTGCTTCCTGCTGATTACTGTCAACGAATGATTTTACCAATTGTGCCAGGTTTGTTTTTTTAGCGCTGTTGCTATCTGTTTTGAATTTTAAAAGCGGTGCGATCACACTGATGTCGAATTGATTTGGTAATGCATAGCTCGCGGAATCTCCGTCGTAGTAGGCTTGCCGAACAAATTTCAAAGCCTCAACAAGCGACAACGGACGGGCCATCACCGGGCTTGAAGCAATGTATTGCGACAACGAATCTATATTACCAAAAGTTTGAAACAGATTGTTACGCAAACCATTTTTCTTTTTTGTGTCCACAATGATCTCCAAAGGCATTACTCCTTTAAAATTCTTTTCAAAAAATTTAAGATCGGTATATATTTTATCTGTTTTAGGTAGATCGTCAACAATAAAACCTTCGGAGCGAAGCCTGAAAATTCCAATCACGGCAAAGACAAGTACGATACCGGTTGTTGCGTAAACAATTTTCTGATGTTTTAATGACCACAATTCTAATTTATCCAAAATAGCAAGAAGCCATTTGTTTTCAAGATATTTGGTGTGACCGGGTTTCGGAGCCGGAAGATAGCTCAGGACGCCTGGAATAAAGATAAATGAGATGACGAATAACAGCATAATGTTTATTCCGGCAACAACGCCAAACTCGTTCAGCACGGCGCTTTTCGTCAATGCAAACACTCCAAATCCAATGGCAGCCGTGATATTACAGAAAAGCGTTACAATACCCATTCTGCGGATCATTTCAAATAATGCCTGCTCTTTATTGCCCGTTTCTTTATAGGCTGCATGATATTTATTCAAAAAATAAATGCAATTTGGAATACCGATGACCACAACAAGGGATGGTAACAATGCATTGAGTAATGAAATGTTGTATCCCAATAAATTCATCGTACCCAAACTCCAGACCACGCCCATGCCGACAACCAGTAAAGACATGAACATGGTTGCAACACTCCTGAAAAAAATCAATAGAATGATTGCAGATAAAACAAGGGATCCGATCAAAAATATCTTCATTTCTTTTTTGATCATATCACTCATGCTGGTGCGAATGAAAGGAAGTCCGCTATAATGGATCTCTATATTATTTTTCTTACCGAAATCATCCGTCACTTTTGTGATGGCTTTCACGGCCTCTGTTCGTTGAGATGAATTGAATAATGCTCTGTTCACGCTCAGGGCAATCAGGTAAGTGCTCGTTTCCGCATTATATATTAATCCGTTATAAAAGGGAAGACTCAAAAATACTTTTTTACAGCTGTCAATTTCTTGTTGCGACAAATGGTGATTCGGAAAGATGGCTCTTGTTTTGAGTTTCTCAACACTGTCTTGCGTTACTTTAATTAAGTTTACCAGGTATGGAACACTTAACACTTCTTCAATACCGTTAATTTTTTTTAGCTGATTATTCAATTCAACATAATCATTAAAAACCGGTTCATTAAAAAGTTTATCGGTTTGAACGCCTATTAGCAATAAATTGCCATCATCTCCAAATTTGTTTTTGAAGTTTACATAAGCGACATACTTGGGATTATCAACAGGTATGGCCCTTGCAAATTCGTATCCTATTTTTTCTTTGGATGCGCGATATGCCATAAATCCTGTGGCAACAAGAAGAACGACCAATAATGCAAGACGATTTCTTAGAACGAACCGGGCTATTGATTCCCACATAATTTCATCATCAATTAGGTAAGTAAATAATTTTCGCAAAGAAACTTATTTTCATCGGGTTTTCCATCATTGTAAAAACAGATTTGACATTACCTTTGGAAATAACTTAGTGAGCATCGGGCAGTATGTATAATTAAAATAGCTAACTGTTTACTGCTCATGCATTCTCAATTATTAATCACCTATTTTTCAACCAACCATTGAGTCTTCATAAAACCAACGGCATTGTTTTGCGAACGGTCAAATACGGCGAAACCAGTATAATAATTACCATATTTACGGAATTATTCGGTATTCAGTCTTATCTCATTAATGGGGTAAGAACTGCTGCAAAGAAATCGGCAGGTAAAATAAATTTATTTCAGCCTGCGGCCGTTCTGCAACTGGTGGTTTATCATAATGAATTAAAAAATCTGCAGCGGATAAGAGAATCAGGATGGCATTATATGTACCAAAACATTTTTTTCAACGTAACAAAAAATGCCGTGGCGCTATATATTATTGAACTTCTGCTGAAATGTCTTAAACAACCTGAACCAAATACTGAATTATTTCTATTTACTGAAGATATTTTAATGCGGCTGGATGAAAGCAGTGATGCCGAGATGGCAAATTATCCTTTATTTTTTGCATTGCATCTTCCTGCTTTTCTGGGTTTTCGCATCGATGATAATTATTCCGACAAAAACAATATCCTTGATTTACAGGAAGGAAATTTTGTTGAAGAAAGACCGACGCATTTGCATTTCCTCGAAGAACCTTATAGCGGAGCAACAGCACATTTATTAAGAATTATGCAAACGCACGAACTGCAACAGGTCAGGCTGAATAAGGAAACAAGAAGATTGTTGTTGAACGCATATCAAAACTATTACGCTTTGCAAATTCAGGATTTTGGAATAATGAAGTCGCTGCCCGTCTTGCAAACAGTGATCTCTGGTCAATGAACTAGGTAATCTTTCTTACTGAGGATTGCGGCGTTATGCTATCGCCATTGATATGCTCAATCAGAACAACTCCCGGTTTTTTCCCTGCCTCAAAACTTCCCAGGACATTATCCATTTGGAGAGCTTTAGCTCCATTAATGGTTGCCCATTTCAAAATTTCGGGAAGGGGAATGGTTGGAAAATTTTTGACGATGGTTTTTATTTCATCCAGAATGCTTAAGCGGTGATTGCTCGCCAGACTATCTGTTCCCAAAACAATATTGCTATGTTCACGGATCAATAATTCAATTGGAGGAAGTGCATTTTCAATATAAAGATTTGCATTTGGGCAAAGACAAAAAAACGCGACGACATCTTTTTTATTCCATTCATTTTTTACAAATTCGAGGTCTTGTTTTTTTGAAAAAGTATTATGCACAAACAAAACATTCTTTGCGTCATTCAATTTAGGCAAATATGACTGCAGGCTGCTTTTACCGGTTGGTTCAAAAAAAGAATTGTCAATATTCATTAATGAATACATTCTTAAAAAATCCCCTTTTCCCGACTCAAAAAATTCATCTTCAAAGGGTGTTTCCTGGTTGTGAATCGTAGTGGTTTTCTTGTAGAAAAAGGGTTGAATCAATTTCCACAATTCATCGGAAACAGAATACGGAGCGTGGGGTGCCATGGAAAGTTGATTGTTGGCAGGGGATAGTTGATAGAAATGATCATAATGCAATTTGCTTTTCTCAAACCTTGTTTGGGCTATTGCAGGAAGCCACCCGCTTACTTCAATAAAATTATAATAGGCGATGTTTCCTTTTTGCTTTTGAAAAAAACTGTGTGTGTTATTGCAAATATCTCCAACCGCAATGATGCCGTTATCGATCATTTCTTTTTCGGACTTTTCAATAGCCTCAAAAATCAATGCTTCTTCAAAATGGCGTTGGGTGACAACTTTGAAAACAAAATCAACCAACCCTGTTTTTTCGGGTATCAGCCCTTTTAGATGACTTAATTCCAAATGACAATGGCAATTGATAAAAGCCGGGCTTATGATCCCCCGTAATTGCTGAACATTTTCGCCGGCTTCAGTAACTGGAATAATATTTTCGAAGAACCCATCATTATCCATTATCAATACGCCGTTCTCATCCAGCATTTCTTTGCCGGTAAATAAATGATCGGCTTTAAATTTTAAGTAGCTCATATCAATCTCGAATCAATTAATTTTGCAAACTTGTAAAACGAGAAGGGTGAATGACCAATGGAGAAAGAAGTAAGTGTAAAATTAATTACAGCTATGAATTTTAAAATTCACCATTGTCGGTTGCCCATTCACCATAAAAGTAAAACTTATGTTAGATAAGCTGGAAGCTATTAAAGCAAGATTTGATGATTTGGCTGTGGCATTGAGCAATCCTGCAGTGATTGCCGATAATCGCAAGTTCAGCGCGATGAGCAAGGAATATCGCGGCCTTGAAAAAATTGTGCAGGCATATCATGATTATAAAAAATTGCTCGAGGACCTTGATTTTTATAAAGAGGCGTTAAATGGCGATGATGCGGAATTGCGCGATTTGGCAAAATCGGAAATGGCGGCGCTTGAAGAGAAAAAAGAGATCATGGAATCGAAGATCCGTCAACTGCTTATTCCAAAAGATCCGCAGGATGAAAAGAATGCGATCATTGAAATTCGCGCGGGAACCGGTGGTGATGAAGCCAGCCTTTTCGCCGGCAACCTGTTGCGCATGTATATAAAATATTGTGAAAAGAAAGGGTGGAAGACTGCTTTATTGAGCGAAAGTGAAGGAACGGTTGGCGGTTATAAAGAAGCACAATTGGAAGTTACCGGCGATGACGTTTATGGGACATTAAAATTCGAAAGCGGGGTTCATCGTGTCCAGCGCGTGCCGGATACGGAACAAAGCGGACGTGTTCATACCAGTGCGGCAACGGTTGCCGTAATGCCCGAGGCAGAAGAAGTGGATTTTGAATTAAAAGACAGCGACGTAAAGATGGAAACTGCAAGAAGTGGTGGCGCAGGCGGACAAAATGTAAACAAAGTGGAAACGAAAGTATTGCTAACGCATATACCTACCGGAACAGTGGTCATTTGTCAAACAGAAAGAACGCAATTGGGCAATCGCGAAAAAGCCATGCAAATGTTGCGCACCAAATTGTACGAAGAACAAGTACGAAAGCAGGAGGAAGAAATTGCGCGTCACCGTAAGAGCCTGGTGAGTACCGGAGACCGGAGCGCCAAAATTCGCACCTATAATTATCCGCAAAGCCGGGTTACTGATCACAGAATCGGACTCACTGTTTATAATCTTGATGAAGTGATCAATGGCGATATCCAGGAGTTCATTGACGCTTTGCAGTTTGCCGAAAATGCAGAAAAATTAGCAAAACAGAATTAATGCTGAAGTTTCGCCCAAAATCATAACTTGTCAAAAATTATTATTTATGTTAGAAAATCTTATCAATCTTATTGAGCAGCATGCAGGTAACGCGGTTATCAATAATCCGGCGGTCCCAAACGAACAAAACAATGCAGTCATTGGGGAAGCAGGAAATTCGATCATCAATGGGCTCAAGAATATGGTTTCTCAGGGCAATATGCAGGACGTGTTGAATTTATTCCACAATTCGGGGAATGTTGCCGCAAACCCGGCTGTACAAAACATTTCCGGAAATTTTGTACAAAGCCTGATGACCAAATTCGGGCTCAACCAAAATGACGCCAATGGGGTTGCCAGCAATCTAATTCCAAATGTTTTACAAAGTCTGGTCAATAAGACCAACGATCCAAACGATAACAGTTTTAATTTACAAGGCATAATCAGTCATCTTACTTCAGGTTCTGCCGGTGAAGCGGGTGGTGGGATCCTGGATAAAATAAAGGGATTATTTGGGGGATAGTACCAGCGACTTTCTTTTTTGACATCAACAGATAAACAATAAAAATCCCAATCGGTAGATTGGGATTTTTTATCGGTTTACAATTTCATTTTGATTTTTATTTAACAACGGCGGATAAACTTTTCATTCAATAAATCGTCATATATATAGTTCTTTGTTTTTTTAAATCTTGATGCTAACATTTTTTTAAGCATTGCTAAATAAATGTTATTCAAACGCAGTGATGAATCCAGAGACGATATTCCATCGTAAATTTGGGTGGTAAGGCAGATGAGTTCTTTAAATGTTTATTAACTAAGGCGTATAATATTGGCATCTGTTTTGCGTTATACAAGATATACAAAAAAGTCTTTTCTATTTGACTCACACAAAGCAGTCAATTTTCTCATAAGCAGTTAGTTTTGGTTACGGCCCCTGTTTCAACAGGGGCTTATTTTTTTATGGACATTCCCCATTTGATTTTGGTCCTCATTCTTTCGGCGATTTCTTAGCTGTTTGGATACAGAAGAAGCCTACTCGGCAGTGAGTAAACAGATATTGGAAATGCCATAGGCAATTGATGCGCCGATGATGTCAGCAAGAATATCTCCCAATTCAAAATCGCGCGATGGAATAAAATATTTCTGTACAAATTCCATAGCTGTTCCGTAAACACTTCCAATGATAAAAATGTAAAAGAAAATTTTCAGCAACTTTTTTTGTGAAATATTTTTTGCGCAGAAATACAAACTCCATAAAAAAACAAAGCCTCCGAATAAACTGACGTGAACGATTTTATCAAGGTTTGCAATTTTAAACGCTGATTCATTTGGTAACATTGAACCAGGAAGACTAAGCAAGATCAATATTATTAAAGACCAGGAAATCGGAATGAAGATGTTGTGGAGATATTTTTTAAGATGATCAAACATTATTTCAAAGATGTGCTAAAACAAAAAAATCCCCAAAAGGATTTTTATTTTATCAGAATAAGATTCTATAAATAAATCACCCCGTTACCTTTCCCAAAACATACATGGCGCCTTCCGGAACACTACTTCCTCCTTTCTTTTCCAGGGTGATCGCAAAGGCTTGTGCCCGGGGAATATTTTTCATTTTTACAAATGATAACCCTTCTTTAATATCGACCACTCCTGCATCAACCGGTTTACCATCAACAATCGCCCAGAGCTGGTATTGTTTTTCGGTAACTGTTGCCGGTAAATTATTAGCAAGAAGATAAACATCTTTATTGCGGGTGTCCCAATATACAGTTGCTAAACTATTGGGACTCGGGCTTGTTGGAACACTGTTCATTTTGATAATGGCCATCGCCGGATCTTTCATCATATTCATTGCTGATTCGTAGTCCTGCAATTTGGTTTGCAATACCTGGTTTGCAGAAGCCATTTGAATTTGCGATGAAGCCAGCTCCTCATATTTATTACTGAATTTCCTGTACTGGGTGAAGAAGTAATAATTCATGATGGTACTAAACAATAATAATAACACCGCCGCCACAGCCAGTGTGCGCCACCAGCCAGTCTTAACGGGCTGCAATGGATAAACCTTTGCGGGAGAATCCTGTTTTTGCGTGGCCGAAGATTCGGCATTTATTTGTGAAAATATTTTTTCTTTTATTCCTGGTGCAGGTTTTATGGAGCTCGCGCTACTGATAAAATAATTTTCCAGCGATCGTTCAAAATCGTCCCTTGCCTTCCGGATTTCCGGATAAGCTGAACACATGGCTTCAAATTCAGCACGTTCTTCAGGACTTGCCAGTCCTAAAACATAGCTTTCAATGATTCCACTTAATATGTATTGGTCTATATTCACTTTATTGTAAATATGCTCTTAATTGTAATAATGCGTTTCTGATTCTGGTCTTAACTGTACCGAGCGGGACGTTTTCAATTTGGGCTATTTCTTCATGAGTATAGCCTTTAAAATAGGCTAACTCAATAAGCGCCCGGTGTTCGGGTTTAAGTTTTTCCAAAATTTTCTTCAAGCCAATATTGTCAACATTGATCTGTGTAAACTGCAGGCTTGCGTTATTACTATTTACGTCATCAGCTAATTCTTGGTTTTTTTGACTGTTCTGATAATTCTTTGACCTTAACGTATCAATAGACGCATTTCTTGCAATATTAAGCATCCAGGTAAACAATCTGCCTTTTGCAGCATCATAAGTTTCAATTCTTCGCCAAATATTCACAAAAACTTCCTGCAAAACATCATTGGACAATTCATTATCACTAATTATCTGACGGATAATGCTCAATAATGCACCCGAATAATTATCGTAGAGATAAGTAAAAGCCTTGTTGTTTCTTTCTTTCAAAAGAACAACGAATTCGCCCTCATTATTGAAATTTTGGATTGCCAAGCCTTAAAGCAATTTTTAAATAATTAACCTGAAAATCTCTTTTAAATTATCCGACCACCTCAGCATATGCTGCTGCATTGAGCAAACTATCAATATCAGCCGGGTTTTTTACCTTAAGTTTTACCATCCAGCCTTCCCCATACGGGTCGGAATTAACCAACTCAGGAGAATTTGCAAGGGCAGGATTGACTTCTGTGATTGTGCCGGCAACAGGCAAATATAGATCTGAGACAGTTTTTACTGCTTCAACGGTTCCGAAGACCGTATCCGCTTCCATTGTTTTTCCAACGGTTTCTATTTCTACATAAACAATATCGCTCAATTCTTTCTGGGCAAAATCCGTGATGCCGACTATGGCGATATCATCCGCTTCAATTTTTATCCACTCGTGATCTTTTGTATAATGAAGATTTTCCGGGAAACTCATGTTGTTCAATTTAGTGATGCAAGATTACAAAAACAGCCGGAATAAAAACAAGCTGTTTAATAATAAATCTGAAGATTATTTTTATTGATAAACAGGAATCTTTGAAACTAATTCTTGCGTTTTATCAATTTCATTTTTATGATCCTTACATCTTCAAGAGGTCTGTCCAGGCTGTCTGTTTTCACGATTGCGATGGAATCTACGACATCAAGCCCTTTTATCACTTCGCCAAAAATGGTATAATTCTGATCGAGGTGGGGAGTGCCACCGATAGTTTTATAGATCTCCCTTTGGTCAACAGGTATTTTCCTGTGTAATCGCTTTGTTTCAATCAGATCTAAGGTACTATCGCTGAATTTTTTTCCCTGCACGATATAAAATTGGCTTCCACTGCTTTGTTTTTTAGGATTCACATCATCGCCTTCTCTTGCTGCAGCGATCACCCCCTTATGATGAAATAATGTTGTGTGGAACTCCGCCGGGATCATATAAGTCGGCCCACCATTTCCTAATTCCTGTCCGGGTTTTGCATGTTTGCTGTCCGGATCCCCGGATTGTATCATGAACTTATTGATTACCCGATGAAACAGCATGCTGTCGTAATATCCCTGCTTTACTAACTTCAAAAAATTATTTCTGTGCAGTGGCGTTGAATCCGATAACCGAACAACGATAATGCCTTTATCTGTTAGTATTTCAATATCTTTTTTTAGATCGTTCTTATGAATACCATCGGCAATTTTTGGATTACATGAATAGGCGACGATAAAAAACAAAAGGGCGAGAAAGAATTTTTGCATAAGACTTTGTTTATGGAGGATCTCATCGATATTAAAATCCCGTTTTTTCAAAGTAGAGCAGGATATGATCTTTTAAAAAATTTTCCTGCTCGATCATATCCATTACGGGTAAAGCTTTTAGTTGTTTAAAATGCGGCCACCCATCTTCGTCGACCTTTTCCAGTTCATAATATCCGCTTTGCGAAAATAAACTGCATATGGCAATATGCATCAGGTCTTGTTTCTGTTCTTTGCTGAATTTTTTTCTGAGCTCCCCAAATTCCTGTATGCCGATCAAAAACAAAATCGCTTCCATATCGGGTTTTTTCCCGAATCGCTCGACCAGCCTGGCTTCCAGGTTCCACCATCTTGATTGTAAGTCATTTCCTGCATTTATCATTTTACAAATATAAGAGAATGGGTAAAGGTGGTAGTGAAGGCAAGTTCAAATACCCAAGTCCATAACTCAAATTTCATTCTCTCTATCTTTATAAAAAAATTATCATGGTTTGGCAAAAGGATGAATTTATTATTTCAGATGAAAAAAGTGAACTGGACGCAGAATATATTCATGAATATCTTTCCACCAAATCTTATTGGGCAGAAGATATTCCCTTTGAAACTGTAAAAAGGTCAATAGACGGTTCTTCATGTTTTGGTATGTATTATTATGGAAAGCAGATCGGTTTTGCCCGCGTTGTTACAGATCATGCAACTTTTGGCTATTTGGCAGATGTTTTTATTGATGAAAATTATCGCGGAAAAGGATTGAGCAAATGGCTGATGGAAGTCATCATGGCTCATCCGCATTTGCAGGGCTTTCGAAGGTGGATGCTGGGAACCCGTGATGCGCACCGATTGTATGAACAGTTTGGATTTGAACCATTAGAAAATCCCAAGCGTGTGATGCATATTTATAACGCAGATGTTTATAAAAAGCAAACGGGGGGTAGCGAGTAGCAACTGGGTCAAATAAAAATTCTTTCCTCAAATTCTGCGCACCAGAAACTTTTTACTGCCCGCTAAATTTTCTCAGCGACAACAGCCGTTCCGTAAGCGAGTACTTCGGTGACTCCGTTCAATACCTCATTTGCATCGTAGCGCATATTAATGACAGCATTCGCACCCCGTTGTTCGGCGTGCTGAACCATCAATTGGAATGCTTCTTCGCGGGTTGTTTCACATAGCTCAACATAAATAGAAAGCTGCCCTCCAAAAAGAGATTGAATTCCACCGGCAATATTGCCCAATAAGCTTCTTGAGCGAACGGTGATTCCTCTCACTATGCCGAGATTTTGCGTTATTTTATATCCGTCTAATTGAAAGCTGGTAGTAATCATGCCGTGATCCATATAACAGATTTGTTGTGAAATTAAGATTTTATGGTAAGGTTTAAGGAAAAAGGTTCAAGATTAAATCACCGATCCTCAGCAAGAATATTTATTCTTTCCGGGCACTATTTAAGCCTTTAGCCCTGGATCCTGTTCCCTAATTCTTCTCAATCTTTGTGCCGTTGTTGTTCTGCGCTTATCCAATTACCTTTGCCAAAATTTTTAAAAGATGTTAGACATTCGATTTATACGCGATAATAAGGAGCTGGTGAAAGAAAGATTAGCGATCAAGAATTTTAAAGAACTGGGTTTGGTTGATGAGGTGATCAGTCTTGATGAGCAACGGAAAAAGCTGCAAACGGAATCTGATAATGTTCAGTCGAAATTAAATGTGGCATCTAAAGAGATCGGACAACTGATAGCTAAAAAAGAAAATGAAAAGGCTGAAGAAAAAAAACTTGAGGTCTCTCAACTGAAATCTTCTTTGCAGCCCATTTTTGAACAACTTGCAGAAACAGAAAATAAACTGAATGAAAAAATCCTGATCCTTCCCAATCTTCCTTCTGCAAAGGTCCCGCCGGGAAAAACCCCTGAAGATAATGTTGCTGTAAAAGAAGGTGGGCAAAAAAAACAATTGCCGGCAAATGCAGCGCCACACTGGGATTTAGCAAAGAAATATAATTTGATCGATTTTGAATTGGGGAATAAGATCACGGGAAGCGGATTTCCGGTTTATATTAATAAAGGGGCAAAATTGCAGCGTGCATTAATACAATATTTCCTTGATTACAATACTAAGGCGGGTTACACAGAAATTCAACCGCCGATAATGGTGAATGAAGATTCCGCATTCGGGACTACCCAACTGCCCGATAAAGAAGGACAGATGTATTATGTAACTGAAGACAAATTTTATCTGATACCGACGGCTGAAGTTCCGGTTACCAATATTTACCGAGGGGAAATTGTAAAAGAAAATGATTTACCCATTAAGATGACTGCTTATACGCCATGTTTTCGCCGCGAAGCCGGAAGTTATGGAAAAGACGTTCGTGGATTGAATCGTTTGCATCAATTTGATAAGGTAGAACTTGTTCAATTGGTTCACCCGGAAAAAAGCTATGATGTATTGGAAGAAATGGTAAGCCATGTCGAAGAATTATTGAACACTTTGAATTTGCAATACCGCATTTTGAAATTATGTGGAGGCGATATGAGTTTTTCTTCTGCGCTTACTTACGATTTTGAAGTCTACAGCGCAGCACAGCAAAAATGGCTGGAAGTGAGTTCGGTAAGCAATTTCGAAACCTTCCAAACCAACCGAATGAAAATTCGATTTAAAGATGCTCATAATAAAATGCAACTCGTCCACTCACTAAATGGCAGCTCACTCGCATTACCCCGTATAGTGGCCTGTCTTCTGGAAAACCATCAAACAGAGAACGGAATTGATTTGCCGGAAGTGTTGCACAGCTATTTTGGTCACTCCGTGATTTCATGATCAATATTTTTGCAGTGTAGAGTCGTTAACGATGCATAGCCTTGATTTCTTCCGCCGGGAAGTGCAAAGGTGGCGATGTTCAATTATTTGTTAAAGCTCCGGGCACAAAAAAATTTTCTTCTTAAACCTTACGTTTTGATAATAGTCAAAATCAAAATTTTTCTTAATGGTCATAACCAACCAATTGAAAAACCAGCATCTCATGTGGCGTGCAGGCTTCGGCCCGATGGTTGAAGACCTTGATCAGCTATCAGCGATCTCTCAAAAATCTTTATCCAAAGCGATCTTCAGCGCTTCTTCAAAATCTCCCGAATATATTGATGTTGCCAGCAATTTCCTTAAAGGGTTAACGATGGGAATTGATGATATCAGCAAGCTTCAAAAAAAAGACTTGTCGGCAGATGAGAAAAAAGATTTTCGCAAACAATCGCAACAGGATCTTAAAAGCCTAAACCTTGCCTGGCTTAATGAAATGATTGATACCGATGCGCAGTTGCGGGAAAAAATGAGTTTATTCTGGCATGGACATTTTGCATCGCGCAACCTCAATATTTTTTACCAGCAGTTGTTATTGGCTACCATCCGCAAGAATGCATTGGGAAATTTTGGTGATCTGCTTCGCGAGGTGAGTAAAAGCGCAGCGATGATCAATTTTTTGAATAACAATCAAAACAGAAAAGATCATCCCAATGAAAATTTTGCGCGCGAAGTCATGGAGCTCTTTACCATGGGCAGAGGAAATTATACAGAAGATGATGTCAAGCAGGCTGCCCGGGCATTTACAGGCTGGGGGGCAAATCTGCAGGGTGAATTTGTTTTCAGAAAATTTCAGCATGACAATGGAGATAAGACTTTTTTAGGCAAAAGCGGAAATCTTGATGGCGACGATGTCTTGAACATTTTGCTGGAACAAAGGCATACCGCCCAATTTATTGCAAGAAAGATTTATCGCTTTTTTGTAAACGATAATGTTGATGAACAGAAAGCGGAGTGGTTGGGCAATCGTTTCTATCAGAGTAATTATGATATCAAATCGTTGATGGAAGATATTTTTACGAGCGATTGGTTTTACAGTGAAAGAAATATAGGATCAAAAATAAAATCGCCGATTGAATTGATTGTCGGTATTCGGCGAATGCTGCCAATGAATATCGAAAATGAAGACGTGATGCTGATCGTGCAACGCTTACTCGGACAGTTATTATTCTATCCTCCCAATGTGGCCGGGTGGCCGGGAGGAACCAGTTGGATCGATAGTTCTACATTAATGTTTCGGCTTCGGATCCCTGAAATCATCTATGCATCTGATCAATTCGATTTAAAACCAAAAGATGATGATGATCAAATGATGGGCGTGCGGGAAATGAATAATGATGCCATGCGTATTAAAGGATTTGGAAAAATCAACGGGGGTCAAATGATCAAGGCGCAAATCAATTGGGATAAGTATCTGACGAAGTTCAATAATGTTCAAAAAGAAAATTTAGTGAGCACTATTTCAACAACGGTTCTGCAAACCCAAAACACCGTTGAGGAAAGCATATTGAGAAAATATACGGATAATAGCAATAGAGAAGGTTTTATCAAGTCAGTGACCATTCAATTAATGAGTACTCCAGAATATCAATTATGTTAATTAAACGAAGAGAATTTTTACAGGCAGGTTCATTGGCGACGGCATCTTTTATGTTGCCGAAATTCTTAAAGCCTTTTGAGATGCCAAAGATGGTTCCACCGGGAAACAAAGTACTGGTGGTATTGCAGCTGAGCGGTGGAAATGATGGATTGAATACGGTGATTCCGGTACGCAATGATATTTATTATCGTGTTCGTCCGCATCTCGGAATTGAAAAAGAAAAATCATTATTGATAACCGATGAGGTCGCCCTGCATCCTGCATTGGCAGGATTCAAGGATTTGTATGGTGATGGAAGTCTCTCAATCATGAATAGTGTTGGTTATCCCAATCCGGATCGCTCGCATTTTCGCAGCATGGATATTTGGCAAACAGCGAGCGACAGCAATCGTTTTATTTCAACGGGGTGGTTGGGAAGATATTTGGATGCGCAATGCGCGGGCTGTGATAAGCCAACGCAGGCAATGGAAATAGATGATATTTTAAGCCTCGTTTTAAAGGGAGAAAGAATAAAAGGACTTGCATTAAAAGATCCCAATCGCTTGTATAATACAAGTCATCAAAAATATTTTAAAGACATTTCTGCGGAACATAAGATGAATGGTGAAGAGCAGCCTGTTGATTATTTATATAAAGTGATGTCTGAGACATTATCGAGTGCAGATTATATTTACCAGCAGAGCAAATTGCGACCGAGCTCAGCGCAATATCCAAAAACTGGTCTGGGAAAGGATTTGCAAACAATTGCTTCATTGATTTTTTCCGATATCAATACAAAGGTTTATTATGTTTCTCTGGGCAGTTTTGATACTCATGTTAATCAACAAATGCAACAGCAAAGATTATTTACGGAAATGAACGACGCGGTAAAAGCATTCGTTTCCGATCTCAAATCGAATGATCGTTTCCAGGATGTGCTGATGATGACTTTTTCTGAATTTGGACGACGTGTTTCTCAAAACGCAAGTGGGGGAACCGACCATGGGACGGCTAACAATATGTTTTTAATAGGTGGAGGATTAAAACAAAAAGGATTGATCAATGCCATGCCCGATCTGAATGATTTGAATGAAGGCGATCTGAAATATGCAATCGATTTTAAAGCGGTCTATGCAACCGTTCTGAATAAATGGCTCGGGGCAGATGATAAGCGGATTTTGGGTGCGCAATATGATCATCTTTCTTTTATCTGAATTCGTGCTCTTCATTATAAATGGCAAACCCCGCAAGAAGCGGGGTTTTAACATTTTTAAGCAGGGAGAAAGAATATTTTTAGCGTTTGATGGGCCAGCACCGGGCCTCAATGCAGGGAGGATGCCATAAAAACCAATACTCCTATTGAAAAAGTACTAAAACGCTGTCCAAAGGGCAACCGCTTTTTAGTATATGGGTTTACAAAAAATCACCAGCCCTGTTTTGCGATACCGGCTTTGATGGCGGCCATCGCTTTTTCTTCGCCAAGTAAAGTAGTGAGCTTGTTGCCTTTGCCGTCATTGCCCTGCGCCATGTACGCTCCTTTAGCTGTCTTGGTGATCACAGCATCGTGCATGGTGACATTTTTCTCTTTGGTTTTTACGTTGTATGCTGTAAGCTTTACGTGTTCAGACATGTTTAATTTTTGATTGGTTAGTAAATTTATTTTTTTTGGAAATCGCGAAATTTAAGCCTGTTCTGTGTTTAAAGATAAAGAATTTACAAATTGCAAGCCAAAAAAGCATTACACATCGAGTTTGGCATATTTAGCGTGGCTTTCAATAAAATCTCGCCTTGGGGCAACTTCATCGCCCATTAGCATGCTGAAAACACGATCAGCTTCGGCTGCACTTTCGATTGTGACTTGTTTTAATGTGCGTGTTTGGGGATTCATTGTCGTTTCCCACAATTGAGTTGAATTCATTTCACCCAATCCTTTGTATCGCTGGACACTGACACTGTCTTCTTTTCCGTTACCTAACTTTTCCACCCAGCCTTTTCTTTGTTCTTCATTCCAAGCATAGGATTGTTCTTTTCCTTTTTTTACCAGGTATAAGGGCGGTTGTGCAATGTAAACGTATCCCTGTTCCACCAATTCTTTCATGTAGCGATAAACGAAGGTGAGAATTAATGTTGCGATGTGACTTCCATCAACATCGGCATCGGTCATAATGATTAATTTATGGTAACGAAGCTTTGCAAGATTCAATGCCTTAGGGTCATCCACTGTGCCGACAGTTACGCCGAGCGCGGTAAACATGTTCCTGATTTCTTCGTTCTCATAGATCTTATGTTCCATTGCTTTTTCTACATTAAGAATTTTACCCCTTAATGGAAGAATTGCCTGGAAACTACGGTCGCGACCTTGTTTAGCCGTCCCGCCGGCAGAGTCACCTTCAACCAGATATAATTCACAGTGTTCGGGATTGCGGTCGCTGCAATCTGCTAATTTCCCCGGTAATCCGCCACCGCTCAGTACATTCTTACGCTGAACGAGTTCACGCGCTTTTCTGGCAGCCGCTCGGGCTTGCGCTGCAAGAATCACTTTTTGAATAATGTTTCTCGCTTCACGTGGATTTTCTTCCAGATATGCTTCAAGCACTTTTGAGACCGTTGAATCCACAACGCCGCTCACTTCATTATTGCCGAGTTTTGTTTTTGTTTGGCCTTCAAATTGAGGTTCGGGAACCTTAACGGAAATAATAGCGCTTAACCCTTCGCGAAAATCATCCCCTTCAATTTCCACTTTGGCTTTTTCAAAAAGATGCTGCTTATCGCCGTAAGATTTGAACACACGCGTAAGGGCTCTGCGAAAACCGGCCACATGCGTTCCGCCTTCAATGGTATTAATATTATTTACGTAAGAATATATGTGTTCATTATAACTGTCATTGTAATTCAATGCTACTTCAACAGCTACGTTTGTCACTTCATCACGGCCCTCAACAAAAATTACTTTTGGAATAAGTGCATTTCTTCCTGCACTTTTATCCAGCATTTCAACAAATTCAATAATGCCGCCTTCGCTGTAAAATGTTTTGGTGTAGGTATCACCGTTATCATCCTTTTCACGAAGGTCATTTAAGATAATGCGAACGCCTTTATTCAAAAAAGAAAGCTCACGTAAACGACTTTCTAAAATATCCTTATTGTAAGTTAAGGTGATGAAAATGGAAGAATCAGGCCAGAAGTGAATGCTGGTGCCCGTTTTGTCGCTCACACCAATTTCACGGACCGAATATTGCGGAACCCCGATCTTGTATTCCTGTTCAAAAATCTTTCCGTCACGCTGAACAGTAACAAGTAAACGGCTGCTCAATGCATTTACGCAGCTTACGCCGACACCATGCAATCCGCCGGAAACTTTATAGGTGTTCTTATCAAATTTTCCACCTGCATGCAAAACCGTCATTACTACTTCCAGCGCACTGCGTTTTTCTTTCGCCATGATTCCCGTGGGAATTCCGCGACCATCATCCTTTACGTTGATTGAATTATCAACATCGATGGTAACGATGATATTCTTGCAGTAACCGGCAAGTGCTTCGTCAATAGAATTATCTACAACTTCGTAAACCAAATGATGTAAACCTTTAACGCCAACGTCTCCAATGTACATCGCAGGACGTTTACGAACGGCTTCCAAACCTTCTAGAACCTGAATGCTTTCGGCGCCATATCCATTGCTTACGGGAGGTAAAATTTCCTGTGTTGTTTCGCTCATATTTTAAGTGTAGAATAAACCAGTTAACAGTGAATTAATAGAGGTTGCAAATGTACGAAAAATAAGGCTTCCAGCAGTTTTTTACAGCAGGATTTTTGGTCTTTTTCAATCAATTTTTGCACAATGGTTGCAGGCATCTTTTTTTCTTAAAAAGTCATGTAATGGTCATAAAATGGGAACGACGGTTTATAGTTTCATAAAGCCTCAATATATCATGTTTTAACAGTAAATTTGCCGCTTCATTATGCATCAGCCACTGGATATATTAAGCGTAGCGTATAAGCAGCCTGTAATGCAGGATCAGCTGAATTTACTTTATGAAAAAGAAAGGCAAATTCCCGGCTCTGTGCAATATTCGATCAAACGTTATCATAAAAATCTGCAATGGAATCTTGATGACCTTGGGATGATGGTTTACCATTACAAAAAAGATAAACCCAAAGAAAATTATTTTGAACTGCGTTTTTGTGTTGCCGGGAATGTTTATTGCAAGCAAAAAGAAACGGAGTGCAATTCATGCAAATTAAATGCGTCGTACACTTGTTCGGAAAGAACAGAAAGCGTGGATATTTTCAGTTTCCGGTTTTCTCCGGTTCATTTAACGCAATTTGTAAGGTCTGGCAAATTGCAGAATACATTAACGGATAATATTCTCAACTTCAGGCATCAATCTTCTTTTTCAAAAATATTGTCTCTTTGTGGAAGAAGCCGCCTGGTGCTTGAATCGCTGCTGAATCATACTTACACCGACAGTCTGGAAAATATTTATGTAAATGCACAAACGCAAATGCTGCTGTTGTATAGTTTGGAATGCATGCTGGGTGAAAGAGAAGTGGAGAATTTTCAATGCAAGTTTTTGGCGAATGAAGCAGACCGTGAAAAAATTGCTAAATCAAGAGAAATATTGTTACAACATATCGGTGAACCTCTTACCATTAAAGCCCTCAGCCGCAAAGTCGCCATCAATGAATGCTATTTGAAAAAAGGGTTTAAAGAAATGTTCGGGACAACTATTTTTGATTTTTACCAGGGCCAGCGCATGGAACATGCAAGATATTTGTTGTACGAAAAAGGATTAAGTGTTACTGATGTTTCTGTGTTGCTCGGTTATTCTTCTATTTCTCATTTCTCTACTGCATTTAAAAAACATACAGGACTTAAGCCCTGCGAATTATTGCTGCACTGATTTTTCCCGGAACCTGAGCAGTCAAGCCTGCAAGTTTCAAGTCCATCCACCACTCGCAATAAACCATTGGCCATTCAGGGCTCTATTTTCATAAACGCCATATTGTTTTCGTGATGACAACTATTGCAGTTATTGGTTAATCCAATGAAGTTTGTTTTTAAAACCGCATCTTCTTTTTTTGCTGCTGCATCCGCAAGAACCTGTAATGGTGTTTCTAAATATTTTTCATAGAAAAATGCAAATGGTTTTTGAAGTTTATCATTGGTTATATTAAGCTGCTCAATTTTTTCTCCTGTTTCTTTTATTTCATCTATTTCATATGCTGCTCTTTGATAATCTTTTTTTATTATCGCTTTTCCAAGTGAATCGTGATGATATCTTATCTGTAACATATACTCGCCAAGTCCGGGTTTTAATTGATTAATGATCGTTTTTAAAGAATCAATCGCAGCTTGCTTATCATCAGTAACGGGATGTTGATTACAACTGTTAATGATTAATATTATGGTGATCATAAATAAACACGCTATAATCGTTTTCATAAAAATCTTTTTAATAAAGCTACGCAAATTCCATCCTTCTTTTTCCCGATAACATAAACCGATTTACCAAATCCGTAAGGCTTGGAAACCAATGGAGATGATTTTTGCAACATGAAAAAATCATTCTTTTTTTTTATAACCTCTTTTCTGATGCATCCATTAATTGCGCAGCAATATCAGACACAGGCTCAAAAATTAATTACCAGTGAGGATTCATTGAATAGGGGAGCGAATAATAATAAGACCGTAATCTCCGGTTATGGTGACGCATTTTATCAACGCGATTTTAACCAGCATCAATCATTGGTAACTTTAGACAGGGCTGTGCTTTTTGTGGGCCATCAGTTCAATGAAAGGATCAGTTTATTCACGGAGCTTGAAATAGAACATGCTATTGTTACGGGAACTAAGAGCGATGATCATTCCAGCGGAAAAGGTGATGTCGCAATGGAACAAGCATTTTTAAAATTCAACCTGAATGCTCGTCAGTATATCATCGCAGGATTGTTTACTCCGCGCATAGGCATCACCAACGAAAATCATTTGCCAGTAAATTTTAATGGCGTTGAGCGACCACTAGTCGAACAATTGATTATTCCAACAACATGGCGCGAGATCGGTGTCGGTTATTACGGTTCTTCCGACAGGCTTCCATTGAATTATAGCGTTGCGATCATTAATGGATTGAACAGTGCAAATTTTGAACACGACACCGGCATTGGGGAAGGCGAAGGTTTGGGTAGCGATGCGTCTGCAAATAACATTGCGATTACGGCTTCCCTGCAAATTCATGTGAGCGATTTCAAATTCCAGTTCGCTGCTTATGCGGGTGGAACGGTTGCTTTAGGTCCCCGCGACTCGGATAGTTTGGGCTTGAATAGCGGAGCATTTGGTACACCACTTTATCTTGGCGAAGCAGATATGCGGTACGCAAAAAACGGAGTTGGCTTTAAAATTCTCGGAACGTATATCTCCTATCCGGATGCAGATAAATTAAATGCAGCTTATGCAAAAAATACTCCTTCCGGAATGTATGGCGCTTATGCGGAACTAGGATTTGACTGGCTTTACAAAAAACAGGCAACCAAGCAATTCATCACATTTGCAAGGTGCGAAATACTGAACATGAATTCCAGTATTCCCTCAAACGGCATTTACGACGGCACCCAAAAACAAACACACATTATTGCCGGTATTAATTATTTACCCATTCCAAACATCACAATCAAAGCAGATGTGCGGTTATTATATACCGGTAGGCAAAATCCGGATCTGGTCATTAATCCTTCGCCAAACGCATTCCCCTATAAACAAAGCGATCAGTTCCTCAATATTGGCATCGGATATTCTTTTTAAAATAGATTTTCTTATGCGACCATCATGGTTATTATTATTAAACATTGTTGCATCGCCACTTGTGCGGATCTATCTGCAGCAACAAGATAAAACCACCTTATTTCAATGCAACGACGACAATTCATAAAATCATCCTGCAACATTTGCCTGCTGGCGGGCTCAGGCTTTTTGCTGTCAGAGCTTGGTGCATGTGGTCCGGCGTACCAGGTTGTCAAAACGGAGATAATAAATAACCAGGTGCAAATTCCTGTTGCCGGATTTACACAATCAGGTTTACAGTTTGTTCGGCCCAAAGGTTGGCTTTATGATATTGCCGTGATGAAAAAAAATGATGACACCTACGAGGCCATTTTGCTGCAATGCACCCATCAAAGCAACCAGCTCATTCCTGCCGGCAATGGATACACGTGTAGTTTACACGGAAGTCAGTTTAATAAAGAAGGGGTAGTAACAAAAGGACCTGCCTCTCATCCCTTGAAGAAATACCCTGTTGCAATAGATCACGAAAACCTGATCATTAATCTCAATCAATCCTGACCATGAACAGCATGATTCCTTTTTTAAGCGCTTGTCATAAAGCTGCGGGGGACTGGAGCAAGCACGGATTTTTCAACAGTGGAGCAACAGGTCGTTCTTGATTTTACCAACAACACCGCGCTACCACAAAATGATAGTTTGGTCAGCGCGGTGACATCCAGCATTTGCGATCCTTTGGCATGATGGCGAAGCAAAAAATGCAAAACAGCAGTTCATGCAATTGAGCAGCCCGCAAAGAAACCAGCTGATCGATTTTTTAGAATCCCTGTAAACTTTTCGATTTTATCAAAAAATAATAACAGCACAATAAATAATTACGGAATTTTTCTTTTTAATTTTATAAGGTCATTATGACCTTACAGGAATTCAAAACAACGCTCACTGCCAATCATCCATCGGGTAATCTATCCAATTATCTTAAAGCATTATGGTATGATCAAAAAGATAATTGGGAAAAAGCTCACGACATCGCGCAAAACATTGATGATAAAAACGGCTCCCTGATTCATGCATACCTGCATCGCAAAGAAGGAGACCTGTGGAATGCTGAATATTGGTATCGCAAAGCCGGTAAACTAATGCCGGATTATTCTTTAGAAAGAGAATGGGAAGAAATTGTCTGCGTTTTCTTGTAGGCATCATTTCAGGAAGCGATTCATATTCAAAATGAGATCCGGATCAGGAGAATTTTCCAGCCATCTTTTCTTTTCAGAAAATTTACAAACACCGGGATAGTCTCCTTTCCAGTCCTGTATGTCAATAATAATTTGAAAATGCAGGTGGGCAGGCCAATTGCCGTTCTCAAAGCGCATTCCGAATTCAGTAAAAACATCTCCGGCAGAAATTCTTTTCCCTTCCTGAAGGTTTTTGATTGAGTTCAGACTTAGATGGCCATATAAAGTATAAAAGCTCATTCCTGCAATATTGTGGGTCAATATTATTGTTGCGCCATAATCGCTGTCATTATTATTAAATGCAAAACTGTGAACGATACCATTAATGGGGCATATTACTTTTGTTCCCGCGTCGCCCCAAATATCAGTGCCAAGATGAAGACGCCGGGGTTCTTCTGCTGCATCAAAATGTTTGCTTCGCGCGTAGAGTGTGCGGTGTTCATTATACCCGCCAATACCATATTTACAAACATGTTCTTTTAATTGCGCATTAATATAATGAGAAAACTTTTCCGTGTTTGCAATTTGATCCGCAGTTAGTTCTTTATTGTTTTCAGTGAAATCGAACAGTAATAATTTATCTGTATTGGGATTGAACGGAACAACGGGATGAAATTCACCCCGGTGATCCTTTAATGTTGTTATTAATGATGAATCAAACTCCATAATTATTTCAGCTGTTTTAAGATTTCATCAACAGCTCTGTCGATCTGGGGGTCGCGGCCATTTATTTTATCTTCAAAAGTATTAACAACCAAAATATCCGGTTTTACTCCATTGGCTTCAATATCTTTTCCGTCAAGGGTGAAACAACCCCATGAGGGCAAACGAACAAACGAACCATCAACCAAACCCGCACCACTGGTGAATATTATCCAATGATAGGTTTCGTTGCCGATTATCTTTCCCAATTTCAGCGCCTTAAAACCCGTCGTTGTCATTTCCGCATCACTCAAACTCTGTTCATTAACCAACAAAACAATTGGCTTATCGCTAGGAGAAAAATTTGACTGAGGTGCGAGTTTGCCTTCGCGATATTTCCATTGCAGATAAGAACGTTGTGATAAAAACTTCAACACTTCATCGTGCACATTCCCGCCGGTGTTATAGCGAAGATCGAGGATCAACCCTTGTTTATTATTCAACTCTTCCGTCATGTGAATGATGAATTGATCCAATTCACCCTCACCCATATTTTTCATACAGGCGTATGCGATCTTATTATTGCTGCGTTCATCAACACGTTTGTGATTATTATCGATCCACTCCTCATATAGATCTCCAAACAAACTGCTTTCGGGATGAAGTTTCACGTCGTATTGTTTTCCACTATGCGCAAACGTTAATTTCAGCTCCTGGTCTAAAGATGGTTGCGTAAAATAAAAACTCCTGTCAACGGTTTTGTCGACGTCAACATCATTTACTTTGATTAATTCATCTCCTGCCTGAACATTGATCCCTGCTTTATCAGCTGCCGATCTTTTCACAACATATTTTACCTTGTAAGGATCATTGTCTTCAAACAGAATTCCTGTTTCCATCGTGCGGTTAGAAAGTTTTATGGATTCCTCATCGCCATTACTGAAAAATCCCTGGTGCGAGGAATTGAGTTCGCCAACCATATCGTTGAGCAATACGCGCAGGTCTGCTCTTGTATTGATATAGGGGAGAAACTGGCTGTAATGATCCCGTGTTTTTTTCCAGTCGATACCGTGAAATTTTTCATCGTAATAATTTTCATCCAGTTGGGCCCAGGCTTCGTAAAACATTTGTTTAAACTCCCCGGAAAGATTTTTTCGGAATGTGTGACTGATATTTATGATATCCGTTTTGTTGCCATCAAGATTCAATTTAAAAATATTCCCATTTGTTAACAGAAAATATTTATCTCCGCTTGCGGAAAAACCAAAACCGCCAGATTCGGCACCATTTATCTTTTCTGTTTTGTTTTGCTCAAAAGGCTCAAGGGTTGTTTTCCATAATGAAAATTTTCCCTGGTCGTGATTGCTGCTGTAAAGAACAGTTGTTTTATCTCCTTTTTGGAGTACCGTTAATAAATACTGTGAACCAAATGACGGACTGATCTGCTCAATTCTTTCCATAATATTATTTGCGTCAATCATGATGGGGTGCACAACTGTATCTTTTTTTGCCGAGTCTTTTTTCTCAGATTTGAATAATTCACTGTATTTGTCAGAAATAAAAGGGTCAGAAAATTTTTCCAGCGGCAATCTATACACATGTGGGTCCTGCAATCCAAATGGATAAGAAGGCTTTAATCGTGATGATTCAAAATAAATATATTTTCCATCCGGGGACCAGACCGGGCTGGATTCTGTAATGCCGGTGTTGGTAAGATTGATCGTCTTGTTTGTATTGAGATTATGAACAAAAATATCCTGCTCAAAATTTCTGAAAGCAGTAAAGCAAATGTATTCGCTGTTGGGAGAAAAAACCGGGTCTGAACCCTCGAACGCCCATACCTCATCAGTTACAACAGTTTTGCTTTCAAAGGTCTTCAGATCCATGATGCGCACTTCATCGCGCCCGCTCAAATAGACTGCTTTGGTTTTTTCCTTGTTAAAAACAAGGGAACGATCATCACGCTGGTCTTTGGTAAGTTGTTTTAACGGAGCACTTTGATCGGCGGCGATGGTGAACCAGTTTAAATATCCGTCAACTGTTTGGTTGAACAATAATGTTTTATTGTCACTCAGCCATTTGACTTCGCGCGCCCTTTCTGCAGTCCCTTTTTTTATTTGCTCAACAAATTTTCCTTCAATATCACTTACAAATAATTCGCCGCGCGAGGTGAAGGCAATTTTTTTACCATCCGGGGAAACATCAAAATTGGAAATATTGCTTTTGACATCAAAGTCTTTTTCTTTTGGCAGAACATCATTGCGGGTAATAAAAATATTAAGCTTCTCCGATTTTTTTGCAGCAACGTCGTACAGGTATAATTGATAACCTTTTTCAAAAACTACTTTGCCGCCGTTTGCATTGACGATTGCATTTTTTATTGAACTATTAAAATCCGTAAGCTCCGTCTTTTTCCCATTATCAAAAGTGTACAAATTATATTCACCATTTGCTTCGTCAGAGATAAAATAAATATTTCCATTCTTATCGAGCGTTGCGCCAAAATCTTTCCCGATATAATCGGTGTAACGTTTGTACTGTTTTGTTTTTAGGTTATAGGATTGAATATCGGGGTTGAACGGACCTTTATAATGTTTTCGCTGAACCTGGTTGCTGCTTTCCCAGGTGTCATTAAAAAATAGCTCACCACTTGTCGGGTGTTCGAATAGATTGTGATCGTAGAGGAAAAAATAATTTCCGAAAACACGCTGCGGCGTTCCTCCATTGATACTCACTTTAAAACCCGATTGCTGCCCCATCCGGTTAGAAGTAAAATAAATATATTTCGAGTCCCAACTCCATGAATTCACTTCATCATTGCTGCTGTGAAAGGTGATCTGTTTAATATCGCCACCATTGATCGACATCACATATACATCACCGTTACCATATTGGCGGCCAGTAAAGGCAATCCATTTTCCATCCGGCGAGACCCGTGGACTTGTTTCATAACCCTGCATGGCCGTAATACGCAAAGCAGTGCCGGTTTTTATGTCGGCTTTCCACAAATCGCCTTCAAAACTGAAAATGACATATTGCCCATCAGGGGTGAGGCAGGGATTGGAAAGGAAATACGCTTCGCTGTTTTGGGCTGACAAGGAAAATGAAAAAAGAAAAAATGCAGCAATCAAGAATATTCTCATCGTTTTTGTTTTTGGGAAATGAAAGTACAAATGAAAATAATAATGATAAAACCATTCATCCAAGAAAACGGCGAGCTTGAGCTCTGGACAGTGGGCGATCCTTACTGCCTGTGGCTACTGACTCAAAGCGCTACTCATATCACCACATTGATCATCTTGTTTTTCACATAGATGATCTTTTTGGGTTGCTTTCCATCTAGCCATTTTTTGATTGTTTCATTGGAGAGCACAATTTGTTCAACCTCTTGCTGGGTTGCATCAAGGGAAATATTCAATTCTGCTCTGGTTTTGCCATTAATGGCGATGGGATAATTTTTAGTGGATTCGATCAGATATTTTTCTTCGGCCTTTGGATAAGCTGCATCAAGTATTGTTGCTTGATTTCCGGTCAAATGCCATAACTCTTCGCAGATATGGGGCGCGTAAGGAGTGAGCAAGATCAATAGCCGTTCAAGAATCTCTTTTTTATTGCATTTCAGGTCACTGAGTTCATTAACAGCGATCATGGCTGCGCTCACCCCCGTGTTAAAGGAAAAACGCTCTGTATCTTCTTCTATTTTCTTAATTGCTTTATGCAGCACTTTTAATTCTGAATCGTTTGCTTTTTGTTCATTCCAGACTTTTCCTTTCACTTCATCATAAAACAGGCGCCATAATTTTTTTAAGAACCGATGCACTCCTTCAATTCCTTTTGTGTCCCAGGGTTTGCTTTGTTCCACCGGGCCAAGGAACATTTCATACATGCGGAACGTATCAGCGCCATATCGCTCACACAGATCGTTTGGATTAACAGTGTTGAAATATCTTTTACTCATCTTTTCCACTTCAGTTCCGCAGATGTATTTTCCTTCTACTTGGGCTTGCAGATCTTTTGTCGAAAAAGTGAAATTATCAAAAATGAAAATTGAGTTTGCATATTCAATTCTTGAATTTCTAAAAGCATCGATATCTAGCTCAACTCCATCTACAATATTTACATCAACATGAATGGGTATGCTTTTTTTGAATTCAAAAATTATGTTCTCTTTACGGAATTCGATTTCTAACGCTTTTGTGGATGCAGTGCTTATCTCATCGATCAATCCTGTTTTGTTTTCATTTAAACCATCAAAAATACTTTTCGAAATAAATATTTGAGGTAGATCTTTGGCATCTCCAGATTGTCCATTGATCGAAAAAGTGCATTCATTCAATCTGTAAACAAACCTGCTGCTTCCTTGTATCATGCCCTGGTTGACCAATTTTCTATACGGCTCGTCATGTCCGATCAACCCTAAGTCGTACAAGCCTTTCGTCCACATTCGGCTATATAATAAATGCCCAACTGCATGTTCTGTTCCGCCGATATAAAGATCAACCTGTCCCCAGTAATCACTTGCTTTTCTGCTGCAAAATTCAGCATCATTATGCGGATCCATGTATCGCAAAAAATACCAACTGCTTCCGGCATAACCGGGCATCGTGTTGGTTTCTAAGTGTTGTTCAGTCCATGAAGGAATATTTGCCAATGGACCTTCGCCTTCCGGTCCGGGTTTATAACTGTCAACATGCGGCAATTCTAATGGCAGTTCATTTTCATTTAACGGATAGGCAATGCCGTTAGTCCATTTGATCGGGAACGGCTCGCCCCAATAGCGCTGGCGGCTAAAAGCAGCATCACGCATTTTGTAATTCACTTTCTTTTTTCCAATGCCAAGTTCTTCTATTTTATTATTGACGATCCCGATCGCATCACGCATCACGACGCCATTCAAAAAATCGCTGTTGGTCAATATTGCATCTTTGGTTGCATTCGCTTCTTCTCCACTAAAATATTCACCAATAATATTGGTGATGGGAATATTAAAATGCTTCGCAAATTTAAAATCACGTTCATCTCCGCAAGGGACAGCCATTATTGCGCCGGTCCCATAGCCAGCCAGCACATATTCACTGATCCAAATCGGGATCTCTCTTTTATTAAAGGGATTGATTGCATAAGTGCCGGTAAAGACGCCGCTGATCTTTTTCTCAGCCTGTCTTTCGCGGTCACTGCGGCTTTTTACATAAGCGATATATTCCTCAACCACTGTCTGTTGCTCTCGGGAAGTTATTCTTCCTATCAATTCATGCTCGGGAGCAATTACCATAAAGTCTACGCCGAAGATGGTATCAGGGCGGGTGGTGTAAACGATGAGATTCGGGATACGTGCTTCGGAATTCGCAATCTCGTTTCCGAGGTTTTTATTCTTGTTTTTTGTATCCTGTATCTCAAAGCTGATCTCTGCCCCATAACTTTTTCCAATCCAGTTGCTCTGCATTTCTTTCATTGCATCGCTGAAATCGACATGCTGCAGTCCCTCGAGTAACCTGTCTGCATATTCAGTAATGCGTAAGTACCACTGGCGCAATTTTTTCTTCACCACCGGATACCCGCCACGTTCGCTCACCCCGTTGATCACTTCATCGTTTGCCAAAACAGTTCCTAATGCTTCGCACCAATTCACCTCACCATAACCACAGTATGCGAGGCGATATTCCATGAGAATTGTTTGTTGTGTGAATTCGTCAAACTTGTTCCATTGTTGGGACGTGAACTCGTTGCTCGAAGATTCATGCCCTATGCCGGTAACAGGCAGCTGGAAACCAGCAACCGGGAAGGGATGATTTATGTTTCCTTCCTGTTCAAAAATTTTTATTAACGATTCAATACTTTCCGCTTTTTGGCTTTTGCGGTTGTAAAAACTTTTGAACAGCTTCAAAAAAATCCACTGTGTCCATTTATAATATTCAGGTTTGCTCGTGTTCACTTCACGGCTCCAGTCAAAACAAAAACCAATTTTATCCAACTGCGCGCGAAAGTTTTCAATATTAACTGCCGTACTTACTGCAGGGTGTATCCCATGCTCAATGGCATACTGCTCCGCAGGCAAGCCAAAGGCATCATAACCCATGGGATGCAAAACATTAAATCCTTTTAATCTCTTGTATCGTGCAAAAATATCGCTGGCAATATATCCGAGCGGATGCCCAACATGCAAACCCGCGCCACTAGGATACGGGAACATATCCAGCACGTAATACTTTGGCTTCGGAGAATCATTACTTACTTTATAAACATCATTCTTTTTCCATTCATTCTGCCAATGCTCTTCAATCTTTCTGAAATTATATTCCACAAACAATATTTTTAATTACTCAATTTCTAAATTGCCCAACCCTCTCATTGAGCAATTGAGACATTCTCTATTTATTTATTTTTTGCCAGCATCGGTACGCTTCTTAACATCTTTGGCTCGCATTCATCAACAGTTAACTATTGAGCGGTAACCTGCGAACGCAAAAAGTTGGGAAAAAGTTAAAGCCTTTGTGTTCCAAAATAATGCAATCTCTGTCTCGTTTTAGAAGGCAACAAAATTACGGATTGTGCTGCTAAATCTGTTATTTTTGCGCATTACTATTCTCACTAACGCAAAAAAGTTTTTTCATCATGGCTCAATTTGGCAAAGGTTCTGCAAAACGCTCCAAACCATCTTATTTTATGGTTATCCTCGGCGTTTCCCTGGTGTTGTTTTTTTTGGGTATGCTTGGCTGGATAGTTATCAATGCCAATAAACTCGGGCAAACCTTTCGTGAAAATATTGAAGTGCAGGTTTATGTCCGCGAGAACATCAGCGCAAAAGACAGCGCCGCGCTGGTTCAATATGTTGCCTCACAGCCTTACATCAAAAGCTACGAATACATAACAAAAGACATCGCCAAAAAAAGATACTTGCAAGATGGTAATACTGACTGGGCCTCTGTATTGGATAAGAACCCGTTGCCGGCAAGCATCAATTTTAAAATAAAAAGCGATTATGCTTCGGTTGATTCTCTGGCAAAAATTCAGGCCGATCTTTCTCAAAACATTAATGTGAGCGATGTGCATTATAACAAATCGCTCGTGATGAACCTCAATAATAATATAAGCAAAATAAGTCTGGCCCTGCTGATCGTTGCCATACTCACATCTGTCCTGGTCATTTTTCTAATTGATAATACCATTCGTCTGGCGATGTTCAGTAACCGTTTTATCATTAAGACCATGCAAATGGTGGGTGCCACGCGATGGTTCATTGCAAAACCAATGGATATTCGCGCACTCATCAACGGATTAATAAGCGGATTGATCGCCGTTGCCGGAATTCTCGCCATCATTTTATTAACGGAGAGATGGATCCCTGAAATCCGCGCTTTACGAGATTATACTTTATTGGGCTCATTATTTTTTGCGATGATATTGTTGGGCGTATTGATCTCACTGGGCAGCACTCATCGCAGTGTCATCAAGTATTTGAAGATGAAACTGGATGATCTGTATTGATGAGATCGGATACCGGAGGTCGGCGGTCCAAATGGTTTATTGTTAATGGGAGATGGCGATCTCTGCGCCCGGCATCCTATATCCGATATCGGACTTTCTGACTGCCGACTTTTCCCTATATTTGCCCCTCAATTTTCGCAACATGGCAGAAACAAAAAAAGTAAAAGCTTCCAATAAGCAAAATTTTGATACAACCCCTTTATTCGGAAAAGATAATTATCGCTGGATGATTATCGGAATTGTCATTGTTGGATTAGGATTGATCTTAATGGGTGGCGGAAAAAGCAAGGACCCGAATGTTTTCAATAAAGATGAAGTGTATAGTTTTACTCGCATTACAGTTGCTCCGATCTTAATAATTGCAGGTTTAGGAATCGAAATCTTTGCGTTGTTCAAAAAGAAAAAGGAGAATGAATAAAGAATTGATAAAATAATTTTTACAAGCGATAGAGCATTCTCTATCGCTTTTTTTCTGTCATAAACTCAGCGCCTTTCACCTTATTATCATTATTTTTACGCATTAACCAAACCAAAACTGAATGAACAGCATTCAAACGATCATTCTGGCTATAGTAGAAGGATTGACAGAATTTCTTCCCATTTCATCAACCGGCCATCTTATCATCACCAGCAGTTTTATGGGCATTGAAAAAGATGAATTCACCAAACTCTTTGAAGTGGCGGTGCAGCTCGGAGCCATCCTGGCCGTAGTTGTTCTTTATTGGAAAAAGTTTTTCGATTTCAGTCGCTGGCAATTCTATGTTAAGCTGATCATTGGCGTTATACCCGCCATCATTCTTGGGTTTTTATTATCTAAAAAAATTGATGAATTGCTGGAAAGTCCTTTAACGGTTGCCATCAGCTTATTGGTTGGAGGTGTTATTTTACTTTTTGTGGACAATCTTTTTTCAAAACCGATCATTGAACATGAGTCTCAGATCAAGGCACCCCGAGCATTTATCATCGGCATCTGGCAATGCCTGGCGATGATTCCGGGAGTAAGCCGCAGCGGCGCTTCCATCGTTGGCGGCATGCAACAAAAACTCACGCGCAAACTTGCTGCTGAATTTTCGTTTTTTCTTGCTGTGCCGACCATGTTTGCCGCAACGGGATACAAACTATACAAGGCTTACAAAGACAACCCGGATTTATTGCACAATCATGCTAATATTCATGCACTGCTTCTTGGCAATATCGTGGCATTTGTTATTGCGATGATCGCCATAAAATTTTTCATCGGCTTTTTACAAAAGCATGGATTCAAATTATTCGGATACTATAGAATTGTAGCCGGAATTGTTTTGTTATTGTTGATTTGGAAAGGGGTCATACAATGATATTATGCTACAGGTAGGCCATTATAAATTTTTCATTCTTATTTGATCAGATGCAAACAGCTTCTAAAAAAGTCATTAACGGTTGGGCAATGTACGATTGGGCAAACAGCACATACAGTCTGGTCATTGCATCCACTGTTTTCCCTGCATATTACACTTCTATCGCGCCCAAACAGGTCATCATGTTTGGAAGGGCCATTGAGAGAAATGCACTCGCTTCATATGCTATTTCCATTTCCTTTTTGATCATTGCTATCTTATCTCCGATACTTTCTTCCATCGCAGATTATAAAGGAAACAAAAAGGCATTCATGAAATTTTTTTGTTACCTGGGTTGTATTGCGTGTATCTCTATGATCTTTTTTACAAAAGAAAATATTGGCTTCGGATTATTGCTGTCCATTATAGCTGCTATTGGTTATTGCGGAAGCATCGTGTTTTATAATGCTTATCTGCCGGAGATTGCAGCCGAAGAAGATCAGGATCGGGTAAGTGCCAAAGGGTATGCATTGGGTTATATCGGCAGCGTGATATTAATGGTATTATGTCTTGTCGTCATCATTCTCAATGATAATCTGAACCTCGGCTGGGGATCATGGCCGGCGCGGTTTTCCTTTGTTTCCGTTGGTCTATGGTGGGCTGGCTTCGCACAAGTGACTTTTAATGTGTTGCCACCATCGAAAGCTTCCGAGCAACATCCCGAACACAGCATTTTCGTAAATGGTTTTTATGAATTAAAAAAAGTATGGAATCAGTTAAGTCATTATCCTTTGCTGAAAAGATATCTTGCCAGCTTTTTCTTTTATAACATGGGGGTGCAGACGGTAATGTATATGGCGACTTATTTTGCTGCCGATGAAATAAAAATGAAATCCACCGAATTGATCGCAACCATCCTGATCATTCAATTGGTGGCCATTTTCGGAGCTTATCTTTTTTCAATTCTTTCTAAAAAGACCAATAATATTTTCACGCTTGCCGTTGCCATCATCGGATGGATCGGCATTTGCATTTTTGCCTATATCACCACAACGCCAATGCAATTTTATATACTTGCTTTTTGTGTTGGTTTGGTAATGGGGGGAATTCAATCCATGTCCCGTTCGACATATTCAAAGCTCTTGCCCGAAACAAAAGACACGGCTTCTTATTTTAGCTTTTATGATGTATGCGATAAGATCGGAACAGTTCTTGGAACCTTATCGTTCGGATTTGTATCTGAAATCTCAAATGGCATGCGCAATTCCGTTCTTGCATTAATGACCTATTTTATTGTCGGCTTTGTTTTGCTGATGTTTGTGCGCATGAAAAATAAAATGGTAATCGCATGAAATTATATACGATCGAAACCGGATTTTTTAAACTGGATGGCGGCGCAATGTTTGGCGTCGTCCCAAAATCCATTTGGCAAAAACTTAATCCTGCGGATGAAAATAATTTATGCGGTTGGGCAATGCGTTGCCTGTTGATTGAGGATGGAAAGAATCTTATTTTAATTGATAATGGAATAGGAGATAAGCAGGACGCGCGATTTTTAAGCCATTATTATTTGTATGGGGATGATACATTGAATTCTTCACTGGCAAAATATGGCTTCCATCCTGATGATATTACTGATGTTTTCTTAACGCATTTACATTTTGATCATTGTGGCGGAAGCATTATCCGCAAAGGGGATAAATTAATTCCGGCATTTAAAAACGCAAGATACTGGAGCAATGAACAGCACTGGAAATGGGCGACCGAACCCAATGACAGAGAGAAAGCCAGCTTTTTAAAAGAAAATATTTTACCCATTCAAGAAAGCGGGCAACTGAAAATGGTGAGTGGCGAATCGTCAGGTGCAAATCGGGAATCAGCGCTCACCGGTCAAGCAACATCCAATATCATTGAGGCGCTTTCTATCCGCTTCGTAAATGGTCACACTGAAGCCATGATGCTTCCACAAATTTTGTATAAAGAAAAAACAATTGTCTATATGGCCGATCTTCTCCCATCCATCGGTCATATTCCATTGCCTTATATAATGGCCTATGATATGTTTCCGCTAACCACTTTGCGTGAAAAAAAATCTTTTTTAGCTGAAGCTGTTAAGAATAACTACATTCTTTTTTTTGAACACGATCCAATTTATGAATGTTGTACTCTTCAACAAACAGACAAAGGGATAAGAAATGCCGAGATGTTTAAGCTTAGTGAAGTATGAAGGATAATTTGAAGTATAGGGTGGATTGGGACATATCTCCAATCATAAATCCGTCAATGAACTTAGCGGATGACGACGATTGCGGAAATCAATCATATCAACAATAACGCTTCCCACGGCTATGGGGCTTTCTACACGAACCGGGATATGATTGGCATCATCACTAACCCAAACCGTCATCTTCTCGCCACCTTCGAATATGGTGCCTTTGAGCAATAATGGTTTGAATTTTATCGCCCTGAATTTTCCATATTTTGTTTTTACGGTTTCCTTTCCCAAATAACGGATGTATAGTTCATGGACTTCATTATCGAGAAACATGGAAAAAGGGATCTTGTCTCCGGGTTTCAAATGGCTGAAATCTACATTGCGCGCATAATACATGGAGCTCATCACATCCTGCACACATTGGGGAACTTTAAAAACGCCCTGATTGGTGAGTGCCGTATTGGTGATTTTGTTAAACGTTACGTTTTCGTAAGTTTTATGGCCTCCTTCATTTACGTTGCGGATAAATTTATATGGCTGCAAAGAAAGGGTGTCAATATAAGATTCATACTTGTCTCTTACCTTAAAAAAATTGTCATAGAAACTGTAGGTTTTCCCATCGCCAACAACATGATAAACCGGTTTGCCATTTATTTGATCGAGGGCGGATGTAAAAACGGCTTCACCCGCACCAACATAGACTCCGGCCAATTTGTAGTAAACTTTATAGGTAATGGATTCGCCTGCCAGAAAAGCATAATTGTGCGTAATGCACGGATCTTCCTCGATGCGCAGCGGGAGCGACAAAACAGATGACAATAGAATAAACGCTGTTGTAAATATTTTCATCTATGGTTTGATTCTAAAAAGTTTAATGCCTAAAATTAATAAACTGCCAATCAATGCAGGAATTATTAAATTAATAAACCAAATTCCGAAACTCGCCGCAAATATGCCAACTGTACCTACGCCAAACAATTCCATGATCTGAATGCTTGCTTCCCATCGTACACCCAGCTCCGTTAGAAAAGTGAAAGTAGGTACGATCGTTATCACCAAAAATACTACACTCATGCCAGCAAATGTTTCCACTAAGGACAATGATAATCCAAAAACGGAAAACATCAGATAATATTGAATCACAAAAACAATATACCTAAGTAACGATAAAGACAAAATATGTAGCAGGAAGGTTGCGTTAAAATCTTCTAAAACTTTTAGATAGGAAAATAATTTTCCTGCAAACCGGTTGTTTTTAAGCAATTTGACCAACCACGACAGTTTGAAAAAAACAAATAAAAAAATCACCAGCATCAGCGCTGTGCCTGTGAGCAGTATATTCAGCCAGAAATGAAAAATATTTTGTTCTGCAGGCTGATGCGCATGCAAATACCATTTTAGATAGATAATGCCCGCGCATCCGGTTATCAATGTTATTATTAGTTGCGCAAAACTGCACATTATGGTCAGTGAAACTGATTGGGCGCGTTTGCCTTCTTCTATATACAACATTCGTCCAAAATAATCGCCGGTGCGGTTTGGAGTAAAAGAAGCCATCGTAATGCCGGTTAACGTTGCTTTGAAAGCCCTGGTAAAATTGATTCGCTGCACCGAGCGAATGACCAATTGCCATTTTCTGGCTTCTAATCCCCAATTAAAAAACATGAATAGAAAAACAAGTCCTATTTTCCATTGAGCGGCGCCTGCAATGGCTGATCTTATTTGTTGCAGGGATTGTTGCCAGTTGTGTTGCCTTACAATTTGGTGATAAATAGAATAGATTAATAGCAGGAATACTATTGGTCCGAGCAAATAGTTGACTATTAATTTGATATTTTTGTTTACGATCACCGCATCAAAAATAAATCTCCTGTTGCAAAAGCATTCCAAAATAATTTTAGGCATAGATCCAGGCACATTGATGATGGGTTTCAGCATTATCGAAATACAAAACGGAAAACCAATGTTGCTGGAAATGGGCGTGCTGAAGTTGGCCTCCAAAAAAGATCCGCATGAGAAATTGCATCTCATTCATAAAAAAGTAAAAGAGCTGATCGAAGAATTTCAGCCCCAGGATTTTGCTATCGAAGCTCCATTCTTTGGCAAAAATGTGCAGAGTATGCTAAAGCTTGGTCGGGCGCAGGGGGTAGCGATCGCTTCAGCCATACAGGCGGGTTTAACCGTGACCGAATATTCTCCAAGAAAAATAAAGCAATCCATTACGGGAAATGGCAACGCTGATAAAGAACAGGTTTGGAAAATGCTGCAGCATATCCTGCTTTTTAAAAAGGAAATAAAACATTACGATGCTTCTGACGCGCTTGCAGTCGCAGTATGTCATCACTTTCAAAATAATGGATTGGGTAATTCGCCCGCAAAAAAAATAAATGGCTGGGAGGATTTTATTAAAAAAAATCCGGCCAGGGTGAACCGCAAGAGATAAGTGAATAAGAAGGATTTGAAACTATTTCAGATTTGTAATGATTCTTTCCTGCGCAGTTCTTAACTGCTCCGGGCTTACTTTTATTTTCCCTCGCGTAAAATTCAGATCATCTGCGCTGTCAATGGGAATCAAATGCAGATGGGCATGCGGAACCTCCAATCCAACAACAGATAATCCGCAGCGATTGCAGGGAAATGATTTTTCTATGGCATGGGCTATCGGTTTTGCGAACAGTAATAATTTGCTCAAATAATCATCAGGCAAGTCAAAAAATTTATCTGTTTCCGTTTTTGGAACTATTAATGTATGTCCTTCCCGAAGCGGAAAAATATCCAGGAACGCAAAAAAATTTTCATCTTCTGCGATTTTATAAGCTGGAATTTCACCGGCGATTATTTTTGAAAAAATGGTCATGATCGCAATAATTAAAAGGATAAAAAAATAAAACACGAATTTCAGCCAATTACACGAATAAATACAAAGCTCTTCTCTAAATTCGCGTAATTCGTGCAAAATCGCGTAAGATATTGATGTCTTAGGCATAACAATAGCTGATTCATGGAATTTATTGACTACTACAAAATATTGGGAATAAACAAAAATGCGTCTGAAGAGGAGATCAGAAAGCATACCGCAAACTTGCGCGCAAACATCATCCCGACCTTAATCCAAATGATAAAGAAGCCAATAAAAAATTTCAACAAATAAACGAGGCAAATGAAGTATTGAGCGATCCTGAAAAAAGAAAAAAATACGATCAATACGGGAAAGACTGGCAGCATGCAGAACAGTTCGAACAAGCAAAGCAACAACGGCATCAGCAAACGCAAGGCGACAGCGGCTATAATTTTTCCGGCAATTTTAATGACACGGATTTTTCTGATTTCTTCTCTGCAATGTTTGGTCAGCATGCCGAAGGCAGTGGAGGCCGGCAAACAAAATTTCGGGGTAATGATTATAATGCGGAATTGCATCTTCATTTAAAAGATGCTTACACTACACATAAGCAAACGCTGACTGTTGACGGAAAAAATGTGCGCATTACCATTCCTGCCGGTGTGGAAAATGGACAAAAAATAAAATTGAGCGGATATGGCTCTGCTGGCATTAATGGTGGACCTAACGGTGATCTGTACATTACATTTATAATCCCCGATGACAAAAGATATCACCGAAAAGGGAACGATATTTATATTAATGAAGATATTGACCTATATACCGCTTTGCTTGGCGGAGAAAAGACAATCGATACCATAAACGGTACTGTGAAAATAACGGTGAAACCTGAAATACAGAATGGTAGCAGTATCCGACTTAAGACAAAAGGGTTTCCGGTATATAAAAAAGAGGGCGAGTTTGGTGATTTGTATATTAAGTGGAATATTAAATTACCAACAAATCTTACTAACGAACAAAAGGAACTGTTCAAAAAATTGTCAACGATGTAAAAATATTTTATGGAAAATGAAAGCCTCATTTCAGTCACAGAATTTTGCAGTTATCATCATTTGGATATTCAATTTATTCAATTGCTTGAGAGAATGGGTTGATCGAAACCACCATTGTTGAGCAAAAAACATATTTGCCTTTTGAACAGTTGGGCCAATTGGAAAAACTCATCCGCTTGCACCAGGAGCTTGAGATAGACGCTCAAAATCTTGATGTGGTTTCACACCTGTTACAAAGGATGGAGCATCTGCAACAAGAAATTCTTCAGTTAAAGAACCGGTTGGTTTTTTATGAACATTTTGAAAATGATCTTAAATAAAAATTGTAAATGTTATCTAGCGAAGAAATAAAAAAAAGGGCTGGTGCAAATGCCGCTGATTTTGTAAAGCAAGGAGCAACAATTGGTTTGGGAACAGGGAGCACAGTTTATTGGCTGATACAGGAATTGGGCGAACGAACGAAACAAGGGTTGAATATTACCGTTGTGCCCACCTCGGCACAATCAGCACAACTGGCAAAAGAGGCAGGCATAACGGTCAGTGACTTAGATAAAGTTGACCAATTATCGTTAACCATTGACGGCGCCGATGAAATTGACCCCAAAGGACAATTGATCAAGGGCGGCGGCGGCGCCTTATTGCAGGAAAAAATTGTTGCCAGTGCCTCAAAGGAGCTGATCATTATCGCAGATTACACAAAACTGGTGAAGCAACTGGGTAAATTTCCTTTGCCGGTTGAAGTGATCTCTTTTGGATACAAACAGGTTTGGAAAAAAATACTGCAATCAGGTGTTTGTAAAGAGATAAAATTGCGGGAAAAAGAGGGTAAAATTTTTATTACCGATCATCAGCATTATATTCTTGATTGCTATTGCGAAAAAATTGAGGACGCGTTTTTGCTCAATGAAAATTTGCATCTTATTCCCGGAGTTGTTGAAACTGGATTGTTCATCAACATGACCACAAAAGCCATCATTGCTTATGGAGATGGAAGGGTTGAAGAGATAAAATTCAAATGATATAGCCTGGCTTATTCCAAGCTATTTAAACTGTGATGTTTTCGATCTTGAATTTTATTACTCCGGCGGGAGCCGTTACTTCGGCGGTTTCGCCGATCTTCTTACCCAATAAGCCTTTTCCGATGGGTGAGGTTACCGAAATTTTTCCGGATTTTAAATCAGCTTCCTTTTCAGAGACCAAATGATAGGTGACCTGTCTTTTTAAATTCAAATTGGTAACAGTCACTTTTGTTAATATGGATACCTTGCTTGTATCGATATTTTCTTCGTCGATGATGCGAACGTTTGCCATGTCGCTTTCAAACTTTTGAATCTTTGCTTCCAAAAGCCCTTGGGTTTCTTTGGCAGCATCATATTCTGCGTTCTCGCGCAGATCACCTTTTTCGCGCGCTTCTGCAATTGCTCGCGATGCGGCCGGGCGATCAACGGTTTTGAGCTTTTGTAATTCTGCTTTTAAATGTTCGTACGCATCCTTTGTCAAATAGGTTATGCCACTCATAATCCCTCCTTTCGTTTGTAAAAAAGAAAAAAAATACAACGCCTCAGTTTTGCTGAAGCGTTGCACTATTTATATGTACAAAGATAATTTTTTTTTTGAAAAGCCAAATGAATTTAACGGTCTTTTTAATGGTAAAATCCTGGTTCAGCGGGCTGAAAACGAGGCAGGAAAAGGTTTTCGGATTATTATATCCGCTTATTATCGATTAAAGTCCCAGTTTGTCCAATAACACTTTTGCCATCTTGTAAAATGCCTCATTGCTATAACCCGCGATATGTGGTGTTACGATAACATTGGGTTGGTTTACCATCCAATCCAATTGCTTTTTTTCATCGCTGGAATAAGTGTCTAATTTTTCATTTTCCAGAACGTCCAAAGCCGCCCCGGAAATCTTTCCGGTCTGTAAAGCCTTAATAACAGCTTGTGTATCGTGTACCTTGCCTCGAGATGCATTGATAAAGTATGGCTTCTTTTGCAAAGAATCGAAAAAGGCGTCATTGGCAAGATGGAATGTCTCATCGGTCAGGGGAACGTGCAAACTGATGACATCAGCATATCGTTCTATCTGCTCCCTATTTGCTTCATGGATATTTCCTTTTGCAAATCCGAATTGATATTTGTCATAAGCAAGAATTGTCGCGTTGAACGATGATAACAGTTTTGCAAATGCGCTGCCAGTATTTCCAAAACCAATAATGCCGACGGTTTTGTCGGTGAGTTCAGTTCCGCGATTGGCATCACGAATCCATTTTCCTTCACGGATCTCCTTTTGTGATGAAGATATTTTATTCATCAGGTTCAGTAACATGCCGAGCACGTGCTCGCCAACAGCATTGCGATTTCCTTCAGGACTGCTTACGCATTTGATTCCTTTGGTCTCTGCGTAAGCCACATCAATCAATTCCATGCCGCTTCCCAAACGTCCGATCCACTTAAGTTTTGACGTTTTGGCCATGATGTTCTTATCAATTTTTAGGCGGGTGGTAACAACCAATCCCTCTGCGTCTGCAATTTGTTCTTGCAGATCTTCATAACTGATCTGCGGTAAATGAATGATCTCATAACCTTGTTTTGATAACCGTTCTTTTAAGTATTCATGAACCTTGGCGGTAATAATAACTTTCTTTATCATAGATCTTATCATTTCATCTTAAACGTTAGTGCTGCAAAATCATCCACGGATAATTGTTCGGCGCGTTTATTAAAAATTTCTTCTTGCAGGACCTTCTCTTCAAATAAATTCTTTACGGCATTGCGTAATGTTTTTCTTCGCTGGTTAAAAGCGGTCTTCACCAAAATAAAAAAATCTTTTTCACTCTTCAATGTTTTGCGTTGAGCCCTGGGTCTGAATCGTACAACGGCGCTTTTTACTTTTGGGGGCGGATCAAAGGATTGTTCATGCACTTCAAATAAATAGTCAACCTCAAAAAAGGCCTGTACCAGTACACTGGTCACTCCATAGATCTTATTGCCATGTTTTGCAGCAATGCGTTGGGCAACTTCTTTTTGGAACATGCCGATCATACACTCAACATCATCTTTCCAATCCAGTATCCTAAAAACAATTTGGGTGGATATATTATACGGGAAATTACCCACCACGGTAAATTTTCCCGTGAATGGTTTTTCAATATCCAGGATACTGCCGGCAATTATTTTATCCTGCAATGAAGGAAATGTCTTCAATAAGAAATTCACTTTTTCATCGTCAATTTCGATTGCCTTAAAATCGATATTTTCAATTGGTAAGAGATATTTTGTTAATGCGCCTGCACCGGGGCCAACTTCAACCAATTGATCGAATTTTTGTTGTTGAAGTGTTGCCACAATTTTTTTGCTGATGTTTTCATCGCGCAAAAAATGCTGACCCAGCGATTTTTTTAGTGTGTACATAGACTCATACAAAAGTAAATCTTTAATCGTTCTTGCCTGCCGCTTATCAGGACCTGGCAGCTGGCAACCAAATTAATTGTATTTTTATCGTTCGAAAATATCAAGCATGAATTCTCAACAACAACGACCGCTGATCGGAATTTCAATTGGCGACATTAATGGCATTGGAACGGAACTGGTAATAAAGACTTTTTCTGATCATCGGTTGCTGGAATTATGCACGCCTGTGATTTTTGCGTCCAACAAAATCATTAATTTCTACCGGAAATCAATACCCGAAATCAATTTCAATTATCAGAGCACAAAGGAGTTCAATCGGATCAGTCATAAACAGGTTAACATATTTAATTGCTGGGAAGAAGAAATTGCCATAACTCCGGGGCAATTGACCGAGGCAGGTGGCATTTATGCGGTTAAATCATTATCGGCCGCAGTGGAAGCGCTGAAACAAAATAAAATTCAAGGATTGGTTACTGCGCCTGTTCATAAAAAGAACATTCAATCAGCGCAATTCAATTTTACCGGTCATACCCCGTTTTTAAAACAGAGTTTTGGGGTAAATGATGTATTAATGTTAATGACCGCTGAAAACATGAAGGTGGGATTGGTTACTGAACACATTCCGGTAAAGGAAATTGCCTCTCAGATTACGCGCGAAGGAATTTTATCAAAGCTGAATATCCTGAAAGAAAGTCTTCAAAAAGATTTTGGAATTGAGAAACCAAAGATCGCCGTGCTTGGATTGAATCCGCATGCGGGCGATGAAGGATTAATCGGCAAGGAAGAAGAAGAGATCATTAAGCCAGCCATTAAAGATGCAAAACGAAGCATGCTTGTGTTTGGCCCTTATAGCGCGGACGCTTTTTTTGCGCGTAGTCAATATAAGAAATTTGATGCTGTTTTGGCAATGTACCACGACCAGGGGCTGATTCCATTCAAATCATTTGCCATTGGCGAGGGCGTGAATTACACTGCAGGTTTACCCGCAGTACGAACATCTCCTGATCATGGAACGGCTTTTGACATTGCGGGAAAAAACAAGGCTGATACTTCGTCTTTTATTGCTGCGATCTATGCCTGCATTGATATTATCGAGAACAGAATTGAATATGCTGAAAATAATAAGAATCCACTCAAAAAGATGACGGCAACAGTATTGGCCAATGTTGAAGATGAGAGCCTGGAAGAAACAGAGGAATGATTGTCAGAACATTAATGAGAATTAAAACTTTTTTGGCAAAACAGTTGCAAAGATTAAGGTGGATGGTTATCTTTACTCATCCCTGATAATTCTAACTGGTAGTAAACGTCCCTTTTCTACCCCCAATTCCCAAAAAAACCCAAATGTTGTAAACGCACTGCCTGACGGTTTGCAGTATCTGTTTACGTAATGCTTAAAGCATTTCATCGCTACCTTAAAACACAAAATTAATTCATTAGTATCCATCCTTTGAATTTACCATGTTGTTGCGTTCCCGTACAATGGAAATTTTATTATTAACTTCTGAAATTTTACAACGATGGAACAACAAGTAAAACGCATCCTGTTATTACCTACATTTTTATTAACCTCATTTGCAATTTTTGCTAACCCATTACCCATTCACAAAACAGTGATCGCTGGGCGGAACGCGATTGATACTGTTGTAAACAATAAAAGTCTTTCTGCAAAAACGATTTTGACTGAAAAGTTGGTAAGTTTTAACGCTACCTATTTTCGTAATTCCGTTAACCTGCATTGGAATATTAATGCTGTTAATTATGTAAGCCATTTTGATATTGAAAGAAGTATTGACGGAACAAATTTTGAAAAAGTCGGCGAAGCAACAAGAACAGCAAATTCATCAAACGATTATAGTTTTGAAGATAATTTCAAAGCCTCGGTTGCGAAAAAGAATGATTTGTATTACCGCCTTAGGCAAACAGATGCAGATAGCAAAGCAGTTTATTCAAAAGTACTTATTCTCAGATCCTACAACAGCAAAAGTGTAGAAGCGATCAGTGTTACGCCCGATCCTTCTGTTAATGATATTGAAGTAAACGTGCAGCTAAAACAAAGTTCTTATGTAGTGATAAAAGTGACGGATAAGAATGGTAATGAGGTCATGAGAAAGTCCACAGGGGCGGAAACCGGCGACAATAAATTTGCCCTTGCCGGAACAAGCAAATTGCAGGCAGGAACCTACATGCTTGAGATTATTGTGAACAGTAATGAAAGAATGAATTTACAATTGATAAAGAGCTAAGCAGTTCGGTTTTAATCAGAGGTAGCTAAACCCTAAGCCTCTTTCTGCAAAGGAAAGAGGTTTTATTTTTTTATGCTTAAATAGGTTTGCAGATTCTTTACATATTCTTCAAAAGCTTTTATTCCCAGTGGAGTGATTTTACAAATGGTTTGCGGATAATTATCCTTGAATTGTTTTAGCACATTGATATAGCCGGCATCTTTCAATTTATTTATCTGCACGCTGATATTGCCAGCACTGGCGTTTGTCTTTTCTTTGATGAACGTGAACTCCGCTTCTTTCACGCTAATGAGCAAACTCATAACGGCAAGGCGTAGCTGGGAATGCAATATGGGGTCAAGATCTTTAAACATTTTCATTCTTTAGTTTCTGATATCTTCTTCTCAAAATCAACCCGGGAATAAACCAAGCAATAATGGCAGCCAGTGCGGTTAAGAGCATGATGTCGGGAAATGAAATATAAAAACTGACGATGGCGATTGCCCAGCAAATGATTCCGCCAATGATCATGGGTTTAAAATTTCTTGCTAAACCTGTTGCAAAAGTGGGGATGCCATAAAAAATAATATAGAGAGAGCCCTCGTGTTCAACTTTAAAGAGATTGACGAAATAAGACATTAAAAAAATGCCAACGCCAAAACTTATCCAGATGCCGCTCATGGCATCATCATTATGGGATTTGAATTTTCTTCTTTTGCTCTCGCGAATGGCAATAATGATCTGGGGGATCACCGCAACAATGGTCAGGAACCAAACGTAGTTTGCCCAGACCCAATGCTGGTAGAAACCGGCAAAAGAAATAATGCTGCAAAAGCAAACAATGCTTCCCCACATCAAAGCGCTTATTCCTGTTTCTTCATAATCACATTTTGCTTTGCTGATCATACTGGTTATTAATGCGAGGCTTTCTTCCTGCGTTAATGGTTTTTCTTCTGACATTATTTTAAATTTATAGTTGTTCTTTTAGTAAGAATGGGTTGAATTGCAAAAACCCGGTAAGCCATTCAACTTATTGGCATTTTGCCAGCATATCTTCTGCTTGTTTCTGACCCCAATCCGGATATAATGGTTTATGATCCTGTTTCTTGAATAAGTCAACTGATTTTTGAAAAATGGGTTTTGCCTTATCTTTTCCACCACCAAATTGTTCGGGAGTATTAAATAAACTCATGGCTTGCAAATAATACAGGCGTGGGTTATTTGGATCGAGCTGCATCCCTTTTTGTAATTCCTTGCTTGCTTCCATGCCATAGGTTTGCCAGCGTGTTTGCGGGTCAATCAACATTTGTTGTGTCGCAGCCATATTGCGAATGGCGGATATTTCGGCATTTTTTTCGATAGCTTCCGCTTTATCACAAAAAGCCTTTATTTTTTCCGAATTTGCATCTTTATCTAATTTTTGATCTGTCCAGGCAGGGATCGTCAAGGCCAAACCCGCATAATAATAAGGCAGCCACTGTGTTTTTTCAGCATCGCCAATTCTTTCAAAAGCGTTGGACACATTTTGAAAATCGGCAGTAGTTTTTGCTGAATCCATCAACGTGAGATTTTTTTTCATCGCTGCAACATATTTATCACTTTGTGCATTGGCGAAAAATGCTGCGAGCACAAAAGAAATGAGTACTAACTTTTTCATGGTAATTGTTTTTTGTTTATTGATGATTTTGTTTTTTTAATTTTTTGTATTCTTCCGTCGCGCCTGGCAAGCCATCAAGGTGATAAGCATTGAGGTACTGATATACCATTCCCATTCCCCAGCCACATATGCTCCAGGCAGGCCAAAAAAAGGCATCCCCTTTTGTGGTGATGAACCATAGTACTGTCAAAAAAATATTCATGGTCATATACATGGCAATACTCCATTTAAAACCGGCTCTTCTTTTTGCTAATTTCCAAAGCAGATCATCTTTTTGTTGAGCGTCCATTTTATTTATTTTTATTTTTTTTGAAATAAAGCTTTGTTTTTCTTCAACTTCTTCTCGACCCACCCTTATATTCCAATATCACTATTCGGCATTTGCCTGAATCTTGATTCATGGAATCCTGGCTACAAATTATTATTAATGGCATCCTGGCTTCTGTCGACGCCCCAACTTAAAAAGATGCCAAAAAAATAGAATCTTTTTGCAGGTGGCGTGATTGCTTGCTTCGTATCTCCGTTAAATGAATAATTGTAACCGTAAATGGCATTGTATCCAAGCACATTGCTCATGCTCACGAAAAACACCACAAAGGTTTTTGCCTTGGTGTTCCCAACACTGGGGACATATTCGGCGCTAAAGTTCATGCTGTTGTAATCCTTTGTTTTTCCCTGATCCGCTATATAAAATTTATTGTTATTGTCAAGCATAAAATTGTAATAAGGTCTGCCCGATGCAAAACTGTAGGTGACATTAAAACCCGTTTTTATTTTTGTGATGAATCGTTTCATTACAAGGGATGCTGTATGTGTTGCGGCAAAATTTGGCATCAATTGGGCCGGATAATTCAGATAATTACGTTTGGTATCCAGATAAGAATAACTGATCCAGTAATCGAAGTTCTTTATTGATTTTTTATCTCGCCAGAAAAAATCAATTCCCTGGGCATAGCCTGACCCTCCATTATTGAATGTGGTATAATAATTATAAAAAAGAGGGATCGTTTTTACAAGCGCATCATATTTTTTGTAATAAACTTCCAGGCGGAAAATTCTGTCATTCGACATTTTTTGATAGTTGAGAATATAATGCGTTGCTTTTGTGTAACCAAGGTTGGTTGCGTAATCTAGTTGAGCGTTTTCGGGTTTCTGATAAAAAATCCCATAAGCCATTGAAACCTGTGCATCTTTTCCGGTTTTGTAAGCAAGGGAAACGCGCGGCGCAAAATCAGATCTATTGATGATAGAAGAATATTCGAAACGTCCACCAATTTTTGCAGCGATCTCATTGGTAAGATAAATATCTGATTCAGCAAAAAGGGCTGTGTAATTATCCTTTAGTTTAATTAATGCGGTGTCGTTATAATTGCTATTATCATAACTGTACCAATATTCACTTCCGAAACGCAAAGCACTGATACCGCCCAATTTTTTTTCAAGAACGATCTTTCCCTGCGAGAGGTCCTGACGATGGACAAGCGTGAAGTTCTTATACAACATCCAAAAACTTGAATCCGGAAATGGTTTGGGTTGATCCTGCGCATCCTGGACCTGTTGAAGGATATTGTCTTTATTGGTGCTGTAACTAATGCCCAGGTTCATTTTCCAGCCATTGTTCAAATATTCTTTCCAGGTCAGATTATTATACCAATTGTAATTTTTTAAACCAAAAGCATCCTTTAGATCGGCGCTGTCAACATCGGGTCTTCTTATACCTAGCTGGTTATGGCTGAATGTTGTATAATATTTTATGATGCCCCCACTCTTGGTTTTTATCCTGAAGTTTGCGTCAAGGGTATGAAACTGCGGTACCTTGAAATAATCCACATCTTGTTTTACTGCATCAAAATACAATCCAACATTGGTATATCCATAATTTATTCCCCATGATGATTTTTTATTTTGTGCTAATTGTTGTGTACCGGCGCCCCAGAATAAGGGGGAAACGGAAGCATCTATTTCTGATCGTTCGGGCAGATCGATCGATTCGAGTAATAGCGCAGATGATAAAGCCTGTCCGTATAATGCAGAATATCCGCCCGTGCTAAAAACGGTTCCTTTAAAAAGAAAAGGGGAGAAGCGACCACGTTGTGCGAGATCGGGGACACTTGAATAATATGGATTATTCACTAATTGGCCATCAATGAATTGTTTTGTTTCATAGCCTGCGCCACCGCGGACAAATAATCCTTCCTGTTCACCAACCTGGCTTGTGCCGGGCAAAGTTTTTAATGCGGCGGTAATATCGGCATTTGAGCCTGCTGTGGTAGCCACATCCAAAGAACTTAATACGGCAGCACGTTTTGTGTCGCCTGCTGAAAATGAACCTGCGGTAATGGTCACTGCGCGCATCTCATCTAGCTTTTCTTTTAATATCGCATTGATGATGATTGGTTCTTGCTTTAGGGTAACGGCTTGTTCAAAATCCTTATAACCTAAACTGGTTACCGACAAAATGAAATCCCCGTGCTCTGTGGTCGTGAAGCTGAAATTTCCAAGCGAGTCGCTGGTTGCGCCATCGTAGGAATTTTTTAGACTGATGCTTGCTCCGGCAAGCGGATGACCTTTTCCATCTTTTACTTTGCCGCGTATTTTGGTTTGTGCAAGCGAAATAATTTGAAGACTGATAAAAACAAAAAGCAGCCAGATCTTTTTCACGATTGATAAATTTATCTCAAATGTAAATTAGTTTATAAAATAAACCAAATTTATTTAGCAGTTATTTTTTGAATGAATATTAAAGATTTTTAGTGAATTAATTCAACCGGTATCAATACGGTGGCTTCAACTGTGTTACCGTTCACTTCTTTGATATCGAAATTGGCCTTATCGCCGAAGAGCAGTTGCAGGCGATTTTTTGTGCTGGTTAATCCAAAGCCATCATCATAGAGCGAGCCGTTGAGATAACCTGTATTTTGAATGATGAGTTGGTGATAATCGTCTTTAAAATCGGATATGATCTTTACTTTTCCGCCATGGACCTGTTTGCTGATGCCATGTTTGATCGCATTCTCCACCAAGGTTTGCAGCATCATTGGCGGAATTGGCTGGCTTAGCGTGTCTTCATCTATTTCGTATTCCACACGAAGCCTGTCTTCAAAGCGAATATGTTCAAGGGCGAGGTAATCTTTTACAATATTCAATTCTTTTTCAAAGGAAACCGTTTCTAATTTTTCGGCTTGCATGCTGCTGCGCAAAATATTACTGAGTTCAGTGATTGCCGTTCTTGCACGGCTTGGGTTTTCGTCTATCAACGCGCGGATACTGTTCAGGGCGTTGAAGATAAAATGCGGATTAATATGGGATTTGATGGTCTTTAGTTCAAGCTCTTTTACCAATGATTCTAATTTCAGCGTATCAAATTGTTGCTTGCGGCTTTTTTCAATATAATGATAGAAATAATAGATCAGGGTCCAGGGGATAATAAAAATCCCGCGATCCAAAACGTTTGCGAATAATCTTGTAGCGAAATCAAGTTTTCTTTTGCTATCATGTTCGTACAAATCGAATACCTGGTAAACGCTCATTTGAAAAAGGATAAAAACCAGTGTTGTGATAATAACCGCAATAACCAGTTTGGGCAATATCTTTTCAATAGGCAATAGGAGCCAATTCATTTTTTTTATGAAAGCCCTCAATAAATGCGTGCTGATGATGCCTGAAGCAACCACCGTGAGAATGCGGACAAAATATATTCCTGAAATTTCCCGGTCGAAGATATGGGCAAAAAATAGATTGGAAAGACCGACAAGCCCCCAGCCACCGATCTGGCACCACCAATAATATCGTGTTATTCCTTTAGCCATAAGTAGAACCTTAGATTCAAAAATATACTTTTCTTAGGCCACAAAACGTTCTTTTGTATTAATGGCAGCATTTATGGGCTTCTGGTAGCTTTTGCTGCTTATCGGTGATCAAAAAAATGTAACTTTACCCTTTAAAAATTTGCAGATGGAAATCGCCCCGGGGGCATTGCTGAAGACGATTAATAGTCCCGCCGACCTTAAAGCCTTAAACCGAGAACAATTACAACGGTTATCCGATGAATTGCGTCAGTATATTATTGATATTGTAAGCGTTCATGGCGGACATTTTGGAGCCAGCCTTGGCGTTGTTGAATTAACCACGGCCCTGCATTATGTGTTCAATACTCCCTATGATCAATTGGTTTGGGATGTAGGTCACCAGGCTTATGGTCATAAAATACTTACGGGTCGAAGAGATAATTTCATTTCAAACAGAAAATATAAAGGACTGAGCGGATTTCCCAAACGCAGCGAAAGTGAATATGATACTTTCGGTGTAGGTCATTCCTCAACTTCGATCAGCGCAGCATTAGGTATGGCGATGGCTGCAAAATATAAAGGGGAGAGCGACAGGAAAACGGTTGCCATCATTGGTGATGGCGCCCTGACGGCCGGCATTGCTTTTGAAGGGATGAATCATGCCGGGGTTTCGGATACTGATCTGTTGATCATTTTGAATGATAATTGCATGAGCATTGATCCGAATGTCGGGGCGTTGAAAGAATACCTGACGGACATCACTACCTCGCAAACTTATAATAAATTCAAAGATGATATTTGGAAAGCTTTAGGAAAGCTTCCCGTTGGAAGCCGCTTCAGCCGTGATGTCGCCAGTAAAATAGAGCATAGTATAAAGAGCTTTGTGAGCAGGAGCAGTAATCTTTTTGAAGCGCTTAAGTTGCGCTATTTTGGTCCGATTGACGGACATAATCTTTCTAAATTGGTTGATACGCTGAACGACCTGAAGAATATTCCCGGTCCGAAATTATTGCACATCATTACCACCAAGGGCAAAGGATATTCATTGGCGGAAAAAGATCAAACCAAATGGCATGCTCCGGGATTGTTTGATAAGATCACCGGGGAAATTTACAAGAAGAAATTCGAAACCGTTCAACCGCCAAAATACCAGGATGTTTTTGGATATACGATAATTGAGCTCGCAGAGAAGAACGAAAAAATATTTGGAGTAACGCCGGCAATGCCAAGCGGGTCATCATTGAAATTCATGATGGAAAAAATGCCAGATCGCGCATTTGATGTTGGTATTTGCGAACAACATGCAGTGACTTTAAGCGCGGGCATGTCAACACAGGGCATGAAAGTGTTCTGCAATATTTATTCATCATTCATGCAAAGAGCTTACGACCAGGTCGTGCATGATGTTGCGATACAAAATTTGCCGGTGATATTTTGTTTGGACCGCGCCGGATTGGTTGGCGAGGATGGCCCAACCCATCATGGCGCTTATGATATTGCATACATGCGTTGTATTCCCAATATGATCGTTAGCGCACCGATGAATGAATCGGAATTGCGGAACCTCATGTTCACCGCACAATTGGAATCGACAACAAATCCTTTTGTGATCCGCTATCCGCGTGGTGAAGGGGTGATGCCCGAATGGAAAACAGAGATGAAAGAAATAAAGATAGGATCCGGAAGAAAATTAAAAGAGGGAAAAGAGATCGCCATTCTTTCAATTGGTCATCCGGGAAATTTTGCAACTGCTGCTATACGTGAATTAAAGATGGACGGATTGGATGTTGGGCATTACGACATGCGTTTTGCAAAACCACTGGATGAAAACCTATTGCATGATGCATTAAAGAAGTTTGACAAAATCCTTACTGTTGAAGACGGGACGATAGTTGGCGGGTTTGGCAGCGCGATTTTAGAATTCATGACAAAGCACGGATATAAAAATGAAGTGAAGATGCTGGGTATTCCCGATGAGATCATTGAACACGGAACATTAAAAGAACTTCACAACGAATGTCATTATGATGCCAATGCAATTGCGGAAGCGATCAGGGCAATGATGAAGGATAAAATCAGCGTAGTAAGCAATTTGCACGGATAGCTGAAGATGAACAATTGGGAGAATCTGCGGCGTAGGATGTTTAATTGTATTTCTTAAGCCCGGTACATAAAATTAGTTTTAAATTTAAGCATGCAACGAATCTTGGTTTTTCTTGCATGCTTTTTTATTTATGCTAACTGTTTTGGGCAACGCTACGCGTTTGTGAATTACACACCAAAAGACGGATTAGTAAATAATCGCGCGCGTTTTATTTTCCAGGATAATAAGGGCAAGATCTATATTTCCACTTTTGGCGGGTTAAGCGTTTATGATGGTTCACGGTTTACCAACTATACACCGGAGAATGGACTTGCTTCCAGTTTGATCAATGATATTGTTGAAATGGGCGATGATTCCTTGTGGATCGTCCCGAACACAAATCAGCTGCAGTACATGGTGCATGGTGAAGTGAAAAATTATCAGACAGCAGATAATTTTTGCCCGGTAATTAACCAGTTGATAAAATGCAGCGACGGATTTTATTACGCTATTTCAGACGGAGGACTTTTCCGGTTTGAAAAAAATATTTTCACCAAGATTTCTTTAACAGATAAGAGTGAAAAGAAACAGATCATTAATCTTTACCATGCCGTTGAAGTGGATCACAGGCTATATATCTACACCGATCCAAATAACAATTACTTTCCCGGCAGGGGCACATTGATCGTCTATGATATTAAGACCGGCGGGACCAATATTTCCTTCAATCAATCACCCATCTATTCTATAACATCAACTCCCAATAATGATGTGCTGATCTCAACCCAAAGCGGTTTTTTCAAAATAGATAAGGCCGCCATGGAGTCCGGGAAGATATTATTGACAAATGCTTCAGCACAATATCATATTCCAGAAAGCTTCGGCCCTGCTTTTGTCTTTTTTGATAATGAAAAAAATGAATGGTTGCTCGGGCTGGGTGTTTTGAAGATTGATGTTAAGGGGAAAAGCACTTTATTTGATTTGCAGAATGGTTTGCCGGAAAATGAGCAGGAATTTTTTTTTCAGGACAAAGAAAATATCATCTGGCTTGCCGGAGCGCATTCTGGAATTTGCAAAATGGTCAATCAGCAATTGGAATCATTTACGGAATGGAGACCAGGATTCCATGAGAGTTTTTTATCAGCGGATAACAGCAGTGATTCATTATGGTTTTATGATGCCACACGCAATACTATTTTGCTCCGCTATGATAATGCGGATGAAATTTTTGCTGGAAGAGATCATCCGTCTTTTCACAACCTGTATTCTTTTTCACGATCGGTTTACTTGGTCAATGAGTTTGAAGTTTATAAAGTAAATTTTAAAAGCAAGGAGCATAGTTTCAGCACTTCATTATTGTATAAAGATTCATCAGGTAAGAACGGATTTTCTTGTCTGGTAGCTGATAATGAGGGGAACCTGGTTGCTGTGTCGGATAAGGCAGTTGCCATTCTTCAAAATGGGAAAACAGTTACCAGTGAACTCGGGTATTTGGCAGATCAGGCCTGCATTGCGGGGAATTATTTATGGATCGCAAATCGGGCGAAAAAACTGTTCTTATATAAGATCAACCCGGGTGATACCGGGCATTATATGCAGTTATTGCATGTATTTAGTAAAGCTTTGCAGAACGTTTCACCGCGCTCGATTGCCGCAGACAAAAACGGCAATGTTTGGGTAGGGACGAGAGATCACGGATTGGTTTGCTATTCTTATCAAAATGATTCCTTAGAATTCAAAAAGCAACTGACCATCAAAAACGGCTTGTCGGAAAATTTTATCAGCTATTTGCATTGCGATGATGCAAATAATATCTGGGTGTGTTCGCCTGCGGGGCTTGATAAGATCGTTGAAAAAAATAATGAATATTATGTTGACAACATAACCCGCAGCAATAATATCTTTCAACAGGTAAGTAAAATAAATACACAAAAAAACGGAACACATTGGATTCAAACCGCGGATGCCGCCATCAGGTTGGGAAAGGAGCTTTACACGAACAATCAATTCTCGCCACAATTGTTATTCTCACAAATAAAGATAGGCGATAGCATTTTGTTCAACACACAAAAAACGGTCGAACTCAATTATACGCAGAATAATATTTCTGTTTTGGTTTCTGCCCCAACTTTTTATGATGAAAAACAAACGCGATTTAGCTATTTGCTTGAAGGGAGCAATAATAAGACTTGGAGTGAGCCATCATCTCAATCAGAAATAGATCTTGTCAACCTGGAACCGGGAAAATATTCTTTGAAAATAAAAGCCATTTTTTTGAATGGATTTTATCCGCCGCAAATGGCGGTTTTTTCTTTTTCCATCTTGCCTCCATGGTGGCAAAGCTGGTGGTTTCGCATCCTGGTTTTATTGGCAGTGCTTGTAATAATTATTGTTGTTACCATTTCTTACTACAGCAGAAAATTGGAGAAACAACGCATTGCTCTTGAAAAACAACAGGCGATTGAAAAGGAAAGAACACGGATCGCAACGGATATGCATGATGATCTTGGGGCAGGATTGTCAAGAATAAAGTTTTTAAGCGAAACGATCGGCATAAAAGAACAACAGGAACGACCCATTGATGAAGATATTTTCAAGATAAAGGAATATGCAGCAGAAATGATCGATAAGATGGGAGAGATCGTTTGGGCGCTCAACGAAAAAAATGATTCATTAAGTGACCTGCTTGCATACACGCGCTCTTATGCTGTTGAATATCTTTTGCAAAATGGGATCACCGGTAAAATAGCGGCGCCTGAAAATTTTCCTGTTCTCTTTGTAAGCGGAGAATTTCGTCGCAATATTTATCTGGTAGTAAAAGAAGCCTTGCACAATGTTGTAAAACATGCACAGGCGACCGAAGTAAATATGACCATCAATATCAGCGATTCGCTGGTAATAATTTTGCACGATAATGGAACCGGCTTTGATCCGAATAAGACAAGGGCATTCAGCAACGGCATAACAAATATGCAAAAAAGGATGAGCGATATTGGGGGTACTTTAGAAATAAAAAATGAAAACGGAACGCGAATAGAACTGTGCGCCCGGCTGCTGCAATAACTTTTGTTCTATTGGGTTTTGATATCATGAAAACTACTTTCGATAATTAAATGAGTATTTCAATAGTAATAGTTGAAGACCTTGATGAAGTGCGCGAAGGCTTAAAAAACTTTCTCGCCTTGAATAATGATTTTACTGTTGGTGCAACTTTTAGCAATGCAGAAGAAGCATTGCCGGGAATAAGAAAGCTAAAACCAGATATTGTCATCATGGACATTAATTTGCCGGGAATGAATGGGATCGAATGTATACGGCAGTTGCGTGATAATAATATTGCTTCACAATTCATGATGTTTACTGTTTATGAAAATGATGAGAAAGTTTTTGAGGCTTTAAAAGCAGGCGCATCGGGGTATTTATTAAAAAATACGAGCCTGGATCAAATTGCCGAATCGCTGAAGCAGTTATATAATGGAGGCTCGCCAATGAGTGCAAACATTGCAAGAAAATTGGTTATGATGTTTCGTGATGAAAAAAACGCAATCACAGAGATAAAAATATTAAGCAATCGTGAGAATGAAATATTGCAACTGCTTGCCAATGGATTATTGTATAAAGAAATTGCTGACAGGCTCTCTATTTCAGTGAACACGGTCCGCCAGCACATTCACAATATTTACGAAAAACTGCATGTACAGAATCGCACCGAAGCGATCAATAAAGCGCTCAGGAAAAATTTGTAGATCATTTTTTTCCCACCTCTAACTTTTGTTCTATTGTTCAAAAACCGCAACTGATTTAGCTTACAAAAAAAAGACTTATGAGAAACGCAACCTGCTGTTTTCTGCTCCTGCTTTCTTCCTATTGTTTTGCACAACAGGATAAACCAACCGATAAGAAAAGCAAAGAAGATCATTCGATCGGTATTGGCATTAAATTCGGGTTGAACTTTGCCAATGTCACCAATGCATCATCTATTAACAGCAAAAGTCAAACTGGTTTTAATGCAGGCATATTTATTTCCCCTTCATCCAAATCCATTCTTAGCTCAAGAACTGAATTAACTTTTTCGCGGCAGGGATATGATTATTCTACGGATTCATCCAGCGGATCTGTCAAGTTGGATTATATCACGCTTTCGCAATTCATGGCGATCAATATTACCAAGTATGTTCAGATACAATTTGGCGGACAAACGTCCTATTTGCTTAATGCAAAGGCAGACAGTTCGCAAAAATCCACTGGCAATGCGCAAGCCGATCAGATCCTTAGTTTTTATAACAGGTTTGATTACGGATTGGGCGCAGGCATTGAAGTGCATCCGGTTTTGGGCGTAGTCATTGGGGCTAGGTATAATCTCAGTTTTGCAAATCTTTATAAGCAGGCATCATCATCGGGCGGTACAGCTCCTCCTTCATTTGTTCCCAACATTAATCTAAAAAATAACGTTGTTCAATTATACGCAGGATATCGTTTCTAATCTTCAAATCATTTTCTATGAGATTTATTCTTCTTGCACTCTGTCTTTGTATTTGCATAACCAACGGTCATGCACAGGCCAAAAATGCAGAGGCTTCCGTGCCGCAGCCACAATACCTCAATAATGTTTATCTGCTAAAACAAGATTCACTTGCTCTTTTGGAGCGGATACAGGCAGAGATGAAAAACAAAATGAAAGCACTTGGGTTTGGCGGAAGTGAAACTGCCTATGTCATGGATGGAGGAAGATCTTCTTTCCGGATCAGGTCAACAGACAACATGAAGTTTGTGGTAAAGATGAACAGCTCTATGATGGATCCTACCGCGATGATCAAATTATACAGATTTGAATCCGGCAAATCAGAGCGGGAAGCTGTGCTGGGTGGTGGCGGCGGGATGTTCAATAAGAAAAAAAATGTCGGTAGTGATGTGGAGGTATTGTGTAATATTCAAAAATCAGGAACTGATCTGTTTATTATTTCCCCTGCAACAAAGCTTGGAGCAGGGGAATACGGTTTTATGAATATGATGATGATGACAGCAAACGGCTCAAAACCGCGCTATACTTTTTTTGCATTTGGCGTTGACGAGTAATGGTTTTTTTAATTCGTACTCTTTCATTTTCTCAATCATGAATGATCCTTTCAACACCGGATTAAAATGAAAAGAAGATTCACCCAGCCTTGAGTCGCCTTAATAATCCAATTGTCCCATTTTGCCCGTTTCATAGTCAGCGATAGCATGTTGAATTTCTTCAAAGCTGTTCATAACAAACGGTCCATAACTGACCAGTTTTTCTTTTAAAGGCTGTCCGCCAAAAGCGATAATGTCTGCATCTTCAATGGCTGAAAATGAAATTTGATCCCCATCATCGTTATAATGGATGAGCTGACCCGATTTCGCTTCTTCATTTAGCGATCTTATCTTTCCTTTCATGATATACAATGCAGCAGTGAAATTATTATCAATTTTTAGGGTCAATGCATTTCCTGATTTTAATTTTATGTGATAATAAAACATCGGCGTTTTGGTGATGACGGGGGATTTTTTTTCTTCATAATCACCGATCAGGATTTTTACAGAGCTGTTCTCATTTTCAATTACGGGAAAATTGGCTGCAGGGTAATTGCTAAAAGAGGCGTCAACAAATTTGTATTTTGAAGGAAGATTTATCCAGACCTGCATCAGTTCAAGCTTTCCGCCTGTCTTTAAAAAATTTTCCGTTGGTCCTTCAGAATGGACGATGCCGGCGCCGGAGGTCATCCAGTTGATATCCCCGCCTCTTGCAACAACATCATGCCCTTTACTGTCGCGATGAAAAAATTCTCCATCGATCAAATAAGTTACTACTTCAAAACCCGCGTGCGGATGCGGCGGAATTCTGATATCAGCGCCGGGCTTCACTACCGTTGGCACCATGTGGTGAATTAATATAAATGGATCAACCTGCTTTAAATTACGGGTTGGTAAAGCCTGCAAAACCTTGTTTGCTCCAACCATTTCAACGGTTGAAGTTTCTATTTTTGAAATTGTTCTTGTTGTCATAATCGTTTTTTAGAATTATTGCAGCGATAGCATCGGCACTTCAATCGCCAATAATGTTGATTGCTGGTTTGCTTTTACAGAAAATGAATCGGCATCATAAATACCAATTGCATCTCTTTTGGAGATCGTCTTATTATCTATTGTCACTTCTCCATTGATCACAAAAATATAAACCCCGTTTCCCTTAAATTTCGTTGAAAATGAAATTTCTTTTCCCGCTTCAATATCAGTTAATGCAAAGCGCGCATCCTGATTTATCCAGACACCGTTTTCATCTTCATCCGGGCTCACGACGATTTGCCATTTATTTTTTCTGTCAGCTACTGCAAATGTCTGCTGATCATAGCGCGGTTTAATATTATTTAATTTTGGAATGACCCATACCTGCAAAAAATTTACAGGGTCTGTTTTTGATGCATTAAATTCAGAGTGGCTGATTCCGCTCCCGGCGCTCATGATCTGGACGTCGCCGGTCTTGATAATACCGTCGGTTCCTGTGCTGTCCTTGTGCGCCAGTGATCCGTTCAATGGGATTGATACGATCTCCATATTATCGTGCGGATGCAAACCAAAGCCGGCGCCTGGTTTTACAATATCATCGTTCAATACGCGTAAAGCGCCGAAATGAATTTTTTGAGGGTCATACCAATGTCCGAAACTAAAGGAATGGTGACTATTAAGCCAGCCAATATCTACATGACCTCGTTCAGAGGCAGGATAAAATATCGTTCTCATACAATTTGTTTTAATATTTAATGTTTAAACATCAATATTGGTACCAAGAAAAATATCTTATAAGATCGGGTTGTTTTTCAGACTTTCCGTCAGCGTTTATGCAGGATTAACAGGTAATTCAGCGGTTGATGACATTTCATCTTCTTCTGTGCGGTTTTCGTTGAACTCTATAATGAAGTTATTTCTTCCTTCACCGATGATGATGGTCATAAATTTTTGCTGGATCAATTCCAATAAAGACAAGAACAGAAAAATGGCGTGAATGCGGTTTTCACAAACTTCAAATACTTTTTCAAAGGCCATCACCTTTTCCTGTTGAACTGTACTCAGCATGTACTCCCTGCTTTGTTCCATGGTGTAGTTGTATTGGACCACGGTGTGAACAGGTTTGTTTTGCCGTTCCTGCAGGCGAAGCATCACACGTTCAAAGGCCTTCATCAATTTAAATAGAGAAATGGTTTGAATTTCTGTTCCTTCGCTTGCTTCTTCGCCAACCTGGTACAGGTCTTTTTGCAGGTTCCCTCTTCTCAGCATTAACATTCGCCATGCTTCCATTTCCGCCATTTGAGCTGATGCTTCTTTGTATTTTTTGTATTCCAGTAGTTTGTTGATTATTTCCTGCCGCGGATCAATTTCATTGCCCTGCTCATCCAGCTCTTTGCGGGGCAATAGCATTTTTGCTTTAATGCGCATTAATGTAGAAACAAACACGATGAATTCGCTGGATAATTCAATGTTCAATTTTTCCTGAGAATGTATGTAATCCAGATAATCCTTTATCAGTTTTGTGATGGGAATATTGTAAATATCCAGTTCATCGCGTTCAATAAAAAACAACAATAAATCGAAAGGGCCTTCGAATTGAGGCAGTTTGATTTTATATGCAAGATTGTTCAATGAATTTCTTTATTAATAAATTAAAATTTATACGCTAATCCGATTCCCATCAATTCCTGTATCTGCGGTTTGGGCCCACCGGACGTTCCATCACTATTGACCGATTTGATATCGTTGTCGTAAATCATATTGAGTGTAAGATTCATTTCAATGATCTTGGTCACTTTAACGTTGAGGATATTTGTCCAGAAAATGCTGATGTCCTGCGGGTTTCTCAAATAATTTGAATAAAGATCGAGCCTTCCTGTGTAAGTGGCACTTGCACTTATTTTTTTCATATAGCTGATGCTGGCGTAAGCACCAAATTCAAATCTTACATTTTTACCCGAATCCACTCCAAATGCGGCAACGGATGCCAATGAATCATTGGTTACAATAACCCAACGGGCGGTTGCCGGAGAAATAAAGAAAGAAAAATTATCGTTCGGTTTATAGTTCATGCCCAGTGCGAGCAACAGGTAGGCAGGAGAAAAAGCATCCGAGGTGAGTGTTTTGGTATTGTCTGATTGATAAGCATAGCCTTTTGCAAATTGGCTTCTGAAATTAAACAAACTGCTCACGTACCAATTCTTGCCAACATCATAGCCATATTTTGAGAGAAGATCAATAAGATCTGCAGATTTTCTTGTGCCAAGGCTTGTCGTGTTTACCAATCCATAAGAGAGGTCGATGGTATTATCCCAGGCATTTTTTCCTTTTTTATAAAATGCAAAAGCATTTAATCCGGCAGCAAATGAAAGTGACGATTTATCGCCACCGGCCGACCAATTGCTTAATGCTGACTGGTTAAAAGTCAAACTCAGTAATCCGCCTGCTTTCCATACTTTGGGTATGGTATCCTTTGGGTCTTTTGTAATTGTTCTTGAGGCTGCATTTTTTAAATCCTGCACAGTTTTATCCTGTGCATTCAGGGTAATGATCAAAAAACAAAAAAAAGCAGATAAGCAAAAACTTTTCATAGAACACTCATTTTTTGGTTCAAAAAAAATTGTCAGTTAATCTCTTGTTGCAATCTTAAACTGCAAATGTAAAACAAGATTAACTGACAACGGTAAATGAAATTATTTCTTTAGTTCATCGCGAATTTCCGCCAATAGTTTTTCTGTTGGTGAAGGTTCGCTGGCAGCAGGAACTTTTTTCTTTTCAATGGATTTAAAGGATTTCACAATAAGGAAAAGAATAAATGCGATGATGACAAACTTGATTATTGCGGAGATGAATTTTCCGTATTTGACTGCGCCCCACGAGAGCTGGTCCAAATTCTGGGCATTGGCAGCTTTTAATGCAGGCGTTAATAATAATGGAGTGATTACATCATCAACCAAAGAAGATACAATTGCGCCAAAGGCTGCGCCAATGATAACAGCAACGGCAAGGTCGACAACATTTCCTCTGAGAGCGAAGTCTCTGAATTCTTTAAGCATTCCCATAATAGTTGGTTTTTAGTGGTTAAGAAACGACTGTAATATAGGCAAATATTTTAAACCCAAATTCGTCGGCCAATGCGGGATTATCGCCAAAAAAATTATTTTTTCAGCCCGGGGAATCTCATATTTAATTTCTCTAAAGTTGCCTTTACTGCAGCGGCAATAATAAATTCTTTATACCAGTTTTGATCGGAGGGAACGATCGTCCAGGGAACGTCATTACAATTTTCAAAACAATCTTCATACATTTTCATGTAATCGTCCCAGAATTTTGCTTCCTTAAAATCGTTCTCGTTATATTTCCATTGTTTTGTTCTGTCGTTGATTCTTTCTTCCAGGCGATCATGTTGTTCCTCGGGTGAAACGTGCAGGTAAAATTTTAATATTTTGGTGTCATTATGTTCTTCTAACAATTTTTCAAAATCATTGATCGCCTTCATGCGTTTTGCTGCCGTCTTATTATCGCACCATTTATGAATGCGTGTTATTAAGATGTCTTCATACTGGGAGCGGTTGAATATCTGGATCATTCCTTTTGCAGGTGCGTGTAAATGAACGCGCCACAAAAAATCGTGTGCCAATTCTTCTTTTGTCGGCTCTTTAAAAGATTGCACCACGACTCCCTGCGGATTAAGTTTTCCAAAAACATTTCGAATGGCTCCATCTTTGCCGCTGGCATCCATGCCCTGGATCACAATTAATATCGAATGTTTTGATTCGGCATATAATAAATTTTGCAAAGCATCCAGTTCAACCAGAATTTTTTCCAGCTTTTCTTTGGTTTCTTTTTTATCAACTTCTTTTGGAGCTCGGGTGTCTATTTTTTTCAATTCAATCTTTGCCATATTTTTTTATTGGGCATTTGTAAGAAAAATAAAACCCAAATTTTACGGATCATATGCTGTAAAATCTGGGTGTTTTCTTAAAGAAGAAAATATTTTATACAGACATGATTTCTTTTTCTTTGACCGAAAGATGTTTCTCAACCAAAGTGATATATCTGTCGGTCATTTCCTGAACATTTTTTTCTGCATCTTTTGCAACATCTTCACTCAAGCCGTCTTTCTGTAATTTTTTTATGTGTTCTATGGCGTCGCGCCTGATGCTTCGGATGGCTACTTTTGAATGCTCGCCCTCGCCATTTGCTTTTTTTACAAATTCTTTTCTTCGCTCTTCAGTAAGGGGAGGCATGAACAGGCGAATAATATTGCCGTCATTTTGCGGAGTAACGCCAAGATTGGCACCAATAATTGCTCTTTCAATAGGCTGCAACATATTTTTTTCCCAAGGTTGAATGGTAAGGGTTCGTGCATCCATGACAGAAACATTGGCAACCTGGTTGATAACAGTAGGTGAGCCGTAATAGTCAACAGACAATCCGTCCAGCATTTGCGGATTGGCTTTTCCCGCTCTTATTTTTATCAGTTCAGCTTCCAAATGCGTAACTGCCTTTTTCATGGAGTCATCAGCTTCTTCCACGATAAAATCTAAATCTTCAGACATAAAATCAGATTGATTGGAATGCTGCAAACCTACATCAAAAGTAAACTTGCGCAAAAAAAGAGTGTGAAAAATATTTGTGAAAGGGAATGCGAATGGCTAATTTTTCTGTTCCAATATCGTATTCGCGTCTTTTGAAAAAGGAACCAATTTAGATGGTTTGAGATTTGTCTTGGATTGTTCTTTGGTGGTAAGTTTTGCGACCACAAGCCTTGTACGCGATGGCATGTAATAGAACAAAGCAATAAGTCCAAAAAAGAAAATGAAGGAGCAAAAAATAAGTGTTGTGCAGCTCAGTGTTGTGCGCGCGAAATAAACAGCGGTAATGGCTGCAAAATTCAGCAGGACCAGTATTATCGTAACTGCGCGGTGAGAGAAACCTTTGTCCAATAATAAATGATGTATATGGTTCCTGTCCGGGCTAAAGGGGGAACGACGGTAAAATATTCGGATGCCAAAGACCCTCAGGGTATCTAATAAGGGCATCAGCAAAATGGTAAAACCGATCGCCGGTGCGGCGGCAATATTATAGCTTACATCAGGGGCATTGGCAACATTGATAAATTTAATCACCAGGATCGCATTGACCAATCCAATCAATAATGAGCCGGTATCGCCCATAAAGATCTTTGCCGGTTGAAAATTAAATATCAGGAATGCAAGCAAGCAGGCTGCCAATGAAAATGCGAGAATGGAATAGGAGGGCATATCAATGATCAAAAAATAAATTCCGAAAATAGTGGTTGCCATCAAACCCAGACTTCCCGCCAAACCATCTACACCATCAATGAGGTTGAAAGAGTTTATGATTACCAGTACCGCAAAATAGGTCAGCAGCAGGCTGAACATTTCCGGCATTTGGTTCATTCCTAAAAAACCATGCATGCTTTTTATCTGTATTCCTCCATAATAAATTATCAGGAAGGCTGCGAGTACCTGCCCAATGAATTTCTTTATGGGAGAAATGACCAGGATATCGTCTTTTAAGCCAAGGAAAAATATTACCAGTGAAGCGGCAATAAAAAATTGAAACTCTGAAGAAGAGCCAAAATGGATAGTGAGTAAACAGCCAAATACAAAACCTGCGAATATTGCAAGTCCTCCGAGCGGAGTAATCGGTGTAATATGCACCTTACGTTCGTCAGGAACATCAAATAACTTTTTAGTTTCCGCTACGGTAATGATTACAGGAATGGCTAAAAAAGTTATAGTGAATGAAATCACTATTGAAAGTAATACATCAAACATCAGCTTGGTTTTGTTGGTACAAAAATATCATTAACAAACATTTGCTACTAACGCCACAACCCTTCACTTTCGCATGCAAGTTAATGTCATATTTTACTAGGACTAAACCTTAGGTCAGCCAACAGATTAGATCACTTGCGAAGCCAATTGAGATGCCAAGATAGCACAAAAGTTTAACTTTGTTCTAATAAATAATCAAATAAATAAATTCCATTAGCTTTGTGCGCCAAATTAAAATAAACCTATTACAACATGGCTGATTTAAAAGCGATTGCAACTCAAATCAGAAGAGATATAATAAGAATGGTTCATGGTGCAGCAAGCGGGCATCCCGGCGGATCATTAGGTTGTGCGGATTTTTTTACTGCCTTGTATTTTGAGGTGATGCAGCATAATCCCCATTTTACCATGGATGGAAAAAATGAGGACATCTTTTTTTTATCCAACGGGCATATTTCACCGGTATTTTATTCCGCGCTTGCCCGGTCAGGTTATTTTGATATCAAAGAACTCTCCACATTCAGAAAAATAAACTCCCGGCTTCAAGGCCATCCAACCACGCATGAGCATCTTCCAGGTGTTCGCGTTGCCAGCGGTTCATTGGGACAAGGAATGAGCCTTGCTCTTGGAGCTGCGTTATCAAAAAAACTCAATAATGATAAAAATATTGTCTACTCCTTGCATGGGGATGGTGAATTAGAGGAAGGACAAAACTGGGAGGCCATTTTATTCGCTGTTCATCACAAGGTTGATAATATTATTTCCACGATTGATTGGAACGGCCAACAAATTGATGGGACTACGGCGAGTGTGGCTGGTTTAGGCGATATCCGTACAAAATTCGAATCTTTTGGATGGACAACTTTAGCCATGAATGGAAATGATATGGATGAAGTAATAGCAACCCTGAATAAGGCGAAAAGTCTTACGGGCAACGGCAAACCGATTGCCATTATGATGCATACGGTTATGGGCAAAGGCGTTGATTTTATGGAGAACGACCACAACTGGCATGGTAGCGCGCCGAATGACGAGCAGTTTAAAAAAGCGCTGGCACAGCTACCGGAAACACTGGGTGATTATTAGTGTAGTTCAGATTGGTCAGCTTTTCAATTCAATTGGCTGTAATGCGGCTTTGCGGGAAGGGAACCATGAAGCCAGTAATGCCACAACCAATATTGTGGTCAGCACCAGTAAAAAATCCGTTGCCACCAATTTCACCGGATAATAATCAATAAGAAAAGAGCCGCCTTGCAATGGGACTAATTTATATTTTACCTGTAACCAGCAGATCATTACTGCCAGTAAAATTCCTGAAAAGCCTCCAAGCAATCCCAGCAATAGTCCTTCACTCAAAAAAATCCTTTGTATAAAACCATTATTGGCGCCTAGTGCTTTTAATACATGGATGTCTTTTTGTTTTTCCATCACCAACATCGTTAAAGCGCCAACCATATTAAAAGCAGCAACGATCAAAATTAGGGTAAGCAAAATATAGATGACCCATTTTTCCATTCTCATGACATGGTATAAACTTTGGTTTTGCTCATAACGTGTTTGAATAATGTAGTTGCCGGGAAAGAGACGCTGTAATTGTTGTTTTATTAATTCCGTTTTTGTTTCATCGCTCACTTTTATTTCGATGCTGGTGTATTCGTTGGGTTGAAGGGCCAGCATGCGCTTCATAAAAGCAAGATTGGTGAATGCATATTTGTTATCGAATTCCTGCTGGATGGCAAAACTTCCCGAACTAATGATATTTTCTGTGCTGACCAAATTCATGGGATCGGAAGATGTCGCTTCATCTTTTTTAAAAATATACGCAGATAGGGGCAGAACACTTTTATCACTTTCTGCAGCAATTGCATTTTCGACACCAACACCTAAAACAACCTGCGGATTATCGGCGTCACCAAGTTCAAATTTTCCCCTCACCACTTTTTCGGCGATACCGGCAACCCGAATATAATTTGAATCAACCCCTTTCAGATAAACGATCGTGGGCAAATCTCCATTTTGTAAGATGGCATTATCCTCTGCTAACAAAGAATAAACCGCAATCCCATTGATTGTTGAAAGTTGTTTCAACTGTTCTGCAGAGACATTAATTATCTTCCCTTTTTGCGCAGAGATTTTCAGGTCAGTATAAAAAGAAGAGTAGAGGGATTTGACAAGGTCTTCGAAACCATTAAAAACACTGAGCACCAGTATCAATGATGCAGAGCCGACAATAATGGCGAGCATGCTGATCCAGGCAACCACATTAACGGCATTAGTAGATTTTTTTGCTTTGAAATATCGCCAGGCGAAGAGAAAATTCATGGTTTATGATTGATGGTTGATTGTAAAATATCAACTACGAACCATTATCTTTTAATTTCTTAGATAGTTCTTCCATTTTAAAAACCTGATCAAGTGTGTCATCAACAAAGTAGTGAAGCACCGGAATTCGGCGCAACTGATGTTTTACCCGCGCTGCCAGTTCTTTTTTTATCTCCCAACTTTTATCTTCAATATGTTTCATTGCTGATTTGACCTCTTTCACCTGGAAAAAGCTGAGATAAATTTTTGCTTCTAATAGATCAGGACTCATTTTTACAGTAGAAATTGAAACCATGCCCCCGTCGATCATGGTCAAACCCAGTCGTTGAAAGACATCATTCAAATCATGCTGAATAAGCGATGCAACCTGTTTTTGTCGTTTTCCTTCCTGCATAAAATATTATTTTCTTAGTGTTTCATTATTTGGATGAAATATTTCCAAATCTTTTGCCGACCATTTTTCGCTGAGGGCAATCAAATTTTTTTTATCAGCAAAAGGTTTTGGTTTCACTGCATATTTTACCGTCATTCTGTTGTAATGATGGATAAATGCACCAAGTACGATATGACAAGGTTTGATATCTTGATGTTCAAGAGATCTTTTTTTGGAACGCATGAATAGATCGAAATCGGCCGATTGCATTGTTTCATCCCATGGTCCCATTATTTGAATTGCTCTTTTTGTCATCATCACATTATTGCCAACAATTCCTTCCACCACACGCAAACCATTTTTTGCGAAAATCTTATTGCAAAATTTCTCCCAGTTTCCATACATCAGGCGAAACATCAATCGTAAATTCTTTTCTCCAAATCCAAAAATCTTTAAGGGATTTTTTACACGCTTCCATTTACGGTCAAGTGCCTGCGTGGTTTTTCTATCGCCCATATTTTCAATGCCGGAAGCAGAGAGTATATCCAGTTCGTGCAATTTACTCGCGTCAATAAGGTGCTTATCCCATTGTGGGGAAACGATAATATCATTATTCAAAAAAAACAAATAATCGCTTGTGGCTGCATGTATACCCTGATTTTGGCAATATGGGTAAGAATAATTTGCAGCATTCCTGATCACCCTGCATCCCCGTTGCTCAAAAAAAGCTGCACTGCCATCTTCGGAAACATTATCAATTATAATCAGTTCGAATGGATGATGGGTATATTGTTGTAAAGATTCCCAGTAAATTTTGTTAAATGATAATCCATTGTGGATGGCAGTTATGATGCTGATAAATTCCATTGTACTTGTTTGCCAAAATGCTTCGGCTGCCTATTTTATGTAACTTGCAAGGCAAATTTACAACAAACTTATTTGAATGAAGGTTTTTCTGCGGTTGTTGAGCTTTTCAAAGCCTTACCATCATTACATTCCTGAGTACGCAGTTTTTATTTTACTGTACATAATATTCAGCCTGCTGAATTTTTCTTTATTGATCCCCCTGCTGGATACCCTTTTCGGAAAAGATAATAGCCATGCTGTTACTGTTTTGCCCGCCTTTAGTTTTTCTTTAAATTATTTTAAAGATGCTTTTTATTACTGGCTCACTTTTTACATTCATCGGGATGGTAAATTAGGGGTATTGATATATGTATGCATGATCATTTTATTATCCGTGTTATTGAAGAATGTTTTCGGTTTTTTAAGTCAAAAAGTATTGACGCGCATGCGGGTGAGTTTGGTGAGAAAATTACGCGAAAAATTATTCGATCAGTTCAGTACTCAGTCATTATCGTTTTATCATCATGAAAAAAAAGGCAATCTTCTTGCCATTCTCAGTAGTGATGTGGTGGAAATTGAATCAACAGTGGTTACTTCTATCCAGGTTATTTTCAAAGAGCCATTGATCATCATTGCCACCTTCATTATGCTTTTTTATTATTCATTCCAGTTGACCTTGTTCACGATCATCTTTTTCCCGATCTCCGGATTTATTATTTCAACCATATCCCGGAGATTAAAAAGAAAAGGAAATTATATCCAGGAATCTATCGGCAGGTTATTGAGTTTTGCAGAAGAAGCGATATCGGGCATTCGCATCATCAAGATATTTAATGCAGAAAAATTTGTTACCGACAGGTTCAGGAAGGAAAACGGCGCTTTATCAAAAACGTTGAAATCAACTTTGAATCAGCGTGAATTGTCTTCACCGCTTTCTGAGTTCATGGGTGTGTTTGTGATCATCGTTATCATAATATATGGAGGTAGTTTGATCCTTACCGGTCACAGCACCTTAACTGCCTCTGCGTTTATCGCCTACATCGCTTTTTATTTTCAAATAATTGAACCTGCAAAAAATACGGCCAATGCAATTTCATATATGCAGCGCGGATTGGCTGCCGGCGAACGGGTGCTGCGTATCCTGGATACACCGCAACCGATCACTGAAAGGGAAAATGCGATTATTAAAGAAGATTTTTCCGGTCAAATTGAATTCCGAAGCGTAAGCTTTAGATATGATCAAACAAATGTTTTGGAAGCAATTGATCTAAAGATTCAAAAAGGAAGAATGATCGCGTTGGTGGGACAAAGCGGCGCCGGCAAATCAACCATGACGGATCTGATACCCAGATTTTATGATGTTACCGACGGCGGCATTTATATTGATGGTACGGATATAAAAGACATCAAACTAAAAAGTCTGCGAAGCTTGATGAGCATGGTTTCACAGGAAGCCATTTTATTCAATGACACTGTTGCCAATAATATTGCTTTTGGTATGGACCATGTTACCCAGGAGGATATTCTTCGTGCAGCAAAAATTGCCAATGCACACGATTTTATTTTGGAACTGGAAAATGGTTACGAAACCATAATCGGCGATCGGGGTGCACGATTGAGCGGCGGACAAAAACAAAGGCTAACGATTGCCCGCGCTGTGTTAAAAAATCCACCGATATTGATTTTGGATGAAGCCACTTCCTCTCTGGATACAGAAAGCGAACGCATAGTCCAGGATGCAATCAATAATATGATGCAAAACCGCACGAGCATTGTGATTGCCCATCGTTTAAGTACGGTTCGCCATGCGGATGAGATCATCGTATTGCACAAGGGAAGGATTATTGAACGGGGAACGCATGAAGGTTTAATTGCAATGAATGGCATTTACAACAAGCTTGTTGAAATGCAGGAAGTGAATTGAATGCCAGAAGATTGCCGGCTTGAATTGTTGCAGAACGGTGAGATGTATTCGGGGCCATCATCAGCTATAAAGACGATCCACCAATCCATGTAATTACACAAGCGGGCGGATTAATTTTCTTTCAAGTACTAATTTCAATTTATTAATACCAACCAACATGAGAAAAGCTGCATTTATTGTTTCTTTTATTTTCGTTATTGTCTCCACCATCAGCGCGCAAAAAAAAGAACTTGGTTATGAACAAATTTTTAAAAAGGCTGCCACTGATATCACGCAAGCTTTGCCCAATATTCACGATTGGGTCGATGATGATCATTACATCGAAACGAAAAAAGATGATGCAGACGGAAAACAAAAATTATGGTCAGTTGATGTAAGAACAGGCAAGGCTATTATTTACAAGAATGAAGTGCCGAGTGCTTCAACCCTTGAAACGCCGAGATCGTCAAATGATGATGCCAATGGTGAAAGAAACAAAACAACGTCGCCGGATGGGAAATGGATTGCATACACGAAAACAAATAATTTATACGCCAGGGAAATCAATACCGGAAAAGAGATCCAGTTGAGCAGCGATGGTTCTGATAATATTTACAACGGCTATGCCGCGTGGTTATATTATGAGGAGATATTAGGAAGGGCCAGTCGTTACAAAGCTTTTTGGTGGAGCCCCGACAGCAAACATATTGCTTTCATTCATTTCGATGAAACGCAAGTCCCGGTATTCCCGATCTATAATGCAGAAGGTCATGAAGGGTTTTTGGAGCATGAACATTATCCGAAAGCCGGCGATAAAAATCCATCAGTAAAAATCGGCATTACTTCAATTGATCACCCGACAACCGTTTGGGCAGATTTTAATGAAAAAGATGATCAATATTTTGGCTTGCCTTATTGGCTGCCCGATGGGTCTGCATTGTGGGTGCAATGGATGCCCCGATTGCAGAATAACCTGAAGATCTATTCAGTCAATATTAATAACGGCAGCAAAAAAGAGTTGTATGATGAAAAACAAAAGACCTGGGTCACTCTTTCAGACAATGGGCGGATCACTTTTATCAATGACGCAAAGCAGTTCATAATTAAGAGCGACAGGTCCGGCTGGAATCATTTGTATCTGTATAATAGCGATGGCAGTTTTGTTAATGCGATCACGCAGGGAAATTATACCGTCACTGAAATTGTTTATGTGGATGAAAAGACAAAAACCATTTTTTTCAAGGCAAGAAAAGAAAATTCTGCACGCTTTGATTTTTACAAGGCAGGGTTGAACGGAAAGGGATTAACGCGATTAAGTTTCGGAAATTATTCTCACGATGTGATCAGTCTTTCGCCAAATGGAAAATATTTTATCACTTCTTATTCCAATATTTCTACGCCAACAAAAATGGCGTTGGTGGATACAAAAGGCAAAATAATAAGAGAAATCGGTGATAGTAAAGGGAGCGAATTCAACAATTATGATCTGGCAAAAGTAGAATTGATTCGCGTAAAATCTTCAGACGGGCTTTTTGACTTACCCATGACCGTTATATATCCGCTCCATTTCGATCCCAATAAGAAATATCCTGTTTTAATCAGTGTTTACGGCGGACCTAATGCCGGCACTGTTTATGACAGATGGAACAATGGTTTTTTAAGAAGCCAGTGGTGGGCAAAAGAAGGATTGATACAGGTCGCGATGGATAATAGGAGCAGCGGGCATTTCGGCAAAGACGGGCAAAATTATATTTACCGCCAGATGGGTAAATATGAGATCGAGGATTATATGGATTGTGGAAAATGGCTACGCAAACAATTCTTTGTCGATACAACAAGAATTTGCATCACCGGCGGAAGTTTTGGTGGTTACATTACCTGCATGGCGCTTACTTATGGCGCGGATGTTTTCACGCATGGCATGGCGGGTTATTCCGTTACTGACTGGAGCTTGTACGACACACATTACACCGAAAGATTCATGGGTACGCCACAAGATAATCCCGATGGATATAAAATGACAGCGCCACAGAATTATGTAAAGAATTATAAGGGTTTATTGCGTATCACACACGGAACTATGGACGATAATGTCCACATGCAAAACACCATTCAGTTCATCAATAAACTGGAGGACCTAAATAAACATTTTGAAATGATGATCTATCCGGGCGAGCGTCACGGTTTTCGCGGATTAAAGAATATACAGGCAACAAATGAAAGTTATGAGTTCATTTATAATCATCTCCTAAATAAACAGATGCCGGATATTTTCTGGAAATGATTCTTTGTGACTAACATGGATGAATCCGGTTAAGGTGCTTGCTTGTCGCACACCGGCTGGATCGGATCAGAATTTTCTGATCAGTACAACACCTGCGATCAACAACAGCGCACCGATGATCTTTCCTATGGAAATGTGTTGGATATTCAAACCAAGCCATCCGAAATGATCGAATATCATGGCGGTTATCATTTGCCCGGCGATCACCAAACTAAATGCCAATGCCACGCCAAGCCGCGGCACCAATACTACAATTGCTGAAACATAAATGGCACCAAGCAGACCGCCGATCCATATCCACCATGGAGAAGGTTGCGCAATAAAATTGCGAACATTAAACTGCTTTGATAATAATAAATAGATAAATAGGCCGATTGTTCCCACAGCGAATGAAACGAAAGCGGAAATGACGGGGCCACCAACATTTTTTGATAAACGGAAATTAATGGTTGCCTGTATAGGAAGAATGGCGCCGGAAATTAGAGCCATGATTATCAGCAGAAACCTTGGTTGCATATATTTTATTTTGATTGGATCATAAAAATAAAAAGGATTACTGATTTTCAGGCTTAACAGAAAAATCACAAACTCTCTGTTTCACAAAATCAGCAATAAAAAAAGGATTGCATCAGCAATCCTTTGCATTGTAAATCTTCTATGGAAAAATTATTTGTTCATCATTTGCTTTGCTTCGATGCTTAATGTTGCATGCGGTACTGCGCGGAGTCTGGCCTTATCGATCAGTTTTCCCGTGACGCGACAAATCCCATAGGTCTTGTTTTCAATACGCATCATCGCTTTTTCCAGATGATCAATAAAAGTTATCTGGCGGCTTGCCATTTGACTAAGCTGTTCTCTTTCCATGCTCATGCTTCCATCTTCCATTGTCATGTAGCGGGCATCATCATTATCACCGCCCATTTCATCCTTGCGTGTGATCAATCCCTGCAAATAAGTCAATTCTTTTTTGGCAACATCTAATTTCTTTAAAATTAATTCTTTGAATTCTGCAAGTTCACTATCATTATATCTCATGGTCGGACCTTGTATTTCATGTAATGGGGTGTCTAAAACGGATTTTGTAAAAGACGGTTCATATTTGCGGACCGTTTTTGTTTTGATTTCCGGGATAACCACTTTGGTTGGCTTTGCCGGAGGGGCAGGCTTTTTAGGTTCCTGCTTGATTGGAATAGAAATAGTCGACTTAACGTGCTCATGCTTATGCTCTGGCTGTTTAGGGAGCACTTTTTTTATTTCCGGTTTTGTGGCGACATGTTTAACAGGCACTAGTTTTTTACCCGCAACATGTTTAGTTGGGGCTACATGTTTGACTGGGGCAACATGTTTTTTTGCAGCAACCACTTTTTTGGCAACTACTGGCTTTTTTGCCGGAGCAGCTTTTTTGGGAGCAGCCTTTTTCTCGACCTTTTTCGCAGCATGACGAATAGGCTTAGCCGCGGCTTTTTTTGCCGGAGCGGCCTTTTTGGAATTAGTGGCCTTTTTAGCAGGCTTTGCTGCTTTCTTCTTGATTGCCATAATGTTAATCTTTTTTTGTAACAAACACTTTTAAAGGAACATCATTAACTTCAATTTCAGTGCCATTGGCTATTTCGGGTACTAATTCGATTGCATCTGCCAAAATTTCGGCGCAAATATAGCTATTAAATTGAGTTATGGACTCTTTTAATGCCGAAGCGTCTTCAATTTTTACAAAAATTCTATCGGTAAGTTCATAGCCGTTGTCTTTTCTTATCTTCTGAATGCGGTTTACGAGTTCCCGGGCATTGCCTTCATTGGCAAGTTCCGGGGTAACAGTTATATCAAGAGCAACGGTAAGCAGGTTTTTGTTGGCTACTATCCAGCCAGGAATATCTTCGCTGATGATCTCAACATCAGTAATTTGTAATATTAGGGGTTCGTTCTCAATTTGCAAAGAATAAGAACCTTCTTTTTCTAATTTCGAAATATCTTCCTGCGAAAAGTTTGATAATGCGGCTGATACCGCTTTCATTTTTGGTCCTAATTTCTTCCCCAAAGCCACGAAATTTGGCTTGATCTTTTTCTTGATGAATCCATCTGTTGTCGAAATGTATTGTATTTCCTTTATATTGACCTCTGTTTTTATCAGATCGCTCACTTTCTCTAGTTGTTCTTGCATGGATGAATGGAGAACAGGGATCAATACTTTGAAAAGGGGTTGGCGGACTTTTATGTTTACTTTTTTTCGTAAAGACAGAATGAGTGATGAGGCATCCTGTGCCAGTTGCATCCTTTCTTCCAGGGCCTCATCGATAAATGATTCGTTTGCCTTAGGGAAATCGGCATGGTGAACTGACTTTACCTTGCTCTTTCCTGTCACTTCATTCAGATTTGTAAAAAGCCAGTCAGCAAAAAATGGGGAAACGGGCGCCATTAACAACGCTATGGTTTCAAGGCATTCATACAAAGTTTGATAAGCAGAGATTTTATCCTGCTCGTATTCACCTTTCCAGAATCGGCGCCGGCATAAACGGACATACCAGTTGCTCAAATGCGCATCCACAAAATCTTCAATCAACCTTCCGGCAATTGTCGGCTCATAATCGTCAAAATTTTCTGTCGTCTTCTTTATTAATGTATTCAATGAGGAAAGGATCCACTGGTCAATTTCCGGTCTTTCACCAATCGGGATGTATTTTTCAGAAAAACCAAACCCATCCACATTTGCGTAGAGCGCAAAAAATTGATAAGTGTTATATAAGGTGCCGAAGAATTTGCGCTGCACTTCTTTAATGCCATCGATGTCAAACTTCATGCTTTCCCATGGCGAAGCGTTGGTGATGAGATACCAGCGCGTCGCGTCGGCGCCAAACTGCTCAATGGTCTTGAAGGGATCAACCACGTTGCCAACACGTTTGCTCATTTTGTTCCCGTTCTTGTCGAGCACCAAACCATTACTCACCACGGTTTTGAAAGCCCTCCCGTCAACCTCTTTTGTGGGAAGATCTGCCTTCTGCAATTCCTCAATCACACTTTCTTTTATTAATGAAGCGATGGCATGCAAAGTATAGAACCATCCACGCGTCTGGTCGACTCCTTCAGCGATAAAATCTGCCGGATAATTTTGAGCGAATGTTTCAATATTCTCAAAAGGGAAATGCCATTGCGCATAAGGCATCGCACCAGAATCGAACCAAACGTCGATCAGGTCTGCATCGCGTTTCATGGGTTTGCAGGATTCACTCACCAATATGATCTCATCGACGAAAGGTTTGTGGAGGTCCAGATCCTGGCTGGTGAGTTGTGAATTATGAGTACCTAATAATTCATCTGCCCTTTTTGATTCGGTCAACAATTCATCGATGGACCCAATACATATTTCTTCTTTCCCGTCTTCTGAACGCCAAACCGGCAAGGGAGTCCCCCAAAAACGGCTGCGGCTCAAATTCCAGTCCACCATATTCTCCAGCCAGTTGCCAAATCTTCCATCGCCGGTTGATCTTGGTTTCCAGTTGATGGTCTTATTCAATTCGACCATCCTGTCTTTTAATGCAGTGGTTCTAATGAACCATGCATCAAGCGGATAATATAGGATCGGTTTATCCGTGCGCCAGCAATGCGGATAGCTGTGCTCATATTTTTCAATCTTGAAAGCGCGGTTCTCTTTTTTAAGTTTTACGCAGATATCTACATTGACATCCACATATTTCGGGTCGTCTTTATAATTTTTTACATAGCGATTGCTGAACTCACCAAGACCATCCACAAACTTACCTTGCTTGTCAACCATCGTTAGAATGCCAATATTGTATTTCTTACCAATTTTAAAATCATCCGCGCCGAAAGCGGGGGCGGTGTGAACAATACCGGTTCCATCTTCTGTGGTAACAAAATCGCCCAATAAAACCTTGAATGAATTCGGATTATCTATTTT
>JAJPKJ010000006.1 GCA_021323755.1 Chitinophagales bacterium | reverse complement strand
GGGGCGGTAAAAAAATCAACATTAATGAGAAAAGACCTTGAAGTGATATCATTCAAAAAGACGGAAGAACTATCAATGATCTTTTTCTTCAAAATATTTTTTATTCCGTTTACCAGCTCGTCAGATGTTGATGCGGCAGTAAGCAAACTTATTTCCAATCTTATTTCCGCTTTTCGTTGAGTTCTTAATGAAAGATTATCAACGATGCTGTCAACCATTTGCTTGTTGGGAACGGTTACGTAAGTTTTTTGATCGGTTCTGATGCGTGTACTTCGCAAACCAATCCTTTCAATATTTCCGGTAATTCCATTCACTTTCACCACATCGCCCGCCGTAAAGGGTTTATCAAAAAAAATGATGAAAGAAGCGATCAAATTTTCAACGCTTTCCTTTGCAGCAAGTGCAAGCGCGGCACCTGCGATGCCAAGTCCGGTCCACAGTTTGGTAACGTCAAATTCAAAGGCGAAATTCAATATCATCAAAATACCGATAATGCCGATTATCACTTTGAAAAAGTCACGGAAAAAAATAATGAGCTGATGTTCCTTGATATCTCCTGCCGCGCTTGCTTTTTGTTTTATCAATAACGCGACAAAATCAAGCGTGCGCAATAAGAACCAGATGAACAAACAGATCATGATTATTACCGCGATCGCATGGGTTATCTTTTTTGAAGAAACTTCGTAAATGTCAAAATCAAGTTCATCAGGAAAATGAAGTTTATCCAGTGAAGCGATGATAACAAAGACAAACAAAAAAATCTCCAGGGGTGCTGTGAGTAATTTCACAAATGCATCCTTATCAATATCAGTACCCGCCCGGCGTATCAATCGAAATAATAAGCGGGCTATCAATTTGGAAATGATTCTCTTTAAAAGAAGAGCCAATAGAATTGTACCAACAACAAAAGCATATTTTTTTAAAGGGTTGCTAAAAAAAAACTGGTTCCAAAAATCGTTCATATTAAAGTCTATGGTTTATTTTTTTTGATACCGGCATCGGCTTTTTGCTCTTCCTCCTCGGGACGCACTACTTTTGTGTTTAGTGCGAAATAGAGCTACGCATGATGACCGTCATTCAAATGAATAGCTTCTGCGGCAAATTTATCACATTGGTTGAGTAGTTGCGTTTTAGGGTCGCGAATAAATTTCCAGCACATTCTTTTTCAGCACGTAAATGGAACTGGGCATTATTTTTATTTTTATTGCATTTCGATAGGCATCGCTCATCACCTGTTCCTGGATGTTCAGTGTATTTAACTGGTATTTCAGAAAAGAAGTTTCTGTTCTTCCCAATAAATTTTTGTCGATTACGGTAAAGTCAAGCCAGTTCTTTATTTGGATGTGATTCTTCAAACTCCCGTAATGATCAAAAACATAAACGCCGCGTGCTGTGTCGTATAAATAAACAAAATCCCCCTGATCAATTATTGTTGTCGGATCGGGAACGGTATCAAACAATTGCCGGAAATCTGTTGTTTGATCAACTAGTGAACCATCATCGGCAATGCGTTTTAATTTTGCATCGAGTTCATCAAATATCCAGACATTATTATCATAAGCAAGTCCGATCGCTTTTACCTGGAAGATATTCTGACTGCGAAGATCAATTGTATTAAGCACGTTCAAAAAACGGTCAACGGTAACAATGGTTGAAAAATCTTTATAGTACAGTAATATTTTCAAAGGATTTGTAACATCAATAAAAACAATATTTCCATATTTGGTTACTGCGTTGTAGACGGCAGCGGAATCTCCTCTTACATCTAATCTTTTAAGTTGGTTGTCTTTACTTAAAAGATAAATATTGCCGAGATTGTCAACGGTAAAATCGGCAATATCTGCCTGTATGGTTCTGGTCAAAGTGAAAGATGACTCTGATTGCGCAGCCGCCGCAAAAAAACTCGCGAACATGATGGCAGTTAAAAAAATTTTAATCGAATCATTTTCTGATAATCTTGTTTTCCATTTCCGGCAAAAAGGATCTCAACAACAATTGCGTTCCATCAAACTCTGCATATGTACAATAACGAATCCAATCCCCTAAATTGATATAACGACTGTTGGTATTTAATGAAAAATCTATCGGCAAATGGCGGTGGCCAAAAATAAAATAATCAAAATGTTCCTTTTGCAGGATTTCTTTGCAAAAAACAATAAGCCATTCTTTTTCTTCGCCTAAAAAAAGGTCATCAATTTGTCCGGTTACTGCGCGGCTTCTGCGGCTCATATAATTGGCGATGCCCATTCCCGCTGCCGGTGGCAGAATTCCAAATAGCCATTGGCAAAATTTATTTCGAAAGACTTTTTTCAAGAATTTATAGCGATGATCTCCCGGCCCCAATCCATCTCCATGCCCGATGAAAATTTTTTTATTATTCCATTCAAAGACCTTCGGTTCATGATAAACCGGAATATTTAGTTCAGTTTCAAAATATCCTTTCATCCACATATCGTGATTACCGGAGAAAAAATAAACCGCGATACCGGAATCAGTGATTGATGCCAGAGTGCCTAGGATTCGCACAAATCCCTTGGGAACAACTTTTCTGTATTCATACCAGAAATCGAAGAGGTCACCGACTATAAAAATGGATTGAGCATCTTTTTTTATTGCTTCCAAAAAGCTGATGATTCTTTTTTCGCGGGCAATGCTTGTTTCATGATCGGGAACTCCGAGATGAAAATCGGAAAGAAAATATATTTTTTTACCTGGCGAAACTTGCATTGGGTAAAAATAGGAAATAAAAAATTTGATTAGGGCAATTGTTCATCTACCAGGAAAACATAGACCTCTTTAGGTCCGTGAACGCCAACGACGAGTGATTTTTCTATGTCTGCCGTGCGGCTGGGTCCGGTGGCAAAGGTGATCAGGGAAGGAAGATTATCCTGGAATTTCTCCTTTAATAACTGTAACCCTTCTTTTATATCAAATACCAATTGATTGGTGTATGCGATGCAGATATGAACGGGTGCATACACGCTGACGGTGCGGCCACTGCTTTGGGCTGCGCTCATAACAATGCTCCCTGTTCGGGCTATTAATAATTCGCAGGTGGTGAGTGCCGCATCACAATCGCCGAGATCCTTCGCTGCAAAATCGGAGTAATTATTTTTTTGTAAAATTGTTTTTAATTTTTCTTCGCGGCAATAAATGTTTTTCCAGCCGGTCTTGTTGATCAGAATATTTAGTTGTGATGTAAGTTCTGTATGATCGATACAAAAAATAAATTTACCCAACAGGTTTGAAAATTTTTCCGCGAATTCAATTTCAAGTTCCTGTTGTGATGGTTGAAAAACAGTATTATTTCCTTCACTTTGCGGAAAAGGCACAGGCGTTGATTGAGTCAACGCCTGCCTGATTCTTTTCAAAATATTTTCTTTTGCCTGAGATACCCTCATCTTATTGTTTTACTTCTTCGGATGGAGAAGGATTTACAACAGTTCCTGTGCTGGTTCCATTTTCGCTGGTACCATTGTTCTCAAAATGCGGAGGCTGATCATGCTCGCTGACATCAAGCGCTCTTTTTTCTTCGTATGGTCTTTTGCCGATCAGAGCTTCTACATCACTTTGAAATAAAACTTCTTTTTGCAGCAATGCTTCTGCGAGTTTTTCTACCTGCTTACTTTTTTGTCTTAATAATTCCTTGGTGTCTTCATAGGCGTTTTCTATCAGCTTGCGCACTTCCTCATCGATCAGCTTTGAAGTCTCTTCTGAATAAGGTTTTGTAAAAGAATTTTCAACCTGTGGATCATAAAAGCTTACGTTACCAATCTTATCGTTCATTCCGTAAACGGTAACCATCGAATAAGCGATCTTAGTTACCTGTTGCAGATCATTTTGTGCGCCGGTAGAAATCTTTCCAAAATTCAATTCTTCACTTGCACGACCACCCAATGTCATGCGGATCTGGTCGGAGAGCTGGTCGGTATTGTAGAGATATTGTTCCTTCGGGGTGTATTGTGCGTATCCTAATGCTGCAACACCTCGCGGAACGATTGTCACTTTTAACAACGGATAAGCATGTTCAAGATACCATCCGCAAATAGCATGACCGGCTTCGTGATAAGCGATGATTCTTTTTTCTTCCGGAGAAATTATTTTGTTCTTTTTTTCCAATCCGCCGATCACCCTGTCAACCGCATCCTGAAAATCTTCCATTTCCACATTGTCTTTTCCTTTTCTTGCGGCGATCAAGGCGGCCTCATTGCACACATTAGCGATATCAGCGCCTGCAAAACCGGGGGTTTGTTCAGCGAGTTTATGAATATCTAGTTTGCTTGAAATTTTTATTGGTTTAAGATGAACTTTGAAGATGGCTTCGCGGCCTTTCAAATCTGGTTTGTCAATTGAAATCTGGCGATCGAATCTTCCCGGACGTAGTAATGCATTATCCAATACATCGGGGCGGTTCGTTGCTGCCAAAACAATAATGCCGCTATCTCCGCCGAATCCGTCCATTTCAACAAGTAATTGATTCAATGTGCTTTCTCTTTCATCATTACTCATTATTGCGTTTTTCCCGCGGGCACGACCAATGGCATCAATTTCATCAATAAAAATTACGCATGGCGCTTTTTCACGGGCCTGTTTAAACAGATCACGAACACGGCTGGCGCCGACACCAACAAATAATTCAACAAAATCAGAACCACTCATTGAAAAGAAGGGAACCTGTGCTTCGCCTGCCATTGCTTTTGCCAGTAGTGTTTTACCAGTCCCCGGAGGGCCAACAAGTAATGCGCCTTTGGGGATTTTTCCACCGAGAGCGGTATATTTTTTTGGATTCTTAAGAAAGTCAACGATCTCCATCACTTCTACTTTTGCTTCATCCAATCCTGCAACATCATTAAAGGTGATGGTCACTTTTGTTCCTTTATCAAATAAAGTGGCTTTCGATTTTCCGATATTGAAGATGCCACCGGGTCCGCCAGCGCCTGCCTGGCCGCCCATTTTGCGCATGAGCATTACCCATATAAGAATAATAATAAGAATTGGAAGAAGGAATTGCAATAAGGGAGCAAACCATTCTCCTTCCTGTTTTGATTCGATCGGAACTTCTGAAATGTTCTTGTTACCTGTAAAATAATCGCGCAAGACTTTTTCATAGTCCTTTACATCAGTGACTCTGAATTCGAATTGCGGTCCATCTTTACTTAAACCCAATGGAGATCCATTCTTGGTGAGTTTTTCTGTATAATAAGCTTTTTGCAGACTATCCTTTTTGATAAAAACCCTCACTAATCCTTTATTGGAAATAAGCTCGATCTTGTCAACGTCCCCTTTTGCCAGCATGTTTTGCCGAAACTCAAGTTCGTTTACATCTTTGGCTTCCTGTGTAAACGGACTATAAAACTGATAGCCCAGCAACACTACAGCAATGAGTCCCCAAATCCAGTAGATATTGAATTTTGGCCCTTTTTTCGGGTTGGTGTCGTCATCTCCTTTTGGTCTATTAAACCTGGGGAAATTACTTCTATCATTTGGTTTCATATTTTCTTGCGCCATATTATTCGTTCCTCAATTTCCTGATAAAATAAATTTTAAGTATAAAAGTTCAAAATAAACAGTTAAATATATCATCATGAGATGCGAGAAGCGAAATGCGAGAATTTGCATTCTCTTTAACTTTTGCATTTTACTTGAAACATCCGGCATTTCTCCTGATCAATCTTCATGACTTTCATGCACCGCGTCACTCCACATTTCTTCTAATCTATAAAACTTTCTGCTTTCCGGCATCATTATATGAACAACCACATTTACATAATCTATCAATGCCCATTGCATGGATTGTTTGCCTTCGTGCTTATATGGAAGATCGTCACATTTTTTTTCAACCTCTTCTTCCACAAAATCGGCTATAGCTTTTAATTGTACATGGCTTTTTGCTTCGCAGATGATAAAGAAGTCGGCAACGGCCTCATGTATCTTGCGCAGATCGAGCGATACGATGTTTTCACCTTTTTTTTCCTGGATAGCCTGAATTATGGTTTTAAATATTTTTGCGTTTTTTGTTAATCTTGCTACTGATCGTTTTCGGGTAGCCAATACAGTAAGTTGTTCCAAATAATAAAGACGTTTTGTTAAGAATTATATTTTAAATGTGTGAAGTAAGCTGCGGTTCATTACTATTGATCGGTAGATCTGGCAAATCAAAATATTGATCTCTTTGCTACTAATTTTTATTAACCCTTTTACAGTGAACTACAAATACTAATTTCGCACTGCTCAAAAGTAATAATCTTTTATCATATCCTGCCAACATGCCTTTAGATAAGCTCAACTCCTTCATCGGCAACATATTTACCGAATTGCAATCAGTTGACAGTTCCAACAACTATGCCATCCAAAAAGTTCACGAACGGCAGGCCTTTCATGGAAATGTATTCTTTGCTCATGAACAATTTGCGGGTAAAGGTCAACTTGGAAAAAAATGGGACGCCACCATTGGTGAAAATATAATGATGAGCGTGGTCATGCAGCCTGGCTTCCTCATTCCTGCACAGCAGTTTTCCCTCAGTGCTTGCGTTGCTTTAGCCTGTATTGATTTTTTAAGTGATTATTCGCCTTATGAATTTTTCATTAAGTGGCCCAATGATTTGTATTGGCGAGATCGTAAAGCCGGGGGGATCTTAATCGAGAATATATTGCAGGGAAGCATCTGGAAATTCGCCATTGTGGGGATCGGTATTAATGTCAATCAAACGCAATTCCCTGAGTTTCTTCCAAATCCGGTCTCATTAAAGCAAATTACGGGTAGAACCTTCTCGCCGGTTGACTTGGCAAAAGAGTTGTGCCTTGCACTTGAAAAAAGATATGGTCAATTGCAATCATCCGGCTTTGATAAATTACTCAAAGAATACAACGACAGATTGTTTAAAAAGAATGAGAGAGCAAGATTGAAAAAGGAAAATATTGTTTTCGAAACGAGGATAACAGAAGTGATGACTAACGGTCAACTGCACACGAAAGATACGATTGACCGGTATTTTAACTTCGGAGAAATAGAATGGATAATCTGAATGTTATGTACTTTGTATTTCTTTCCAGACTTTGATGATTTCCTCTGCGTGCTGTTTATTTTTTGGTCTTAAAAATATTTTGCGGATTATTCCCTTTTCATCAAGTAAGAATGTGGTGCGGTGTATGCCCATATATTCACGACCGTACAATTTCTTTTCGCCCCAAACGCCATATTTATCAATGATGGCGTGCTTCGGATCTGCGATCAATGTAAATGGTAATCCAAATTTGGCTTCAAATTTCTTGTGTTTTTTTTCATCATCGGGACTAACTCCCACTACCACAAAGCCGTTCTTTTTTAGTAATGCATAATTATCTCGGAGGTTACAGGCTTGCACTGTGCATGTTGGGGTATCATCTTCGGGATAAAAATATAAAACCACTTTTTTGCCTATGTAATCTGCAAGTGCGATTTTTTTTCCATCCTGATCATTTCCTGAAAACGCAGGAGCCTTATCGCCTTCTTTTAATGCTATCATGATTTCTTGTTTGATGTGAAAAAAACTGAGTTCTCAATTTCTCACCTTTTCATTATCTGGTAAAATGAAATAATTTCTCCGCAACATTCCCAGCTTCATCTTCGACACTTATTTTTAATTCATGTTTTCCGCGCGGGCAATGCTCATCAAATTTATAAATAAAGGATTTGCCTTTATCATTGCTAAAACAAAGCCATTTCCCATCCAGCTCGGCACGAAAATTCTTGAAACTTCCCATATTATCTTTGACTCTAAATACGATTCGAGCAGCTCTGCCAACATTTGCTCCATCACGAAATGCAAATGGGACAATCATGGGGGGTTCATCATCAACCACCAATTCAAAATTCCCAAAGTCGCGGAAGCGCGCAGAAGCCCAATCGTTTTGCCATTCCACTTTTTTTACGTCTATTTTGCTCCCTCCAGATCTTTCCATTACCGTTCTATTTTTTTGATCGGCAGAAAGACTTTTGTTTGTTTTGATCCTGACCAAAAAGGAATCCTGCAAAGGAATAAAGCCTGCTCCGATTGTATGGATGTTTGAGACCACATCCGCAGAAAGGGAGACCGAACTGGAATAATTTATATGAACCGAATCGTACAAACATTTTTCCCCGAGATAAAAAGCGCAGTCATTGGTTTCATAACCATCCAGCATCATCGGATAAAATTTTTTTCCTGGAGGTTCCGGGGTGCTTTCCCCGGCCGGTTTGTATTGAACCTGGTATTGTAATGACGATCTATTGCCAAGCGGATCTCTCACCTCCACTTTCATTGGATGAACGGAGCCATCACTTAAATCAATAATGCCATCGCCAGAAACCGGGTGATAAATGGAATTTACATATCCGTATAATTGAAATAATTGCTGGATATAAGGTCCGCCATTTGTCTTCGTTTTATAATCAATATGGGCGTTTACATTTCTTGTCTTATCGTAACTGATATTATCCATTTGAAATCCGATCACGGCATTATCATTCTCAAACAGGTCAGCTTCATAAATTCCATTGCGGTTTGATGTGCCGGATTCTGTATCAAATGCAGAAATACCAAAACTGATCTGTGGCGAATGAACGGTGATGATTCCGCCTGGTATGATAAAGCCATGTACAGATTTTTTTACCGGGAAAATTCTGGGCACTTGTTCATAAATACTCTTGGTTCGGTCGTAAACGGCAAGCCGCAAAATGACCGGCACCGTATTGTCTTTGATCGGCATGGCAAAGAGCATCGGGTTTTTATTTACATCATCGTTTGTGCTGCGAATTTCAAAATGGACATGCGGTGCCTGGGAGCCGCCGGTATTTCCGCTGTAGGCGATCAGCTCCCCTTTTTTCACTGGGAACAATTCAGGGGGGATATCTAAAAAAACTTTCCAGCTCTCCTGCTTGTACTGCTGGCGCTTAACATATGCAGCAAGTGCCGGAGAAAAGTTATTTAGATGCCCATATACAGTTGTGTAACCATTGGGATGATTGATATAAACTGCTTGTCCGAAACCGGCAGGTTCAACTTTTACGTGGGCGATATAGCCATCAGCGGCCGCATAGACGGGCAGGTTTTCGCGGTGATTGGTGCGAATGTCCAGTCCCATGTGATAGTGATTAGGCCTGAGTTCGCCGAAATTTCCTGCGAGACTTATCGGAATATTTAGCGGATTGCGAAAATACCCTTTCGGATAACTTTTGGCAGGGAATACCTGTGCAATCAAAGGGGAATAGCCAATAATCAGCAAAACCTTCATCAAAAAATACTTCATTCCTTTTTTTTGAAGATGCAAATCTTATAAAAAATCCGGCAAAGGATTTAAGAAAGTTAATCACGGGTGTTACCAACTACCAAAAACCTGCGTCAGATGATGATTAGATATCTTCTTTAAAACCATTTGCGTTATCGTTGCGTAAATTTTAAAAAAATTATTTGTGAAAATGATTTTTTTTAAAAGTTTGGTACAGCATTTGGCATAGGAGAATTGTCTTACTATAAAACATATCTCTGAATGCATAAAGGGCGAACTTATGAAAAGGGTTAGAAAAAAAATTGTGATTTTCTTAGCGGTAACGATCGGAACGTTTATCGGAATGTTTAAAGGCGAAGAGGCCAAACAAAAATGGGTCTTCAAATTGAGAACGAAATATGAAAACAAGCGGCTAGTAGCTGAAAGAAAATCGATCGCCCGTAAAGGTGGTGTTCAATTGGATGATATTGAAATGGCAGCTTACCATAATAATTAACACTCTATATATATCTCCCATTTATCTATGGCCTTGGTTTAACAACTGAGGCTTTTTTGTTTTTCAACGCGAATTGGAGTGAGCTGCATGAATAAGGCTAAGATTTCAATTCCCGCAATCCCCTATGATTCATGTTCATTCTTATGGGTTATTAACACTCATCATTTCTTCATCTGTAAAACTTTCAAAAATTAATCATGAAAATTTGCGCCGCAACCTTACTTTTGCGCAATTTGTTTTAACATGCCTAAAGATTCATCCATTCACTCCGTTCTTATTATTGGTTCCGGCCCTATCATTATTGGACAAGCCTGTGAGTTTGATTACTCCGGATCGCAGGCTGCCCGCAGTCTGCGCGAAGAAGGGATAAAAGTCATTCTCATTAACAGCAATCCGGCGACCATTATGACCGATCCGATGATGGCTGACAAAGTTTACCTTTTGCCATTGACTGTGGAAAGCATCGAACAGATCCTTGATGAAAATCAGATCGATGCCGTCTTGCCAACCATGGGAGGACAGACAGCGCTGAATCTCTGTAAAGAAGCAGCTGAGTTGGGCGTCTGGGAAAAATACAATGTGCGATTGATCGGTGTTGATATCGCCGCAATTGATACCGCTGAGGACCGCGAAAAATTCCGGCAATTGATGTTTCGTATTGGCATTGCCGTCGCGCCTTCCCGGGTTGCCAATTCAATGCTTGAAGGAAAAGAGTTTGCTCAGGAGATCGGTTTCCCCCTGGTCATTCGACCTTCATTTACATTGGGCGGGACCGGCGGCGGGTTTGTTCATAGCAAAGATGATCTCGATTATGCGCTTGACAGGGGGCTGAAAGCTTCTCCGATTCATGAAGTGCTCGTTGAAAAAGCAGTTTTAGGCTGGAAAGAATTTGAATTGGAACTGCTGCGTGACAAAAATGATAATGTTGCCATCATTTGCACGGTAGAAAACGTAGATCCGATGGGAGTGCATACAGGCGATTCCATTACAGTAGCACCCGCGATGACATTAAGCGACACCGCATTTCAGGATATGCGCAACAAAGCCATATTAATGATGCGCTCGCTGGGAAATTTTGCCGGCGGATGTAATGTTCAGTTTGCCTTGAATCCGGATACAGAGGAATTGATTTCGGTAGAAATAAATCCGCGCGTAAGCCGGTCTTCTGCGCTTGCATCAAAAGCAACAGGATATCCCATTGCAAAAATCGCAGCCAAACTGGCGATCGGCTATTCGCTGGATGAATTAAAAAATCAAATCACACAAACTACTTCTGCCTATTTTGAACCGGTGCAGGATTATGTTATCGTAAAAATGCCGCGCTGGAATTTTGACAAATTCAAAGGCGCTAATGACACGCTGGGTTTGCAGATGAAAAGCGTTGGTGAGGTTATGGCAATTGGAAGAAGTTTTGCCGAAGCTGTTCAAAAAGCATGTCAGAGTCTGGAGAATAATGCGGTCGGCCTGGGTTATTATGGCAAGAGCCAGATGCATGCAGAAGAAATTATCGAGTACATCAAGATTCCCAAATGGGATCGCATATTCCGCATTAAAGATGCATTGATGCTCGGCGTGAGTGTGAAAACAATTTCACAGGTAACAAGAATTGATCGCTGGTTCATATATGAAATTCAAAAAATTTGTCTTGTTGAAAAGGAAATCGCAAAATATAAATTAGATACGCTGCCGACAGAATTGCTTCGCGAAGCAAAGCGAAAAGGATTCAGTGATGAGCAGATCGCACGCATTATGCAAAACGGCACCGATGAAGATGTTTATGAAAAAAGAAAAGCTGCAGGAATAAAGAGGGTCTTTAAAATGGTGGATACCTGCAGCGCAGAGTTCGAAGCAAAAACTCCGTATTTCTATTCTACATTTGAAGATGGCGGAGGTAATGAAAGTAAAGTGAGCGATAAGAAAAAAATTATTGTTCTTGGTTCCGGACCAAATCGTATTGGTCAGGGAATTGAATTCGATTATTGTTGCGTTCACGGGTTGCTTTCAATAAAAGAATGCGGCTATGAAGCCATTATGGTGAATTGCAATCCTGAAACAGTTTCCACCGATTTTGACATGGCAGATAAACTCTACTTCGAGCCAGTTTATTGGGAACATCTCTGGGAAATTATTGAACACGAAAAGCCGGATGGCGTTATTGTTCAATTGGGCGGCCAAACAGCACTCAAGTTATCGGAGAAATTGTATAAAAAAGGAATTCCGATAGTCGGTACCTCTTTCGATAATATGGATATCGCCGAAGATCGCGGAAGATTCAGCGACATGCTGAAAGACCTTCACATTCCTTATCCGGAATATGGAACTGCCTATACCGTTGAAGAGGCAATTGATGTGGCAAATAAAGTTGGTTACCCGGTTCTCGTACGCCCGAGTTATGTGTTGGGCGGGCAAAGAATGCGCATTGTGATCAATGATGATGAAGTAGAGAAAGCGGTGATCAGTTTGCTGAAACATATTCCCGGTAATAAAATTTTGATCGATCATTTTCTTGATCGCTGCCAGGAAGCAGAAATAGATGCGATCTGCGATGGGGAGGATTTTCATATCATGGGTGTGATGGAACATATCGAACCTGCAGGGATTCATAGTGGGGATAGCAATGCCGTGTTGCCGCAATTCAATCTTACTCCCCTGGTAGTTGAAACAATGGAGGAATATGCCCGAAAGATCGCCTTTCAACTCAATATCAAAGGGCTTATTAATATCCAGTTTGCCATTAAAGATGGTAAAGTGTATGTGATCGAAGCAAATCCACGTGCTTCTCGAACAACCCCTTTTATTGCCAAAGCCTATCAAATTCCATATTTGAATGTTGCCACAAAAGTGATGCTCGGCGCAAAAAAGCTAAAGGATTTTAAGTTTGAAAAGAAATTAAAAGGATACGCTATCAAGGAACCTGTCTTCAGCTTTGATAAATTTCCCGGCGTTAATAAAGAACTCGGACCGGAAATGAAATCAACCGGCGAAGCGATAAGATTTATTAAAGATCTGCGCGATCCGTATTTTCGTCAATTATATAAGGACAGAAGTATGTATTTGAGTAAATAATCAATTGGGGAAATGACTGCTGAAATTCAATCAATAATCAGGGAACTAAAATTGGTGATGAATGGGGAGCCATGGTTTGGACAATCTGTTGATGCAATATTCAAAACAATAGATTCAAAAAACGTTTACAAAAAGCCAGGCAAAAATGCGCATTCATTAATACAGTTATTATATCATATGATCAATTGGGCGGAGTTCACTCTTGCTCAGATCACCGATAAAGCAACTGATGTCTCTTTTTTTGAAAAGAATGATTGGATCGATATTAATTCAACAGAACATAGTTGGGAAAAGGGATCGCAATTATTGAACACCATACACCAGGAAATAGTGCGGGCATTGGAAAATAAGCATGATGATTTTCTGGACGAGGTGGTAAGTTATCGGCAATATGATTTTCGGTTTCTCCTGAATGGATTGATTCAGCATGATATTTACCATCTGGGGCAAATTGCTTATTTGAATAAATTATTGGCTGCAGAATGATTAGACGATCACAAATCCTTTCTTGATCGCGTAAATGGCTAATCCCACCCGGGATTTTACATTGAATTTTTCAAACATGGCATTTCTATAATCATCAACCGTACGTGGGCTGATGTTGAGTTTCTGTGCAATGTCCTTGTAAGTAAGTTCGGAGCAGATCAGTTGCAAAAAATCTTTTTCTTTTTCGGTGAGTAATATTGTTGGCTTATTGATGTCATCACCATCTTTATTGAGACCGCTGATTATTTTTCCCGAAATATATTCAGGCAGGTAAAAATCCTTTTTCATCACCGAATCAAGCGCATTTTTCAATTCATCGGGGTCTATGTTCTTTAGTATATATCCTTTGGCCCCCAATCTCAACATGCGAATTATTATTTTCTCATCGCTGAACATGGATAATGCCAGTACTTTGATTTGTGGATGATTTTTATAGAGCCATTGAACCGTTTCAAAGCCGTCCATTACGCGCATATTTACATCAAGTAAAATAATATCGGGAATAATATGCTGAGTAATTTTTGATTTTACTTCGATTCCATTTTCTGCTTCAAACAAGACAGAATAATTTTCGTAGGAAGCAATTAATCTGCTTAATGCTTTTCGCAGAAGCGTATGATCATCGGCGATCGCTACTTGTGTTTTTTTACTAGTCAAGGTTCAGCCTGTTTACAATCATTATTTTTCCAAAGGTAGTTCGACCGTAATTGTAGTTCCTTTGCCAGTTTCACTTTGAATGGAAATTAATGCACCTATTAATTGAGCCCTGTTTACCATGTTTCGTAAACCAATTCCGCTCGCTGATGTAGTTTGATTTTGTTTTCGCTCGGCATTAAACCCAATTCCGTTGTCAGCTACTTTTAAAACAAATTTATTATCTGTTGTGTAAATAACATCAACATTTATTTGATTGGCTTGCGCATGTTTTAAAATATTATTGATCATTTCCTGGAACATTCGGAATAGAAAAGTCGCTTTTTGTGGATTATTAAATTGAGAGGATCCCGAGACTGCGAAATACACTTTCAATAAGCCCGTTTTTCGTAAGGCATCCAGTTCAAACCTGATGGCTTCATCAATTCCTATTTCTGAAATGCGATCGGTATGGAGACTTTTGGTAAGATTTGACATGTCGAAGATTACCTTGTTCAGCATTTCCCTGCAGTTCTGTATACTTTCAAATGCGGGATGAACTTTTTCAAGCGGTAAAATGGATAATGATAATTTTATGACAGAAAGAACCTGCCCGATATTATCATGTAATTCCTGTGCAATTGTTTTGAAAGTTGATTCCTGCATTTCCAACTGGGAGCGAAGCAGTTCTTGTTCGTACCGCGTTTTTATTTCAGTCAATTGTTTTTCCTGTCGGTGTTGCCTGCGCTGGTATAAAAAGAGAATGATCATTATAAATCCAACCAATACCAGGGCCAGAACAATGCCGATCAAAATTAATGCGTAGATTTCCTGATTTTGATCCGACATAAAAATGCTACAGTAAATGATGTGTATAATAAGACGTCCAATAAGTTAGCTATTATTTCTAAATTCTTACCGATAAGGTGCGAGGGTGATTTTAAGAAATTTAGAAAACTGAAAACAAAAAAACTGCAGGAAAAATAAAAAAGTAAACCCGAGCATATCCAGAATTGGGGCTGCTTTAATAAATTGACCGGGCTTGGAAGTTGAAATAATTCAAAAAAATAAAAGATGCTAAAAGCAACGATGAACAAACATCCTAGAGCATAACTGATAGTCAGTACGAATGTAATTTTTTGAATAAAAAAAATTATCAAAATCGCAACAAAAGGATAAATCATAAAAGCAAAAAAAATGACTCTTTTCGCAGTAGGGTTGCGAATGATCTCTTTGAGCACAAAAAGGTAAAAACAAAATTGCAGGCTTGTCAAAATATTGAACATAACCAAATTACTTTGTTTGTGTGCAGAGAAATAATCAATAAACCCCGACATGATTACGGTTACCAGCAAAAAAACGGGAAATAAATTGAGGTATAGCCTGGGATGTGATTGACGATAGATACATAAACTTGAAAGAAAAGCAATTACAGTGAATAAAAAACTTAAGTATAATGATGTTATCATTTTTCTGAATAAATAAGAAAGATAAATATTTCTGATTACACAACGAAAAAAGCTAACCAGCATTGGCTGATTAGCTTTCATTAATTGTATGTAGTATTCTTATTGATTTACGCGTTAAATAACCGATAACCCTTTTATACCACGATCAATAATTGCTGTCCCAGGCGTGGTATAACCTGTTCCACACATTGGCGGACATGCAGGCAACCAACCATAAGCGAGTATATTTGCTTTTCCTTCATCAGTAACATACAGGTCTTTATTTGTTTGGCTTTCTGTTCCCCGTGTTGCAACCAACACGGCAGTTTGTCTTCCAGCCAGATCAGTGTTTTCAAATTCCTGCGGATGTGCGCCGAAACAAATACGAATGCCGTTTCCTCCATGCATTTTAATTTGAGAAACAAATTCTTCCAATTTTTCAAGGTCCATCCAAACCGTTAATGAATCTTCCTTGCCAATGCGTTCAGAGTTATGCACCCATCTTTCTTGCTTGTATGTTCTGATCATAGTATCCACATACTTTGTATCAACATATTTTCCAGTACATACTGATTTTTTTTCAATTGTAGTCATAGCTTTAAATTTTACCGATTATGAATATTTTTATCTAGATAAAAATATTCAGGTTTAATTTTTGAAATGACTATAATAAAATTATTAATCAGCGAATTACAAATTACTATTATTTATAAAGTGTAGGAAGTCAAAGAATAATGCAAAATTACGAAAGAAAATACCGTAAAATAACGGGCTAAAATACCGTAAAATAACGGGCTATTTATAGCAAATTAAACCTGCTAAACCACTAGTATAAATTCTAAAAAACGGCGTTTTTTTGATAACCATTTACTCAAATATCATTTTTTTTGTTTTATTTATTTAAAGAAAAAAAATTAGTTTTTACTAATTGTATATGTGAATTAAATCAGGCTTTTCACAAATTTTTTACATGCAAATCCCATTTGCCGGGAAGCTGCTTGCTTCGTTTATTTGTATCATTTGTTTCAAAGTTCTATGCTCGATTTCACGGACCCAAGAGTAAAGATTGTGGATCTTACCTACGATTCGATTCCATGCATGGATATTGGATTCAACCAATGCAAACAGGAATATGATAAACGGAAATCAGCCTGCAAGGATCTTCATCTTTCATATGGTGGTGCAAGGCAAAAGGCGCTTTTGTGATGAATGTGGATTAATGTAGTTTTGCGCTTCTTAAAAATTCTTTGCAAATTTTTTGTATGAATAAAAAAATCAACAGCGCATTAATTTCTGTTTTTTATAAAGAAGGGTTGGAATCGATCGTGAAGAAATTATATGATCTCGGAATCAGGATTTATTCGACAGGAGGCACACAAAAATTTATTGAACAATTGCAGATTCCGTGCATCAGCGTAGAAAGCCTTACTACTTATCCTTCCATTTTGGGTGGAAGAGTCAAAACCCTGCATCCGGCTGTCTTTGGTGGGATATTGGGAAGAAGAGAAAACGAAACTGATATCGCTGAGATGAAGCAATTTAATATTCCCGAAATTGATCTGGTGATCGTTGATCTTTATCCCTTTGAAGAAACGCTAAATAAGACTTCGGAAGAAAAACTGATCATCGAAAAAATCGACATTGGCGGAGTCTCATTAATCCGCGCCGCTGCAAAAAATCATCAGGATGTTTTGATTGTTGCTTCTCCTAAATCATATAATGAGCTCGATAAACTTCTTGCACAAAAAAGTGGGGAGACTTCAATGGAGGACCGCAGAACCTTTGCCGCAGAAGCCTTCAGGGTATGCGCATATTATGATATCGCCATTTCCAATTATTTTAATAAAGAAAATAAAATCCGAACACTGAATGGGGGTAACAGAACACCATTGCGCTACGGAGAGAATCCACACCAGCAGGCCGCATTTTATGGTGATTTAAGTAAAACATTTAAGCAACTGCACGGTAAAGAAATTTCATACAATAATCTCGTTGATATTGATGCTGCGTTGCAACTGATTAATGAATTCAACGAAACAACCTTTGCCATTATCAAACATACCAATGTTTGCGGTATTGCGTCGCGAGCAACAATCATTGATTCGTGGAGAGACGCGCTCGCCGGCGACCCCGAAAGCGCTTTTGGTGGCGTACTCATTTGTAATGGAACAATTGATAAGACAACAGCTGAAGCAGTTAACGAAATATTTTTTGAGGTTTTACTCGCAAAGAATTTTACTGAAGAAGCATTATTAATCCTGAAATCCAAGAAGAACAGAATTCTATTACAATACTCTTCCGATGAAATGACAAACGCCGATGTTTATAAAAGTTTGCTGGGCGGAACTTTGACGCAAAGTGCTGATAAAGGCAATTTTGCTGAATGGAAAGAAGTGGGTGGGAGAGAAACAACGGCAGCTGAAAAAACAGATCTTGTTTTTGCCAATATTGTTTGCAAACATCTTAAATCCAACGCCATCGCCTTAGTGAAGAACAAACAACTGATCGGCAAAGGTTGCGGGCAAACAAGTCGCATTGATGCATTACGAAATGCTATTGAAAAAGCAAAACAATTTAGTTTCGATCTGCAGCATGCCACTCTTGCTTCCGACGCGTTTTTCCCATTTGACGATTGCGTTCGTATTGCCTATGCTGAAGGAATTGCTTCATTTATTCAGCCCGGCGGCTCTGTTCGGGATAAGGATTCTATTGAATATTGCGTAAAGAATGATTTAGCAATGGTTATCACCGGCATGCGGCATTTTCGTCATTAGTGGAAGATGGAAGACGAATGCGGTCCTGCAAGATCAGGTATCGAATTTCTATGCTGTCCTGGAAATACCGGCCACTAGTCCCCGGTTCTTCACATATCCCAATAGACTTCTTCTTTTAAAAAGACCTCATACACTTCTTTCCACCCGGCAAATTGTTTGTCGGTCCCCAAAAACGTGTTATGCCAAATCGTAATCATCAATCCATTTAATTTCTTAATGAGCCGATAATAATGCAACAATTCTTCCATCGCCTGTTGCACCGTTAATTTTTGTTCGTAAAAGGAATTTGCATCCATAAAACAAAAAGGGAAAATCTGCAATACCGTTTGCTCTTCTTTTTGAAGATCGTACCAAAAAAATGAGGAAGCAACAGATGCCCTAAAACCGTTGATGCTGCCATATCCCATCGAAAAATCCTTTTGAATTCCGGCGCTCAGCAGTTGTCTATAGGTTTCCGGCAACGTAAAACGAATATAGTGTTGCCGGCTATGCACGACTTTTTTTTCGGCGATATATTCAAGCCATTCAATTTCTTCTTTTAATAAATTTTTGTTGTCACCGCTTTGCCAGGAGGGATGAATTCCTATAAAATTTCCTGATGCGTGATATTGGATCAATTCCTGCATCGCCATCTCGCCAGGAGAGATATTCTTATCGTATTCTTTTTGTTCTTGGGCAACAAGAAAGAAGTAATACGGTTTTACACGACAATATAGATGCAAGGAGTCAAGCCATTCATAGGCATCGAAGGGATCAATTTTTTTCCTGCGTAAAACAGCTATTCTTTCTTTTGCGGTTGAAAATTCGCCGTTGGTAATTGATTTTAATAATCCGCCAAGATTTCTTTTCCATCCTTTATATAAATAGGAATAAGCGATATCAATATCGTAAGTGGGGATAAATCGAAATGATTTATGATTGAATGTTAAGGGAGGAAATTTTTTTTGCAGGGATTTTTTGAATTCCTGGAGCCAGACATTGATGATCGGGATTTGCAGAAAATTTTCTTTCCAGGCCAATGAATTGGTATACGCATATCTTCCATATTCATCTTTTTCATGAGGAAGATATTCTTCATACCGGCTTATTAAATAAAACGAAGCGGCAAAGATGTCGAAAGGGAAATCGCCATTGGTTTGGAAAAAAACCTTTGTATAATTCAATTCAAAACAATCAATTCTTATTTCTTTTATTCCTTTTTCAAAAAGCAATGGTGTTTGATGAATGAAAAATTCTTCTTCAGAAAATTCTTCCTCCGAGTAATTTATTTTGGGTTGGTCGTTTGTGATGAATTCATTTTTATCAGTAGTGACGATGATCGGTTCGTTGAATAATTCTTTGCTGATGAAATCAACAATGTACAATAATCTTGGAGTTATATGCCGAACGTATAAAAGCATTAGCAATAAATTCGATAATAAAAAAGCCTGTCTGCCGACAGGCAGTCCGGTATTAAACCGACTGAAAAACTTTGCTCAAGATAATTTTATTTTTAATGCTGATTTTTTTCTTTCCACATTTCATTAAAAGTTTGTTGCGAAAAATTCAGATCCGCACGATGTGCTGTCCATCCCTTGAACATCTTATTGACCATCCAGTTTTTCATTCTTTGATTACCGGCATTCATCAACTTTCTGCTCAAGCTCGCTCTTTTCCAAACCTTCCATGCCATTTTCTCACCCCAACTTGCATAGCCACTTTCAACTGCTTCATTTCTGTTTTCCAATAATAGTTCATGCAGATTGATCTTTACCGCGCACACTTCTGTGCAATTGCCACATAACGATGATGCATAGCTTAAATGTTTCCACTCATCCATTTTTTGCAGCTGCGGAGTAATGACTGCACCGATCGGCCCGCTATAGGTGCTGCTGTAAGTATGTCCGCCAATATTTTTGTAGACCGGGCAGGCATTTAAACAGGCACCACATCGAATGCAATACAAACTTTCTCTCGATTTTTCATTGGCCAGAATATTTGTTCTGCCATTATCCAACAAAATGACATACATTTCTTCTGGTCCGTCAATTTCATTTGATTGTTTTGGTCCGGTAACAATTGTATTATACACGGTAAGTTGCTGGCCAGTTCCATAGGTGGCGAGTAGGGGCCAAAACAATCCAAGATCTGTTACTGCCGGGATTACTTTTTCAATTCCAGCGATAACAATATGTGTTTTGGGAAAAGCACAACTTAATCTTGCATTGCCTTCATTTTCTGTAACGGCAATTGCGCCAATATCGGCAATAATGAAATTTGCGCCGGTAATTCCGATCTCCGCTTCAACGTATTTTTTTCTCAATTTTTCCCTGGCGACAAGGGTCAGTTGTTCGGGGGAAAGATTGGGCGCGGTATTTAACTTTTCATAAAATAATTTTGCCACATCTTCTTTGCTTTTGTGCATTGCCGGTGTCACGATGTGATATGGGGGTTCGCCATCAAGCTGCTGTATATATTCACCCAGATCAGTTTCGATACTTTCAATATGGTGTTCTTCCAAAAAATCATTCAGCTTGATTTCTTCGGTCACCATGCTTTTGCTTTTCACGATGCTGCGACAATTTTTTTCTTTGCAAATCGCTAAAATTTCTTCGAGCGCCTGCTTGGTATTTTCTGCCCAGATGACTTTCCCGCCTCGTTTGGCAAAAGCCAGTTCAAAGGCTTCTAATTGTTGATCAAGGGTTTCAATCGCTTTCCATTTTATATTTTTTGCACGCTCACGGGCAAGATGCAGATCGCTGAACTGAAGTTTGCCCACGGAAACGGCGCTATTATATTTCCCGATATTAAAGTTGATCTTGTGCCGGTGGTCCAGATCGGCTGACTTCACGGTGCTTTTGGCAATAAAGGTTGATGCGTTCTCTGTCATTATTATTTATGATTTCTAATCCCGGAATATTTTTTGAGGTCCGCTTTTCATTTTTATCTAAAAAACGGCAGTAATGCTGTTCAACATTTTTGCGTCATTTGCTTGTGCTTTTTACTTGCTGATCGGTAAAGTAATTTTTGGCGATTTGCTCAAGGGCGCCATAAAAATCCTCACCAAATTTTCTTATCAATGACTCTTTCAAAAAGACAAAAGCAGGTACTTTCAATTTGTTTCCAAGCGAACACCCGGGATTGCACAGGGTTTCTCTTGGTTCATAATTCACCATTTCATATTCCTTTGTCTTCTTGATCTTTATTGGATATAAATGACAACTGATCGGTTTTTTCCATTTTATTTTTTCATCGTAAAAAGCTTGTTCAATTCCACATTTAATGATTCCGTTTTTATCCCGAAAACCATAAGCGCACATTTTATCTTCTATTGTTGGTGTAACCCACCCGAATTCCTTGTGATAATGATAGCGTCCTTTTTTTTCAATCACTTCAATCCCTTCATCAGTGAGATAAGGTTTAACCGATTCGTAAACTTCATTGATCAGATTCAATTCATCTTCTTCGAGTGGGGCGCCCGCGTCGCCATCTTCGCAACAACCGCCTTTGCATTTTTGCAGGTCGCAGACAAATTGTTCTTCTACAACCAAATCGCTGACCAGAATATTATCAATAGAAATCAAGGATAAAATATTTTAGAGGACAAAGTTAATCATTGCCCGGATCTAATTAGCAACTCAGGCTGTCAACTTATCGGGTCTTTCTATCATTCGTCTGGATGTAAGATAATGTATCACTTTTTGTTCAACCCGATGATGCAAAGGCAGCATAATGGCTGCAAGCCCGATCTTTACCAATAGATCCTTCCATGGCTCATCGTGCGTAAAGGAATGAATGTTTGTATCAACCAGCATTACAACAAATTCAAAAAGAAAAATAAAGGCAAAGAAGCCGATGATCTTTATTGTTGTTTCTGAAACTTTAAAATAGCCCAACATGACCAATATGATAAAACAAGTTGCAAGCATGGCTGTTATGCCCATGTATTGGATGTTATGGGCCTGCTTCAATTCTTCTTCTTTCAGAATGGCAGACTGTTTTTCCTTGTTCAGTTTTGCGATAAATACTTCTTTGGCATCATTGCGATTTCTTAGGATATTATTGCAGCTGTCAGTAAGCTTGCGGTAATAATAAGCCATGTCGTACTGGTTATCGTTGCTATAAAGTATTTCCAGAAAGCTATTGGCCTGTGCTATCTCGGGAAGATTCTTGGTTGAATAGGCGATTTTCCTGGCGGCAAAAATACAATTGAATGCAATGCTGTCATAGGAATTTACATCAGCAGCATTGGAATAGGAATCCGGTTTTTGTGCATAAACCCTTTCACAAAAAACCGCTGTATAATAATTAAAGTAAAATCTCCAATAATCGTTTGCATTGTAGGTGATTTCTTCAGATGCTTTATGATAAAATGATAACGCGTTATTAAAATCATTAATTGCAGTATAGATGCGCATATAATAACAATTCACTGCATAAAGCATATTTTTTTGCTGGTAGTATTTTTCTATTGGGTCATAATTTTTTTGCAGGTATTCAAGTGCGTCATTGTATTTACCCTCGCTCATCAGATTATTTAGAATGGCCAAATAATAGCTTGCTTCTCGATCGTATTCATGCAAAGAATCGGCGATCTGCATTCCTTGTTGATAATAAAGCTGGGCGCGGATCTCATCTTTTTTGTAATAATAAATTTTGTACTTCCGGAGATAAATCCCGATCAGATCATTATAATCGATGTCATATTTTGCGATGCAGTTTTTTTCGAGTTTTCCCAGATAGTCAAGCGCTTCGTCATACTCCTGCCGGTCGATGTATAAATCTGCAAGGAACAAATATGATTTCAGCAACAAATAATAATTGTTTGTCTTTTCGGCAATTAAAACCGCGGTTAAATAATTTTTTGCAGCAGCTTCGTCGCCTTCCTTTTCGATATCTGTCGTCGCTTTGGATATGTATAATTCAACCAACAATGAGTCATTCTTACTGGTGGCCGCGAGTTCCTGTGCACTATTATCACAGGAAGTGGCTCTATCGTAATCGTCAATATTGCGATTTGCAGTTGCCATTTGTAAATAGGCAAAAGCGCCAAAATCGCTCTGGTTATTATCTTTAGCTAATTGAACCGCGTTTTGGCAAATGGTGATCGCTGTATCATTTTCTTCCAGATTGCCGGCATTTTGTAAATACCGGTTTGCATTATCGAGATAAACCTGTATGGTAAGCTCTTTATTTTCATCATTTGATTTATCAGCAATGATAGTTTCTTCGCGTATCAGCGAGTCGGAGCGTTCCCGATTGATTCCCCAATACAGTCTGGCGAGTTGTCCCAGCCAATATACTTTCTGCTTTTCGCCTTGAGCGTTGTTTACCATTTTTTGCAGATAGATGGCATATTCGGATTCCTGGCACAAGGCGTGAAGTGTGGATGATAATAATAGAATAACAACGAAAATTTTTTTGTATGCAATGATTTTTTTGAGAAGGGGAATCATATTCTCAGATCATTTTCAGGTTAATAAGAAAATCCTTT
>JAJPKJ010000063.1 GCA_021323755.1 Chitinophagales bacterium | reverse complement strand
TAACCTGTTAACGGAGTTTATTTGAACAAAACTGGAAAACAAATTCCAAAACCGTTCAAAATAAATAGCAAACCCGCCCTAAAAGCGGGTTTCTTTATTAATACAAAGTATAACGTCAATGATTATCCCACAATATTTTTTTGTCAAAACAAAATACTTTAGATATTAGAAACTTTGTTCCTTACTATTAGAGTTTGATAGTGCCAGCTTCGCAGCCGGATGATTAATCATTTTAACAAATCAGATTGGCAAAATAAACAAATTGGAACCACGCATCGTTCTGCCACTTAGTGTTATAGTTACCTACAACCGTCCTTTTAGAAATCTAGATTTTTCATTGGCACGATTTTAGACCTACTACAGTTACTTAGCTTTCTCCGTTTCAACAATTCTTGACGCTTCTGTTTAGTTATGCTTCCGTTTACAGACCCATCAATTTTTTAAAGTACATTTTTAAAAACAAAATTTGAATACAATGAACACAAGTAATCTTCCAACGGGCGCTCCATTGAGCACGCCTCCGAAAAAAGATTATAGAAATTTAGTTATTGGTCTGCTTGCACTAGGCTTTTTGGCCACAGGAGGATATATACTGTACAGCAACTCTGAGCACCATCAGAGCCTGCAGACACAGCAGACCCAGATAGCTAAAGTAACTGATGATAAAGACCAGGTGCAAAGAAATTTTGATAATGCTCTGGTCAGATTGGATTCGATGACCGGGTTCAATAACAAGATGCAAGGCATGTTAACCGGCCGGCAAAATGATATCGCAAAATTAAAAGGGCAGATCCGTGGTATTCTCAAAAAAGAAAAATTAACGGAAGCTGACAGGAAAACGGCTGACGCACTGATATTGGACCTTAATGGCAAAATCACCGGACTGGAACAAAACATTGCGCAGCTTACGCTTGAAAATCATGGACTGACTCAGGATATGGTGCAATTAAATCAGGATAAAGATAAACTGACCTCGGATTTGCAAACCACAAATACCGCGAAAGACGAGTTGTCTAAAAAAGTAGATATCGCTTCAACACTTAATGCCAGTAATATCATGATCAATCCGGTACAGGAAAAAAAGAATGGTCAGGAAAAAACAACTTACAAAGCAAAGAAAGTTGATAAACTGAATATTTCTTTTGATCTGACTAACCGCATTGCACTAAGTGGCCACGCTGATGTATATGTATGCATCACTGGCCCTGATAATAAAATGATATTGGATTCTGCAAAAGGGTCAGGGGCTTTTACCACAAGGGACGATGGAGATAAAATGTTCACAGCTAAAGTACCGGTTGAATTTGAATCAGGCAAAGTAGAAGCAGTGAAATTTTCATGGAAGCAGGATAATGGTTTCAAGATAGGAGAATATAAGATTGAAATATATCACAACGGGTACAAAATTGGTGAAGGAATAAAGGACCTTAAAAAAGGTGGTTTGTTCTCATAATAAATCGCACCCATAATTCTATAATTAGGAGTCCCCATAGAACGGATGATATTTCATATCATCCGTTTTTCAATACAAACTCGACTGCTTTTTTTATTTTGAAATAATCGCTGCATACCAATTCGAATCGTTCTTGTTCATTATTTGTTCATATTAGCAAACTTATTGCTAATCAAATCTGTGTCACCGTTTTACAGCTATAGTCAAATTCAATAGCCATCGAAAGGATAGTTTAGTAATTCAATGAGGATTCTACTTTAATGATATATGTGTGAATTCTATAACTTATTTATCTCATCATGTAACTCTTCGTTCCCATAGTGAGTTACCTTCGTGAGTGGTATCTCATAGGATATTGGATTTTAAAACGGGGCTGGATTTTTATCCCGGCCCTTTTATTTGGTGTACCTTCGTAATTACTTTTCAAAATCAATCTTGCCAAATTCCTTTCCTTTCCTATTGACTATTTTAGTCTTAAGCATTTCAATTAGAGATGATAAAATAAAAAAATGAAGATCTTTCTCAAATATATGGTTAGCATTCGCTGTAAAATGCTGGTGAAAGCAGAATTGGATAAACTCGGGATTCATTATAAGACAGTGGAACTGGGTGAAGCAGAAATTGAAGAAAACATTTCTGCAGCTCAATGGAATGAGCTAAATGCAGCTTTGAAGAAATCGGGAATTGAACTAATTGACGATAAAAAAAGTATTCTGATTGAAAAAATAAAAGCCGTTATTATCGAGCTGGTGCATTATTCAGAGGAGCCGTTGGAAATAAATCTTTCTGATTACTTAAGTCAAAAATTAAATCACGATTACACTTATCTCGCAAATCTTTTTTCAGAATCGCAAGGCATTACCATCGAACATTTTCATATTTTACATAAAATAGAACGCGTCAAAGAGTTGCTGATATATGATGAACTGAACATTTCCGAAATTGCATGGAAGATGGATTACAGTAGCGGGGCGCACTTATCCAACCAATTCAAAAAAGTGACCGGTTTAACTCCTTCCTTTTTTAAAAAGATAAAACAGAAAAGGCGAAACTCACTAGAAGATATTTGAACAAATTCTTCGTTCCGAGATTCCATAATTAAATTCACAAAAAACGTAGCCTGCAGTATCACCATTATCAAACCGAAAGCAGTGCATTGCTAAAAGTGTGAATTATGTAACTTTTAAAAGAGATTATATAACAGCTACCTGAAATAAAATATACATTTTTGTTTCTTGCTAAGTTTTAGACCCGCATTGAAGAGCAAGGCAGAAAATACCCAGAAATATATTTGAGGATTTGATTTTTTCACAAGCATACATGCAAAGTTTAGTATAAAATAAAGAAAGCAATCATTATGACAATCCTGACATATGCATTAGCCTTTATTTTGTTATCAGGTTGGCTGGTTGGTTTTTTTGGGCTTAATGCCGGAAAGGAAGTACACATATTGTTGGTCTTGTCGATGATCACATTATCGTCAGCGATCATTATCCGGGATAATAGTCTTTTACATAGAAAATCGCTAAAGAGTTAAATAATAAATCCAATAAACCAATATTATGCTCTTTCTTAACCCTTATCGCCACAACTACAATTCAAGAAAGACAATGAATTCCTTTTATATAATAAAAACTAAAATTCAATGATCAATCCACGAGAATTAAGAATGGGCAATTGGTTATATTTTAAAACGGCACCGAAAGGTATTTTTGAATTTCACCAGGTTGTTTCAACAGAACCAGCCGTGGTCAGGATCAATAACCTGCCCTTTGAGTCGTCTGAAAGACAGCAAAATTTTCCTGGGTATGTAGAGTATAATCATATAGATCCAATTCCCCTGACCTCTGTAATTCTGGAGGCACTTGGATTTAAGGTAAACGGGGTATCTTTCAATTATTCACAGTCTTCCGATCACCAGCATACAATAATAACATATAGCAAAGGTTGGTTCATGCTGGTCTATTATTCATCAGGAGAGTTTTCATTCATGGGCTGGCAAAAATTCAGGTACGTGCACAATTTGCAAAATCTGTATTATGAATTAACCGGGGAAGAGCTGGAAATTAAGCAAGCGATACAGTGATCTATTTATATTTTCGACACGTTTTTGAAGCTTCAATACTTAGTTTGTTTTAAGTGTTGAACATGAAATTAGAGAACTGTGGATTATGTAACTTATTAAAAACATTATGTAACAATTTGGCCGCACGTAATTCTAATTTTACCCAGCACCGATTAGGATTCATTTAGTGTCAAAAAAGCAGTAAGCTAAATTAGCCCCTTGTTGAAGGGGCTTTTATTTTAAAAGTCCTACGAAACAATTTATAGTCATCTCGCATATTTAAATCCGGAACCACTATTTAGTATAAAGTGGGAATGATGTAACTTATTTACAAGGTTGTGTAATGCCTTTATTTAAAAGGAATCGCATCTTTACCATACGATAATTTAAAATAATTGAAAATGAATAAGCTTGATGATAAGGAACTGGAAAAATCAAAATCTCACATCATTGTTGAAATAATTGAGTATATGGCAAATTCTGTAGTTATAAAAACAATCTTTAAAAAATCAACAGGAAATATAAGCGTGATGTCCTTTGACAGTGGAGAAGGACTAACAGAGAAGATATCTCCTTTTGACACCTTTGTCCAGATCATTGAAGGAAAAGCAGAAATCGTAATTGATCATGTTTCCAACTTACTGGAGTCTGGAATGGGAATTATTATACCGGCCCATTCTTCAAATTTCATAAAACCAAACGGGCGTTTTAAAATGATATCTACCGTTATTAAAAGCGGGTATGAATAAAAAGCATATCATCGAAAAAGTCAACTGCCATCTTCCAAACAATTTCACAGGCGTCCGGATTATAAAGTTTACATTACAGCCGCTGTAATTTCACAAAACCAATAATCAAATGTTTTCTTCTGTTTACCTGGCGCTTTTTATCATTATGGTCATCATCGGTTCTATTATCTTTTTCATCGCACATTACAAAAAAAACAGTCATACAGAACTATATAAAGAAGGCGTTCGCAATGAAAATGACGGAAGATATACTTCAGCTTTACAAAATTACGAAGATGCATTAATCGAGATCAGGAAACTTAAGCTGGATAATAAATTTAGCGAGAAGATCGCCCAGCGTATTAAGGTTTTACAAACGACCATTGATTACGAAAAAAATTTTCATCAATAGAATTGCTGGTTGCAACAAAGGAAGCATACTGCCGATATGGTCCCGCCAAAGCAGAAACCAATCTTGTTTTTTAAAGCAAATATCCCCAACTAAAATTATGATCAATTATGAATGTGAACATCTACATCCGGAGGAGGAGTCATATGATGATGATTATAATAATCCGGACTGTGATGATGATTTTGTTGATAATACCGGTGTTCCATACAACCGGAAATGCACGAGGCAATTACTATCAAAATAATAGCGGTAGAAAATATTCTTTTAATCATAAAAATTGACTTTTAAAGTGTTTCAATAAGATTATTCAGTTCTTCCTTTGTTTTGCCTAATTTGATTTCAAGTCTTCCTAACATTTCATCTTTCTTTCCTTGTTCAAATAGGAGATCATTATCGGTTAAAATCGCAAACTTTTCTTTAAGCCTTCCTTTCTGATAATTCCAATTACCTTTTGCCTGTGTCGGGTTTATCATTTTATTTGAAGTTTTATCATCGCGAAGGTCAACTGATTTGTTCAGGCTTCTCTTACACAACTTTGTAAATAAGTTACATCATTCACACATCGAAATTTAAAAGGAGGTTTCTCGACCATAATGAAATGAAAAACGAGCATTACCATAACGAAAAGCGCAGTCGAAGAATAGTAATGTGTGAATGATGTAAGTCTTTCTGAGATTTGTATAAGAATAACGATGATAATACGCTCATCTTTACAATTGTTGTATCAGACCCAAAAATTCTTTCTATGCCCTTTTATTATTACGTTTTTTTGTTGATGCTCTTATGTGTTATAATCACATCAATCGTTTCAATTATTCTGTGGAGAAAAAATGTTCCTGTTGAACTGTTCATTAAAGCCTTAAGAAACGAAAATAAGGGACGATTTGAGGAAGCGATTCTTATTTACGAAAACGCTTTGATGGAATTTAAAAATATCAGGTTTCACAATGATCTTAAAAATAAGATCATTCAAAAAATAAAACTGCTTCATACTCTCATAGAGTATCAAAAAAGCTCCGTTTTTATAAGGTAGTCCTCGTTCAGTATATCTGTTCGGAAGGTTTCCATCTTTTAAATAAAAAAATTATGAATACCGGAAAATTATTTTTAGGCATTTTAGCCGGAGTAGCTACTGGCTTATTATTGGCAATCACATTTGGACCCCATGAAAAGGCCCCATTACTCCGAAAATTACCGGAAAAGGAAAAAGATTTTAGAAAAGCCTAGGTATTCTTTGGGGGAAAATGAGGGTGGCGTTAGACACAAATAAAAATCATTTTAAAAATTGAGTTATGAAAAAAATAAAAAATCTTTTGTTCGTCGCTGCGGGCATATTGTCCACCCTGAGCGTTTTTGCACAGGCAACACCTGTTTCTACCATGATAGAAAAAGAAAATCGAAATGCAGTAATGATTGAAATCAAACAACCCGCTAACATTACCGCAGAGGCACTACAGCAAAAATTTCAACGGGCAGGGTTAAATGAAAAAGTGAGAAATGGTGCGGCCAGTTATAAAGGAGTCATTCTTTCAGAGATCAGTAAGGACAAAATAGATATATACACTAAGGTAGAAGCAGGACCTAATAATACCAGCATTGCCTATATGGCTGTATCAAAAGGGTATAACAATTTTACCAGCTCCGATGCAGATACCGTGATCACACAAAATGTAGAGGCTTTTCTAAACTCGCTGGTAAAAGATGCAGATAATCATTTTGCCGATGTTGGCATCAGCGATAAAATTAAAACCCAAAACAAATCAGAGAAAGAATACCAGAAACTTCTGGAGGAGCAAAAAGATCTTCTACAGAAAAAAAATAAAATTGACGAACGGCTGGCAGCAATTCAAAATGATTTAGATGCCAGAAAAATAAATTTAGATAAGATGAAAGCAGGAGTTGAAGACGCAAAGACCAACCGGGGCAAAGAAAATAATTGATATAGCCCCAGCTATGTTCGGCTTCAGGTTTGTTTATTTTATTTCATTTCCTTCACCTAACTAAATTCCGAAAATGACCACGCTTAGCAATTTTCCCGATGTGATCAAAAACAGATACAATGCGTTTTCTACTATGCAACTAAAACCATTAGCCCAACAAAAAACAGCAGAACCCGAGCAAAACCAATTTGCATCGGCTATTGTTCATGAGATCAGAAACCCGCTAACAAATATCAATCTGGCTGCAGATTTGCTGCAGTCCACTTTGATTACAGATGATCAGAAAATATACCTGGACATTATTATACGCGCTTCAACGCGCATCAATGATCTGGCAAATAATCTTCTCGCACATTATAACCTTGACGAAACTCTTTTTGAAAAATATTCCGTTCGTCAATTGATCGATGATGTATTGGCAATAAACAGTGACCGAATCAATCTCAAGAACATCACTGTCAAAAAACAATTTATTGCCCCGGATGCTGAAATATTTGTGAATAAGCCGGAGATGAAAATCGCGATGACCAATATTTTAATCAATGCTATTGATGCTATGCCTTCAGCAAACAGAGAATTAAAATTGATCGTAAAATCAATGAATAACAAACATATCATAGAAATAGCAGACAATGGCATCGGAATAAGTAAAGAAAATTTAAAGAAAATATTTAATCCATTTTTCACGGATAAGCCCGGGGGAATTGGGTTGGGGCTCTCCAATACATTAGATATTCTTTTGTCAAATCATGTGGGAATAGATGTGCAATCAGTAGAAGGGGCAGGAACAAGTTTTATTCTATCATTTAATAAGGTCTCCTGAGATTGCTTCAACTATGATGTTTGGCAAAATAAAACACATACACGGGTACACAGAAAAATGGTTTGAAAGAATTACTTCTTTTGCCATTGCTATTCTGGGCAATTCCATCACTTTTTTTTTAGCTTTTTGTACCGTCATATTCTGGCTCAGCAATAAACGCTTTCGGATGGAAGATATTCATTATCGTATCGGTGATATTATTCTTGGGATCACCTTTCTGAGTTTATTTATTATTCAAAAATCATTCAACCGGTTTTCGGCAGCTCTTCACCTAAAAGTGAATGAACTCGTGGTATCTCATGAGTCTGCAAGTAATACAATGATAAATGTGGAAGAAAAGACAGAACTGGAGATGACTGAACTTTCAAAAGAATATGCGGCAATCGCCGGGCAGGCAAAAAAGGATATTCAAGAAAATGAATAAAATATATTCTTGAAAATGAATTCAAAATTCCGCGCGTTGATACCTGCTTTTGATTTTATGTACCTGCACTTATGCAAACCCGCCCATGATTGCATGTACGGAAGATCTTTATGGCTTTATTCGTCTCCAATGATTTTTTTCGTGGTATGTTCGAGCAATCCTTTAAATTCGGATTTTCATTTCCTTAAGTCTCGAAATCATTCATCATAAGATGGTAAAAAAGGAATGGCTTCAAAATCCAACAATCCTTTTTTATATGCATAACAATGTTGCCCGTTTGTAATAACGATATATTTTACCGGTATCGCAATGTTATAATGCAGCACCTGCCATAAAACGACCTTATCCAAATTAATATTCGGTCCCTTACATTCCAGCAACATCCAGGGTTTGGCGGCGCTGTCAAAAACAAGGATATCAAAACGCTTGTTCACTTCGCCCAATTTCATTTTTCTTTCAACAGCAATATAAGATGCCGGGTATTTTTTTATTTGCAACAAGTATTGAATAAAATTCTGGCGCACCCATTCTTCGGGTGTGAGACGTACCCATTGCTTGCGCAGCTCATCAAAAATGAATTCTTTCCCGATCTCCTCCTCTTTTATTTTAAAAGGATAATGTGGATAGTAGATTTTTATCATGAGCAAAAACTATTCGCTAAATTTACACAATGAAAAGCAAAGAAGAAATTGTAAAAAACTGGCTGCCACGATATACCGGCGAAAAACTTGAGAATTTTGGCGATTATATTTTGCTCACCAACTTCGACAATTATGTTGACCTTTTTGCTCAATGGAATAAAGTAAAAGTTGTTGGCGCAAACAGACCGATGCAATGCGCGACGGCGGGCGATATTTCTATTATTAATTTTGGGATGGGCAGCCCAACTGCTGCAACAATCATGGATCTGCTCACGGCAATTGAGCCAAAAGCCGTTTTGTTTTTAGGGAAATGCGGCGGTTTGAAAAAAAGAAATAAGCTCGGCGATTTGATATTGCCTATCGCTGCCATTCGCGGTGAAGGAACATCCGACGATTATTTTCCGCCCGAAGTGCCGGCCCTCCCTGCATTTGCACTCCAGAAAGCTATGTCAACCACAATACGTGATTATGCTGTTGATTACTGGACGGGAACTGTGTACACTACAAACCGTCGGGTCTGGGAACACGATGAAGAGTTTAAGGACTACCTGCAAAAAATTCGCGCTTATGCAATTGATATGGAAACTGCAACAATATTTTCTGTTGGTTTCTATAATAAAATTCCAACAGGGGCATTATTGCTGGTCAGCGATCAGCCAATGACTCCTGAAGGGGTAAAAACAGAAGAAAGCGATAAAAAAGTTACCGGCGAATTTGTAGAACGTCACTTAAAAATTGGTATTGACTCTCTAAAACAATTAATCAATAACGGACTAACGGTAAGGCATCTTCGATTCTAGCATTACCTATTTTTTGTTGACTGGTCTTTGTTGTTGATATTAAGTATTCGCCGTCTTGCAATCATTTGCATTTGGATCCCGAAGCAGCTAATTTTTATCATTTATTATACCGGTTTTGCAAACACTCTTACAAATAAAAGATCTCTCCATTGATTTCATAACTGAAAATGGCGTTATTCCGGCAATTAAGGATCTTTCTTTATCAATTGATCGTGGAGAAATTCTGGCAATAGTTGGTGAATCAGGTTCTGGAAAATCGGTAACTGCATTATCCATTCTTCAATTACTGCCTCCGACCGCAAATTATAAATCAGGGGAAATTATATTTTTTGAAAATAATGGTCATACCAATTTGTTATCCCAGTCTTTCAAACAAATACAGCAGGTAAGAGGAAATAAGATTGCCATTATTTTCCAGGAACCGATGACGTCATTAAATCCTGTATTCAGTTGCGGTGAACAGGTCACAGAAACAATTGTCGCCAATAAAAAAATATCGAGAGCGCAAGCCAAAGAATTGACCATTCGGCTTTTTGAAAAAGTTAAACTTCCCCATGCGTCGGATATATATCACCGCTTTCCCCATCAATTGAGCGGCGGACAAAAACAACGGGTAATGATTGCTATCGCATTAAGTTGCAATCCTTCTTTATTGATTTGTGATGAACCTACGACTGCACTTGATGTAACCGTTCAAAAATCAATTCTTGAATTAATAAAAGAAATCCAGCAAGCCGAAAAGATCGGAGTGATATTTATCACACATGATCTTGGCTTGGTTGCCGAAATCGCGGATCGCGCCGTGGTAATGCTTAAAGGAAAAATTGTTGAGCAGGGAAATGTAAACGTCATTTTCAATAAGCCACAACACCCTTACACAAAAGCATTAATGAACTGTCGGCCAACGATGCATAAAAAAGGAGAACGCTTACCGGTGGTAAGTGATTTTACCGGTGTAGAAATTGATTATAAGGAATTAAGATCAGGAGATGAGCAATATAAAAGTAAAATCCCGAATCAATCGGTCAACCAATCAGGTATTCCGCTGATCAGGGTCCAGGATCTCTCCGTCTGGTTTCCTGCAAGGAAAAATTTCCTTGGAAAAATTCTCACCAACACTAAAGCAATTGATGAGATTAGCTTCGAAGTATATAAAGGAGAAACATTGGGATTAGTGGGCGAATCCGGCTGCGGAAAGACAACACTGGGAAGAACTTTGCTCCGATTGGTTCAGCCAACATCAGGAAAAATATTGTTTGAGGGAAAGGATATGGCAGAATTTGATTCCGGTGAATTAAAAAGAATGCGAAAAAATATCCAGATCGTTTTTCAGGATCCGTATTCATCTCTAAATCCGCGATTAACCATCGGCTCGGCAATTGAAGAACCTTTGATCGTGCATAAAATTTTATCATCTGCAAAGGAAAGAAGAGAAAAAGTGGAAGAACTTTTGGGAGACGTAGATCTAAAACCAGAACATTTTGAGCGATATCCACACGAGTTTTCCGGTGGTCAGCGTCAGCGGATCGTGATCGCCAGGGCGCTCGCACTGAATCCTTCATTTATTGTTTGTGATGAATCTGTTTCTGCATTAGACGTGAGTGTTCAGTCCCAAATTTTGAATTTACTCACTGATCTAAAAAAACAGTTAGGCTTCACCGTTATATTCATTTCACACGACCTTTCCGTAGTGCATTACCTCAGCGACCGCATTATGGTGATGCATAAGGGGAAAATCGTGGAAACCGGGACAGCAGAGGAAATCTATTTTCATCCCCAGAAAGATTATACCAAAAAACTGATCGCCGCAATTCCTACAATATAATGGCATCAATCATTTGAATTGCGCCCGATATAATAATCATTATCGATGTAAAAAGAAGCAGCGCTCCGATGTTTTGAAAATAATAATCTTTTTAGTTGCTTATTGAATTGCTCTTCCTCGGCCTGATTGGGTTTTATTTTTTTATTTGTCAATCTAACCAGGTCATTATTGTCATCCACGTCTTTCAAATTCGCCGGTTGCAAGCCGCTTATTCCCATTTGCCAATCGTCATCTTTTTCTGGTTTGTACTTAAAGAAATAAACGTAACCCTTTTTATCTTTTAGCTGAACCAATTTTTTATCAACATATTCAATGGCAAACAAATCACTTTTAACATGTGCAGATGCCAACTGGCTTCGTGCAATATCCAATTGAGTTAAATAAAGTTTTGGAAATTTTTTGTCTTTATCAATTGCTTTGAGTTGCTTATACAGCTCAAACCTGTACCTGTTGCTGGCTGCAAGGGAGTGAATAATACTATCGGCAACCGGTTTATTATTTCTTATTAATAAAACTGCGGTCCTTAATTGCAATGATTGGTCGCGGCTTTGCAACAATTTATCAATGAACTTCGGAACATTCGGATTCTTATCATAAAAAGGCATTAACAAAACAGCATAATCTTCCAACCCGTTGTATTCATCGTTATCACCATTGTCAATATCGCTATAACGGCCGGAAGCGCTATTATCATCATTATTCTTTTGCAGCTTTGCCTCATCTTTCCCCTGTTGTCTCTTCCATTGAATCTTTGCTTCAAAATAAAGTTTACTGAAATAAGATTCGTAATCTGCGCCTTTTAAATAGCCGCTATCAACAAGTGTGGTAAGCAATGAATGAACACTTTCTTTATAATCATCAATGGAAGACAATTGCAACAATTCGGGGAATAAAGTCTTGGCAAGTTGCAATGAATCGCCAATATCCTGAAACAAATAATTATATTCTGACCCGTTGTCGAAAACAGGTGGATCCTGCACCAGCAGGTCTTTCAGCAATCCATAGGCCTCTTTCGTCTTATGGCGTGCGAGCGCTTTAAATACAATATTCTGAAAAGCATTTGTGTCGCCTGCTTTTTCGTAAATAAGTTTCAAAGCAGCAACCACTTCATGCACCACCGAGGAATCATTAATATAACCCAATTCGTTGATCAGTTTTATTTTGGTATCAAAATAATCTTTGTCATTGTAGGGTAGCGTTTGAATTTCGCGCATTAATAACGGAAAACCTTTCGGACCAAAATATACATTTGGAATTGCCTTTTTCGCTCTTCCATTTGTTGCAGAATCTTTACTGTTTAGGTCTTTAAAAAAAACATCGAGTTTGTTGGAGAAGATCGGTTCGCCCTCATTTTTATTTAATGGTTTGAAACTTGCATAGAATTTGCTTACGAATTCATCTGGTTGTTGCAAAGAATCATACAAGCTCATCACCCGATACAATTTATTATTCTTTAGAAAAACCCAGTTGCTGAAAAGTGAAGTAGAATTTGTGTCGGAAAGAATATACCGGAATCCTGCTATGGAATCATTTGTATGAAAAGATTGTTTGCTGTAAATAATAAAATTTTCTCTTAATCTTTTTTCATTGATCTCTTCTTTCCAGAAAGCGGCCGAATCGCGCGGGTAATAATATTTTGGGTAAGATTGGACGGAAACGTATACGGCTTCACCGGTCGTATCATCCTGGAACAAAGCCATTTTACCGACTGGCCAATAACTATTATAATCGGTTTCCGAGCTTGTAAAATCGCTGCTGCTGGCTCTCTCCATGAGGTTTCGCATGTTGGCATCAATATCAGGAATTATGGGGGTGATGACACTCATGTTCACCAAGGTGTCTGTGTAATTGGTGAAATGCTCGTAAGAATTGGGTATAAAAGAAAACGAATCAAAAAAAACATTGAATGCTTTGGTTCTATTTTTTGATTGCGCCGCGAGTAAATAATAATGAGCGCCGTCAAGAATAAATTTCGCCTTCACATAATTTCCGTTCTTTAGTAAATACACGGCATCAAGGGAAGAAAACCCTTTATAGGAACCCTGCTGCCTGCTTATCTCCTGGTTTACATAATCAGAAAGTCCAAAACTTTCCTCGGCGAGGTCTAGCAAGAAAGTATCTTCTTCAATAAAGTGATAATTCTGAATATTCTTTCTATAAATAAGATATGCGTCGCCGTTAGTTGAATCAATAGCTTCATATTGCCAGCATGGAACTCCATCGTAATTACTATTATCGTGACTTTCAAAAGGAGTTTGCGGTAATTTTATTGAAAAACCTCCCCGCGACGGTTTAAAATTCACCCAACCTTTGTCCGGATTATTATTTTTTACAGAAACAGAATTAAAAAATTGATCTGCCTCTTTCCCGTCCACATAATTATTATTGCCGCTCATTTTGAACACCAGCACTTCATAAGGAGTAACCAAGATATTATAGCGCTGAATATCGCCCCGGCGGGTTTTGTTGGTAATATCAAAACCCCGGTAACCATTTTTAACGATGGTTGTTTTCTTTAGAATCTTGCCGGGAATATTCTCGTACAAAAGACTATCGACCTTTTTCAACACTACCTCCTCATTTTGCCCGAGAAAATCTGCATGTGTCTTTACCCGCGTGACCATGTAATATGCGCCATTGCTCATGTCCGCATATTGCCAGGATTCGTTTGCCCGATTATCAATTCGCTTGTATAATTTTCCCGGCAGCTGCACGCTGAATAAATGGTCATCAGAACTAAAAGAAGAAAAATTCACAGGTACCTTAACTTTTTCAATATCATCGCGCTGCGAAGCATCCCTGTCCTGCATGATTATGGGACGCAGTTTATACCCTTTTTTTCTCAGTAGTTCAATCACGCCTCTTTTGCCCGGCAGGTGGGCAGCGCCAACTCCGACAAACAATGAATGTTTTCTTACAATGCTGTCAATAGAATTTGCCTGAATCTCATTTCTCCGGTACAAAAATTTCTCCATGTACGCTTCTGAGGACTGCATGATCTTTTCCAATGAATCCAGCAGATCCAGGTCGCCTTTGCGATAAGCATCCTGTGTTCTCTTTTCAATATCATACATTCCTTCTCCGTCATTATCGTAAGTCTTTCTTTTTTTATCTTTCATCATATCCTGGCTCGCTTCAAAGATCAGTCTTTCGGTTTCAAAATAATTTTCAACCCCTGTAGCCTGTTTGCCTAATTTCTTTCCGGTTTGATAAATGTAGAGATCGAGATAAGTGTCTTCTTCAAAATCTGCACTTGGTTGAAAAGTGCGGTATAATAATCCATTGATCAAAGTTGGTTCTTCACTTAATGCAGACTTTAGCTTGTCTTCGTATTTTTCCAGCTGAAATGATTTTTCGGTGATATTATCGCCGGGAGCACCTTGCGTGTAAAAACGAAGATTATTCTGCATTTTCTGGTAACGAAAAAGCTGATCCTGCCACAGTTGCGGATCCAGTTCCAAAGCCACCACATCCGCATTTTTTATACCCAGATAAAATGAATCGCTGAGGTGAAAGACCATTTTACTGCTCACATGCATCGTACCAAACAAATAAGATGGCTTTTTTAATCCGTTGCCGGTAATTTCCCATAACAATGCAGGGTATTTTTTTATGTCTTTTTGTTGTGCTGGAACAGAAAAAAAAGCAGCTATAAATATACTCGTCATCGCAAACTGCCGAACGGTAGTGGTCAATCGCATCATTATTGGGTTTCAATTGTTATGAAGATGTATAAAAGACGGGATTTCATAAAAAATATTTTCCTAAAATCTTATTATTATTTGAAAGGAGCCAAAAAGACCGATAAGTAGCTGGTTTTATTTCTTTTTTTGTCTTATTTAATTCGTTACCTTTGCCCGCTTGAAAAAATCATGCCGTAACATGATATCAAACTCGGGTGCCGTAAGACCTGGTTTGCAGCGGAAACCATCCGTAATATCTCTTACCACCTCCTGGTATCATGTGGCGATCATTCATAAAAAATAAAAACTCCACATGAAGCTTTCTCAGTTCAGGTTCGATCTTCCGTTAAATTTAATCGCCCAAAACCCCACCAAGAAAAGAGAAGACAGCCGTATGATGGTTGTTCATCGCGACTCAGGAAAAATTGAAAACAAACATTTTCGGGAAATTCTCGAATACTTTGATGATAAAGACGTTTTTGTGGTGAATAACACAAAGGTTTTTCCCGCAAGAATGTATGGAAGAAAAGAAAAAACAGGCGCAAAGATTGAAGTTTTCCTGTTACGCGAATTGAATAAACCCAATCGTTTGTGGGACGTGATCGTTGATCCCGCAAGAAAGATCCGTGTAGGTAATAAACTGTATTTTGGGGAAAGTGATGAACTGGTCGCAGAAGTAATTGACAATACAACAAGTCGCGGAAGAACCATTCGGTTTTTATGGGATGGAACAGATGATGAATTTCGCCAGGTGCTGGAAGTGCTGGGTGAAACGCCGTTACCGAAATACATTAAACGCAAGCCTGATGAAGAAGATAAGGAGCGTTATCAAACTGTTTATGCAAAACACGAGGGCGCTGTTGCCGCGCCCACTGCAGGTTTACATTTTAGTAAAGAGCTGATAAAACGTTTGGAGATAAAAGGAGTTAAATTCGCTGAGATCACGCTGCATACCGGTCTTGGAACTTTTCGTCCGATTGAAGTCGAAGACCTGAGCAAACATAAAATGGATGCCGAATATTATCGTATTGATGAAGAAGCCTGCAAAATTGTAAATAAAGCCAGAATAGAAAACAGAAGAATCTGTTCCATTGGTACCACAACCATGCGCGCTATCGAATCTTCATTCACTGCAGAAAAATTATTAAAACCTTCTGAAGGTTGGACGAACACATTTATTCATCCGCCTTACAAATTCAATATCGCTGATGCATTGGTAACAAACTTTCATTTACCGAAAACCAGTTTGCTGATAATGGTGTGTGCATTTGCCGGCTATGATCTTGCCATGGAAGCATATAAAAAGGCGATCAAAGACAAATATCGTTTCTTTAGTTATGGAGATGCGATGTTGGTTATTTAAGTGCGGGTAAAATTTTTGTCTGGAATTAATTATTATGAAAAGAATATTTCTACTATCCATTTTTTTCTATACCATTCAAATGACAAATGCGCAGGTAATAATTCCGTTATACAATAAGGACAGCATTCCCAATTCCAAACCCGTTAAGAATAATGAGCAATCAGAGTTCAATAAGGAATGGAATATTTTGATCATTAGCAAAATTACAAGACCAACATTAACAGCATTTCTTCCACCAAAAGAAAAAGCAAATGGAGCTGCGGTAATTATTTGTCCGGGAGGCGGATATTCCATTGTTGCTGCCGGACACGAAGGATATGATGTCGCAAAACGATTTAATGAATTTGGTGTTGCTGCATTTGTATTGAAATACCGACTTCCCGATGACTCTTCCATGATCAATAAAGAAATCGGTCCACTGCAGGACGCGCAGCGCGCTTTTGAGATCGTTCGTGAAAACGCTGCATCATTTAATATTGATGTTAATCGCGTTGGCGTTATGGGATTTTCCGCGGGTGGTCATCTTGCTTCAACAGTAGCCACACATTTTAACCATGCTGTTATTGAAAATAAGCATCACATTAATCTTCGCCCGGATTTTGCGATTCTTATCTACCCGGTTATAACTTTTAGTAACGATAGTTTCGCAAACATCGGCACCAGAGATAATCTTCTCGGCAAAAAACCATCAAAAGAAAAAGAGATTGAATACTCGGCAGAATTGCAAATAAATGCACAAACACCACCATCATTTTTAGTGCATGCAGAAGACGACGACGTTGTTAAAGTGCAGAACAGTATTGAATTTTATGAAGGATTGAAGAAATACAATATTCCATCTGAACTGCATATCTATCCAAAAGGCGGACACGGATTTGGACTTAATAACAAAACAACCAAAGACGATTGGATGGAAAGATTAAAAAATTGGATGGATTCAAATGGATGGCTGAAGTAAGAATTTATTTTTCTTGATAATCTACAGGCACTGCGTTAGCCATTTTTTCAAATAGGCTCCAGTAGCCATTTGTGACGAACTCCTGCGGAGGGGAATACAAACCATTACTATAAACGATTATGGGTTGAGGCGTTATTAAAAAAACCCAGGACTGGTCTCTTTTTTTATCAGGACCTGTATATAAAATGGTCAGACTATCTGAAAAGAAAAGAGATTTTGTTGCGTCACTGTTTGCAGTTATTAAACTATCGGGTATTACCGCTTTATAGCCTACACTGAAGTCGGGTTTTCTTAATACCGATTCATAATAGATAATCGAATCTTTTGGAAAATTCCTTTTTTGATTTACTTGCAATGGCGTTCCGTTTTTTCCAATCTGAAAAGTATCAGCTGTCTGGATATTTCCGAGATAAAGATCTTGCACACGCTTCTTTTCCATATTCGGTATCCTAAAATTTCTAATGATCCGAAATCCCTGTTCGGCCAACTGATTATTATAAAGAGATTTCATAAAATGAATGATAGAACCTAAATAAACTTCGCGCCTCTTTTCTTCCCATTTCATTTCCTGCTTTTTCTTTTCTGTTTCCATTTCCGTAAATAGTGGAAAGCCCAGAAATAGGATCATGTGTGTATGAAAATCACAATAGAAATCTTCGAGTTGATATTTAATAGTATAACCCAGCGATTTGTTTTCGATGATCAAAGGTTCATCGGCAAAAACAGTCAGCCTGTTTCTTTTTTCTGAAAATCGAAAATGCAGTGCTTTGGTATTTTTAATGGTACAATGACTCGCATTTTCTGTTGTGCCAATAAAATTATCAAGGAATGTTTTTCCCCAAACCCGCCATCCGTCTTTAACTTCAGGTTCAATGGTAATTTCCGAAAGCTCAGTTGATTTTTGGTTCAGGGTAACATTCAGATCGAGCGGCAACTGTGTACTGTTAAATTCATAAACAAAAGTTTGATAGCCGATGCTCGATATGATCAACTCGTGTTTGCCTCCAGGAAGATTTTGCAAAATGAATTCACCTGAATTATTTGTAACGGTTCCTTTAGAAGTACTGTTAATAAAAACGCTGCAGTTATTGACGGGCGCTTTACTTGCAGCATCGAACACTTTGCCTTTAATAAAATTGGTTGATTGCGCAAAAACAAGACAAAAAGAGAATAACCAAATAAATAAGCATACTGATTTCTGCATATTCATCAATAAAATTAATTATCAATAATGATCCGCAAATAAAAAACCTTAAAAACACAAATGCTTTTAAGGTTCCCCAATAAAAACGATAAAATCAAATTTAGATTTTATTCCAATCCAAACAAACCCCGATTAAGCAACTGCAATGTCTTTGTTTTGTGCGATGAATGAATCAACAAGGAGATATTGTGTTTACTTCCGCCATAACTAACCATACGTACCGGAACAGGGGTTAAGGCTGTGAACAATTTACTCAACACATCTTCGGTCTGTGCTATCTCATTTCCAACCACGGAAATGATGGTATAATTTTTTTCCACCTCAACCGTGCCAAAAGGTTCAAGCTCTTTTAAGATGCTTTTCAAATTCGTATCACTATCAATCGTAACAGAAACGGCAACTTCTGAAGTGGTGATCATATCAATTGAGGTGCGATATTTTTCAAACACTTCAAATATCTTTCTTAAAAAACCATAAGCCAGTAACATGCGGCTGCTGCGGATATTAATATCGATGATACCGTCTTTGGCCGCTACAGCCTTCACTCCCACCGATCCTGCCTGCCCGGTGATAAGCGTTCCTTTTGCTTCCGGTTGCATCGTGTTTAGCAATTTCACTGGCACTTTATAAAACTGCGCAGGCCAAATGGATGCCGGATGTAGAATCTTGGCTCCGAAATAGGCAAGCTCTGCAGCTTCTTCAAAACTTAATTGCTCAATGGGCACCGTTTTTTTCACCACACGCGGATCATTATTGTGCATGCCATCAATATCAGTCCAGATTTCACAAACAGATGCATTGATCGCCGCCGCAATTAACGACGCCGTGTAATCACTTCCGCCTCTTTTTAAATTATCGACTTCACCGCGCGCATTGCGACAAATATATCCTTGCGTAATAAACAATGATTTGTCTTTATGCTGCTTTAATAATTGAGTCAATTTCACTTTAATGCTTCCGATCTGTGGTTCATCATGCGCATCGATGCTCATAAATTCGAGAGCCGGCAACAGCATGTGATCAATTCCTTTTTCGTCGAGATAAACGCTGAATAATTTTGTTGATAATAATTCTCCCTGCGCCAAAATATCTTTATTCAATGCTTCGCTGAAAGAGATCTTTAAAATGATGTTCAGGAATTCGAAATGCTCCGCAACAATGGCTTTTGCTTTGTTATAGAATTCTTCTTTCTTCACTAATTCTTTAATAAAAGACTGATAATGCTTTTCTAATTTTTCAATTTGTTGTTTTGCCTGTTCCCTTTCGCCGGTCGCAATAGAATTGCCAATTTCAACAAGCGCATTTGTTGTTCCGCTTAAGGCGCTGAGCACTACAATTTTTTCTTCTTTTTCTTTTGTTATCAATTCACTCACCTGATGCATACGCTCGGGCTTACCAACAGAGGTCCCGCCAAACTTCATTATTTTCATCTCGTGTTATTTTTTAGGACTGCAAATATAGGAGCGATTTGCCGATTTTACAGCTAATGGCTAAAAGCTAAAAGAACTCCACCTTAAACCTTGCACTTAATAATTTCAGATCTTCTACAACACCATGCAGCAAAGGAATTCCGCGTTCTATTCTTTCTGCTTCCATTTCTCGTTCGGGATCGCCCGGAATCAATACCTGTTCTTCGCCTTCAACAGTCTTTGCGCTTCGAAATCTTCTTATCCATTGATCCATATTTTTCTTAAAATCTTCAGCCGGACGAAATGCATCAATTCGCATCGCTCCAAAAAAATGACCAATGCCTTTGCCTGGCATATTTTCAGGCATCGCAACATATGCAGGAAAAGGCGGAACCCATGGACCATAATTTGCGCCGCTTAATACAGCCGAAAAAATATCAACAACCGCGCCCAATGCATATCCTTTATGACTCCCATGTTCCCGATCTCCGCCGAGTGGCAATAATGCACCACCGGATTTTAGTTCGTGCGGATTGGTAGAACTGTTTCCATCTTTATCCTGGATCCATCCTGCTGGTGCAACTTGATTTTTTCTTTGCAGAATTTCTAACTTACCATTAGCTGCTGTGGTTGTAGCAAGATCAGCAACAAAAGGCGGCTCCTCCCCTGCAGGAATGGCAACACAAATCGGGTTTGTTCCCAATAATCTTTCGACAGAAAAAGTTGGGGCAACCAACGCGCTCGCATTTGTCATCGCAATACCGATCATATCTTCTTCAACCGCTTTCAACGCATGATAACCGGCAATGCCAAAATGATTGCTGTTTTGAACACTCACCCAACCTGTCCCGACATTTTTTGCTTTATCAATAGCAACCTGCATGGCGAAAGGAGCTACAACCAGTCCTAATCCGCCATCACCATCAACAACTGCAGTAGAAGGAGTTTCATGAATGATCTTTATGTCGGGGTTTGTATTTGCCCGTTTTGCTTCCCACAAACGAACATAACCGACCAGCCTGGCTATCCCATGCGAATCAATTCCGCGCAGATCTGCGCTGAGCAATGCTCTTGCAGCGATGTCTGAATCTTTTTCAGAGCATCCGATCTTTTTGAAAATATTTTTTGTAAATAATAATAAATCAGCGTAGCTGAATGATTTTTCCATGCCTAGTTTCTTGTAATAATAAAGCGAAGGTAGTTTTCCATTTGCAAATATCCATTTCAGTTGGTTCATGAAGTTTCCTACTATAATGTTTATATGTTCTTTCGTCTTTGCAAAATGAACAAATCACAAATAAGCATGGGCTGCTGTTTGCTGGTGGAGAAATAAATAAAAGGGAATAGATATAATCACAACAAATAATTTATTTTGGTAACTTAACACAATTTCCCATTGTAACACACATGCCGAGTTCTAAATATCTCCTATAGTATGCATAAATGGCCCACCATATTATTTGCTCTGATGCTCTCGATGTTTGGTAATGCTCAGAACCCAATCAGTAATTTGGCCGATGGAATTCAGTCGCGTTTCAGCAACCAACAACCCGTCATTAACTATACACTTACGGTGGATACATCAGATCTTTCTGTTATTAAGGTGCAAATAAAATTGGCGAACATCAGTGACACTTTTCGTCTCGCCATGTATTCTCATCCTTTGGGCGATGATAAATATTGGCGCTATATTGAAAACCTGCAATTGAACCCGGAGGAGCGCAATGCCTCATCGTTGCGTGAGGACAGTGCGTTGTGGAAATTTATTACTTGGGGACATAAGGCGACTGTGACCTATAAAATCCATTTACCCAAACCGAGGAACCAACGGCCGGCATCGCGACCTTTTCTAACGAGTTCCGGTGGGATGGTAGGAGACTTTCACAATTTTATGTATGTGGTAGGTCAAACGCTGAGTCCTTGTTTCGTTCATTTTCAATTACCAGTTGGCTGGCAAATTGCCACCGGTCTTGAACCTACTGCTGACCCTACCACTTTTTATGCGGCTTCTGCGGGAATTTTACTGGATGCACCTGTGCTCATCGGTCATTTTTCAAAATGGCAGTTCCAGGTTAGCGGCGTACCCCATACCATCGCTTACTGGTATTTACCCAATGCGCCGGCATTCGACACCTCTCTTCTTGTATCAAATATTCAGAAAATAGTAACAGAGGCTAGCAGTCTTTTTGGGCGACTACCTTATCGTGAATACTTTTTTCTTTTGCAGGACGGCAGCTACGACGCATTGGAGCATAATAATTCAGTGACTGTCGGAATACCATCCCGAACCCTTGCCAAAAATATTGCTGAAGATAACGGCGAGATCGCTCATGAATATTTTCATGCCTGGAATATGATGCGCATCGTGCCGGTTGAGTATAGCAACATTGATTACAAGCCGCCTCATTTATCCAAATCGCTTTGGTGGAGCGAAGGGCTGACGATGTTTTATGCCGATCTCCTATTGCGCAGAGCCGGTATACCTGAAGACACTACTACAAGAATTCAACATCTCATCCAATTGATCGAACGCTATTTGAATAACCCCGGCGATCATTCATTCTCTGCTGAAAAAGTCAGCATGTCCGACATTGCCCCCCTTGGTTATCTCGGCGATTACTACGGCAGCACACACTTGCAGGGGGAATTGATCGGTAACCTTCTTGATATGATCATCAGGGATGCGACTGACGGAAAACGAAATATTGATGACCTGATGCGAAACATGTTTGAAAGCTTTGGCGCAGCAAAAGGATTTAAAGGGAATGATATTGAACAGATGGCAAATAAAATATGCCATTGCAATGTTCATTTGTTTTTTGAAGATCATATAAGAGGAAATAAAAGGATCGACTTTAATAAATATCTCATGCTGTTCGGCTTAAAAATGGACATCAGAAAAACAATATTAAGGGAAGATGATAAAAAACCTGCTGCTGATATGAGCATATTTGCATATAACGATCCCGCCACCGGCAGCGTTAAACTGGGTATCACCGATCCGCAAGGCTGCTGGGGAAAAGCCGGGTTACATACCGGCGACGTACTGCTTAAGATGAATGATTCCGCCATCAGCAACCCTGACCAATTCTATTCACGGCTTGATGAATTAAAACCAAATGACACAGTGAACATGGAAATTAAAAGAGGAGATAAAAAAAATAAAATCAGAATTTATGTCACCACTCACGATCTCACACTGGTGAGCATCGAAAGTTTACCAAAGCCTTCAGCCAAAGCGAAAAGACTTTACACTGAATGGATAGTGGGCAAATGATACGAAACGGCATTTCAACAATAGAAATAAAACCATGTTCCGCCTGTGGATTACTGAACTGATCGGCAACGGGTTCAGAATGGACACTCAATAGTACCGGGAGGATAGACATCACAATGAAAACAAATCTCCCTGCATTTTGAAATCTTAAAGATCGCGAACTTGCCTTTCTTAAACCAGAAATACAGACATTAAGAATGGATTGAAAAAAATTTGAGATTGGTCTTTAAAAAAAATTGCTCAATGCAATTTCACTCGCAACACCAAATCATCGGCAGTAATATAGACAACATCTTTTGTTTCATTGAAAGCGCAATTGGATACCGGTCGGTTATAAATTCTTATTAGCGCCATTAATTTCCCTTCAGGAGAAATGATATTCAAGCCATCCGGTCCGGCAGCGAAAAGATTTCCGAATTTATCAATCTTGAATCCATCGCCACCTTGTTTTATCGTTGCTTTTTCTTTTAATGTCGTTGCATCCAATAATATTTTGCCACTCACAATATTTCCATCATTATCTAACTGGTATGAGTACCATCCACCGTGCTTGTCATCAGTACTTCCGATATACAATATTTTTTCATCCAGCGATAGCGCAATACCATTTGGCCTTTGGATTGAATCAATCAATAAAGTGGTTTTCCCATCAATACCTATTTTAAATACGCCTTCAAAATTCATTTCTCGTGATGGATCGTTTTCATGTTGAGGTAAACCATAAATGGGATCGGTAAAATAAATATTACCCTTGCTGTCACAAATAAGATCGTTGGGGCTGTTGAATTTTCTCCCCTTATAGTTTGAAGAAAGAACTGTGAACGAAGGCTTTGGCGAATCAAGTGATGCATTCATTCTTACAACCTGCCTGTTACCGGATTGGCAAAGCAATAAATTTCCATTCCTATCTAGCGTCAATCCATTGCTTCCATTTTCTCCATTTCTAACTGCAGTATCCGTGTAACCGGAGGGTGAAAGATAAGCAACGGGTGTATCTTTCATATTCCATGAAAAAACAGTGTTAGCGCGCACATCAGAGAACAACAACATTTTTTTTGAGGCGATCCATACCGGTCCCTCACTCCATTGATAATGCCTTCCAATAATCTCGATGGACGCATTGCTGTCTATCAGTGAGGCAGCATCCTTGCTGTAGACTTCAATTTTACCGATAGTATCTTTTTGAAGGGCTGCCGCGCTTGTGCTGGGGTTATTACAACTCCTCAATATTATAAGGCAACAAATTGAAGTCAAAACGATGTTTCGCATGGCAACCATTTTTTAGCAGAATTAATTTATCCTGGCTAAAATTAAAATATTGTTGGCGATAATCTGTCCCGTTTGTTAAAAAAGAATAATTGTTAGTAACCCATTATTATCAGGAATGTAATTTTCATTGCTTCGCAAAGGCGCTTATATAAGCCTCTGGAGTTATGGGATAAGAAAGCAATTGGAGTGAATTGTCGCTGATGCTCAATTCATCATCAACAAAGAATATTAATCCGCCGATATTAATGGTACCAAACCTTACAAAAGTCACTCCGGGCTGACTACTTGTACTGGTTTGCGGGAAATTATTGAAATGAAGCAGGGTGTCATTATAAGCTTGTACCGAAATACCATAAGTTCCTTGCATAACAAGACTTCCATTTAACCCGATAGCATAAGAACCATCCGGTCTTAGTGTAAAGGTGACCACAGAATCTGTTGAAGAAGAATCAGTAAAAAACCCGGAACGAGAAACTACCCATCTCCATTCCCCATAAATACCGATCGTGTCCGTTGCTTCAATAGAATTATACGTTATTTTATTCATTTGCTTTTTACAGCTTACGAGCACGCCTAAGCATACAATTGCAAAAAAAAGAATCTTTCTCATGTTCGAATTTTAGTCCCTGACCAATAATTTGTTTCAATCGTTGCATCGCCCATTTAATTTATCCTTTGCTGTTAACCACAGCTTAGCAATAAAACACATTTCTTTAATAAACGCCGGAGTATTTTTTGATTCTATATTCAACGTTATGAATACTGCAATTTATCATGAGTTATTTATAACTGTTAGTTTATTCAACTTAAAATCGTTTAACATGAAAAAGAAGTATTTAGTAATTGCGCTGCTAATTTTTACAATGGGCATCACTTTGAGCAGCTGTTATTGCGGATATTATGGTTATCACCGTCATCATGAGCACTATTATTATCGCTAAGGGATAGTTAGGCAAGAAATATGAGTCCCACATAAAAAATCTGCAAATCAATGAAGCCATCTTTTCCGGTGGCTTTTTTATTCTTATAGAATCAGTATTTTTATTTTAACTTGAAATATATGAATTTAAAATTATTGTCGCATTTCATTTTATCATTCTCAGTTACTTTTTCAATTGCCCAATCACAAAATCTTGATAAGACGATTATAGTTGATGGTCGGGAACGTCAATATCTTATTCATCTCCCCGCTTCGTTCACAAGTGCAGATAAACTCCCATTAATATTGGCCTTGCATGGTGGTGGCGGTACTTATAAAAATACCATTAAATTTTACGGATTTGATAAACTCGCTGATAAGTACAATTTCATCATTGTATATCCCAATGCAGTTAATAAGGCCTGGAGCATGCCCGGCATTAGCAGCCGCGTGAAAAATTTGGATAAAACGGTTGATGACATAAAATTCATTTCGATTTTGCTCGACAGTTTGGTTGCCAACTATAAAGTTGACAGTAAGCGCATCTTTTGCAGTGGTATTTCGCGTGGCGGAATGTTCAGCTTTTATCTCGCTTATCAATTGGGGAATAGAATTGCCGGCATAGCTCCGGTATGCGGTGGCATTTCTCAAACCGTGGCCGCCAATTATTCTTTTAAAAAACCGATGCCCGTATTGATGATCAACGGAACCGAGGATCCGCTTGTGCGTTATAATGGCGGCGCCGGTAAATTCAATAAACGCAATGCTGAAAGTGAAGATGCTGATATGCTTCCTTCAGAGGACCTGCTGGCAAAAATTGTAAAGCTGAATAATTGTAATGAAAAACCTGTAGTCACAAATATTCCCGACACAGATCCAAATGATGGTTGCAATGCTGTAGATTATATATACTCATGCAATAACATACCTGTTGAATTTATTAAAGAGATCGGCGCTGGTCATACGTGGCCGGGCGGCTCCCAATATCTCCCCAAATTCATTATTGGCAGCGTTTGCAGAGATTTCAGCGCTTCGGAAAAAATATTCGAATTCTTTATGAAGATAAAATGATAATAAAATATCAAATTTGAAATCGGGAATTAGGAATTAAAAAGTAATTTAATAGCCTCAAATTTGAGCTATGCTTCAACGGTTCCTGCTTTTTTATTCTTTATTTGTCATTTCTTATTTCTCATTTTCACAGGATACTGCCAAATACCACGCCTGGTGGAAAGAAGGATTTGTTCCTGCGCCAAAAAAAAGCGCTAAAGCAAGAGCATTGCCTGCTATTCATGTATACAAAAACAAGTTTGTGAATACAAAAGGCGACACGATCCTGTTTCGCGGATTATCCATTTCTGATCCTGATAAAATTGACCATCAGGGACATTGGAATAAAAACCATTTTGAAAAAGTAAAAGAGCTAGGAACAATGCTGGTGCGCATTCCGGTGCATCCCGTCGCCTGGCGCGAACGCACACCTGCAAAATATTTACAGCTTCTCGATTCGGCGGTTGACTGGTGCACTGATCTTGGCATGTATGTGATCATTGACTGGCACAGCATCGGCAATTTAAAAATGGAACTCTTCCAGGATCCGATGTATAATACAACACAAAAAGAGACCTACGAATTCTGGCAAACCATCGCCAAACACTTTTCCGGGAATAACACGGTCGCATTTTATGAATTGTTCAATGAGCCTACCACTTATCGCGGGCAACTCGGCAGCATTGCCTGGAGTGACTGGAAAAAAATGATGGAAGACATTATTCATCTCATTCGGTCATTCGATTCACAAACGATTCCACTCGTTGCCGGATTTGACTGGGCTTACGATCTCACGCCATTGCGCGAAGAACCGATCAACGCCGAAAACATTGCTTACGTTTCGCATCCTTATCCATGGAAAAGACAGGAACCCTGGCAACCCAAGTGGGATGAGGCATTCGGATTTGCCGCTTCATCTTATCCCATCATCGCCACGGAAATTGGCTTTGGTTTGCGCAATAACGAAACCATCGGACCAAATCATTATGGCTATCAGATCACCAAGTATCTCGAAGAAAGAGGAATGAGTTGGACTGCCTGGGTCTTTGATCCGGAGTGGGGACCAAATATGCTCAAGTCATGGAATTATGAACTAACGGATATGGGCAAGTTCTTTAAAGAAGCAATGCAGAAAAAATAGTTATGCAGACAGAACTTAACATAATTTGAACATCGCTGTGCCTGCCTAACGTAGGCTGGTCGCAGCCCTTTTCGACAGGAACATCATTCAACTCAACAAATTAAAATCAACAAAATAAAATGTATACTCCTTCATCAAAAAGATACGATAACATTCCGTATAACCGCTGTGGCAAAAGCGGTTTATTATTACCAGCAATTTCGCTTGGCTTGTGGCATAATTTCGGTCACGTGGATGATTTTAAAACAGATCAAAAAATCATTCGCACCGCATTTGATAATGGTGTAACCCATTTTGATCTCGCCAATAATTACGGCCCGCCCCCAGGGTCTGCCGAAGAAAATTTTGGTAAAATATTAAAGAATGATTTTACCGGCAACCTTCGGGATGAATTAATAATCTCCACAAAAGCCGGCTACAGAATGTGGGATGGCCCATACGGGGAGTGGGGTTCGCGGAAATATGTATTATCCAGTCTGGATCAGAGTTTGAAAAGAATGAAAATCGACTACGTTGATATTTTTTATTCTCATCGCCCCGATCCCAATACTCCGGTAGAAGAAACAATGATGGCGCTCGATCATGCGGTTCGCAGCGGTAAAGCATTATACGTTGGCATATCAAATTATGATGCAGATGAATCACGCAAAGCATTTACCATTCTAAAAAGCCTGGGTACACCGTGCTTGATCCATCAACCAAAATATTCCATGTTCGTTCGCTGGGTGGAAGATGGATTATTAAATGTACTGGATGAATTTGGAGTCGGTTGCATACCCTTTTCTCCCCTGGCGCAGGGATTATTGACCGATAAATATTTAAAAGGCATTCCCAAAAATTCTCGTGCGGCAAAATCAACCGGATTCTTACAGAAAAGTGAGGTGACAAAAGAAAAAATTGACAAAGCAAAGAAATTAAATCAACTCGCTAAACTGCGCGGACAATCGTTGGCAGAAATGTCTTTGGCCTGGTTAATGAAAGACAAACGCATCACCTCAGTATTAATTGGAGCAAGTTCTGTTGAACAGTTAAAAGATAATCTTGGTTGCCTGAACAACACCATTTTCAGTGAAGATGAATTAAGAAAAATTGAAGAGATCTTAAAGTAAAGAATAATTGAGATCAAACCCTGGTATCAAAAAAATCAAAACCATGATCATGATGGAGAAACTATTTTTATTACTCGTTTTTTGCCTTGCATCATTTACTAGTGCATTTGCGCAGGACAGCATGCAGGTTATTCATTTATGGCAAAATGGAGCGCCGGGTTTTGAGAAATTAAGAAATGAACCGGAACAGGCAAAAGATTGGTGGGTTAGAAATATCAATGATCCTTCAATTACTGTTTATCCTGCGCCAAAAGAAAATGCAAATGGAACGGCAGTCGTTGTTTGTCCTGGCGGAGGATTCTTAAATATTGTTTATAACTCCGAAGGAAGAGATGCTGCGAAATTCCTGAACTCACTGGGCATTACTGCTTTTGTTTTGAAATATCGTTTGTTTAGAATGGAAAATTCCCCATACAAACAGGAGAACCCGACACAGGATATTTTTCGGGCAATGAAATTGGTAAAAAGTCGCGCAAAAGAATTTAATGTAGATACAGCTAAATTAGGCGTCATGGGCTTTTCAGCCGGTGGTGAAGTAGCAGGTTGGGTTTCCTACAGATTCAAAGAAAATCATAATGCGAGCAATGACGATATTGATAAAATTTCCGCGCGACCATCTTTTCAAATATTAATCTATCCCGGACCTTTATGTGTTCCTGATTCTGTTTCATCCGATGCCCCGCCCACTTTTTTGCTTGCTTCCAATGGCGATGACTGCTGTTCCGAGCCAATCATAAAACTGGTGCAGATGCACCGCAAAGCAAAAGTTCCGGTAGAAATGCATTTATATGAAAAAGGCGCCCATGCTTTTAATATGGGTTACCGCACAGAATACATTACGCTAAAGAATTGGCCGCAACGCCTGGCAGACTGGATGAAAGACAATGGCTGGGTGAAGAAGTGAGTGCTCAGTTGATGGGAATGGTTGATAGTTGGGTTTGGTTGGACATCACCGCCCGCCTCAACAACAGCATCATTAAATCATTCAACCTGAAATTTATTCTTCTTTTTCAACTTCCCTTTCGATAGTAATGGTGCACTCCCCAATCAAAGCCGCCAAGGCACCGATCGCAGCAAGCACAGGGGCAAGAACTGCAGCTACTACACCAACCGTTAATGGAAAGCTCATCAATTCTTTTCCTTCTTTATCAGTAATGGTTATTTTTCTAACGTTGCCTTCTGCAATTAAATCCTTCACTTTTTTTAGCAGATGCTCCCCGTTGAGCGTAAAGGATTCTTTTTTTGTTGCCATAACATTAAAATTTCATTTACAATTTAGTTTTTAACACGCTTGAAATATCCTCCCAGAACAGCCAGTGATCATTTAATTTTTTTGCTCCATGCTTTCTATAAAATTTTTGAGCGGGGATATTATCCGCGGCGACATCAATGCAAACTATCATTGAATTTTGTTCAACAAACCATTTTGCCAACAAATGTAATAATTGCGATGCCACCCCAATCTTTCTATATTCATCAATAACATTTATCCATTGTAGTTCTCCGTTGCATCCTAATCTTGTGGTGAGATGGCCTGCGATAAACCCGATCGTTTTCCCCTTATCTTCCGCTACAAAAATTATTCTTGACATTAATGCATGTTGCGGATGATGCTCGCCGCGCATATAAGCACCTATCCGTATAAACCAGCCATCTTTGGTTCCCCATCCGCTTTCACGAATTTGTGCCATCGCTAAAATATCAGCTCCAGTTGCTTTTCTGTATTTAATGATATTCATCATTTTCGAGGAACTTAAGATTTGGCTCATCATTCTAATTTACCGCATTAGTTGAGTAATAAAATCCCCAATTACAAAGCTTTAACATAAATATCTCCTTTTGCAAATTTTGAGTATAAACTTTGCTTATTAATCAGTATCAAATGCTGAATTAAATTTATTAATCATGAAAAACATTTTAAAAATTTTGCTACTTCTTTCAATCGTTTCATTTACCGGTTTAAAAACGACCTATGCGCAGGTATCCGTTGGAGTTTCCATCACGATACCACCGCCTGAATTGGTCGTTTATTCACAACCTCCTTGTCCGGTTGACGGATACTTGTGGTGTCCCGGATATTGGGCATATGGACCTGATGGTTATTATTGGGTACCCGGTGTGTGGGTAATGCCGCCAACAGTTGGCTATTTATGGACTCCGGGTTACTGGGGATTTGAGGGTGGATATTATGGATGGCATGCCGGTTATTGGGGACCGCATATTGGTTTTTATGGTGGCGTAAATTACGGATATGGGTATGGCGGCGTTGGTTTTGTTGGCGGGATGTGGCAGGGTGGTCACTTCAGGTATAATACTGCCGTTGTAAATGTCAATACCACAGTTGTTCACAATACTTATATTAACCGAACAGTAATCAATAATACAAGCATCAACCGAACAAGTTTTAACGGTCCCGGCGGTATTGCAGCCAGACCTTCGCCGCAGGAACAAATCGCCATGAATGAACATCATGTGCGGGTAACACCGCAGCAGGTTTCGCATGAGCGTACGGCAAGAGTTGACAGAAACCAACTTGCCTCCGTTAATCACGGGCGACCAGCAACCGTAGCGATGAATTCAGTCGGCGGCAGACATTTTGATCAACAAGGACATAATGTTGCCAGTGTTCACACGATGCCAGCAAACAGAAACACTTCTGCAAATACAAGAGCTTCAGTAACAACACGTCAACCAAATATGGTTCACAATAATACCAATCATCCGCAGGTAACGCATCCGAATAACAATATGCAAAGGCAACCACAATCACAGGTCCACGTTCAACAGCCGCAACACTTTAGTCATCCGCAAAACCCGGAAAGAGGTCGTGGTGGCGAGCGTCATTGATATAACGCATATATATATACGTAAATATTATATTGGTTCGATGAAATGGTTCGCATTGCGAACCATTTTTCATTTCATCATATTCAAACCAATTAAACGGAGGGTCTGATCTTTTTGGAATGCCTTCTTAATAGTTTATCATTGTTTCTTTCAAATTCAATATTTTGCAGGTATTAAATATTGAGTTATGCAGAAACGATTGCTAATTTTTCATTGCTTATTCCTGATTTCTTATTTCTCATTCTCGCAAGATTCCTGGAAAATCGACGCCGAAAAAATTGATCCTTCAAATTATTACGGGATCACCGTTGCCAACGGGATGATCGGGATTGTATCTTCTCCTGAGCCATTCAAAGTAAAAGATGTTGTACTTGCGGGCGCTTACGATCTGTATGGAAGAGGAAGGGTAAGTAATTTTTTGCGCAGCTTCAATTTGCTCAATATGAAATTAAGTATTGACGGTAGAGAAATCGGCGCAAAAGATATTTCAAACATGAAACAGGAACTTGACATGCATCACGCGAGTTTCACCACCTCATTCGATTACGGCGATAAAGCAACCATTTCTTACACTTACTATTCGCTCCGTCATCTGCCTTTTACGGTGCTGATGGATATTTCCATAACCGCAAAAAAAGACTGCGACATTATTGCATCAAGTGTAATGGAAGCGCCGGATGCCTTGAAGGATGTTCAGAATTATTATAACGAAATTGATCGACCGCATGCCTTGATCAGCTTGCTTACGTCCACTGCAAAAAGTCCAACTGGAAAATTATTGATGTGTGCATCAACTACATTTTTATTTAGCGAGCATCGTGGAAGTGAACCCCGCGTGATTCATGAAATGTGGGATAATAATATGCACCTGATGAAATTTTCAAAACAGATCAAATCCGGTGAAACTTACCAGTTTTCCATTGCCGGCTCTTCCATCACCTCCGCGCATCATGATGATCCCTTGAATGAAGCGGAACGGTTAACCATCTTTGCAAAATTAGAAGGGAGAGATCGCCTTATCATGTTTCATAATAAAGCCTGGGATGAATTATGGAAGAGCGATATCACGATTGATGGCGATGCACAGTCCCAACAGGATATACATAGTATGTTATATCATTTATATTCTTTTGCGCGTGCAGGAACAACGATGAGCTTATCCCCGATGGGCATCAGCGGACTGGGTTATAATGGTCATGTTTTTTGGGATGCGGATCTGTGGATGTTTCCCGCACTCCTGGTCTTACATCCTGAAATTGCAAAATCACTTATTGATTACCGTTATGAACGAATTGATGCGGCAAAACGAAATGCCTTCTCTCATGGATACAAAGGCGCAATGTATCCCTGGGAAAGTGCGGGAACAGGAGTTGAAGAAACGCCCGTGTGGGCATTGAGCGGGCCCTTTGAGCATCATATCACCGCTTGCGTGGGAATGGCAGCATGGAATTATTATTGCGTAACGCAGGACAAAAAGTGGCTTCGCGAAAAAGGTTGGCCAATACTTTCGGCGACTGCCGATTTCTGGGCTAGCCGGGTAGAAAGAAATGGAGCAGGTCATTATGATATAAATGATGTTGTTGCTGCCGATGAGTGGGCAGAAAATATTGACAACGATGCATTCACCAATGCCGCAGCAAAATCTGTTTTGCACGCTGCAACAGAAGCTGCAAAGATATTGGGCATCGCTCCCGATGCAGACTGGATGAATGTTGCCAATAATATCCCGATTTTAAAATTAGAAAATGGTGTTACCAGGGAACATGCACAATATCATGGTGAAGGAATAAAACAGGCTGATGTGAATTTGTTGGCTTATCCACTAAAGGAAATCAAGGATTTGAATCAAATAAAAAAAGATCTGGAATATTATGAAACGCGTATTCCGAATGAAGGAACACCTGCGATGACTCAAGCCATCTTTGCATTATTATATTCAAGATTGGGAGATGGCAATAAGGCTTATCATTTTCTTAAAGATGCCTATACTCCAAATCTTAATCCTCCGTTCAGAGTAATTGCAGAAACGAAAGGCGGAACAAACCCCTATTTCGCCACTGGCGCCGGCGGTGTGCTGCAAGCAATGCTAATGGGTTTTGGAGGATTGGATATTACTTCCCAGGGACTCATTCAAATAAAATCAAAACTTCCCTCGAACTGGAAAAGCTTGACGCTGAGCGGGATTGGGCTTGATAAGAAAACATTCGTGAATCAGAATTAGAAAATAAAAATAGCAGGTGGAAAAAGCGCAATTTCGCAGAAGAACCGCAATCGTGACAGTGCTTATAAATTCTTAACTTCCAACTCCAGGTACATACTTCGTAAAAGAAAATGATACAATTTAAAAAAAATTACTAATTTGCCGGATCGTGAAAAAGATTGCGTCCATACTGCTGCTTGCTGTTTTGTTTTTTAACTGGTTAGGGTATAAATTCTTTGCTTCATATATGGAAGACAAAGCAAATGCCCGACTGGAAGCGCAATTTGATAATAACAGTTACGACGAATCCGCATTAATCTCCATCAAAATCCCTGCTGCACATTTTGCATATTACAGTAATTCAAAACAGTTCGAACGTGTTGACGGTGAAATTGAACTTAACGGTATTCAATATAAATACGTAAAAAAGAGACTGTACAACGATTCATTGGAATACTTGTGTATTCCCAATAACGATGTTACAAAACTGAGGACTGCAAAGGACGAATTCTTCAAACTGGTGAATGATCTGCAGCATAACGGGCAAGGAAAAAAATCATCCCCGCATTCAAGCAACTCAAAGAATTTCACTCCGGATTATTACCTGGATAATGATTCTTATCATTTCAATGCTTTTATCAATTCTTTTTCTGAAAGATCATCTTCCGGTCTTTCATATATACTTCACTGCTATATTCCCGTTGCCGAGCAACCTCCGGAACATTGCTGATTTCATAATGCTATCATAACATTCCTTTCATATCACTTCTAAAAAGTGACAGCCGTATTTTATTAATCAATTTCTATCATGAATAAATTTCTGTTCATAGCTATCATAGCTATCAGTTTTGCAGCATGCAACACCAAAAACGATTACGATAAAATTTTTAAAGATGCAACCCTTTATAGCAATACTGTTCACGAACTGAACACAGTTGTTATGGGAAATAACTTCGGGCCTATTGTAGCATCGCGAAATTATCTCTACGCTGCCGTTGCAGGTTATGAAGTGATCGCAGGCGGTTACCCGGACAAATACAATTCTCTCGGAGGTCAATTGCATGGATTAAGAAATGTTCCAAAACCAACAACAGGGCAGCAAATCGATTTTGAATTTGCTTCTCTTCTTGCTTATTGCAAACTGGGGGAATCGGTCACTTTTCCGGAAGGCAGTATGAAAGAATATGTTGATAGTTTGAAAAATCTTGCCAAAGAGCATGGCATGGCCTCAGATGTTTTTAATAACTCTATCGCGTACGCGGATACCGTCTCCTCTGTAATAATGGATTGGAGCAGGCATGATAAATATGCGCAAACAAGAGGCGCCCCTGAATATAATGTAAATGATTCGCCCGGCCGGTGGATACCGACACCCCCTGCTTATGCGCCGGCGATGGAGCCGCATTGGAGGGAAATAAGAACGCTGGTCATTGACAGCCCCCAGCAATTTATGCCTGCGCCACCTTTCCCGTTTAATGTAACCGATAAAAACAGCGATTACTACAAACAAGTAAAATTGAGCGAGAATAAAGATGATAGCCTCTCTACTGAAGAAACCTGGATCGCCGATTTTTGGGACGATAATCCTTTCAAATTAAATGTTTCCGGGCATTTGATGTTTGGAACTAAGAAGTTCTCTCCCGCCGGTCATTGGATGAGCATCGTTGGAATTGCTTCAAAAAAAGCGGGTTCGGATTTTAATGAAACAACTTATGCTTACGCTAAAACCGCCATTGCGCTTTTCGATGCATTTATTCAATGCTGGAATATTAAATACACATACAACACGCTTCGACCTGAAACTGCCATCAATAAATATTTTGATCCTAATTGGAAACCTCATTTGCAAACACCGCCATTTCCTGAATACACCTGCGGACATTGCACCATTTCATCAGCTGCCGCAGAAGTTTTATCAAATGTTTTCGGAGATAATTTTTCTTATAACGATACTACCGAATTGGAATTCGGAATCAAAAGCAGATCATTCAACTCATTCCGCGATGCAGCCATCGAAACAATGCACTCGCGATTCTATGGAGGCATTCATTACGAATATTGCTGTGAGCGCAGCAATATAATGGGGAAAAAGGTAGGCGAACTTATTATTCAACGATTAAAGATGAAAAAAAACCAACCGCAATAACAAACTAACTATTATGAAATTTTTTCAGCCAATAAAAAAACTAGTGTTGATCACTTTGGTGTTTCAACCTTTTATAAGCTCTGCGCAAACAGATAATGATGCCATTATGATGAACAAATTCCAATCATGCACTGGTGCAACGTATATGCATTCACAATGGACCAACTATTGGGAAGGGACATTAAAACGAAACAACGCAAACATTGGCACAGTCACCACACAATCTGTAATGGCGATGTCTAATTATGGCATTACAGACAACCTAAATGTAATGGTAGGATTGCCTTATGTGTGGACACACGCATCTGCAGGTACTTTGCATGGCATGAAAGGTTTCCAGGACATCAGTCTTTTTGTAAAATGGAAACCGATAACCATTCCGGTGGGTAATGGAAAATTTTCAGTTTTTGCGATCGGTGGTTTTAGCACACCAACTACAAATTATATTGCCGCATATCTTCCTTTATCAATCGGTCTGCACTCAACAAATCTTCTGGGCAGATTAATGGCTTATTATAAAAATGGAATGTTCTTCCTGCGCGCTTCGGCGACCTATGTTTGGAGAAGTAATATAACCATTGATCAGCCTTCTTATTATACAACGGAACTCATCAATTCCAACAAAGTGCAGATGCCAAATATGATGACTTATAACGGAAGTGTAGGCATCTATAGAAAATACCTGATAGCAGAACTTATGCTGGATAATATGACAACCCTTGGAGGCTTTGATATGCGCAGAAATGATATGCCATTTCCGAGCAATAAAATGAACAGCACGAGCTTGGGCGTTCACGCAAAATATACCTTACCATTTTACACGCATGTTTCCATTGTCGCCGGCGCTGACCAGGTACTGGGCGGAGTGAAAGTTTTCGGGAAAAATATTTTGATGCCTAGAAATGTGGGACAGTCAACAACGCTGAGTCTCGGCGCTTTCTATGCTTTTTATGTAAAACACAATTCAAAAAACTCATCATTATTAAATAATCAATAGTCATGAAAAAAATAATATTCTTTGCTTTAGTTGTGATGATATCTCCGTTAATGATAACGCAGCTTTCGTGTAATAAAAGCATTCACCAGGTAACAGCAAATATTCCTGCTTTAAATCCTTCCAATGAAGACACCGCTGCGGGAACCTGGAAATTGATTTTATTGTCACGCCCCGATAGTTTTGCTGTGGCTGCACCCGCCGCAACGAATTCATCAGGATATATTGCAGACCTGAATGAAATAAAAGGTCTGCAAAGAAATTTATCCTCAGCGGATGAGCAAAAGATAAATTATTGGGCCGCAGGTAATGTATTAAGATGGAATGAAACAATGCGCGATCTGGTGGCAAAATATAATTTACCACCCTATCAAAATGCAGACGGAACTTATCCCATTCCGAGTTCGGCAAATCCTTTTGCGTATCCCAATTTTCCGTTTTCAAATCCACCTTATGCAGCCAGAGCCTATGCATATGTAAGCGCCGCACAATACGACGCATTGGTTGCATGTTGGCATTACAAACAATTATACAACAGGCCTGCACCATATAAAGTGGATTCGAATGTTCAGGCAAAAGTCACCCGGACAAGCCTGCCTGCTTATCCTTCTGAGGCCGCAGTGCTTGCAGGCGTTACCGCAGAAATGATGAAATCATTGTTTCCGGATGAAATCGCCAACATTCAACAAAAAGCGCAAGAAGCAGAATTGGCCGCCATTGAATCCGGAGCAGCAGCTCGCAGCGATATTAACGCCGGGGAAGCATTGGGAAGACAAATTGCAGATCTTTTTATTGCACGCGCAAAAACAGATAATGCAAGTGTCGCAGTCGGTAATCCAACCATCTGGGCAAACCTCGCATCACAAACTGCAGCGACAGGGCAAACTCCATGGCAAAGTCTGGAAGTTCCCGCACGTCCCCCAATGCTACCGCTTTTTGGAAACGTAAAACCTTTTTTGTTTGATTCTGCAACTGTGGCATCCCTGCGCCCTGGCCCACCTCCTTCCACTTCAAGCACAGATATGACCCAGCAAGTGAAAATGGATTATGATCAAATAAAAAGCCCTACCCGGGAGCAGATACGTATCGTGCAATTTTGGGCAGATGGCGTTGGAACATATACTCCTCCGGGACACTGGAATTATATTGCCGCGACGGATTTCATCACCCAAAATTTCAGTGAAGTACGATGGGCAAGAAATCTCGCTTTATTGAACATGGCAGAAATGGATGCAGGTATCATTTGCTGGAATACGAAATATTTTTATTTCAATCCACGACCCACGCAAATTGATCCTGCAGTAAAGACCCTGACTGGAGTACCGAATTTTCCATCATACATATCCGGCCATGCTACATTTAGCGCTGCAGCCGCAACAATTCTTGGACACATCATTCCGTCTCAGGCTTCAAAGTACCAAGCGATGTCGCAGCAGGCATCAGACTCAAGATTTATCTCAGGAATTCATACGCAAATTGATTGCAGTACCGGTTTGCAGGTTGGAGAGGCAGTGGGCAATTATGCGGTGACAAGAGCAATGAACGATGGTGCTGAATAAAATTTAATCAATGGTTATAAGCAATATAAAGACGCTGCGATTCTTCGTAGTGTAATTTTTAAAAACGCGATCAACCCAATAGAAAATCATTAATAATGCAGACGACGACTGAGCAAAAAATTCATTACACACTGCGGATTGCCGTAGCTATGTGTTTTATTGGCCATGGCGCATTTGGTATCATCACCAAACCGATATGGTGCAATTATTTTGCAGTTTTTGGGATTGACCATAACACTGCTTATCAAATGATGCCTGTCGTGGGCTCGATAGATATCTTAATGGGAATGATAATGCTCATTTACCCGATCCGTGCAATACCCGCCTGGCTTGTGCTCTGGGGGTTAATGACGGCTTCCTTACGTCCATTATCCGGTGAACCATTTGCTGAATTGATTGAGCGTGCAGGAAATTTCGGAGCGCCACTGGCATTATTGCTATTATCAGGAAGTTCCAAATTAGATCTAAAAAAGATTTTCACACCCATCGATCCAAATATGCATGTCAATAATAAAACATTACGCCGCTCGGTAATTTGCCTTCAGGTGATTGTTTTTCTTTTGCTCGCTGGTCATGGATGGCTGAACATTATTGAAAAGAAAACTTTGATCCTTCAGTACAGTTCGCTCGGTTTTTCAAATCCGCAAAATGCAGCCATAACAGTGGGCATTTTGGAAATCATTGCCGCATTCGCCGTTTTGGTGAAACCCCTGCGATCTCTGCTTTTGATTTTAATTGTTTGGAAGATAATCAGTGAATTTTTCTACCCTCATTATGAATTGTTTGAGTGGATCGAGCGCGGCGGAAGCTATGGCTGCATCATCGCATTATGGCTGGCTACCGGTGAAAACGCATATCGAAATGGGATGGGTAAAATTTCTTTAAAGCATAATTTATTCCGCAATACTGCGCAATGATAAAATTTTAATGGTTATAAGCAATTAGCAATAACACCGCGATTCTTCGCGGTGTTGCTTTTTTGTAGATAAGTAAACCGGCAAGCGAAAAAAATCTTTTTATCTTCGGCTATCCAAATGCTTTGATATGAGAAAATATATTTCGCTGCTTCTATTATTATTGCTTCCTGTTTTTTTTGTTTGTGCACAAATTGCCGTTCAGCCCCCTGATAAAATTTATGGAGATCTGTTTGTTAAGGTTCAGATGAATAAAGTCTTTGCTGATGGAAAAACATTTGTTGATTGCATTCCTAAAAAAAGCCCTGCTGAAATAATGCGTGATTACGCATCAAAAAAAAATGGAGCAGATTTTAATTTAAAAAAATTTGTTGAAGAAAATTTTGAATTGCCTGCTAATCCAACGGATACTTATCACAGTAATACGAATGAAGATGTCGAAACGCACATAAAAAACCTTTGGAGTGTTTTAAAAAGAAATCCCGATAAAGTAGTTGAAGGGAGTTCATTGCTTGCATTGCCTTACCCCTATATCGTACCTGGCGGGCGTTTCCGGGAAGTGTATTATTGGGACTCTTATTTCACCATGCTTGGATTAAAAGAAAATGGAGAAGTGGAAATGATCGAGAACATGGTAAAAAATTTCGCTTATCTCATCGAGAATTATGGACATATCCCCAATGGCAACAGATCGTATTATCTCGGTCGGTCACAGCCTCCATTTTTTTCTGTAATGGTTGAATTACTGGCCGAAATAAAAGGCGATAGTGTCTATCAGACTTTTTTACCGGCAATGGAGAAAGAGTATGCCTTTTGGATGGATGGCGCGGATAAAATAAAGCCCGGAGAAATTTTTCGCCGCGTTGTGAAATTAAAGGACGGAACCATTTTAAATCGGTATTGGGACGACGTCCCCTCACCCAGACAGGAAAGTTACCGCGAAGATTTTTTGACAGCTGAAAAATCGGGAAGAAATAAAATTGAAATGTATCACCATCTCCGCGCGGCAGCGGAAAGCGGAATTGATTTTAGCAGCCGGTGGTTTTCCGACACATTCAAACTCGCATCCATTGAAACAACAAATTTTTTACCGGTTGATCTCAATGCACTAATGTATCATCTCGAAACAACCATCGCCAAAGCAAAGCTGATCAATAAAGATGACAGCATATCGTCCATTTTCTATACCAAAGCAAAAACACGCGCGATTAACATTGATAAATATTTCTGGAACAAGAACTTGAATTTCTACACCGATTACGATTTTCGGACGCACAAACAAAGTAACATGATCGTGCCGGCGGGCATGTATCCTTTCTGCTTTATTAACGAGCATCCGGATTACATGAGTTTTTTGGGAGAAAAAGTCGCAGAAGTTATCAGAAAAAAATTATTGCAGCCCGGAGGGATTACTGCATCTGCCTTTGCAGCCGGACAGCAATGGGATACACCCAATGGCTGGGCACCGTTGGAATGGATGACGATCTGGGGTTTGGACAGATGCGGACAAAAAGATCTGGCCGCAGAAATTGCAAAACGCTGGATAAAACTGAACATCAGGGTTTATAAAGAAACCGGTAAGTTAATGGAGAAATATAATGTGGCCGATATCAACCAATCTGCCGGTGGCGGCGAATATCCGGGACAAGATGGCTTTGGCTGGACCAATGGCGTGCTCTTGCATTTGATAAAAATATATGGCAGGTAATTAGCGATCGACCTTTCCCTGCTTTTGGCTTGGTAGGAAGAATGGATGATCATCCATGGATCCGGTAATATGCCCGATGAAGATGGATATTACTAACCGGCATTACCACCAACGGAAGTTTTTCCACCAATGTTTCGCTTGAATCTAGTCCAAAGGCTTTGTCTTCCGATAGTGCGAATTTCTTTATTCCAAAATAACTGTTGAGTATAAATCCATCACGAACAGAAAATTCATTATCGTAGGAAAGAAATTTCTCCAGAACAACAAATCGGAAATCTTCTGTAACATTACATTTTTCTAGACTCGGATAACGGCTCGCAATATCCAGTTCTTTATTATTCATCATTTCAGCCACGACCTTGCGAAACATGATACCCACTCGCGGTTGCACGCGAAATCCCAAACGCAATTCAACACGTATCACTTTATCATCTTTCAATTCATCCACACCGTATTCCATGGTGTATGGTTCATCCGTTCGCTCGATATGCACAAACCAATATACATCGGCACGTTTTGGATTATGGCTGAAAATGGAGTAAATAATTTTTTGTTCTATCTGCGTTTGCCGGTTTGCTTTGGTAAGATAAATGAGATGAGAAGAAAATTTAGGAACAGAGACATCCTTACTTAGATTTTCGATCAAGGGGATATACTCGCTGAGGTTTACGAAATTCAAAAAACGATTATTGATCTTTCTTGCATTATACCAGATGTACATCGTAAATATCAATCCAAATTCAAAGACAAGGAAGAAAAGCCGTTTCACGATCTTAACTGCATTTGTGATAAAGAAAGAAGTTTCAACCGTTACAAAAACAACCAGTATCAATATTACGATCAGTAATGGGAAATGCTTTACGTAACGGAGAAAATAATACATCAGTATGGTTGTCATTAACATGGCGATGGTAATGGAAAATCCATATGCTGCGGTCATATTGGCCGAGGTTCGAAAATATAAAACCACTAAAAAACACCCGACGCATAAAACCCAGTTGATGCTCGGAATGTAAATTTGTCCACGAATATTGGTAGGATACTTTACGGTCACTTTCGGCCAAAAATTCAAACTGATCGCTTCACTGATTAAGGTAAATGAACCGCTGATGAGCGCCTGGCTCGCGATGATGGATGCCGCAGTAGCAATTAAAACACTCGGGATCAAAAACCAATGCGGAACTATTGCGAAGAATGGATTTATTTCTCCAAGCGTTGGTTTATTTTGGACAAGAACCCAGGCTGCTTGCCCGAGATAATTCAGTACCAGTGTGACCTTTACAAACATCCAGGTCAGCTGAATATTTTTTTTGCCACAATGACCAAGATCGGAATACAAAGCCTCTGCTCCCGTTGTACACAAAAAAACTGCGCCGAGCAACCAAAAACCATGTGGATGCTTTATTAATAATTCCAAACCATAATGCGGACTTAATGCCCTCAACACTCCTGGATAATGAAGTATCTGGTTCACTCCCAATATGCCAAGCATGGAAAACCACATCAACATTATCGGGCCGAATGAACCACCCACTATTTTTGTCCCGAAGCGTTGAAAAATGAACAACAACAGGATAATTACCAGTACAATCTCTACCACAAGATTATTACCGGGGATAATAACATTCTCCATTCCCTTCACCATATTCAAACCTTCAATGGCTGAAGTGACAGAAATCGGCGGAGTAATTATCCCGTCTGCAAGCAAAGTTCCGGCGCCGATCATCGCCGGATACATTAATAGTTTGCCATATCTTCTTACCAAAGCGTATAAAGAAAAAACGCCGCCCTCACCTTTATTATCTGCCTGCAAAGTGATGATAACATATTTAAATGTTGTTTGCAAAGTGAGGGTCCAAAACACACAGGAGATGGCGCCGAAAACCAATTCCTGGGAGATTTTTCCACCTTCATTTAATATGGTTTGAAGTGTGTATAATGGGGATGTTCCAATATCGCCATAAATGATTCCTAATGTAATTATTAATCCGGCAGCGGATATTTTTTTAAAATGGTTTGAAGACATGCTGAAATTAAAAAGCTTTGGTTTTAATTAGTAAATGCATAAAGAAGTTGCAATAATTTCATCACATGGCAGAAAGAATTCTCAGTTTCACAAGCGTTATGTAAAGCAAACTTAATGCAATTAACCATGCAATTGCAACAAGAATTGAGCCTTTTATCTGATCTTTTTTAAAATGCATTTTTGGGAAGGTGTAAAATCCATGGTTCAATAATTATACCCAACTACATTCCAAAACCCTTTATTCTCCTCCATTTCAGCAGTAGCTTGATTTTTGCGGGATGAGTTTTTTTATTGAATATTCTCAGTGCCATTTCTCGTCATATCAAAATGAAAAAAATTTTCAAAATGATAATGCAAAAAAAATCTTTTGCATATTAATTTCTATTTTAAAATTTCAGCGCTTACCCTGAATGAGTCTTTATTTATCATCTGCATTTTTCTTTTGGTTTCTGATTATCTGTTTTAAATCATCGTTTTCCCCCTGTTTTTCAAAAACTTTAATGCCTAAATCCTAGACCTTATCTTTGCTCGTTATGAAAGATTGTTTTGTAATAGATGCTGTACGCACACCCATAGGGAAATATGGCGGGGCATTGAGTTCTATCCGTCCCGACGATTTGCTTGCGCACGTGATAAAATCATTGTTGCAGCGAAATCCCGGAATTGATCTAGATGCCATCGAAGACGTGATTGCAGGTGATGCCAACCAGGCAGGCGAAGACAACAGAAATGTTGCCCGCATGGCTGCGTTGTTGGCGGGTTTGCCGGTAACGGTTGCCGGCAATACCGTGAATCGTCTGTGCGCGAGCGGCATGCAGTCAATCATGGATGCGAGCCGCGCGATCATGTGCGGCGATGGTGAAATATTTATTGCCGGCGGAGTAGAAAGTATGACGAGAGCGCCTTTTGTAATGGCAAAATCGGCTCATCCCTTTAACCGCAACGCGGAGATTTTTGATACCACGATCGGCTGGCGCCTTATCAATAAAAAACTATCGGATAAGTATTATCCTTTTTCGATGGGAGAAACTGCCGAGAATGTTGCGAAGCAATGGAAAATATCAAGACATGCTCAGGATGAATTTGCCCTATCAAGCCAGGAAAAATATTTTGCGGCATTAGAAAAAGACAAATGGCGCGAAGAAATTTCTGCAGTTGAAATCTTAGGCGGTAAAGAAGAAAAAATATTTTTTAATAAAGATGAACATCCGCGCAAAACATCCATGGATAAACTGGCCGCATTAAAACCTGCATTTGAAAAAGATGGAACAGTAACTGCGGGAAATTCATCCGGCATTAATGACGGTGCGGCTGCATTATTATTAGCGAATGAAGAAGCGGTAAAAAAATATAATCTGCGCCCGATGGCCAAGGTTGTTTCTATGGCTGTTGCAGGAGTGGATCCATCAATAATGGGAATCGGTCCTGTACCGGCAACACAAAAAGCTCTGCAACGGTCAGGTCTGACCGTAAATGATATTGATTTGATTGAACTAAATGAAGCATTCGCTTCTCAATCCATTGCCTGCATTCATGAGTTGGGATTGGATCTGGAAAAAGTAAATGTCAATGGCGGCTCAATTGCGATCGGTCATCCGCTTGGATGTAGTGGCGCACGCATTTCCACCACACTGATCCATGAAATGAAAAGGCGATCCTCAAAATATGGATTGGCAACAATGTGCGTTGGCGTTGGACAAGGCACTGCGGTGATTTATGAAAGTATTGGTTAAATGGTATAGGAGCGATACCGATTAGCTATGCAACCAATGAGCATTACCCAGCTCTTCCTGCGAAACAGTTTGCTGCTCTCCCGTTTTTAAATTTTTTATCGTGCAGGTTCTATCGATAAGTTCTTTACTGCCGATAATTGCAATAAAAGGAATATTCTTCTTATCGGCATATTTGAATTGCTTATCAAACTTTGCATTTTCATGATAGAGTTCGCAGGCAATATTCTTACTTCTCAATTGCTGCATCAAACCAAAAGCGGTTTTGCCTTCCTCTTCCCCCAGATTAAAAAATAAAACCTTCGTTCCAACATAAATATCTCCAGGAAATAATTTCAGCTCTTCCATCACATCATAAATTCTGTCAACCCCAAATGAAATGCCGACACCGGGAATATTGGGTACGCCGAATAAACCAGTGAGATCATCATAACGCCCGCCGCCCCCGATAGACCCAATAGAAACGTCTTTTGCCTTTACTTCAAAGATAATCCCAGTATAATAATTAAGGCCACGAGCGAGGGTGAAGTCAACTTTGAGTTCTGCGTCTTGGTTTTTGAGCTGGTCCAAAATAAATTCAAGTTCTTCAATTCCTTTTTCCCCTGTTTCATTATTTCCGATGAGCTTCCTCAACTCACTTAACTTTCCCATGTTTGTTCCATCAATAGATAAATATTTTTCTATTACCAGGATTTGTTCTTCATTTAACCCTTTATGCAATAACTCATTTTTCACTTTTTCCATTCCGATCTTATCTAGCTTATCAATCGCAACAGTAATGTCTGTGAGCTTGTCAATACTTCCGCAGGTTTCGGCCAGAGCGTTTAACACTTTCCTGTTATTGATTTTTATTTCGACTCCTATCCCCAATCTTTTAAAAACTTCCGCATATAATTGTGCAAATTCGACATCACTCAATAAACTATTGCTGCCAACAACATCAGCATCACATTGGTAAAACTCACGGTAGCGTCCTTTTTGCGGACGATCAGCGCGCCACACCGGTTGTATCTGATATCGTTTATAGGGGAACGTAAGTTGCCCCTGGTTCATCGCAACATACCGAGCAAAAGGAATGGTGAGATCATAACGCAAAGCTCTTTCTGTAATCCCATCTGTATTTTTTCCGGCTAAAATTTTTTCGAAATCTTCCCTAGCCTTTTGATGTTTTGCAATATTATCCAATCCATTATTTAAAATTTTAAAAATCAACCGATCTCCTTCTTCACCATATTTTCCCATTAAGGTATCCAGGTTTTCCATTGCCGGAGTCTCTAATGGCTGAAATCCATACAATTCAAACACCTCGCGAATGGTATTGAAAATATAATTTCGCTTGCGGACTATTTCCGGTCCAAAATCTCTTGTGCCTTGCGGAATGGATGGCTTCATACTAAGTAAAAATCAAATGTAAAAAATGAAAAAGTGTTCAGATCGTTTTTTGCGTTTTGGTTTTTGCATGTTCAATAATTTTCTCACACGCTTCATCAAGCATATTATATACATGGTGATAACCCGGCTCTGGCCCATACCAGGGATCAGGTACATCAATATTCTGGCCGGGAAAAACTTCATTCATTATCAACTCAACTTTTCTATCATCAAATTTATTTCTTGCGATCTGCCGCATGTCATCGATCACATCTTCTGCCATCGCATAAATCTTATCGTACCTTTCAAAATCTTCAGCCACAAATTTCCGGGCGCGCAATTGACTGATGTCAATGCCATGCATCCGCCCCACTTTTTGCGATAAATGATGCGGCGCCTCACCCACATGATAGCCGTTTGTTCCAGCGCTGTCAATGATCCAATTCATCCCTGCCTCCGAAACCTTATGTTGCAAGATCCCTTCTGCCAGCGGACTTCTGCAAATATTTCCCAAACAGACCATTAAAATCTTCATTGGACAAAAGTAAGGAAACAACCAGGAACTATGAGTGATCAATGATGAAGTATGGTTTTATTTATCCGGCATCCTATACCCCAAAGCTCATGTTTCATCACTCATTTCTTATGGAATATTTTAATTGCAGCATCTTATTGATCAAACTTGCGCAAGTTCATCTTATTATTCTTCACCAATAAAACTTATTAAGATGAACCCGGATTTGATTTTAAAAGCCGATGTGCTGGACATCATTTTTGAAAACCGTAATAAAGATTATGGAGCGTATGAATTAAGAACTCGATACAATAAAAGACTAAAAAAAGCAATGACCATCATGTTTTCCATTGTTGCAGTTTGCTGTTCTTTAATTTATGTTGATAATAGATTTTTTCACGACAAAATAAGACAGCAATTTTTTTCTTCTTTTATTGATTCCGTCGATCTCTCCAAATTACCGCCAACCAAAAAAGTCGAGGTGATTAAACCGAAAACAGCAAACATTCCGCATCAAGACATTGCAACAATAAGAAGCACAACACCCTTGATCGTCCAGCAAATAAAACCGATAGATCCTACGCCAACTGTTGATGACATTATTAAAAGTCAGATTGGATCGCAAACAAAAGCAGGAGAGCTTCCAGGCGATAACGTTTCCATAACGGCTCATGGGAATGATAATGATAATGACAATTCAAAAGAAACAAAAACCGAATCTGCCGAACCGATTATTTTTGAAAGTCCTGAATATATGCCCGAATTTCCCGGCGGTGAGGAAGCATTAAAAAGATTTCTATCAAAAAACATCAGAGCTCCAAAAGAAGATATCGATCCCGGAAAAAAGATCCGCGTCCTGGAAAAATTTGTAGTCGATGAACAAGGAAATATTTCGAACATACAAATCATTCAGAGCGGCGGCGCCGATTTTGATAATGAAGTGATGCGCGTGCTAAAGAAAATGCCGAAATGGAAACCAGGAAAACAAAACGGAAGAAATGTTGCGGTGTATTTCACCATTCCCGTCATATTTCAGTCGCAGGATGAAAACTAAAAACAATAAGTACGAATTGAGAAGATTCGTGCTCATTATTTCTAACAAAATATTAATACCCTATCCTGAACTGTTCATTTTTTTTCAATGTTATTCTGTAAATTGCCCGTTCCATATTCAAAAAATTGAAACAATGGAAAATCAAAATCCCGACGACAGAAGATCAAAAGGCTATATCCTGATGCGCAGCATCATGGATTACGGAATGGGTGTAATTATTTTGGGCGTCGGTGTTTTTTTTGCCTTCGCACCAAAACTCGGTTACAATTTTGATATGAGTAATTTGTACCGTTATGCATTTGCTAGTTTGTTTATTCTCTATGGCGGCTGGCGGATTTACAGAGGTTATCAAAAAAACTATTTTCGCTGATGCGATTGTTACCGAAGCATACATATTTGAATCTGGCAGGATGCTGCTTTATTTGCGCAAGCCTATTATTTTCTGCATGCAAAGGCAGCGATCATAGTAATACGTCCAGGGATACGCCAACTTTGGGCTCAATTGCTATCAGTGTGGATGAATCTTTTAAACCCGTCATTGATTCGGAAATAAAAGTTTTTGAATCTTCTTTTCCCAACGCTCACATCAATGTTTATTATAAGCCCGAAGCTGCATGTTTGAGAGATCTGGCGCGTGACACCACAAGAATGATTATTGTGACAAGAGGGTTAACTCCAGAGGAAGAAAAGTATTATAAAGATTCGATGAATTTTGAACCGCCTTTTGACGAATTGGCCATTGATGCGATTGCAGTGATCGTTAATAAAGATTCAAAAGACACGATCTTTTCCATGAATGATATCCGCTCATTATTAAATGGAACGGCAAAAAATAACTTGCAGGCGGTAATGGATGGCAATTCTGCGACCAGCACGGTTCGTTATGTTATTGATTCTGTTCTACATGGACAATTACCTGGTAAAAACGTTGTGGCGGCGAAAAGCAGCGAGGATGTAATTAATTATGTCTCTGCTAATCCGAATGCTGTCGGCTTTATCGGGGTTAGCTGGATCGGCGATAAAGATGATCCGCAGCAACTGAAGTTTCTGCAAAAAGTCAAAGTGGCAGCAGTTCAATGTGTAAGTTGCCTCGGCGAAACTTATGTATTACCGAACCAGGCAAACATTTACCTCCGAAGATACCCGATGTTACGCGGTTTATATTTTATATTGAAGGAAAATTACAGTGGCATAGGAAATAACTTTGTAAATTTTTTGAAGTATGAGAGAGGTCAATTAATTTTCCGCAGGGCTTACCTGTTACCTGCAAATATGGCTTTTGAAATTCGGGACGCACAAATCACTAATTAATCATTTATTATAATAAATTTACACACTCTACTAAATAACAAGACAACAATGAAGAAAATTCCATTCAGTTTAAGTGCAGCGGTTGCATTATTATTTACAAGCAACATGTTATTTGCTCAATCTGTTGAGCAGGGAAAGAAGTTTTTGTATTATGAGCGATACAAAAGTGCCAAGGAAACTTTTGAAAAGATTTTGCAGGCAAACCCGAATGATCTCAATGCTGTTTATTGGTTAGGACAAACCTTACTTGCTCCAAAAGATAACAGAGATACCGCAGGTGCAAAAGCACTGTATCAGAAAAGCCTGATGTCCAATGGAACAGCTCCGTTAATATTAGCCGGTATGGGAGAAATTGAATTGTTAGAAGGTAAGGACAATGATGCCAAGCAACATTTTGAAACTGCCATCAGCCTCACCAAGGCAAAGGATATTGATGTGCTGAATGCTGTTGCCCGTGCCAATGCCAACGTGGATGTAAAAGTTGGCGACCCCAATTATGCCATTGATAAATTAAATACGGCTACACAAATAAAAAAATTTAATGACCCGGAAACTTACTTAATTATGGGGGATGCTTATCGCAAATTGATTGACGGCGGTAATGCAGTTTTAAATTATACAAAGGCTTTGCAGATGCAGCCAACTCTGGCGGCGGCAGAATATAAAATTGGAAAAATCTACTTAAGCCAGAATAATAAAGAATATTTTTTACCCGCATTTGAAAAAGCGGTTGCCATAGATCCGGCTTATGCGCCCGCATATTATGAGCTATATTTCTATTGGTATTATCACGATGTAAACAAAGCCGGTGATTACCTGGATAAATATGTTGCCAATACGGACCAGGGACCTGAAATGGAATATTCAAAAGCCGATTACCTGTGGGCGTCTGGAAAATTTGCAGAAGCAAAAACAAGAGCACAGAATTTGATAAATCAATACGGAGACAAAGTTGCTCCCAGAATGTACAGATTACTTGCTTTTGCCCAGGATACCTTAGGTGATCCGGTAGCCGCAAAGCAATCAATGCTCACTTATTTTAGTAAAGAAACAGATACCAGCAGAATCCGTGGCTCTTATTATGAATTATTAGCTAAAGATGATGGAAAATCTACCGATTCTATCACGCAACTGGAAGCTTTCAAATATTACGGAATGGCAATTCAAAAAGACAGCCTGCCGGAAGATAAGAACAGATATATCGTTGAGGCAACCGCATTGGCAAAATCCACAGGCAATAAACAAGCGCAGGCCCAACTGGCAGAATTAGTTTATACAACAAAGAAAAGCCCAACACAGACTGATCTGTATAATTGGGGTTATGCAAATTACCAGGCTGGTAACTACAAAAAATCCGACAGCATTTTTTGTGGTATCTATGAAACTCAATACCCCAACGAAGTTTATGGATATTTGTGGTGTTCCAAAACGAAACTTGCTGAAGACACAACCATGCAATCCGGTATAGTGGAACCTGCGTGGCTAAAACTTATTGATGCATACAGAAAAATAGATTCCGTCAAATACAAACCAAACATTATTACCACCTACTTTTATCTTGCAGGTTACTATAACGATGTAAAGAAAGACAAGCAAAAGGCAATTGAAATGTTCGAAGACGTTCTTGCAATTGATCCTACAAATGCTGATGCCACGAAGTTTAAGCAAATCTTAACTGCTCCACCAAAAAGGGTAGCTGCAAAACCAAAAGGCACGAAATAATATTTTCAAATATTAATACAAAATCCCTTGCTTTCTTAACGAAAAAGCAGGGGATTTTAATTTTCCGCGATTTATTTTTTAATAAATTGGAAATTGAACACGCTGTCTTATTTTTGCCAACGAGTAATCTTTTATAAATGAATATTTTTTTCCTGCAAGCAACCTCAGCTTCAGCAACAGGCAACAGTTCATTTAACTATCTTCCAATAGGCATTCAATTGTTATTTGCCGCTGGCTTTGTTGTCTTGGTACTTGGCGTTACGCATTGGCTGGGACCAAAACGCAAGACAGCTGATAAACTTGAAAATTTCGAAAGCGGAATTGATGCGGTGGGTAACGCGCGTCAACCCATTTCTATAAAATATTTTTTAGTCGCCATTTTATTTGTGCTGTTTGATGTAGAAGTGATCTTCTTCTATCCTTATGCAGTTAATTTCAAAGAATTTGCTGTGTCAGGTCATGGATGGGAAACTTTTTCAGCCGTCTTGCTATTTGTGGCCTTCTTTCTTGCCGGCTTTATCTATATCATCAAGAAAGGTGCATTGACTTGGGAAGACTGATTAATGGAATAATTAATAATGAATAATTCAGGTAACATTAACACAGAATAGTTGTTATTAAAGCAGAAGAATCATTATTAATTCTCAATCATAAATTTTAATTAATTATCATGCCTCGTCCAGTACGATTTAATATACATCCCATTCTTGCTGACACAAAAGACAGTATCAGCATGGTAGATAAAATGCCAGAAGGATATGGTGGTGAAGGTTTTTTTGCGGCGAAACTTAGCGATGTTGTAGGATTGGCAAGAAAAAATTCAATGTGGCCCTTGCCTTTTGCCACCTCTTGTTGCGGTATCGAATTTATGGCAACCATGGGGTCTCATTATGACCTGGGAAGATTTGGTGCTGAGAGATTGGGATTTTCTCCTCGCCAGTGCGATCTGTTAATGGTGATGGGAACGATTGCAAAAAAAATGGGACCAATCGTAAAACAGGTCTACTTGCAAATGGCAGAACCTCGTTGGGTTATGGCTGTGGGCGCCTGTGCTTGTAGCGGTGGGATTTTTGATACCTATTCTGTGTTGCAGGGGATTGATCAGGTTGTCCCCGTTGATGTTTATGTTCCCGGTTGCCCTCCAAGACCAGAAGGGATCTTAGACGGTTTCATGAAAATTCAGGATCTGGTCGGGCAGGAAAGTCTTCGCAGAAGAAATGGCGATAGATATAAAGAACTGTTGGGAAGTTACGGAATACAATAACTGTTAACCCATTGCGCTCAGCAGTCAGTTTTTAAATGCCTTTGCTCAGAGTTAAAGGCTAAAGCTAAAAGCTAAATGGCATTAAACAACGAAACAATTAAAACAAGGCTGATAGAAAAATTCGGCGACCAGGTTTCAAATTTTGATGAACCTTACGGATTGCTCACCTTTGAAGCGCCGAAAGAAATGAATTTAAAAGTAATGCAGTTCTTATTTGACGATGAGCAATTGCGTTTTCAATTTTTAACCGACCTCACAGCCGTTCATTACCCGGATAAGAAAGACAGGGAGCTAGCTGTTGTTTATCATTTGCATAACCTGGTAGATAATATCCGCATTCGTTTCAAAGTATTTACCGATATTAATAAACCGGACATTTATACGGCAACACAACTATATTCATCAGCAAACTGGATGGAACGGGAAACCTTTGATTTTTTTGGAGTGAATTTCGTCGGTCATCCAAATTTAAAAAGGATATTAAATGTAGATGAGATGAATTATTTCCCTATGTTAAAACAATATCCGTTAGAAGATCAGACGAGGGTTGATAAAGACGATGCCATGTTCGGGAGATAAAATAAAAAATAGCCATGGTGAAAATGGCGCAATTTTTCAATTGAGCCAATGGGAAATTTTTAAATTCAGAAATTAAGATAATGTCTGAAACAATAAGTCATCATATTAAATTACCAGAAGGAAGCATTGAGAAGACAACTACAACGCTTAACCTGGGTCCTACACACCCGGCAACTCACGGTGTCTTTCAAAATATTTTGGAATTGGACGGTGAAAGAATTGTCGGCGCAGAACAAACAGTAGGCTACATTCACCGCGCATTTGAAAAACTAGCAGAACGCAGACCCCTTTATCAGATCACCACGCTTACCGACAGATTGAATTATTGCTCTTCTCCCATTAATAATATGGGATGGCATCTCACTTGTGAAAAATTGCTTGGTGTAAAGACCCCGAAGCGCGTTGATTACCTGCGCATCATTATTATGGAATTGTCAAGAATTTCAGATCATCTGATCTGCAATTCTGTTGTTGGCGTTGACTCCGGCGCATACACCGGATTTTTATATGTGATGCAATACCGCGAATTAATTTATGAAATATATGAAGAAATATGTGGTTCCCGTCTTACTACTAATATTGGGCGTATTGGCGGTTTCGAGCGCGATTTCACAAATGCGGCGTTTGAGAAACTGGAAAAATTTTTAAAAGAATATCCTGATGTGCTGAAAGAATTCGAGAATCTTTTCAGCCGCAACCGCATTTTTATGGAACGCACGATTGGCGCAGGTCCTATTAGCGCGGAGCGCGCACTGAATTATGGATTCACCGGACCAAATTTACGCGCTGCCGGTGTTGACTATGATGTTCGTGTTCATACCCCCTACAGCAGTTATGAAGATTTTGATTTTGAAATTCCCATCGGCAAAACCGGCGATTGCTACGATAGATTTTTGGTTCGCAACCAGGAAATGTGGCAATCATTAAAGCTCATTAATGAGGCCTACAAAAAAGTGCAGGAATTTAAAGGCGCAGAGGCGGAAGTGTTCCATGCCGATGTTCCCGATTATTATTTACCTACTAAACCTGATGTATACACGAAAATGGAGGCCCTCATCTGGCATTTTAAGATTGTGATGGGTGAAACAGAAATCCCTCCCGGGGAAGTTTATCAAAGTGTTGAGGGTGGAAACGGAGAACTTGGATTTTATTTGATCAGTGATGGCGGAAGAACGCCGTACCGCCTGCATTTCAGAAGACCTTGCTTTATTTATTACCAGGCATATTCTGAACTCACAAAAGGAAGTATGCTCAGTGATGCGATTATCGTTATGAGCAGTTTGAACCTGATTGCAGGAGAAATGGATGCCTGAAGAACTAATAATTAAAAATTAATAAACAATAATGAGCCTTCAGTTTTCAGCAGAAAAATTAAAAAAATTTAACGAGATAGTAGCACGCTATCCCGAAGGCAAACAAAAAAGTGCGTTGCTACCTGTTCTCCATTTGGCACAGGAAGAATTTGGGAACTGGCTCAGTCCCGAGACAATGGATTATGTTGCTTCATTGCTAAAGATTGAACCGATTGAAGTTTATGAAGTAGCCACTTTTTACTCAATGTATAATTTGAAACCGGTTGGCAAATATAAGTTTGAAGTCTGTCAAACGGGTCCCTGTATGTTGCGCGGCAGTGATGAGATCATTGACTATATCAAAAAGAAATTGAACATTAATATTGGGGAAACAACCCCCGACGGATTATTTACTTTGAAAACCGTTGAATGTCTGGGTGCTTGCGGTTATGCACCCATGATGCAGTTAGGAAAAACCTATCGCGAACATTTGACAAAGGAAAAAGTGGACGCGATCATCAATGAGTGCAGGCAAAATGCTGCGATGAACAATTAATATAATTCATGTAATATGAAACTTAACCCTTATCTGAATTTTGCCGGCAATGCTGAAGACGTCATAAACTTTTATAAAGATGCATTAGGCGGAGAAGTGGTGATGCTTAGTCGCTATGGAGAAAGTCCGGTGCCATGTGATGATGATTGGAAACAGAAGATCATGCACGCAAGAATTGAATTTGGAGATGATAATGTTATTATGATCTCTGACGCAATGAAGGGATCTCCGTTTTCAACACATGGAAATATTCAATTGACGATCGGACTGGATGATGAAGCCAAAACACATGAGATCTTTAACAACCTGTCCAACGGTGGAACCGTTACCATGCCTCTCGCAAAGCAATATTGGGGAAGCCTTTTCGGAATGTTCACCGATAAATTTGGTGTGGAATGGATGTTAAATTGCACTGAAAAAAAATAATTTCAGAAAATGACTTCTAAAGAAGTAATGACTGAACTAAAAAAATTGGGCACAGCCCAAACAAAAAAAACCTGGGCGAACCATGGGGCAACAGGTGAATTTTTCGGAGTGAAAGTGGGTGACATGAAACTGATCCAGAAAAAAATAAAACATGACAATGCCTTAGCGCTGGAATTGTTCGATACCCGAAATGCAGATGCCATGTATTTTGCCGGATTGATCAGCGAACCGCAAAAAATGGGTAAGGCAGAATTACAGCATTGGGCTGAAACAGCAAACTGGCATATGTTGAGTGAGTGTACCGTAGCCTGGACAGCTGCCGAAAGTAAATTCGGACATGAATTGGCAGTGAAATGGATAAAATCAAAACAAGAACATATTGCCGCTGCCGGATGGAGCACCTACAATTGTCTCCTCGCCTTGAAAAAAAATGAAGATTTGGATTTGAAAGAAATTGAGGAAATGTTGAAACAAGTGAAAGAAACGATTCATTCAATGCCAAATCGTGTGCGACATACGATGAATAATTTTGTGATTGCCGTGGGAACTTATGTGCCTGCATTAACGTCAAAAGCTAAAGCAGTTGCAAAAGCAATTGGCGAAGTGAAAGTGAATATGGGAAACACCGCCTGCAAAGTGCCGGATGCGATTGCCTATATTGAAAAAGTAGAGAGTGCAGGAAAACTCGGTCAAAAAAAGAAAACCGTTTTTTGTTGATTTCTAATCAGCCTCTGGATTTTAATGGGGGAAACAAGATCGGTTGTTCATTGCCGTTAGTATATCGCGGAATAGAATTGTTACCATAAAAGAGCGGCAGGTAACGAAGGTGCACAAAGGATAAAAGCCGCAAACACAAAGCCAATAGCGAATAGCTATCAGCCAAAAGCCAAATAGAATGGGTAGAAAATTATTATTAGAAAAAGATGGCATCGAAGGAATCAGGTTCTATGATGTCTATCGCCGTGAAGGCGGATATCGCAGCGTGGAAAAAGTGCTGAAGTCGATGACACCGGACCAGGTCACAGACGAAGTGAAAAAGAGCGGTCTCCGCGGTCGTGGCGGCGCCGGTTTCCCCACAGGGATGAAATGGAGCTTTATTGCAAAGCCCGAAGGTGTTCCGCGCCACTTGGTTTGTAATGCTGATGAAAGCGAACCCGGAACGTTCAAGGACAGGTATTTGATGGAATTCATCCCGCATTTGCTGATCGAAGGATTGATCGTTTCTTCATATGCGCTTGGATCGAATGTAACCTACATCTATATACGTGGAGAATACGCCTGGATAATCGATATTCTGGAACAGGCGATCACCGAAGCAAAAAATAATGGATGGCTGGGAAAAAATATATTAGGTAGTGGCTTTGATTGCGAGATCTATGTTCATCGCGGCGCGGGAGCTTATATATGTGGAGAAGAGACCGCATTGATCGAATCCCTTGAAGGCAAGCGTGGTAATCCGCGGATCAAACCCCCATTCCCGGCAGTAAAAGGCGCCTGGGACAGGCCAACCGTTGTCAATAATGTGGAAACATTAGCTGCGGTTGTTCCCATCATTAATATCAGCGGAGAAGAATATGCGAAGATCGGTGTTGGAAAATCAACGGGTACAAAATTGATCTCTGCTTGCGGAAACATCAATAAGTCCGGCGTATATGAAATTGATATGACGATTTCTGTTGAAGAATTTATTTTCAGCGAAGAATATTGCGGTGGCATCGCCAATGGAAAAAGATTGAAAGCCTGCATTCCCGGAGGTTCATCTGTTCCGATACTTCCGGCAAATTTATTATTAAAGACTGCTAAAGGTGATACAAGGTTAATGAACTATGAAAGTCTTTCGGATGGCGGATTTGCAAAGGGTTCCATGATGGGAAGCGGGGGATTTATTGTGCTTGATGAAGATCAATGTGTGGTCAAAAACACTTACACCTTTGCAAGATTTTATCGTCATGAAAGTTGCGGACAATGTTCGCCCTGCCGCGAAGGAACTGGATGGATGGAAAAAATTTTGAAGAATATCGATACAGGAAAAGGCAAAATGAGTGATATAGACCTGCTGTGGGATATTCAAAGAAAAATAGAAGGGAATACCATTTGTCCGCTGGGTGATGCAGCAGCATGGCCTGTTGCAGCAGCGATCAGGCATTTCCGAGATGAATTTGAATGGCATGTGAAGAACCCGGTAGAGTGCCTGAACAGAAATTACGGACTGGCGAATTACGCAGAACCATTACAGCTTGCAACTGCATAATATTATTCTGTCAATTTAAATTGATTCAAAGAATGGCTGACGCACCTAAATTATTTAAAGTAACCATTGACAACATCACCATTGAAGTGGAGGCGGGAACTTCTATCCTGCAAGCCGCACGGAAAATTGGGGGCGATGTTGCTCCGCCGGCGATGTGTTATTACACCAGGCTTAAAGGTAGTGGGGGCAAGTGTCGCACCTGTTTGGTGGAAGTAGCCGCAGGCTCGACGGCAGATCCCAGACCAATGCCCAAACTCGTTGCCAGCTGCAGAACAAACGTAATGGATGGAATGATCGTAAAAAACATTACCAGTGAAAAAGTGATCGACGCAAGAAATGGAGTGGTAGAATTTTTATTGATAAATCACCCACTGGATTGTCCGATCTGCGACCAGGCCGGCGAATGTGATTTGCAAAATCTGAGTTACGAACATGGAAAAGAAGGGACACGTTATGAATTTCCGAGAAGAACCTTCGAAAAACATGACCTCGGTCCTTATATCCAATTGCACATGACAAGATGCATTATGTGCTTCCGTTGTGTATATACCGCCGATCAGCTTACCGAAAAAAGAGTCCATGGAATCCTGGACAGAGGCGATCACGCCGAGATCGCCACTTATATTCAAAAATCCCTCGATCATGATTTTATTGGCAACGTAATTGATGTTTGCCCGGTCGGCGCTTTGACTGATAAAACTTTTCGCTTCAAAAATCGCGTGTGGTTCTTAAAACCATTGGACGCGCATCGCCAATGCAGTAATCCAAAATGTAGCGGTAAGGTAACATTATGGAATCGCGGCGAAGAAGTATTCCGGGTAACCGCAAGAAAAGATCAATGGGGCGAAGTGGAAGACTGGATTTGCAATGAATGCAGGTTTGAAAAAAAGAAAACAAGCGATTGGACAATCGAAGGTCCCACAATGATAAATCGGCATTCAGTGATCGCACAGGGTCATTATGTAGGCGTACAAAAACCACAGGAAGTTTTGTATGATGTGCTCGATGGACGAAAGCCAAGATTGTTTATGGATATTCATAGTGTGAGTCAAGTGAATGAACCTGGAAGAGATTTATCCAAGATCGAAGGACCAGCACACTCTACTGATTTTATAGAAAATAATAAATGAGGAATTATTAATTAATGACTATTGATTGGTAATTAAAATAAAAAGAACATGCTACTTGGTATCGATTGGTTTTTTATTTTAGAGAAAAGCATTTTGATTGCTGCCATCATTAGTTTATCATTGGTGGTTGCCATGTATTCAACATGGGCTGAGCGCAAGGTTGCGGCATTGATACAAGACAGGCGCGGTCCGAATCGTGCCGGCATTTTTGGCATTTTACAGCCGCTGGCAGATGGATTGAAATTATTTATGAAAGAAGAGATCATTCCCAATCTGTCAAACGGGTTTCTCTTTGTACTTGGCCCGGGATTGGCGATGCTCACGGCGATGATGACAAGCGCGGTGATCCCATGGAGCAGCCATTTGGAACTCTTCGGAAGAAATATTGATCTTCAGATCGCCGACATTAATATTGGTATCCTCTACATCTTTGGTGTAGTGAGCATGGGAGTCTACGGAATAATGATCGGCGGCTGGGCATCGAATAATAAATTTTCATTGATGGCCGCAATTCGCGGCGCCTCACAGATCATTTCCTACGAACTGGCGATGGGATTGTCCATTATCGCCTTATTGATGCTCACCGGCTCCTTAAGTTTAAAGACAATAGTGGAACAACAACAGGATCACCTGTGGAATATCGTTTACCAACCACTTGGATTCCTGATTTTTTTAGTTTGTGCTTTTGCTGAATGCAACCGCACGCCTTTTGATCTTTCCGAAGCTGAAAGCGAATTGAATTTTGGTTATCACCAGGAATATTCCTCAATGAAATTGGGATTTTATTTGTTTGCTGAATATGTGAACATGTTTATCAGCAGCGCAGTAATGGCAACATTATTCTTTGGTGGTTATGATATCCCCTTCATAAATGATGCATCGTTCGGAGACGCGCACGGGCAAAACTTATTAGCGATTTTACAAGGACTGAGTTTATTTGTGAAAGTGGCATTTTTTATTTTCTTTTTTATTTGGGTGAGATGGACCATCCCACGCTTCCGATATGATCAGCTGATGCGCTTGGGCTGGAAAGGGTTGATCCCATTGGCTTTGATAAATATGGTAATAACAGGCTTTATCGTATTGCTCAAAGCAAACGATTGGCATTTCTAAAACAAGTGATCGGAGAGATCAAAAATCTCCCGATTAAATTTAATTGGCAAGTTGAGTTGAGAAAAATATTTTTGCAAACTCTTTTAATATGCAGGCATTAACAAACAAAGCGAAAGTAGTAGAGCGCAAACCGATGACGGTATGGGAAAGATTATATCTTCCTGCCATCGCCCAGGGAATGTCCATTACTTTTGGTCATATTTTCAAAAAAAGACCAACCATAAATTATCCGGAAAAACAAAGACCATTCAGCCCGGTATTTCGCGGATTGCATGTGCTGAATCGTGATGAAGAAGGTCGTGAGCGTTGCACTGCCTGCGGGTTATGTGCAGTTGCCTGCCCGGCAGAAGCAATAACCATGGAAGCCGCAGAACGGTTGCCCGGAGAAGAAAAACTGTACCGTGAAGAAAAGTATGCAGCCAAATATGAGATCAATATGTTACGCTGCATTTTTTGTGGATTATGCGAAGAGGCATGCCCGAAAGATGCCATTTATCTGTCAGAGACCTTTGCACCATCTAACTATACAAGAAAAGGATTTATTTATGGTAAAGATGAATTGCTTATTCCGGATCCGAAAACGCAACCCGAAGAGTATGCAAAAGCAAGAGGAAATAAATAATTGACCATTATTAATGAATAATTAATAATACATAAATCCAAAATCGTATATCTAATTGCTAATGGGAACTACACAGATTTTATTTTGGTTTTTAAGCGTTCTGGCTATCCTGAGCGCTATTATGGTTGTGGTGAGCAAAAATCCCGTGCACAGTGTGCTGTGGCTCATTATCGTCTTCTTTGCTATTTCCGGACATTATATATTGTTGAACGCACAGTTTCTCGCGATCGTTAATTTGATCGTTTATGCTGGCGCCATCATGGTGCTATTTTTATTTGTGATCATGCTGATGAATCTGAATGCTGATGCGGAACCGCAAAAAAATAAATGGTTAAAGATCGCCGGTGTTATTGCCGGAGGTGCATTGTTGTTGGTTTTTGTTGCAGCCCTCAAGAATGCAGATCTGAAAAATCAAATTGCAGAAGTCAACAGTGGAGATATTGGCTTGATCCATAATCTGGGGATCGCCCTGTTCAACGATTACGTGATACCTTTTGAAATAAGCAGCGTGTTGTTTTTGAGCGCAATGGTTGGGGCTGTAGTGATCGGAAAGAAAGATTAATCATATTGGAAAATGAAACAATGGTTCAATTGCGTAATAAAGAAATCTTCAAATTGGGAAATTAAAAATTATGCCTATTAACTATTACATATTTCTGGCGGTTGCCTTGTTTTGCATTGGTGTTGCCGGAGTGTTAACCCGCCGCAATGCGATCATTATTTTTATGTGTGTTGAATTGATGCTAAATGCAGTGAATTTATTGTTGGTTGCATTTTCAAAAATGCATCATCTGGCATTGGCCAAAGTAGATCCGAATGCAGGCATAAACGGGCAAATTTTTGTTTTTTTTATAATGGTGGTTGCGGCTGCAGAAGTGAGTGTTGGATTGGCAATCATTGTGATGATGTATAGAAACACACATTCTATTGATGTGAATTTTTTGAACAGGTTGAAACATTAGAGGAAACAAAAATTGAAAATTCCAACTATCAGTTGCAGGTTGCTTGTCACTGGTTACCGGCATCGTGCAGCTCGTAACGATTAACATTATGAGTAAATTAGTTTATTTGGTTCCTTTATTTCCGCTGATCGGTTTTTTGATCAATGGCTTATTCAGGAAATCTTTGTCCAAATCATTGACCGGCATTATTGGTTGCGGAACTATTCTGGCTTCCTTTATTGTGAGCCTGACCATTTTTTCTGATACCAGAAAAGCAGGTTTTGATACGGTTATAGTCAAGCTCTTCGATTTTATTAATGTCGATAAATTACAAATTCCATTTTCATTCCAGGTTGACCAGCTTTCCATCTTATTCTTATTGATCATAACCGGCGTGGGTTTTCTCATTCATCTTTATTCAACATCTTATATGCACGATGAAGAGAATGAACATTACGCGCGATATTTCTCTTACCTGAATTTATTTGTCTTCTCGATGCTGATACTTGTGTTGGGCGCGAATTATGTGATCATGTTCATCGGTTGGGAAGGGGTAGGATTATGTTCTTATCTATTGATCGGATATTGGTTCAAGAATACCCAATATGATGATGCGGCTAAAAAAGCATTCATCATGAATCGCATTGGTGACCTTGGTTTTTTGATCGCTGTATTTTGGATGATCAATCAATTTGGTTCGGTAAATTTTGCTGAGGTCTTTGCAAAGGCTCCCGGAACATCAGTCGGAATATTAACCGGGATCACTTTATTGCTATTCGTCGGCGCAACCGGAAAATCTGCGCAAATTCCTTTGTACACCTGGCTTCCCGATGCTATGGCGGGGCCTACCCCCGTTTCTGCTTTGATACATGCGGCAACCATGGTTACCGCAGGCATTTATATGATCGCGCGCAGCAACGTGATGTACACCCTTTCTCCAATTTCGCAAACTGTCGTCGCCATTATTGGATTGGCAACTGCTTTTTTCGCTGCGACCATTGCACTCAAACAAAATGATATTAAAAAAGTGCTGGCTTATTCGACGGTCAGTCAGTTGGGATATATGTTCTTGGGATTAGGCGTTGGAGCCTATACCGGCGCCGTGTTCCATGTGATGACCCATGCATTCTTCAAAGCGCTTTTATTTCTTGGTGCCGGTTCTGTCATTCATGCATTGCATGAACAGGATATCCGGAAAATGGGGGCTTTAAAAAAATTCATGCCCATTACCCACATCACTTTTTTATTAGCGTGTCTGGCGATTGCCGGCATTCCGCCTTTCTCCGGTTTCTTTTCAAAAGATGAAATATTGGCTGCCGCTTATGCCAGGAACCCCATTTATTTTGTTGTTGGAGTAATCACGGCATTGATGACAGCATTTTATATGTTCCGCTTATATGCAACAACTTTTCTTGGAAATTTTCGTGGTACACGTGAACAGGAACATCACTTGCACGAAAGCCCTTCTGCAATCACCATTCCGTTGATCATTCTGGCCATCCTGGCTGTGATCGCAGGTTTTGTCGGCATTCCGCAGGTGTTCGCAAAAGATGCTCATATCCTCCATAATTTCTTGTCACCGATCTTTGAAAAATCAGAAAGCCTCAAACAAACGCCTGAGTTGAGTAATTCAATGGAACTAACCCTGATGGCTATCTCAGTTGCTGTTGCGTTGATCGGGACAATCTATGCATGGCGGAAATTCAGCAATAATCCTGAGCTTGATGAACCGCAAGGTTTAGCAAAAATATTATCGAACAAATGGTATGTTGATGAATTGTATGAGGCAATGATCCTAAGACCCATTAATGCATTTGGTAAATTCCTGAATGATGTTTTTGAAAAATCAATTGTTGATGGGATTGTAAATGGAGTCGGGAGAACCATTCAGTACGGCAGCCGGCAATTGAGACTTTTACAAAGCGGCCAGGTCGGGGGTTATGTGTTGATGATGGTATTGGGCATTGTGATCTTGTTCGTGATTCAGATCATTTTAAAAAAATAACTCAGCATTTTAATTAAAAATATGATTCCGGTTCTACTAATATTGATCCCTTTGATTTCCGGTTTTGCTGGATTTTTTATCAGGAATGGGAACGGCGCAAAGAAATGGTCGTTGTTCTCGTCAGTCATTACCTTACTCGTCTCCATTGCGGGATTATCGATATATAACGGCAAAGCATACCTGAATTTTGACGCTGAATGGCTGACAGGGCTTGGAAGCAGGTTTAGCGTAAGCCTTGACGGATTATCTCAAATTTTATCTCTCCTTACTGCAATTTCTTTCCCGGTGATCTTTATTTCTACTTACAGAAATGAATATAAAAATGCAAAGAATTTTTATGCGCTAATGCTCCTGTCGCAGGCAGGATTAATGGGAGTGTTTGTTGCAACAGATGCATTATTATTTTATTTTTTCTGGGAACTTGCCCTGATACCCGTTTATTTTCTCAGTTCACAATGGGGCGGTGAAAAAAGAATTCAGGCGACATTCAAATTTTTTATTTACACCTTCACCGGATCCTTATTAATGCTTGTGGGAATTATCTACCTATACACACAAACCCCCAATCATTCATTTTCTCTGGATTCATTTTATTCCCTTCATTCAAAAATTACCGGTGCAACACAAGGTTGGTTATTCTGGTTATTTTTTATTGCTTTTGCTATCAAGATGCCGATATTCCCTTTCCATACCTGGCAGCCAGATACATACGAACAATCACCAACTGCCGTAACCATGGTGCTGAGTGGTATTATGGTGAAGATGGGATTATTTGGCGTGATCAGGTGGTTAGCGCCTGTTTTGCCCATTGGCACCTGGGCCTGGGGGGACACCGCATCGGCGCTTTGCATTATTGGTATGATATACGCATCCCTTATTGCCATGCAACAGGATGATTTAAAAAGACTGGTTGCCTATTCTTCCATCGCCCATATCGGACTGATGTGCCTCGCCATTTTTGCAACAACAAAGATTGGCATGCAGGGCGTCATGATACAAATGTTCAATCACGGCATCAATATAATCGGGCTATGGGTCGTAGTAAATCTCATTGAAAGACAATTTCACACACGCAAAATCTCTGAACTGGGCGGACTTGCGCAAAAAGCTCCTGCCCTCGCCATTCTATTGGTGATCGTTGCCCTGGCTAATGTCGCCTTACCCCTTACCAATGCCTTTGTCGGAGAATTCCTGATGTTCAGTGGAATTTATAATTCGGTGGCGACAACGTACAATGTGGTATTTACAGTTACTGCAGGAGTTTGTATTATCTTATCCGCTGTGTACATGTTGAACATGATCCAAAAAGTTTTTTACGGGAATACCAATGAGCTTACACAAAATGCAAAAGACATTTACCCGAATGAAAAAATTATATTGGCAGTTTTGGTGATCATCATTATCGCCATTGGGGTTTTCCCTCAACCCATTTTGGAGCTCACAAAAAATGTGGTTGACTCGATCGTAACCAAAATGAATTATAAAACTTAGAGCAAGATTTAAAAGATATGAACGCAATTATTTTTTCGGCTGTTTGGGGAATCGTGATGATGTTTAGCGGAGTATTATCAAACAATAAAAAAACCATTCAGGCAACAGCAATTGTTGGATTGATATTGCTTTTTATTGTCAATTTACTCGACCTGGGAGGGAATCATTTTATCAATATCGATCTCCACAACATGCTTTATTTTGAAACATTTGGCTTATTGTTTAATGCCATTGCGTTTGGGGCCTCCCTTCTCTATTTTTTACTATCCTCCTCTGACATTCTCAAAGTAGGCGTGAATGGCGCGGAATATTTTGCACTGATATTTTTTGTTTTGTGCGGCGTGAGTATTGTTACGTCTTTCAATACATTATTAATGCTTTTTTTGGGAATAGAAATTATTTCCATCCCTCTTTATATCCTGACCGGCGCTGACAAACGCGATCTGAAAAGCAATGAAGCCTCACTAAAATATTTCCTGATGGGCGCCTTTTCCACCGGCTTAATGTTGCTCGGTATCACCTTTTTGTATGGCGCGACGGCTAACGGTTCATTCTTTTTAGATGATATTGCCGCTGCAAAGACATCTCTTTCCCCACTATATATAATCGGCTTACTGTTGCTATTGGTTTCGATGTCGTTCAAAGTGTCGGCTGCTCCCTTTCATTTTTGGACACCAGATGTATATGATGGCGCTCCGACTGTTTTTACCTCATTCATGGCAACCATAGTAAAAGCAGCTGTGTTCATCGCTTTCATTCGATTGTTCGGAGATGCATTCGGTGACACGATCCAACGCTGGCAGATATTTGTTGCCATCATTATCGCCGCAACATTGTTTATCGGCAATATCACCGCTGTGTTCCAACAGAGCGTTAAACGAATGCTGGCCTATTCAAGCATTGCCCAGGCCGGTTTTATGTTATTTGCATTGTTAACACTTAACACATTTGCCAAAGAAGGGATCATTTTATATACCGCAGCTTACAGCATCGCAACAATTGGAATTTTTGCCGTACTGATAAAAATGAAAGATTATTCATTTGAAGGGTTCAACGGACTGGCAAAACATCATCCGACCATTGCAGCCGTTACAACCATCTTTTTATTATCCCTTGCCGGGATCCCGCTCACTGCAGGTTTTTTTGCAAAATATTATATGCTCGCCGCAGCGCTGCAAACCGGTAAGTTCTTGTGGCTGGTGATATTTGCTGTATTGTGTGCAGCAATAAGTGTGTATTACTATTTCCGCATTATACAGGCCATGTATTTTAAAGAAGGCGAACCACAGGTGTTGGAAACCACGCTTTCTTTTAGAGTCGTGCTGATCGTCCTTTCAATCATTATTATCTTATTGGGTATTTTTCCTCAATGGCTCATTAACCAGATATATTATTTGTACCTCTAAGAGATCGGCAATGCTGCCGCCTGGTCATCATCTAAAAATTTTATTTTAAACTACCGCTGATGGTTAGGTTAAATCCAGGCATCATACGGCTTCAACAGGATGATAAATTCAAACAGGTATAAAAAAATTAAGGCAATCCCACCATTTTATTCTTTTCAGGATCCCAAACTTTTAATTTTAAACAGGCAATTATTTCTTTAATGCTCAGCGATGTCGTTTTCGCATTTTGCAGTTCGGGCAAGGCATCCATGATTTCCGGCAACCGGTAAAAAGGAATCCGCGAATTTAAATGATGAATATGATGATACCCGATATTGGCCGTAAACCAAGCCATCACTTTATTCATTTTCATATAACTGGATGATTCGAGCGCGGCGACTTCATAATTCCAATTACTTCTTTCACAAAATGAAACTGCAGGGAAATTATGCTGTGCGTAGAATAGATAAGAACCAAAACCGCAGGCAATAAAAAAAGGAACAAAAATAAAAAGCGTCCATGCAAGCCATCCAAAATAGTGAATGATGAGAACAGAACCGATAATATGGATAACGAGTGCCACCAATGAATCTGCATGTTTGCGCGGATTGCTTATGCAAGAACGCACACACATCCCGATGGCAAAAATGGTAATATATCCAAACAAAATATTCAACGGATGACGGATTGCGAGATAAACCAGGCGATTGGTTTTAGACATGGAAGAAAATTTACTTTTCGTAACGATGGGAAATGAACCAATATCCGCGGTGAATAATTTGCTGTTATGATTGTGATGATAATCGTGCGAACGTTTCCAGATGCTTTGCGGCGCCAGAATATATATCCCGAAGATCGTCATAATGATGTTGGCGGGGATGGAATGTTGTAAAATGCTGTGATGCTGATAATCGTGATAAATAACAAAAAAACGAACGATCAGCAATCCGGAAAAAATACTGCACAAAATTTTAGCGATTAAATACGGAAGGAATAATGTCCCATACAAAGCAGCCAATAATAATGCCAGCGTTGTAAGCGCATAAAACCAGCTTTTTGCACGGCTTTCGGACGTATACGGTTTCGTTGCTAAGATCAGCGTTTTACCACACAGCATCAATCGTAGTTTTTTTTGTTAAGTCTCGTTTCTTTTATATTTCCATCTGCGGTGAGACCATAACCAGGTTTCAGGTTGTTCAAGAATGTCTTTTTCCAATCTTCGGGTATGTAATTCAGAAATTTCTCCATCGGTTGTCGTATCCGGGTATTCAACCAGTGTTTCTGCAAAAATATTATAATATCCTCGTTTTATCTTTTTTACACTAACATAAACAATCGCATAATTGAATTTGCGCGCAATCCTTTCCGTTCCCCAAAAAACAGGCGTATCCTGGTTTAAGAAATTTGTCCAGTAAGCATTTTTCGGATCAGGCGTTTGATCCGCAATAAATGCCGTTGCACTCAACACTTCCCTATTCGTAACCATCCCACGCATTGTTTCTTTCATCTCAATCAGCTTCGTTCCAAAGCGGGTGCGCATTTTGTAGATCAGCCCGTCAAAACGCTTATTGGTCAGCTCGTGGTAAATAACAAAGAGCTGTTGTTTACAAATAAGACTGAAACTATTTCCGCTCCACTCCCAGTTTCCAAAATGCCCCATTACGATGATCACATTTCGTCCTTCTGTAGCATACCTGGCAAAAACAGCTTCTGCTTCGCCTGTAATTTTGCATCGCTCCAGCATTTCCCTTTTTGAAATGGTGAGCGTTTTAAAAGTTTCAAGGAAAAGGTCGCATAAATATTTGTAAAAGGCTTTACAGAGCTTGCTTATTTCTTCTTTATTTTTTTCAGGAAAGGCATTTTGAAGATTTTGCAGAACAATTTCTTTACGATAACCGATCACATGATAGAAAATAACATAAAGCAGATCTGAAAAAAAATATAAAAGCCAGAAAGGAGATATCGACAATAAATACAAAAATGAATATGCTAAATAATAACCGATAGCAGATATTATTCTTGAAAACACGCTCAAATATTTTTTCGCGAAGTAAGGCATAAAGTTTTACATAACCTTTGATTGGCGTCATCAATTTTGAGGTTAACATTAGTTTATGAGTTTATCCACAGGCTTTATTGGCTCTTTTTCCAACTTGCCGCTTCCCATTGAAAACCCTGCTTATTTTGGCTTCCGTTTATGTAAGATTTGATCAAGTTGTACACAGAATGATTAATTTAGGGTTTTAGAAATTTTGTAAATGAAGAATATAGATACTTTTTTATTAGCCTTTAGAACTGTACGAACAAATAAATTACGTACAGGCATTACCGTTGCCATAATTGCATTTGGCATAATGGCACTTGTTGGCATTAATACGGCCATTGAAGCGATGAAACAAAAATTCACTGAAAGTTTTTCGTCAATGGGGGCAAATGGTTTTACTATTCATTACAAACAGTACAATGTAAATTTTGGGGGGAACAATGATGTAAAAAAAGAAAAGAAAGGTGCCCGCAAAGAAAAAAAATCAAACACGGGAAAACCCATTACCAAAGAACAGGCTGAATCATTCAAAGAAAGATTTCAGTATCCCGCAAAAATATCCCTGAACTTCCCCGGCTCAAGAGATGCTGTTGTTTCCTTGAACGATAAGAAAACAAATCCTACAGTGAGAATAAACGGAGGAGATGAGAATTTTGATGAGTTAAATGGATATGCATTGGCGGCGGGCAGAGAAATGAGCGATCTTGATATCAAGTCAGGAAGAAATGTCTGCATAATCGGGAGTGATATTGCCAGTAAATTTTTTGGCAATAATCCCGAAAGGCCCTTGGAAAAGATCATTAAAATAAATAGCATTCCTTATCGCATTATCGGTGTACTCGAATCAAAAGGCTCGACATTGGGCTTTAGCTGGGACAATATGGTTCTTACTTCTTACAATAATGTTCGCCAGTTTTTTAACTCAAATCAAAATGCATCATTCAACATTCTGGTGAAAGTGAATGATGTAAAAAATGTTGACGCCGCGATCAGTGAATCTGAGGGCATTTTCAGACCAATAAGAAAACTGGCAATCACCGAAGAAAACAATTTTGCTGTTGATAAGAGCGATTTTTTTGTGGGACTCTTATTAAAGCAATTGGGATTTATAACCGGAGCTGCTGTCGCCATTGGATTAATTACTTTAATTGGGGCGGCAATCGGTTTAATGAACATCATGCTCGTATCTGTTACGGAGCGCACCAAAGAAATCGGGCTAATAAAAGCAATTGGCGGAAAACAAAAAAGTGTTCGTCGCCAGTTTTTATTTGAGTCCATCAGCATCAGCGTAATGGGCGCAGTATTTGGAATTATCCTCGGAGTTATTGTTGGAAATTTATTCTCTCTTGTGTTAAGTACCGGTTTTGTGTTACCATTAGACTGGTTATTCTACGGCATCCTCATTTGTTTCATAACCGGGCTCTTAGCAGGATTGTATCCGGCTTATAAAGCAGGAAGACTTAACCCGATTGAGGCACTGAGATACGAGTAACCTTTATGCATATACGTAAAAAAGAAATGAGAAAGCGAACAACTTTCTCATTTCTTTTTTCTATTTTATTATTGCTAATTCCCCTTCGGATTTAGTATCAGATTAATTCTGTCCAGCACATCCTGCAAATGATATTTCGTCATTTTATCCTGAATAGCGGGCAATGCCGCAGTGATATCTGTTTTTAAAGTCCTTAATGTTGCTTTGGCTACAGAGAGGATATCAGAAGTGCGAACATTGACATTGGTAATGCCAAATGCACCCGCCGTTCTTCCGGAAATCCCCTGAATTCTTATTCCTGCCGATTGTCCATTGATAATACTGCCTAAAGTTTCTACAAAAACCTTTTGGAGATTTCTGCGATAAATATCAATCGGTTTTCTGGCATAAACTTCACTCCATATTCCTTTGCGCAGATCATCCATTAGTTCATCCGTTGAATAAGCATCCTTACCTAACTGTGCCGTGGATTCAGACATTCTTTCCAAACGTCCCGGGTCTAAAACACCTGTAAATCCTGATAATACGCCTTGCTGAAAGCTTCTGATTTCTTCAACGACCTGGTCCTGATTAAATTCTTTCAATTGTTTCCAGTCAAGCAACCATTGCGGAGTTTCAAAAGCATATTTGTTTAAGAACGCCACTGCATCTTTCTGCAAGTTCTTTGGCACAGGTGTAAATATCTCACCTTGCTGATCGTAGGTTTTTGGATCCTCATAAATACCGCCAATATTAGCAGTTACATGACCCATATATCTTCTTAATTGAATGATCACCTGTTCATACAGCTCATCCAAATTATCAAAAGGCTCGCCAGGCTGAAAAGTCCATTTGGATAAATTCGGAAGAATGCGTTTCAGGTTTTTGATCCCATATTCACTAGCCTTCATCGAATTGTCCCCCAGGTCTTCTGTTTGTGCCCGCGGATCGGTGGGAATAAACCTTTGACGCAGGAAACGATATCTTGGATTGGAAGCATGGTCTTTCGCCCATTGATTCAGGATCTCTTTTTCCTGTTTTTCATCTTTATCAGCGATCATTTTGTATCCCCATTCGATCGCCCATTTATCATAATCGCCAATACGAGGATACAGACCTGCCGGACCGATGCTATCCTCCGGTTGAGCTACATAATTGAATCGGGCATAATCCATAATGGAAGCTGTGTGACCATTGGCTTCCACCCAGGCTTTATCGCGCAATTTTTCCACCGGCGTTGCGGAGGAGGAACCCATGTTATGCGGAAGTCCTAAAGTATGTCCAACTTCATGAGAGGAAACAAAACGAACCAATTGTCCCATCAGTTCATCATCAAATCTTACTTTTCGGGCACGAGGATCAACAGCAGCAGTTTGAATAAGATACCAGTCTCTTAATAAATTCATGACATTGTGATACCAGCCGATATGACTTTCAATGATCTCCCCGCTTCGCGGGTCATGAACATTCGGCCCGTAAGCATTTTCAATATCAGAAGCAAAATAACGGATAACCGAAAAGCGCGCATCTTCCAAACTCATGGTACTATCATTTTCGGGCCAATCTTTTGCAATTATGGCATTTTTGAAACCTGCTTTTTCAAAAGCCTTTTGCCAATCCTCGATCCCCAGTTTCAAATATTTTCTCCATTTAACGGGAGTAGCAGGATCAATATAATATACAATGGGTTTTTGGGGTTCAACCAATTCACCACGTTTCATTTTTTCAACATCTTCAGGTTTCGGTTCCAGGCGCCAGCGAACAATAAATCTTTCTGATTCAGATCTCTGAACATCCAAGCCATAGTTGGTATAACCATCAGAAAAATAAGATACACGTTCGTCATAAAACCGGCGGCGATAAGGAGTTTTAGGTAGCAATACCATGGACGTATTCAATTCAAGTGTTACTGCCCCCGTTTCGGAAGCGGCAATTAAGCTGGCTGTTGGAAAAGGAGAAATCCCCGGCGGAGGAGTAGATGCTGAAAATGTTTTTGTTACCCGCACCTCGGTATTAATGGGAAATGTTTTGATATAATTAATAAAACTACGGTCGGCTGACGGGGCGGTTATATTAAACTGACGTTTGAACCCCGAAGGAAGAGAGACTATCTGGTTATCTCCTTTAAAAAAATCCGTTACATCAATGACAGCGCCGGTGCTGTCCTTACCAAATGCTTTCAGATCGAAGGCAGCAGCGATGGGCTCAACATTTGAGCTTTTGACAGCCTGGTAAATGGGCAATGTGTCTGAGGCAATATTCAAGTAAAATACTACCCGTAAAAAGACCTTATTATCGGGACCTTTTTCAAACCGAAGCACCTGCTCATTGATTTCTTCACCGCCATAACCTGCGCCGGTAGCGGTTTTAGCAATACGGGTGATCGCCAGGATCTCACGTCCGAATATTGAATCGGGGATCTCGAAATACCATTTATCATCTACTTTATGAACAGTCAGTAACCCCTTAAAAGTTTTAGCCTTATCTGTGATAACTTCTTTGTACGGTTTGGGTCCTGTTTTTGGCGGCGTTGAAGCCGTGGATTGATTTTGTTGATTTGTTGCAGCAGGTGTTTGTGTTTTTTTGTCCTGTGCGGATATAACCGTAAAAAATACAATTGTAAAAACGAAAATTAATAGCAGTTTGGTTTTAAATAAGTTCATGTGAAATTAAGGTTTTAGAGAATGAAGATAGCTAAAACTGAATGGCTGCAAAAACGATATTTATAAAAGGTGAATAATGTTCAAAAAACGCTGTGCATCTTAGTTGCATAGGAAACCGAAGTTTTTTATTACAAAACAATTTGTTCATATTTACATTCAATAATTTGCTTATCTTGTGTGTCCATAAAAATTTTTTGTACAATTTTGTTCATTGAAAAATTTTTTCCTTAGAATTGTAGAATCATTTATTGCTATTACATACTTCAAATTTTCTAAACACTAAAAACAAACGATCATGGCTGAAACAAAACCAACTGCAACGGTTGCCGCCGCACGAGCTTCAACTTCCGTTCAACCAAACAAAAAAGGCAATTCTATTTCCTGGATTGCGCCCGTAACCTGTATTTTGATAGGATATATTTTTTGGCGTTTCTTTTTAGGCAATCCTGCGAATTTTGATAAAACAGTCGAAGACGGCTGGTTTTGGCCTAAATATGACGGAGCTAAAGGTGACTTGTACCGTATGTATCTTGGAGGTATCATCGTTCCAATATTAATCGGCGCATTACTGACTGTGCTCACATTCGTAATCGAGCGTTTTCTTACCATCAGCAAGGCTTCGGGCACTGGTAATATTGCTGAGTTCGTTCGCAAAGTGCAATATCATTTGGCCAATAAGAATATTGATGCTGCTATCGGAGAATGCGACAAGCAAAAAGGTAGCGTTGGAAATGTAATGAAAGCCGGGTTGCGTAAATACAAAGAAATGATCAGCGTTACTGATCTGGATACTGATCAAAAAGTACTCGCGATTCAAAAAGAAGTTGAAGAAGCGACCGCACTTGAATTACCGATGCTTGAGAAAAACCTCGTTTTCTTATCCACCATCGCATCAGTTGCTACCTTGATGGGGCTGTTAGGAACGGTGTTGGGTATGATTCGTTCATTTGCCGCATTAGGCGCTGCCGGCGGTGGTGAAGCTGCACAAAGACTGTCTCAAGGTATTTCTGAAGCTTTGTATAATACAGCTTTGGGTATCGGCACATCAGCAGTCGCAATCATCATGTACAATATCTTCACTACAAAAATTGATGGTATAACTTACGGCATTGATGAAAGCGGATTCACATTAACACAAAGCTTCGCATCTTTATACAAATAAGAGGAAGCGTTCCATATTTTTTTAAGTAAATTTTGTGGAATTGACCGGAAATTGAATCTATAATAAATACAAAATATTAAATAATGGGAAGAGCCAAATTACCCCGTAAAAGCACCAATATAGATATGACGGCAATGTGCGATGTGGCATTCCTGCTTTTGTCATTCTTTATTCTTGCGGCAAAATTCAAACCACCTGAAGCGTTGAAGGTGACGACCCCGAATTCAGTGTACACCAGAATTGTTCCGGAGAGAAATGTGCTGATGGTTACAATCGATAAGGCAGGAAAAGTTTATCTTTCTTTTTCGGATAACAATACTGCAGAAAAAGCAGATATTATTGATGCCATCAACACTTCCAAGAATCTGGGTTTAACGGCACAGGAAAAAGCGGCTTTTTCGAAACAGCCTACTGCTTATATAGGAGCTCCTTTTTCACAGTTAAAAGCTTTTCTTGACAGATTGGCTGTACCAGATGGCTTAAAGGATGTAAACCTGTCCGGCATTCCTGTAAAAGATAGTGCAAACAATGAATTGATAGACTGGGTGCGCGCCGCAAAATCTGCGTTTAGCTCAAGCGCCCTGGCCATGAAGATTGTAATAAGAGGCGATAACGATTCAAAATATCCATCTTTTCAGGGAGTGATCTATTCATTTAAGAAAAATGATGAATTAAAATTCCAGTTGGTTACAAGCCCTGTATCCGTTCCATCGGGAACAGATCTATGGCAGCTGAATCAAAAGACAAATACGAAAGGTGCTTCTTAGCTAAAATAAATTATTAACAAAAAAACTTTTTGGTTATGGCAGAAATGGATACCTCGAGTGGTGGAGGTCATAAAAAAGGACCTGGTGTAAAAAAAAGTAAAAAACTATCTACCCGTGTGGATTTGACTCCAATGGTTGATCTGGGTTTTTTGCTGATCACCTTTTTCATTTTTACAACCACCATGAGCCAGCCTACAGCAATGCCGCTTAATTTGCCAAAGGATGTTGACAAGCCTGAAGAGCAAAACAAGGTAAAAGAATCTGCGGTACTAACGATCATGCTCGGCAAGAACGACCAGATATATTATTATGAAGGTTTGGATCCTACAAAAATGCAATCGACCACCTTTAAGGGAATTCGCGATATCGTAATTGATAAAAAAAGAAGAACAGACCCGGCAGATTTTGTAGTGATATTAAAGCCCACGCAGGATGCAACCTATGGCAACGTTGTGAATATAGTTGATGAGATGAAAATTGACGACGTGAAGAGATTTGCCCAGGTGGATATTGCGCCTGCTGAATATGCTCTTATTCAAAAGACCGAACAAGCGAATGGCATTAAATAAAATTAAAATCATTCTATAATGGATGTAAATAAAATTTTAAACGCAAATATTCTTGACATCATTTTTGATGGCAGAAATAAAGATTACGGCGCTTATGAATTGCGCACGCAGTACAATAAGCGTTTGCGTATTGCTATCATTTCTACAGTCTCGCTTTGTGTATTGCTTCTGGGAGGATTTTTTCTTGCCGGAGCAATTGGCAACGGACCAAAAAAACAGAACATGATAGTTCAGGACGTAGAGTTGCAGGATGTGAAGGAACAAAAGAAAGATGAACCGCCTCCCCCTCCTCCTCCGCCTAAAGAACCGCCCAAAGTGGAAATGGCAAAATTTACTCCTCCGAAAATTGTAAAAGATGAAGAGGTAAAGAAAGAAGATAAACCGCCTGAACAGGAAAAATTGGAAGATACCAAAATTGGTACTGTTAACCAGGAAGGACAGAAAGACGAAGGCATTACCGCTCCTCCAGTCGATCAGGGAAAAGGTGTTGTAGAAACTCCAAAGAATGATGATGAAGACAAGATCTTTACAAAAGTGGAAATAGAGTCTTCCTATCCTGGCGGAGATGCAGCATGGCAACGTTATTTGTATAAGAATTTTCATTATCCCGATGAAGCTCAGAATAATGAGATCCAGGGTACAGTGGTTGTACAGTTCATTGTTGATAAGGAAGGAAACATCAGTGATGTACAAGCTGTGAGCGGACCAACTGAAGGTGGTTTAAGGGATGAAGCTGTTCGAGTAATCAGAAAGAGTGGAAAATGGACCCCTGCTGTACAAAATGGTCGTAATGTAAAATCTTACAAAAGACAGCCGATTGTTTTCAAATTACAGGACCAATAGATCTTTATTCATAATATTTTCAAATCCCTTCTTTCAGAAGGGATTTTTTATTTCCGCTTTTTATGTAGGTTTGAAAAAATCTTAAATCTTGCTGGGTAAATTAATTGGATGGGATGATACGATTGTCGCTTTAGCAACGCCTCCGGGCGTTGGCGCAATTGGCGTAATCAGAATAAGCGGTAAAAAAAGTTTCGAAGTCATTGATCAATTATTTTCATCAAAAAGAATCTCAGAACAAGCTTCTCATACATTACATGTGGGTTTTTTCAAAGAAGAGGAAAAAATCTTGGATGAAGTCGTTGTTTCTTTATTTCGCCAGCCAAAATCCTATACTGGCGAAGATGTAATAGAGATCTCCTGCCACGGCTCACCATATGTGCAGCAACAAATTATCCAGGCCATCATTAACAAAGGGGTGCGTTTAGCAAAACCCGGAGAATTTACCCAACGCGCATTTTTAAATGGAAAACTCGATCTTGCGCAGGCGGAATCTGTAGCCGATATCATTGCCAGCAATTCCGATGCATCTTTGAAGGCTGCGCTAAATACTATGCGCGGCGGCTTTTCACATATATTGAAAAAGTTGCGCGATCAACTGCTCAGCTTTTCTGCATTGATCGAATTAGAACTGGATTTTTCGCAGGAAGATGTTGAATTCGTTGACAGAGAAAAATTTTATGCCTTAATAAATGATTCCACCCTATCAACGAATGAACTGATCAACTCTTTCAAATTGGGTAATGTAATTAAGCATGGAGTGCAGGTCGCCATCGTGGGAAAACCAAACTCCGGAAAATCTACATTACTAAATGTGTTATTGAATGACGAAAGAGCGATCGTCAGCGAAATTGCAGGAACAACGAGAGATACGATTGAAGAGGTAATTAATATTGATGGAATCCTTTTTAGGTTGATTGATACAGCGGGATTACGAGATCATACTATCGACATTATTGAAAATATCGGTATCCAGAAAAGCCGAGCAAAGATTGAAACTGCAGATATCATTGTTTACCTTTTTGATGCAAATGAAAACAAAAGTTTCGTTCTTGAAAAAAAGAAAGAGCTGGAAAAAGAAAATAAATCTTTTTTACTTGTCATCAACAAAAAAGACTTATTAAGCGACGAACAACTCCAGGAAAAATTTTCAGGCATTAATAATTTGGCTTTTATTTCTGCCAAAAGACATATCAATATTGAAATATTAAAGCAGCTCTTGGTAGGCAAAATTTTGAAAGATAATTTACGTGTAGGTGACACCGTTATAACCAATGCAAGGCATTATCATGCATTGCAAAAAGTATCTGAATCTTTATTGGAGATAAAAAAAGGACTTGACGAAAAGTTATCAGGCGATTTAATTACGCCAGATATACGTCAATGCCTGCATTATCTCGGCGAGATTACCGGCGAAATAACTACAGAAGACCAACTGGACTATATTTTTAGCAAATTTTGCATCGGAAAGTAGCCAGACTCCTATTGACGCACATTCTCTGCAGTTTATATTCAATCTCACAGGATTACTTGCTTTTTGTTGCCTTTACTTGCCTTTAGTAGCTGAATTCTTGTGACTAATCCGCTTACTAATTTTTATTTTGCTGCAAAATCATAAGGATCGGCAGAGATTATAGGCACTAACGATACACAATGATACAGTATGTATGCTCAATGATACTGTAAGCTCCTCGGATTTGATACCACTAATAATTAGAGTTTTCCAGTTTTTATTAAATCTAGGGAAATGGATTATTTATATTCATTCTGTCGAACAAAACCAAGCGATTGACATAGTCTTGAACAGTTGTAATATTGTCACCACTCTTTAACCATTCCAGAAGTAAAAGGCGCAGAATTAAAATTAAAAAAATGTACGAAATTCTAAAAAAGCTAAATCCATTTCGAATTATACTTATTTGGATTATTGGTAGTATTTCTTTTATAGTGGCTGCAATGATTATGTTAGGAGTTTCAACACCAGGTGGTGAACAGGCGCCATTTACAATACTTGGTAAAATGATCCCAATTATCGTCTATGGAGTTTTATTCCTGTCAATTATAACTATTCCATTTTATCTTTCTTGGTTCAGAAGGAAATGGTACATAAACTTTGTTCTAATCATTTTATGTATCGCATTTATTTATAAAGATCAGCGTGAAAATTTAAAACAGAAAATGAAATACGATGAGATAACGATTCCAGTCGCTGTCAACAATAAAGTTTATTTCAAAAAGACACAATATTACGGGAGTGACTACAAAAAAATTAGGAGTATATCATACACAATAAACCATCAAAAGGATAGCGAATGGGTTACTTTTTCGGAAAATGGAGCAATAATTGAAAGGATAAAATACAAAAACGATTCTTTAGTTAAAAAATAATATCCCGAGCTTTATTTAAATGAGGTCCTCCCTGCAAAATAAAAATATTTCGTGCGTTAGAATTTGTAACACAAGGTAAATAGAGATAAATTGTTCTCACTAATCTGTTACTAATTCCCATGAAACCCACTAGAATCAGCACTCTTCATTTTCTGTATCGTCACCTGATAAAATGTAAATCAAAACTAATGTGAATTGAGAATCAATAAGAGAGAAAATAGGTGAGCTCACCTGAAAATAAGTATGTTCGAAGACAAAACATGAAATCAACCTTAATAATCACACGATATCTTGTCTAAATACAAATTTATTCCAAATCATATTCATTTCATATTTTTAATAACCGAGACATTTATATGCGCTATCGATTGATCCACTTTGAAGATAATAACAGACTTATTCTTGCCTTTCAAAATAAACCAAAACTGAATTTGCCTATATGGAAGTACATCATCACCCGCATGTAGATAAGAAAGGCTTCAAGGAATATTTTCTCGAGTTCTTAATGATATTTCTTGCAGTAACGCTTGGATTTTTTGCTGAGAGTTATCGTGAATATCTGAGTGAACGTTCTAAAGAAAAAGAATATATCAATTCGCTGCTTGAAGATCTTAAAAGTGACAGTACCTTTTTAGATGTTAGTATTCATATACTCATACCATATCACGTTAAATGGATAGATTCTACAGAACATTTATTACAAATGCCGGGTATAAAAAATAAGAACAGAGAAATATACCAGGCATTCATAACAGCCACAGCATGGACATATGATTTTCATCCAACCGAACGAACGTTATCACAGTTGCACACAGAAGGTTTTCATTTGATCAGAAATGAAAAAACATCCAAAGCAATCAGCCAGATTGAAGACCAATATAAACTATTTTCACCTGCCAATACCTTATTTCAAAACATGCAAAGTGATATAGATGTTGCCGCGTATACATTTGCCGAACCGGTTATTACAGGTACTTTATTTGCAAAAGGATTTAAGAACAACAAAATCTTTTCATTGAAATTATCAGATATTCCCCCCGATGTGCCGATAAAATATGCAGACACTAAAGTATTCACAATTTATATTGACAAACTGCATCAATACAATTTCTATATGCAGGCTGCCATAAAACCTGATTATACAAATATTTTACAGGAGCTAACCAAGACTATATACATTTTAAAAAAAGAATACCATCTAGAAAATGAATGAGAATACGAAATTTCAAATCCTAAATTCTAAATAACAATCTGGAAGTACATCATCACCCCTCAAAGCATAAAAACGACATTTTGTATCTATATTTCCCATTTTTGTATACTTTATGTAAGAAGCACCATTTTCAATTGTAATATTGGCTTTTGTAAATAATATTTCCAATAAATCAAACGATGCGTAAAATGAAAAAGCATTATTTTCTCGTAGCAATTTTTGCGATCACAACGATATCATCTTACCCACAAAATAAATCAGCGTACCGTATCAGCGCTTCCTTCCCAATTAAGAGCGCTGGCGGATATGATTACCTGACGGTAGATCCAAATTCCGAAAAATTGTATGTTTCCCACGGGTCCCAGGTAAATGTGTTAAACAAACAGACCGGTGATTCAGTAGGTGTCATTAAAACCGAAAAAGATGTGCACGGCATCGCCCTGGTACCTGCTTTGAACAAAGGATATATTAGTAACGGAACCTTAAATGAAGTATTGGTATTTGACCTGGCAACCAATAAAGTACTTAAGTATGTGCCAACTGGAAAATTTGCAGACGGCATTTTCTATGATGATTTTTCAAAAAAAATAATCTCTTGCAACGGCATGAGTAAGAATATGACTGTGATTGATCCAAATACCGATACAGTTCTTGCCACCATACAACTTACGGGCTGGCCGGAGACTGCGGTAAGTGATGGTAAAGGAAACATATATGTCAACAATGCAGAAAAAGGAGAAATGGATGTAATTGATGCCAGCACTTTTACCGTAATTCATAACTGGTCAAACAAACCGGGTACCGGCGCTTCCGGATTAGCTATTGACCGCAATAACATGCGTTTGTTTGCAACATGTGGCAACAAAATGATGATAGTAATGGATGCAACTAACGGCAAAATAATAACCAGTTTACCCACCGGAGATGGGGCCGATGGCGCGGGGTTTGATGATCAATTAAAAGTTGCTTATTCATCAAATGGAGACGGAACCTTGACGGTTGTTAAAGAACAAACCCCCGATAAGTTCACGGTCTCTGAAAATGTAGTAACCAAATCAGGTGCAAGGACAATTGCAGTCGACCAGAAAACCCATAAGATTTATTTGCCTTCCGGATCATTTCAACCGGCCGCCAAAGGTTCTTTTCGTCCGCAGATAATACCTGGAACATTTAAAATATTGGTAATAGAGCCAAACCTTGATTAAAAATTTAAAATAGATCATTCACTGAAAACAGGAAATAAAAGTTTCAAAGAACACTTTTAGAGATCTGATTTAATATTTTTATTCCGGCTATACATGAACGTTAGTAATTAATAACGTGAAATCTTTGTCCCTAATTGTTCACTAATCCCTCTGGAATCCAGTATAATCGCGGTACTTTTTTTCTGTATCGTATTGTGCATTATTTAAAAAGATAGACTATACAGTCAACTCGGGTTCTGAAGTTGTAAAGTCAGAAAGAAATTTTCGAAAAATAATTTGTAGATATTGAATCAGGAACCTTGAATTGTACGTTCTCAAAACAAAGCTGGATTTTTTACTAAAGAGTGTTTGTTGGATTCAAGTTAGTGAATTTGTTTTTGGTTTTATAGGGTTAGGATTTAATAAGTGATGTGATTTTAAGTTGCAAATAATTTTTTCGTCTTCGCTTCATGGTTAATTTTTTGATGCGTTCCCTTTACTTTAATACTTCATCTTTTCTTCCATAATACACATCGAAAATAATGAGTTAATAAATCATTATCCATCTAAAATTCCATTTTTAGTAATTAAACTTTCGGCAAACATATTAAAGCATTGTTTAATCTACTGTTGCAAAGTAGATTTGTATTATGCAAAAAATCATATTCAAACCCAAAAAAAACGCGATGCTTGAGTTTTTGCATTGGTAAGAAACTAACGATTATGAATATATGTTAATGCAGGGTTATATTCAATTCTAGTGACCGCGGGTTTCAGTGAGCTCACCGGTCATTTCACTGCGAGATAATATATCTCCACCTTACATTGACGTTTTAGCCGTTCAAATAGACTTTCCCAATTTGGATTCTCGCTTTGTTTTTCCTCCACAATAATTTATTGGCCAACATTTTAGTTTAAGGGGATTTTTATCTGTATCTTTTGTAACGCTTCTCTGCATCTTTATAGAAAAAAGACTCCCTAATGGTACAAAGCATTCAGAAAAAAAAGCAAAGAAACAAAATTATAAAAGTGCTGGTCGCAAGATGGATTGTTAAACAAAAGAATACAACAAAGACACGCCCGTCATTAAAAACTCCTCGCCTGTAATTGACAAGTATTCTCACGGCCTTCATATATTCACCATTTTAAAAAATAAAAATGAAAATCAAATCGATTCTTACTCCTTTTATGTTCAAAGCTTTTCTTGTTATTACCTGCATCACGCTTGGGTTTGGAAGTTTTGCAAAATGCGATGCGCAATCTATTATCGGTAAATGGAAAGGCGTTTCTGTAAAAAATTATTATAGCGCCGCATATGCTAAAGAAGTGGGTAAACCTATGGATGAAAAATCTGCAAAAGAATTGGGAAATTCTGCAATTGAATACAAATCGGATCATACATTTTTAATGACGTTTTCTGCAATCAATGATCCGCATGTTACCACGATGTATGGTTCATGGAGCCAAACAGGAGATGAGTTGAAATTAACCATGGAGCCAAAGTACAATCCACAAAAAATGACTACAACAGCTACCTTTTCCATCATTGGCAACACCATGCTAATGACTGCAGTGATTCCGCCGCCATCCAGGATAATTAAAACCATTTCCCTAAGTACCAGAATGTAGCTACGATTTTATTTTGCTCTTTACTTTTAATACTTAAAATCATGTATCAAATAAATGAAATTGCTCCTGATGTATACCGTATTTCCATATTTGTGCCTGCCATACAATTGCAGTTTAATCACTTTCTCATTAAAGATGATGAACCCTTACTCTATCACGCTGGCTTAAAACATATGTTTCCTGTTTTGTTGGAGGCCGTTAAAACTTTAATTGATCCGAAGGTAATCAGGTGGGTGGGCTTCAGTCATTTCGAGGTAGATGAATGCGGAGCATTAAATGAATGGTTGCAAATTGCTCCGAATGCACAAGCTGTTTGTAGTGAAGGGGGTGCTTTAGTGAATATGTCTGACTATGCTCTTAGACCAGCAGTTGCCATGAAAAGTAATGAAATATTGCAAACAGGCAAACGTAAATTTCGTTTTATTCGCACACCTCATCTTCCTCATGGATGGGATGCAGGGGTTATGTTTGAAGAATCAGACAGGACGCTACTTTGCTCTGACTTATTCCATCAGAATGGCGATCTGATTGCTCTCACTGATAAAGATATTCTTGAAGCGCACCGATCTTCAATGCTAGTATATGAAAAGGGGCCTCTCATGGATTACACGCCATATAATCATAAGACAAAAACAATTCTTTTTGAACTTGCGGCATTACAACCCAAAACACTGGCTACCATGCATGGTTCCTCTTTTTTTGGCAATTGCTCCAAAGCGTTGATAGAATTGGATGAAGTAATGAAAGAGTTATGGGGTGAAAAGTTAGCAATTAGCAGTAACGATAACGCTTAATTTCATACTGGTTGATAATAATAGGGGAAAAATCACTTAGATTAAAGGTTAGTGATATTGCAAAATACTTTCTATTTATTAATTCTGCCACACTCTTACAGCAATTGTATCACTTATTGAAATACGTGTCAGGTCCTCTCCTATAATAAATCGTCCTGAATAATTTGCTTTTGTGCGATGTAATAATTCTTCTTCGCCAATCCCATGAAGTTTTACAATGTGTGAATATGCAGCCAGTTTTGGTTTTACCTCATTAAAAATTTTGCTTGCCTGTTCGATGTTTGTATGATGTGCAAATATGTGATAATCGGGATCTAATTTATTCAATGAATCGGGAGCAATAACCACTTCATGTATTAACAAATCTGTCCCGGTTGCAAATTTTATTAAATTCTTTGAATATCGAGTATCTCCAGATAATACCATTGAATGACCATTATATTCAATTCGATATCCAAATGCAGGTATAACAGGATAATGGTCTACCTCAAATGCAATTACTTTAACTCCATTTTTTTCGTAGACAATCCCTTCCTGAATTTCGCTAACCAAAAATTTGCTGCCAGTTTCCGGCGCTTTATCATCTTCAATTCTCATTTTGATATCAAATGCGAATGCCTTTTCTAAGTTCTTAATCATTTCATCCGTGCCTTTCGGACCTAAAATTTTTAGTGGTGTGGTGCGAGATGATAAAAGCCATCCCGTAAGCCACAAATCCGGCAAACCCACAATATGGTCTGAATGGAGGTGAGTCAGAAAAAGGGCATTTATTTTATCGTAAGACAAATTTACCTGACGTAATCTTTGTAAGCAGCCGCGTCCTGCATCAAAGAGGAGGATTTCGCTTCCAGCCTTTACAAGAATACTCGGCCCAAAACGTATCATACTTGGTTGGGGTGTACCTGTGCCAAGTAAGGTAACTTCAATAGCAGATGAATCAACCCGAAAGTAATCGTTTTTTACTTTAGCTTGCCCATAAGACATAAGAAACAAAAATGAAATAATTGTCGTTATAGTAAGTCGTGTCATTATGCCCTTTTATAAAATTTGATAAAAAAAGAATCCTATGCCGGTTTGACCTCACATTGAAGATTTGTTCTCCCAATACAAAACTATCTCCTAAATCAATCATATATCATTACCGCGTAATCAAAACAAAAATAATTTTTTAGTGTAAACTTATGATCTCCCCCAAAAAAATCGAAACAAGATAAACTAGAAACTCGAGGCAATTATTCCCAATTTAAGCTTTAAAACCTGAAAACACATCTGTAACATTTCTTCTACTCAGACAAATCGATTTTCACGTTCTACCTTTATTCAAAGTTTTTATTTTTTGAAAATAATTCCAAAAAAACCGTGATATTTTATTGCCCTGTCCGAATCATTGTTTAAAGATTCAAAAATCAGGGAAGCTGAAAACTGAATAGAGTAAGCAAAAAAATAAAATAGTAAAACAATGAAACGGATTAGTTTAATGATTTCACGTATTATTTTCTGCGCTTCTGCTTTTTTAAGCACAGCCAATTCTTATGCACAAAGTAAAAGCCCAAATGAGCATATTATTAAATCAAGCTTTAATAATAAGGCTTATCAACTAAATGTTTCGCTTCCAAAAAATTATTCAACGCTCGACACTTTACATTATCCGGTATTATATGTTTTAGACGGGAAATTCTCGTACCAATCATTTAATTCTATCAGGCAGGTTCTGGATTTGGCCAGGGAAATAAAAGATGTAATTATTGTTGCGATTGACGACAACTGCGAAACCGATGCCGACTGGTTTGCAAGCAGGTACTATGATTTTACCCCATCAAGCCTTCCACAAGCTGACACTCAATGGTCGAAAATGATGAATATCCCCGAAGGAAAACTGAAATCGGGCGGTGCTGAATTATTTTTGAATACTTTACAAAAAGACTTGATGTCGTTTATTGATAAAAATTACAAAACCACAAGCATTCAGGGTATATCGGGACATTCTCTTGGCGGATTGTTTGTAGGATATTGCCTCATAAAAAAGCCGGAGCTGTTTAGAAGTTATGGGATTAATAGTCCCTCTTTTTGGTGGAATAATAATGAAATGGCAGCGATTGAGAATACTTTTGCTAAACAAAATATATCGATATCCGCAAATGTTTTTTTCTCAGCAGGCGCATTGGAAGGAGACATGATGATTACCCCAATGATTGCCTTTATGAATGCCTTGAAAAGTCATCATTATAAAGGTTTGCAAATAACTTCTCAAATTTTTGAAGGCGAAACACACGTTTCGGTAGTTGCGGCCTGTAGCAGCAGAACACTAAAAGTATTGTTTGGCGTTAATGCTAAATAAATTCTACCCAGACTAAATACTTGAAATGATGGCAAAAGAACAGGAATTTATAAAGCTCATAAAGGAAAACAAAGGGATAATTTTCAAAATTTGTAACTCTTATTGTGCCGACAAAGACGATAGAGATGATTTAGCTCAGGAAATCATTTACAACTTGTGGAAATCGTTTCACAGTTTCAAACATGACTTTAAGTTTTCAACATGGATGTATCGAATTGCTTTGAATGTGGCGATTTCATATTACCGCCGGGAAAAGAAATTCAAAAATCATGATTCAATTTCGGAGAGCTTAATTGTTTTTGAAGATAACTCGGAAAATAAAAATGAAGTCGAAAATAATCTCCGGCTATTGAAGGATTTTATAAATAAATTGAAAGAAATAGATAAAGCAATTATTCTTTTGTATTTGGACGACAAATCACATAAAGAAATTGCGGAAATTACTGGTTTTACCGAAACAAATATAGCCACTAAGATCAATCGAATTAAAGATAAAATAAGAACAAACTTTTCAAAAGAATAAAAAATTAAATCATGGAATTAGACGACTTAAAAGCAATGTGGCAATCTAATGATGTAAAATTAGAAAAAAGCCTAAAACTCAATGAACAAAACATAGAGTTGATTCAGAGCCAAAAAGTAGCATCGAAACTTGCTCCTTTGTATCGCCAAAGGATGATTGAGTGTATATTTCATTCTATCGCGATTGTGTTATTAATTGCCTTCCTATTTAAAAACATTACGCAATTCCCTTACGCCATTTCAGCAATAGCTTTATTGGCTTTTTATATAGCTACTTTTATAAATGCCTTAAATCAAATTAATTTAATTAACAAAATGGATTTCAATAAAGATTTTGTAACAATGCAAAGTTCATTGGTAATGCTACAAACCCATATTATCAATTACGCAAAATTGGCTATATTATTTATTCCTGCATTTCTGTCTTACCCAACCATTATCACAAAAGTTATCAAGGATTTTGACATTAAAGCCTTAGCTGATTTTGATATTATAGCAAAATCAAATGGAAGCTGGTGGACAACACAAATGGTTGCTTTCGTAATATTAATTCCTATCGGTATTTGGTTTTACAAACAAGTAACTTATAAAAATTTAGACAAAAAGTGGGTAAAAAATTTCATTCAGAAATCATCAGGAACAAGAGTAACAAAAGCGTTAGAGTTTTTGAAAGAATTGCAAAGTTTGAAACAGGACATCAAGTGAAATAATCTGCTGGATAGGGAAAAGGCATCACACGACATTCTGTTTGCTACTATGCTGGCGGACTCAATAACAATCGGCGGCAAATCTTAATCAGCTTCAGTTCCACCGGCATTATTCTATTGAGCATTTATTATTATCTTCAGCATAAAATAAAAACCGGGCTTTTGCAATCGGCGGACGGAAATAAAATTCCAGGCCTGGGGCAAGCCTTGGTCGTTAGCGGCTATTGTGTCGCAAGTTTTCAATTCAAAAGCCAGTATGATATGAAAAAACTCATTCCCGCTTTTAGTTTGCTGACTACAATATTTTCGTCATGCAATAATGTTTCATATGAAAAAATAAAGATTCCTGATGACAGCTTAAAAAAAATTATCCTGGAATTAAACACAAAATTGACATCTTTAAAAAAGGAGAATCCTTCCGATTCGAAAGTTTATGAAAGCTTTTGTGAAGACAGTTTACTGGCTATGTACGATCAAGACTTTTCATCATCTTCTTATGATGTATCACATGATCTTGGTTCGGGAATAGTTGTCAGGCCACATGATTTCACATTTAGAATTTATCCGAACACAGTAATCCTAAGCTATTTATCTACCCCATATGAATTAATAAACACTGATACAGTCTTTCATGATATTCGAACCATGGAAACTTTTGTCTTAGATAATAATGAATGGAAGCTTGCTTCTTCCTGTGCAAGTTTGCAAGGCAAGAATTACTATAAGCCATCATTAAAACAACCGATTAATTACTACGGAATTCCGGGTGTTTATAAATGGACTGAAACAAAATTCGATTCATTTTATGTAAAAGATGGAATGCTATATGATTCATTCAATGGAGAGGCTCCTACAATGAATTACACTGTTGATGATTCTACTTTTATGATTAATAATGATCTCGGCAAAATCAATTTTATAAAGGATAAAAATGGGATAGCAACTGCCTATAGTTACACTCGTTATGACGGTCAGAAAATTAGAATCCCAAAAATGAAATAACAAAATTAACTTAACCTTTGGTGCAAGCGCCGATTGACTAGACCACCTCATGCCGGTTTAGATTGCGTCTTGTCCTGGTAAAAGACAGTACAAAAAAGATTCATTATTTTGCCGTATGAAGAATCTAATCGCTTCAATTTTCTTGGTCATTATTTATGTTTTTTTAGTTTCCTGGGGTTACGAAGGACATCAAACGATTGCCAGGATTGCCGAGAACTATTTGACCCCTTCAGCTAAATCAGCGGTCAAACAATTGTTGGGTCATCAGGCTTTGACCGATATTTCTTCCTGGGCAGACGAAGTACGGAGCCAACCCGAATGGAAATTTACTGCGCCCTGGCATTTTGTAAATGTGCCACCGAACCTGGATGCATTGCAATTCAAACTAGCCGTAGAACATGATACAAACCCAAATTTGTACAGCGCATTGCAGAAATGTGAGGGCGAGATCATGGATCCCGATGTTTCGGCAGAACAAAAGGCAAATGACCTGAAATTTATTGTTCATTTAGTCGGGGATGCGCACCAGCCCATGCATGTAAGCAGAGCAGAAGACAAGGGAGGAAACACGATCCAGGTTCAGTTTGACGGCAGGGGAACCAATCTGCATTCGGTATGGGACACTAAACTGATCGATCATCAGGGATTGACTTATTCACAAATTGCGGATCAATTCGGAAAGGCGACCTCTGCCGAAATCATCAAATGGCAAAACAGTGATCCTATTGACTGGATGTTCGAAAGTTATCAGATCAGCGCAAGACTGTATGCCGAAATAGAAAAGAATAACAAACTGGATGAGGCATACTATACAGAACATATCGGGATCTTAGACGAACGCATTAAACTGGCAGGCATCCGACTTGCTGGTGTGCTCAATAATTTATTCAAAAACGGTGTTGTTATAAAAGATGGACCGGGGCAATCAAAGAAGCTTGTTGATACCCTGCAAAAGAAAGTGATAAGCATTGATGTCCGGGAAGCAAGCAGCCACTATAACGAAAATGTGAATGTCACCAGTAAGGTATACGGATCTAAAGATTTTGGCAATATGGTTCTTTTGAATCTGGGAGCCGATTACCCAGATCAATTGCTTACCGTTGTTTTAAGGGGCGATGTTAAAAAGATCGCAAATGAATTAGAGGGTAAAGTGATCACCGTTACAGGGAAAGTGGTTGAGTATAAAGGGAGACCTGAGATCGTAGTCACTGAAGCAACCCAAATCCGGCTTTTTCAATAATATCTTTTCAAAGCACTGCCAATAATTTTCGTTCCCTGAATCTGAAATCAAAAATAAGATCCCATTCACTGATTCAACAAGATGTGGAGGTCACAGCATTTAAAATTTGTATCTCACAACCTAATTAAAAACAATAGGTCTGAGAATGGTGATAATACTTTGTGGCGGTCGTATAAAGCAGCAATTTCAAATCCGGCAAAAAGTTTGAGAACGGAACGATTACCGCATCTTACAAAATTCATTAAACAGTTCACTGTTGCATAAATTGTTTTCGCGGATCTATCATCAACCAAAATAAGCATCCGGTAAATAGAACCATCGCAATAACAAATAGAGCAGTACTGAAATTATGAGATTGCTGTACAATTCTCCCAACAGAAATAGCGACTGCAAAAGCTCCTGTTTGACCCGCAAAATTCATAATGCCTGCAACAGCACCAACGCGGTTTGATCCAATATCCACACAAACGGAAAATGAGGTCACGGTATTGAGTACAATAAAGAAGTTTGCTGCTATAAGACTTGCAACAGCTATTTGATTATTTGCCGTTTTGCTTGCAACAAGTACGGATATTGCGGAAATGATTAAAGAAAAAAACCCGATAAACTGTCTTGCAAATTTCACTCCTCTTTTTTTCGCGAGCCAATCATTAATCAATCCGCTGCAAAATGCACCGGCAATGCCGGAAAAATAGATGTATGAGGTGATATTTTTCATATCATTTTCCAAAAGCTTTCTTCCCTCTTGTAAATAAACCGGTAACCATGCAACAAAAAAGTAAAATGCAAACTGATTTGTAAAATATGAAGCCACTAAGGCACGCAAACTGCGATTTTTTAAAGAGTACTTCCAAGATATACGACTCGCGTGTTTTGTATAACGCCTGTTTTCTTCTATATAATCCTGTTCTTCTTTTTTTATACCGCGCATTTCTGAAGGTTCGTTCTTAAACCAAAAAAAACAAATCAGCACCCATATCAATCCTATACATCCGATGACAAAAAAAGGAACACGCCATCCATATGCTACAGCAATGGGAACAATAATTAATGGGGCAACTGCTGCGCCTGTATTTGTGCCAATTAGCAGTGATGATACAGCTTTGCTTGTTTCTGCCGCGGGAAACCAACGGGAAACAACTGCGGAGCTATTCGGAAATGCACCGGATTCTCCTATGCCGAAAAAAAACCTTGCAAATATTAATGTAATCAATCCTGTTGTTGCACCGGTTAATGCTGTAAACAGCGACCACCATATTACAATGCGCATAAAACTTGCACGCTGCCCGATTCTATCCCCCATTATGCCCGAAGGGATTTCGAATAATGCGTAAGCTAATGCAAAAGCGCCGAGTACCCAGCCAAATTGTTCGTTGGATAAATGGAATGCTGCTTTTATTCTTACGCCAAGTAGTGAAATACAAACTCTGTCGAGATAAGTGATTACAATTAAAAAGAAAAGAAAAACAAGAACACGGTTGCGATATAAGAATATCTTTTTTATTTGGTAGAATTTTGGCTTACTGCATTAGATGGGTTGCGGAATGAAATATACACCCTTTCTTTTTTAGACCAGGTACAAATAAATAGAAAGACCAGCCTACATGCAAGATTCCAGATCTTTTTATTATGTACCCATCTGTATCCCTACTATTATGGATCGTCGCGCCGGAGGGTTAATGATATTGTTTATTCATTCTAAAGGTCTCTGGCGAAAGAATATTTATGAACAAAATCATTTGTGCTGCTGCAAAAACAGATGCAGGAGATAGACATTCAAAAAATAAGAGTTGAGAAAACACTGGCTGAACCAAAAAAATGGTAAGCCTCAGTGAACTGAAAGCAGAAATCCCGCCTGCATGCAAGTACAAGAGGAAATTGACCATCTGGCGCCGATTTGAACAATCATACTCCTCCGGAACTTGCACATTTTACCTCGAAAAAAAATAATTGCAAATAAATTTGCGCAACTCGAAAGTTGCATATATATTTGCAACCTGAAGGTTGCGTAATTAAATATTGAAAAATGAAACAAGACATATTCCAAGCCATAGCAGACCCAACACGCAGGGCCATTTTAACTTTAATAGCTATTCAGGCATTAACACCAAATGTAATGGCGGAAAAATTTGATATGAGCCGGCAAGCAGTATCAAAACATATTAAAGTATTACAGGAATGCGAATTGATTAAACCCGAACCGTCTGGCAGAGAAATTTATTATCACTTTAATCCAAAAAAAATGCAAGAAATAGACAATTGGTTAGCCCAATTCAGAAAAATTTGGGAGACCCAATTCAATCAATTGGACAAAGTTTTATCAACACTTAAAAAACAGAAAAAATGAAAAATGATTTGCTATTTGACTTTACCATTGACAAAACAACAAAAACGGTATTCATAACCAGGGAATTTGATGCGGAACTTTCGCTGGTATGGGATGCTTTTACCAAACCAGAAATTCTTGACCAATGGGTGGCACCAAAACCCTGGATCTCTAGAACAAAATTTATGGATTTTAAAGTTGGCGGACGAAGATTTTATGCAATGGTAAGCCCGGAAGGACAAGAGCGTTGGGCAATTCAGAAATATACTTCCATTAGTCCGAAAACCAATTTCAAAATGTTTAATGCTTTTGCAGACAAAGATGAAAACCCTGAATTGCCAGGTTCTGAATGGGATTACCATTTCAGTGAACAAAACGGAAAGACAAAAGTCAATATTACCATTTATAATGAATCGATAGCCCGTATGGAGAAGATGATTGAAATGGGCTTCACAGAAGGATTCAAAGCATCAATGAACAATTTGGAAAATCTTTTGGCAAGTTTATCGCAAAAATGATTTTCGTCCCAAAACAGTAGTATAACCAAATAAGAAAGCAAGTAACGAATTTAACAACCTAAAAAATAACAATTATGGCACTTATCAATCCTCACATTAACTTCAACGGAAATGCCGAAGATGCGTTTACCTTTTACAAATCAGTATTTGGCGGAGAGTTTTCAAAGGTTATTCGTTTCAAAGACCTTGCAATTCCTGAATTCAGGGTTGCGGAAAAAGAAGAAAATAAGATAATGCATATTGCATTGCCGATCGGTAAAACTAGTATGCTGATGGCAAATGATGTTCCGGAAATTATGGGAAAAACGAACGAAAATGAGAACAGAAGTAAAATTGTAATCAGTGCAGAAAGTAAAGAAGAAGCAGACAAATTATTTAATGGGCTTTCAGAGGGTGGACAAATAGAAGGTCCCATTGGTGATAGTCCTTGGGGTTCATATTTCGGTTGTTTTAGAGATAAATATGGTATTGAATGGATCGTGGACTTTGATCCAAAGTATAAAGGTCAATCGTAAATGGGAGAAGATCTATTACTAGTCAACCTTTACCAAAACGAAGCGGCATACAGGAGTTACACCGCATCATTCTAGAAGTAATGCAGTATATAAATTCTGGCTCTTGGATGGATAAATAATGGAAATAAGACTGTTTCTAATCCTAATATAGGATATGACTTCACGCCATATCACTCACTATATCCAATAATCTTCATTTTTGATTATGATTATGCAACGTTATTTTCGAAAAGGGAGTCAATGGTAAAACGATTAAATGAAACGCATTACTTTCTATTCAACGATCTTTATATGTTTTTTATTCAACGATTGCAGCAAATCACAACAGTTTACAAACTTAGGGGTAATAGTTGGATGGAATTACGGCAGTTGTATGATGTGTGGGGGATTTTATTTGAATCGTTCAAATGATACAACAATGAATTCGAAAACATATTATGCACTGAACTATTCTTCTTCTTTAAACGATGTGGTCGAAAAACTTAGCGCAGAATACGCTAAGAATTTGAAACCAATTTATGTTTATGTTGAATGGCAGTCATTAGATTCAGTGGTTCCCGCTGCGCCTGCAAATTGGGTTCATGTAACCTACATAAAAGAAAGATAATTTATTTTCAATTTTTGATACTCAATTTAGCCATAATTTATGAGCTCTAAATGATAAAGAGGTTTACTTGCTGAGAGAGATTACCGGAAAGCTGCAAGAAATTATTTTATGTTTTGGAACAAAAAACATAATCACTAACTTCAAATCAACAAATACTCCTTTACAAGAGTCCAGCTTTATTTCCGACGTACAATTTGAACAAAAGGAATTATGGGAGATTATATGAGAAAAATATTATCAAGAGGTTTGCTTGTTCTGTATGTAGTGATACTAATTTGGTTGGTGTTATTCAAATTCTCACTGCATATTTCACATGTACTTTCGCATCACCATAGAAGTCTTAACCTGATTCCATTTGCTGCCCCTTCCATAGTAAATGGAAAAATTAATTACGGAGAGATGGTATATAACTGTATCTTCTTTATTCCATTGGGATTGCTTTTGAATGTCAATTTTAAAAAAATTGGATTTTTACCAAAGCTTGCTTTTATAATGGGATTTAGCATTGCTGCTGAATCAATTCAATTTATCTTCTCTATCGGTGCGACAGACATAACAGATGTAATTACAAATACGCTTGGAGGCTTTCTTGGATTGAAACTATATGATGTAAGCAAGAAGTATATTAATAGTGAAAAATTGGACAAAATAATTGTTTCAACTGGTATACTCTTGTTCTTAGTATTTTTTGCAATAGACGCCAGTCATTTCGTTTGGTTTAGAACGAAAGAATAAAGAATTTAATCAATAATCATAACTGATTTAGATAAAACTGCGGCATCCCCAAATTCGGCAAGAATCAACTTTATAAAATTGATTTTCTTTTTGACATTAATGGGATTTGGATTTTATTTGCTCAACTTGAGATACATACCTCAGCGACGGATGTGTCCTTGAAAAATTGTAATCGATCTCTCCTCTCTTCTGCTTTTCCCCGCACCGCTGATAGAGATTTAAAAAGCTGGGCAGCAAAACCACAGACCTTGGTCAAACGATCAGACGTCTGCAGCCCAAGCAGCCAATCAGGTCATTTAACGGTCTTTTGAATATGTCAGGCAGATTGCTTTTTTACTCAATTTTATTCACTTCGATCGCAGGGATTCCTTCCTGCAAAAATAATTGCGCCTGTTTGGTCGCGCCAGGTATGAATCCGACTCTGATTACTAAGGTTAATATCGATATTGATACTTTCATATTGAAAAAATATGTTAAGGGGTCAAACTTTACGAACTATCTTGATTCTGTATTGATAGATACGATCAATTCTTTATATCAGACTCGACAAGATACTACAGATGTGGTCATCGGAATAACCAATGCTACCATGACAAGCGCTTACGATTATGAGATGGTCTTTCCGGCTCCAGGTTTGATTCTTAAAATTACAGCTATTGATGAGTCACATATGGAAGCTTCTTGTCCAAGCAAGACAGCGTGCGTAGATCCTATAAATTCATACAAAATAAATGACAGTTTAGTTACGAAGTCTAATCCATTTGACAATAGTATATTAATCTCTATAAACTGATAAATTGAAATGGAGCCTGGTTGTATAGGCTACCCTCGTTTTGTTTATTAAGTATACAATTCTACATGCTACTTTTTCAAAAAATCGCATCGCTCAGAGTTGCAGTCTTTATGTTGATCTAGGGGTTCCGCCCTTCTCATGCTGAGTCAGCCAGCCAGGAACCAAAACTTAGGTAAATAAAAACAATAAATAATAAAAATCACCCAAACCGGAGACTATTTGCATAGATCTCTTGCTACTGGGAAATCATGCCCTTTCCATCAATTTACTTTAAGATGAGAGATGCATGTGTCAAGAAGGTGAATGGAGTGAATTTATAATTGAATTACCTTTCAAAATATTGTTCAACTCCGAAAATTTCTTAACCCATGTATACTACTGCTTTTCTGCTTCGCCTGGCAAAGGTGATTGCTGTATCTGCCATTGGCTTAATGGCCTTCCTGGTCGCATTTGGAAATATTACCGATTATTATAGCAATTATCAGTTTGTTTCGCATGTACTGAAAATGGATACTACATTTCCCGAAAGCCATATCCATTATAGAAGCATCAACAATATTTACTTTTTTCATGCTTCATATATTTTAATTATCATTTTGGAATCAGCAATGGCATTTTGCTGCATAAAAGGAACTTGGCTATTATTTGAAAACTTAAAAAGCGGAGCGGCAAAATTCCATTCTTCAAAAAATTGGGCTGTTGCAGGAATTGTTATCGGCATCATTATTTGGATTGCTGGATTTGAGGTCATCGGAGGAGAATGGTTTGCCATGTGGCAAAGCGCCATTTGGAATGGATTGGGCGCAGCTGAACGTATCGTCGGTTTACTTTTGTTGGTGCTTTTATTATTGCACTTAAAAGATGACGAAATCTAAATACACTGCCGCTCACCTGAATAAAAAAAGAAAAATGGCAAACAATATTTATTCAAGTTTTTATGGCGAATCCAGAGTTCATGACGGAGAAAGTGTTGGAACTAAATAGCGCTATCAAGCCTTTGACTTAAATCGGATCTTTAATACCCGTACAGTGCAACCAATTTTCCAGATGCTGTCTGGATATTATTCAATGAATCGGTAACGGTGACATTTGAAAAAGTGACCACGATGTCCTTTCCTGAAAAGCTCACATTTACAGAATCACTTGACTTGCCGGTTGAAAAGACTAGATGCGTCCCCGCTTGAGTCAAAAAAATAACATTGCATTGCGGGGGTGCGTTCGAGTAAATGGTATGGGATGTATCCCCCGATTCAACCGCATAATTACCCCCGATAATCGTATCATTCAAAAAATCAACGCTGGCAATGTTTCCAAGGGCATCGACCGCGTATACAGAAGAGCCGTCGAATGCAGCCTCACCATAATAAGTCTTATCATCTAATTTCCAATATACGGAAGGGGTGTTATTTGATTTTTTGCACGAATATAAGATCGCTGCAAAAACAAAGCTGACCAATATGAATTTCATTTTGCAGAATTTTAAATTAACTATACCAATTTAACGAGATTAATGGCAATAAAAAACACTTGAGCTAGGATCTATAATTTTCATTCTATATCATATATATCTCCTGAAGTAACAATAGTATCCCATGACCTGTCAGGACGTGCTAGAGTGATATTATTAAATATAAGTTGATATGCCCCGATTGAATCACTTAATGAAACCGAATCTAGCGCTTCGCCAATGGATACCCAAACGCCCCCAGGGTAATCGTTTAATATCATCTTTACAATGCAGGATCTTGCCGGAAAAGGAGTTTGGAGGCTTGTATCCTGTATAACTTTGTAAGTTCCGGCAGACAAACTTTGACCTGAAAAAATAAATTGAATAGTATCCTGCTTGAAGTCATATGCACGAATACCGGGGTATCCAGTGACATTATTTGTCAGAACTTTTATAGCTTCAAATGTGTATCCCGAAAACAGCCAGTAGGATAATTGGGGGGATGCTGTTGCAGCCTGTTCGTTTTTTTTGCAATTTAATAATGTAAATAGCGTAACCAGAAGTAAAAAAGAGAAAAGATCTTTTATTTTCATGGATTATACTATTTACGATGATCTCTGAAAAGAATGAGTGCTCCTTACAAACAAAACAATTCCCTTAATTTATCCAAAATTTTGCAGAATTGCAAGCGATGATTAAAGTAATATATCCTTCGATAGCCTGCTTTTTCCTGCTCTTGCGAGATAACAAAAGAACAAGTCAATAAATATATTTCTGGTGAATAGCTGGTCCAGGCGGATTTAATCGGGTGACCGATCCTCACAGGCTTGATATGATCGAAAAAAGAAAACAAAATATGCCGGGATATGACCCGAAGATGATGGTGAAAACAAGAAGGACAAGCGATAAACTTTTATTAACGGTAATGGATAATGGAAATGGGATAGCCAAAAAAGCGGTGGATAAGATTTTTCAGCCGTTCTTCACCACCAAGCCGACCGAGCAGGGAACCGGACTGGGATTAAGCCTGAGTTATGATATTATTAAGGCACGTCGCGGTGAAACAAAACTGAACACAAAAGAAAATGAAGGCCCCAAATTTATTATAGAATTTCCTTTCTTTTAATTTATGCTGGATAATATATCCTATCGTTGATCTAGCGTTTAATTCCCCTTCTTTTATCTTCCTTTGATTGACTGGCACTCTTTGAATAATTTTCTAGCCGATACTTTGATTTTGCGCATTTATATTTTCAAAATATACAAAGTCCGGCACTTTTATATCAGTGGTATGAACGGATTGCCAAACATTATAGAAATAACCTTATTTTGTCATATAAATTGTATCAGTGAGACCAAAATTTCTTCTATTAGCATTTATCATAGCGGCCCAGTGCATTCAATTATTTTCCTGCAACAGCGGTGATGCAAAAAATGTTCCCCTGGATAATGCACAATCTGAGATCAAGGATTTTAAAGTGCTTACATTATCTCCCCGGAAAGTGAAGGTAAATGCGGATTTTCCGGCTACCATTCAAGGTCAGCAAATAATTGAAATAAGACCTAAGATAGACGGGTACATAGATGCCATTTATGTGAAAGAGGGGGCTTCTGTCAAGAAAGGACAATTGCTTTTTCGGATCAGCAACCCGCAGTACGAGCAGGAAGTGATTACCGCCAACGCAAGCATCAAAAGCGCCGAAGCAGATGTTGATGCTGCCAAAATGCAGATTGCAAAAGTAAAACCGCTGGTAGAAAAGGAAATTATCAGCAAGTTTGAATTAGAATCTGCTCAATACGCACTTAAATCAAAAGAAGCTGCACTTGCCCAAGCCAAAGCGGCGTTGATCAACGCACAAACCAATCTAGGTTATACGCTATTGCGCAGTCCGGCAAATGGCGTTATCGGCACCATTCCTTACAAAGTTGGAGCGCTTGTCAATAGCACCAATGCCGAACCACTTACCAGCTTATCGAACATCGGGAATGTGTTCGCTTATTATTCGCTCAACGAAAAACAACTGCTTCAATATTTCAGCAGCACGGCAGGTTCTACCATACAGGAAAAAATAAATAACATGTTGCCCGCAACCCTGGTGCTCGCAGATGGTTCCCTATATCCTGAAAAAGGCAAAATAGAAATGGCCAGCGGTATGATATCCACCGAAACAGGAACCGCCACTTTTAAGGCCATCTTTGAGAATCCATTAGGCATTATCAGGAGTGGCGCGAGCGCTACCGTGAGGATCCCTACGATCGTGGATTCCGCCTTGGTGGTACCCCAAAGCGCTACTTATGAATTACAGGATAAAAGGCTTGTATATATTTTGGGCAAGGATAATAAAGTTTCAAGTATTGCCATCACGGTTATTCCTTCAGATAATGGACAGTATTTTATAATCACAGGTGGTCTAAAACCCGGCGATACCCTGATATTAGAGGGATTGATCGGACTGAAAGATAATACGCAAATAATACCAAAACAGGCAAATGTTGATTCGGTTTATGCGAACCTCAAATAAACATTTGAAAAAATAATGATAAAAAGATTTATAAAACGTCCGGTATTCAGTACCGTTATTTCCGTGATAATCGTATTGCTGGGGATTTTGGGCCTATTAAAATTACCGGTAGAGCAATACCCCAATATCGCACCGCCTACTGTTCAGGTATCTGCAAGTTATACAGGGGCAAATGCAGAAGTGGTTTTAAGAAACGTGATCGTTCCGCTCGAAGAGGCAATAAATGGAGTTGAAGGAATGACCTATATGACCTCATCGGCAGCAAATGATGGAAGCGCCTCGATACAAATATATTTCCAGGTGGGAACCGATCCGGATAAAGATGCAGTAAATGTGCAAAACCTTGTATCCAGTGCTACGAGCCAATTACCGCAGGATGTAGTCAAGGTGGGCGTCACCGTTAGAAAGCAGCAAAGCAGCATGGTATTGATATTTGCCTTGTATAGTGATAAGCCTGCTTATGATCAGACCTTTTTACAGAACTACGCCAACATTAACATATTACCGCAAATAAAAAGAGTGCCGGGCGTTGGAAGCGCAAACGCTTTTGGTACGCGCGATTATTCAATGCGCATTTGGCTGAAGCCCGATCTGATGTCGGTTTACGGTCTTACCCCAGAAGATGTTAACATTGCGCTGACCGAACAAAATATTGATGCAGCGCCTGGAAAATTCGGCGAGAACGGTGACCAGAGTTTTCAATATGTGATTACCTATACAGGCAAGCTACAAACCGTATCCCAGTTTGAAAATATTATCATCAAAGCAAAAACCAATGGGCAGCTATTGCACCTCAGAGATATCGCAAGAGTAGAAATAGGTGCGCTCCTGAACTCATTTGCTGCTGCCTATAACGGGCACCCTGCAAGTGGTATGGCGATCAGTCAAACTCCCGGCTCGAATGCAAGAGACGTGATCAATATGTCAAAGCAGGCAATGGAAGAAGCCAGCAAATCTTTTCCGGATGGCATTCACTACAGTATCGTTATTGATATCAACCGGTTTTTAAGCGCGTCGATTGAAAAGGTGATAATGACCTTACTTGAATGTTTTGCGTTGGTGTTTTTGGTTATCTTTCTTTTCTTACAGGATATACGTTCAACAATCATTCATGGGATATCGGTTCCTGTTTGTATCACAGGAACATTTTTCTTTCTATACATATTCGGTTACAGCATAAACCTGCTCACCTTATTTGCCCTCGTTCTTGCGATCGGCATTGTGGTGGATGATGCCATTGTTGTGGTAGAAGCCGTGCATGCCAAACTGGAACATGGTTATACCTCGCCAAGAAAAGCAGCCATTGATGCGATGCAGGAAATAACAGGCGCCATTTTATCGATCACCTTAATAATGGCTGCTGTGTTTATTCCGGTTACTTTTGTCAGTGGATCAACGGGTGTATTTTATAAACAGTTCGGGGTTACCCTTGCAGTGGCAATAGGTATATCAGCCATCAATGCATTAACTCTTTGTCCGGCTCTTGCCGCATTATTTTTAAGACCTTCAAAACATACGCCTCATGAAAAAAGAAATTTTCTGCAGAAGTTTGGTGCCGGTTTTAATGTTGCATATGACTCGCTAACGTCGAAGTATACCCGATCAATTAAATTTCTTTCATTAAAAAGATGGATCATTCTGGGGTCGGCCGCCATATTCATTGGACTGTTTACCTATCTCATGAAAACAACGCCCTCCAGTTTTGTTCCCGATGAGGATATGGGAACTATTTTTGTACCCATCAGTCTTCCAGCAGCTGCTTCCGCCGAACGCACAGCCACGATCGTGGAACAGGTGAGCGACAGCGCAAGGTCCATCCCTCAGATTGACCACGTATTTCGCGTGGTTGGATTTAATTTTTTAGCAGGAACCGGAAGTAACTACGGCATTGTTTTTCTTACCTTGAAAAACTGGAGTGATAGAAAAGGGGTCAGCAACCAGGACGTTATCAGGATACTCAATCAAAAGGTTTCCGGAATCAGGGAAGCCGCCATTTTCTGTATCCCGCTTCCAACCATTACCGGCTTTGGCGGCACAGGCGGATTTTCTTTTCAGCTGCAGGATAAAGGCGGCCATGATATTGGTGATTTCTATGCGGTGGCACAAAAATTTCTTGCCACATTAAATAAAAGAAAAGAGATACAATATGCCACAACATCCTTCGATCCCGGGTTCCCGCAATATGAACTAAGCGTAAACGTTGCCAAGGCAAAAGATGCAGGTATTGGGGTTAATGATATTTTGAATACGATGCAATTCTATTATGGTGGATTTTATGCTTCCAACTTTAATAAATACGGGAAGCAATATCGCGTAATGATACAGGCTGATACAAACTATAGGGCAAACCTGGAAGGATTGAGCAAAGTGTATGTAAAATCTGGAAGTAATAAAATGGCGCCCATCACGGAGTTTATTGATGTGAAAAGATCCTATGGTCCGCAAAGCATTACCAGGTTTAATATGTTCACTTCGATCTCTGTGAACGGAACTCAAAATCCCAGTTTCAGTTCCGGCGAAGCGTTGGTTGCAATAAAAGAAGTAGCCGCGCAAACATTACCTCCTGGCTATGGTTACGAATATTCAGGCATCAGCAGAGAAGAACAGACAAGCGGAACACAATCTGTTTATATCTTCTTATTGAGTCTTGTCTTCGTTTATCTTTTACTGAGCGCGCAATACGAAAGTTATATTCTTCCTTTTGCCGTGTTGTTATCAATGCCGGTGGGTCTATCAGGAGTATATTTATTTGCAAGAATGTTTGGTATCGGCAATAATATTTACATGCAAATCTCTTTGATCATGCTGATCGGCTTACTGGCGAAGAATGCAATATTGATTGTTGAGTTTGCACTGGAACGAAGAAGAAAGGGAATGGGGCTTGTTGAAGCTGCAACTGAAGGAGCAAAAGCGCGTTTGCGGCCGATATTGATGACCTCATTTGCCTTTGTATTTGGATTGATGCCATTGATGTTCGCAACCGGAGCTGGCGCATACGGGAATCGCTCGATCGGCACCGGCGCTATCGGAGGCATGCTGATCGGCACCGTGCTTGGCGTATTCGTCATCCCTGGACTGTTCATCATCTTCCAATCTCTACAGGAAAAAATAAGAGCTAATAAATACGACGAGAATGATGAGTTGGTAAATAGCTGATCTTACTAAAAGGAAAGCTGACTATTATGAAAAGACATTCATGGGAAAACTATATTTGGATGGTGAGGATTATTACAACAATAATAATTATCAATTCATGTAAAATAACGCAGCCATATAAACAACCTTCAGATTCAATAAATAATAAATTATACAGAGGCGTATCAATTAATGATACAACAAGCATCGCCAGTCTTTCATGGAGACAAATGTTCAGGGACAGCCTGCTTCAATCACTGATCCAGGAAGGCATCAATAATAATCTTGATCTTAAAATTGCGGTATCGCGAATAAAATCTGCAACGGCAAACTTCAAACAAAGCAAACTTCAATTGTTGCCCGCTCTTGATGCTGATGCTACCGCAACCTACCAGCGCGTTCCGGATACTCAGTTTGGTTTCCCGCAAGCGTATTTGATTGATGTGACCACGAGTTGGGAAGCAGATATATGGGGAAAACTGACAAGCGCGAAAAGAGCTGCACTTGCATCATTATTACAAAGCGAAGCATACAAAAGAGCAGTGCAAACCCAACTTGTTTCTGATATAGCTGCCAATTATTATTTACTGATGGCTTATGATCAGCAGTTGGAGATAACGCAAAGAACTGTCGAGAACCGTATCAAAGAAGTTGAAACCATGAAGCTTTTAAAAGAAAGTAATGTGGTCACTGGTGCAGCAGTTGTACAAAGTGCGGCAAATCGCTACTCGGTAGAAATTACCATACCTGATCTGAAACAAAATATCCGCGAAACCGAAAATACGTTGAGCATTTTATTAGGCAAATCACCGGATACAATCTTCAGGAGCACATTACAACAGCAAAATATCATCAGCGATCTTGCAACAGGTGTGCCTGTCCAACTATTGGCAAATCGACCGGACGTCCAGCAGGCGGAATATCAGCTGCGAAATTCATTTGAACTGGTGAATGTTGCAAGAACATATTTTTATCCTTCATTTACCATTACCGCTTCGTCGGGCTTCTCCAATACAACTGTCCAACAACTATTTGATCCGGTTAGTTTTTTTGCCAATATCACCGGGGGATTATTACAACCAATTTTTGACCAGGGGAGAAATAAGCAACGCCTCAGCGTGGCACAGGCAGCGCAGGAAGAATATCTGCACACGTTTAAAAAAACAATTTTGGTTGCCGGTCAGGAAGTGTCGAATGCATTGTTCAGTTATCAGTCTGCCTCAGAAAAACAATTGCTGCGGCAGCAACAGATCACTTATCTTGAAAAATCTGTTGATTACACCAAGCAATTGCTCGAATATTCTTCAGCAACAAATTACACGGACGTGCTCACCTCCGAACAAAATTTATTGTCGGCGCAATTGAGCAGCATCAACGATAAGCTGCAACAATTAAATGCAATCGTTACGCTGTACAGAAGTTTAGGGGGTGGATGGAAATAATTTTTTTGCATGATAATATTTAAAGAGTTTGAAAGATATCGTTTCAAAACAATAACTTAGTTTGACTTTTTATTTTATCAGTCTCCAAATGCCTTCATCATGATTCAAAAACTCAACTGGGAATCAGTTCCAACTGAGGAGGTAAATCCTTCCATGTTCCGAAAAATTGTTTCCGGTGAAAAATTAATGATCGCCAAAATGAAATTCAAAGATGGTTTTGTCGTGCCGCTTCATCATCACGTGCATGAACAGGTGACCCAGGTAATTTCGGGGCAGATGCGTTTTTGGTTCGGAGAAAATAAGGATCAGATCATGGACCTGTATCCGGGAGATGTGATCGTGATCCCATCTAACCTGCCGCACGAGGCGTTGATGATCGGAGAAGTGGAGGAAGTGGATACCTGGGCCCCACCGCGCCAGGATTGGTTAGATAAAACGGATAATTATTTAAGAAAATAGCTTATGGACTTAGGTATAAAAAATAAAGTGGCGTTTGTTGCTGCTTCCAGCCAGGGACTTGGAAAAAGTGTTGCCCTTGAATTGGCACAGGAAGGATGCAAAATAATTATATGCGGCCGCAATACAGATAATCTTGAAAAAGCCAAACAGGAAATAAAAAACAAAACGAATCATGAAGCGCTCGCTCTTGCCGGCGATTTATCGGTTGCTTCTGAGCGCGAGCATATCATCAACACGTCATTGAATGTTTATGATGCAGTGGATATTTTGGTAACCAATAGTGGCGGGCCTCCAGCGGGAAGATTTGAAGATTTTAAACAAACGGATTGGGATAAAGCTTATCAGCAATTGTTACCCGGTGTTATTGGACTGATCAATGGTTTTTTACCGGGTATGAAACAAAAAAAATGGGGAAGAATTGTTTGCATTACATCCATGGCGGTAAAACAGCCGGTCAATAATTTGATCCTTTCCAATGCGATCAGAACTTCTATTGCCGGATTAACGAAATCACTCTCCAATGAATTGGCTGTTCATAATATTACGGTCAATAATGTAATGCCTGGCTATACAGAAACGGAAAGACTCAAAGAGCTGGTAGAAAACAATCCTTCCTTTGCCGCGGCTAAAGCAGAGATACCGCTTGGTCGTTTTGGAAAACCGGGAGAATTTGCTGCGGCAGTTACCTTTTTGACCAGTGAACGGGCAAGCTATATCACCGGGGTTTCCCTGGCAGTAGATGGGGGCTGGATTAAGGGGGTTTTTTAAAACTAACGGTAATGGGTATTCGAAACATCTTCAAATGAGGAAATAAAAATTTTAAGTTGTAAACCGATTGTTCATTTCCCGGATAAGTATATTTTGGATAAAATAAAAATCGGATTAGCTTATCTTTCAAACAGATTGGGCATAAATTTGCGACAGATATAAGCGCAATGAAAAGATCCCGGACATTTCTCGCAAAAATAAAAAGGGGCTTCAGCATACTGGGACCAGGACTGGTGACAGGCGCCAGCGATGATGACCCTTCTGGTATTGCAACCTATTCGCAAGCCGGAGCGCAATTTGGGCTTTCTACTTTATGGACCGCATTGTTAACATTTCCCCTGATGGCAGCTATCCAAGGCATGTGCGCCAGGATTGGCTTAGTTACTTCACAAGGCTTAACCGTGACCTTAAAACAACATTATTCAAAACCGTTGCTGTACACGATGTTGTTATTCAGCTTTCCTGCCATTACTTTAAATATTGGCGCTGATATAGAAGGAATGGGCGCCGTAGCCAATATGCTTTTCCCGAAAATTCCCGTTTGGGTCTTTTGCGTGGTCATCACTTCAACTTTGATGTTCATCATCATCAAATATCCTTATCAAAAAATCGCCAGGATCCTAAAATGGCTTTGTCTTTCATTGTTGTTATACATGGTCGTCCCATTCATGGTTAAACAAAACTGGGTCGCAGTCGCAAAGAACACCTTCATCCCATCCATACAATTAAATAAAGATTCTTTTTCAATCATCGTTGCTATCCTGGGCACGACCATTTCACCATATTTATTTTTTTGGCAGGCAACTATGGAAGCAGAAGGTATTGCACACAGCAAACGATCCGTAATTGTAAATAAAAGAGTACTCGATGATATGAAGGCGGACGTAAACATTGGCATGTTTTTATCCAATGTTGTCATGTTCTTTATCATATTAACTGCTGGTAGCATCTTGTTCCCCGCCGGAATTAAACAAATAAATACGGTTGATCAGGCTGCAAAAGCTTTAGAGCCGTTGACTGGTAGACTAACCTATCTGACATTTGCTGTCGGTGTGATGGGAACCGGACTCTTAGCAATTCCGGTTTTGGCCGGTTCACAATCTTATATGCTTGCAGAAACATTTGGATGGAATGCCGGATTGGATAAAAAGTTCCCACAGGCAAAAGCATTCTATATCTCCATTATTTTTTCTTTGTTGGTAGGTCTGTCTCTTGATTTTTTGAACATCAGCCCGATAAAAGCATTGCTATATACCGCGATATCGTATGGACTCACTGCCCACATAATGATCGCTATCGTGATGCATATTGGTAATAACAAAAAAATAATGAAAGAAAATACCAACTCAAAACTTTCAAACATACTCGGCCTGATCACTTTGCTGCTCATGACCGTTGCTGCCATTGCATTAATATATTCTTTGTTGGTATCCTGATAAGTCTTACCCGATCCTGAAAAAATAAAAATCAGCAAGAAGACTTGCATAAGTCAAAAGCGGGTATTATTTTTAGTATCTGATTATAAAATCCACTCCTCAAGTAGACTATGTTCTACAATTTCAGACCAAGACTTTCATTTGATTAATTTCCAATCCAGTTTGTATTTTCCCATATCCATTCTTAGCCATACAAAGAGTTCGTAATGCCTTTGTAGTGTCCCTATCCAATTCCAGGAAAGATCGATCACCATCCATGATTAACGCAGATCTAAATGAGGCCGCAGCTATGCTTAATGATGATTAGCAAATTGCTGCAGACGGGCTGAATAATTTTTATCAATTATTATCTATAACCCAAATAATAAAAATGAAAACGATCATTTTCTTTTTGATTGCCATCGTATTATTTACCTCTTGCAACAAATCACAGGACATCATTGCCCCAAATAAAAGCCTTCCCCAGGCAAAGAACACCGTTGGTAATATTGATACAAGTAAGGTCCAGAACGAAAGTATCCATTCCAGCGCAGCCAATGGGATGAAACGCGTAACTGTAGACTTCAGCGGTTTCAAATTTGCATCCAGCTATTCCTGGACACTGACTTTCAAAAGTACAGCCAGGCATGGTGAAACCTATGTTTTCAGGGGCGATGCTACAAGAGGTTATATTCATTCGGAAGATATGCAGAAAGGTAGTTATGAAGTTACGCTTGAAGCAAAGACAAGTGCAGGTGTCAGCTTCATCTTCGCCGTATTTACAAAAAACGAGAATTCAAGGATGACCAATGATCTTGATCTGGAACTTGATTACAATGAAACCACCGCTTCCCAAACAGTGCAGGAGCTGGCATCATATTATATGTCTGCTGCTACTGGCAGGTAGCAGGTAGAATAGATGATATTGATTCATCAATGCATGCCGCTAGAGTATAAAAAAAAGAAGCTAATTTTTCAACTGATAAATAACAGATTCATACGGACCCAGGGTAATTGATTTTTTACTGGTTTTCGGTAAATACTGGTAATTGGTTAAAAGCAATTTTGCATCGGTAATGTCAGCTGCAATCCCAACAATTGCATCATGAGCAGTAAAATTCAATAATACCAGGATCTTTTCTTGATCGCCCGTTCTTGTATATGCATAAACGTCAGGGTTGTTTTTTTCTAACAATTCATATTTCCCATACACCAATACCAAATGTTCTTTGCGAAGCTTTACTGCCCTTCGAAAATAATTTAAAACCGAATTTGAATCCTTATCTTCTTGTTCTTCATTGATGGTTTTATAATTTGAATTTACTTTTATCCATGGGGTGCCGCTGGTAAATCCCGCATTCCTTGAATAATTCCATTGAAATGGAGTCCGCCCATTATCCCTGCTTTCAAAAGCTTTCAGCTTCATAAATTTATCCAGATCTCCGCCGATATTTTTTTCATGCTGGTATCCATTTAGCGTTTGAACGTCTTTGTAATCTTCAATATGAGTAAAGCGAATATTGGTCATTCCTAGCTCATCCCCATTATAATAATAAGGAGTGCCGCGCATTGTCATAATAAATGTAGTCAGCATTTCGGAAGACAAAGCCCGATAGGATGGGCTATCATTTCCAAACCTGCTCACCATGCGGGCCTGATCATGATTAGAAAGAAAAATAGAAAGCCATCCATTATCCTGAAAAGCGCTGTCCCAGCGGCTAAATACTTCTTTAAAATGCAGCAGGCTGTATCCTCCGGGGCTTGCTATATCGACACCTTCAAAGGGATAAGCCATGTTCAACTCGTGCCGGTCATTGTCAACAAGATTATGGGCATCTGCAAAAGAATTTCCTGCGCCTTCAGCAACACTCATAACATTGTATTTGCTCAGCACATCATTATACATCTGCTGTAAATAACCATGAAGGTTTCCCTGCATGGCATAATAAAGGGTAAATTTTTTTTCAAAGCCTTTCGGAAAAACAGGCCAGGTAGTGTCTTTTGCAGCGAACTGAAAAGCATCCAAGCGAAAGCCATCAATTCCTTTATCTGCCCAAAATTTCATGATATCGAATACCTCTTGCCGGACTTTTGGATTCTCCCAGTTCAAGTCAGGTTGTTTGCGCGAGAAGTAATGAAGGTAATATGCATCAGTTAGTGAATCATATTGCCATGCATTGCCATTTACATCAAATAAACTATAACGATAGGGTGGCTTCCCGTTTTCTGCGTTCCACCAATGATAATATTCTCGATAAGGATTTGTTCTTGAACGACGACTTTGTTTGAACCATTCGTGCTCGTCGCTGCTGTGATTTACCACCAGATCCATGATGAGTTTGATACCGCGCTCGTGTAAACCTTTTAGTAAGGAATCAAAGTCCGCCATCGTTCCAAAGTCCTTCATAATATTTCGATAGTCACTGACATCATAACCATTATCATCATTTGGTGAACTATAGATTGGATTTAGCCAAACAGCTGTTACACCAAGGCTCTTGATATAGTCAAGCTTGGATATTATTCCTTTTAAATCACCAATTCCATCTCCGTCACTGTCTTTAAAGCTTCGCGGATATATCTGATAAACGATTGCTTCTTTCCACCATTTTCTATCTTCTTTATTGGAAATGATTACCTGGCCAAAAATGTTGTTATTAAAAATGAGGAAATAGCAAATTAAAATGGCGAAAACTGAGCTGAAGTTCATGCGTTGATTTTACATTGGAAACAAACAACAATATTAAAACAGTTTTATCCAATCTTTCTACGGTTTTGTTGGGTCAACCAACAAAGAAGTATGCGCCGTATTTTCCAATAACTACTTATACATCAATAAAGGAAACCATTTAGAACAGCTAGAAAGGCATAAAATAAAATCACCAATACTTGCAAAGAATGAAAGTGGCAATTAGTTTTGATATGCAGTTACGGAAAACCACACTATCCTGAGTAAAACTACTTTCTTCAAAACATCGTACCGAATTTCTATCACAAACATTTTCACCTCTTCAGTACGGTAATCATTTAATATCCATTTCCTGTAAATTTTCAGGATCCAGTATTGTCGCTTCTTAGTCCAATTCCTCAGAATTTTTGTTCAGATCCAATTATTCCTAGCATTCACCCTTATATTATCATCACCAAACGCTGAAAAATAATCTCAACTTTTTTTCGTCAATATTTTTTTCACCTTTTAAAACATTCATTATGAAAAGTAAAACGACTCCTTCACCATTAATTGAAAACCTTAAAGTCGCAGCAATGGCACTTGGTTTTTTAAGCATCGTTTTTTTGCTGTCTTTTATTGCCTGGTTTGCTTAAACCCGGAACAGCTGAATCACCGAATAAAGATTTTAAAACCCTAAAATGAAAATTATGAAAAAAGTAATCTTGATCATCGTACTCGCCATTACTGCAACTACATTAATCAGTTCATGCTCGACCTCTCGTTCATACCGCAGCGGATGCCAGGAACATCGCGATTTTGTCGGGTACCGTTAATGCAATAAAAGGCAAAAAATAAGGAATCTAGATTTAAATTTTTGAGGCCATCAATAATTCAATAAATAGACTTATCGTTAGCAACCAAGCGCAAAACCCTTTCTGCTGAAAGGGTTTTTTATTTTGATAATACTAAAAGCAAAGAAGAAAATAAAGGAAATGGAATCTAGTGCTCCGGCATTATGCGTTTATAAATGTAATCAATTACAGAACCAACCGTAGCAAGTCTTTCAGCTTCTTCATCAGGTATCTTTATTTCAAACTCTTTTTCTAATTCAGCAATAAACTCAAATAAATCCAGCGAATCAATATTAAGATCATTACTGAACGAGGAGTTATAAGACAAAACATCTTCATCCACTCCAAACTTATCTACCATAATCTGAATTATTTTAGAAACATGGTCGGCTTTGTATGTTTTGTATGTGTTTTCGGCGAATATCATAGTTCATTCATTTAAAAAGCAACTTTAATTGTGCTCTTCGGGAGATAACATATAATCTTCAATTTTTCTATACAGCGTTGAAAGCGATATGTTAAGCAATTTTGCGGCTTCCGATTTATTCCATCTGGTGCTTGTCAAGACCTTTTGAATATGCAGGCGTTCGAACAAATTCAAATCATATGGCGAATAGTTGGTGCCGGTTGCCTTATATTTATAGGAAAGGATTTCATACGGAAGTGTGTCTTCAGAAAGAATCGAACCTTCAGAAAGTATCACTGACCTTTCGATGATATTTTTTAACTCGCGGATATTCCCTTTCCAGTAATAATTCAATATGAATTTTTCAAAATCCCTGGTAATGCCGGTGATATGTTTACCGAGCTTTTGTGAAAAAAGTTTTACAAAATAGTCTGTGAGTAAAAGAATATCTTTTTTTCTTTCCCGAAGCGGCGGCAAATGAATGGTGAAAATATTGAGCCGATAAAATAGATCTTCCCGGAAATTCCCATTTTTTACTTCAACAGGCAAGTTTCTATTGGTTGCAGAAATAAGCCTGATGTTCACTTTACTTACCTTATTGTCGCCGATTTTAATAAATTCGCCCGATTCAAGCACCCTTAACATTTTCGCCTGTAGCTCGGGGTCTATCTCTCCTATCTCGTCCAAAAATAAAGTGCCCTCATCAGCTTCTTCCACCAATCCTTTCTTATCTTTTGTGGCTCCGGTAAAAGCACCCGCACGATATCCGAACAATTCACTCTCGAGCAATTCTTTACTAAATGATGAACAATTTATGGTAACAAATGCATTGTGATGTCTTGCACTGCTGCTGTGAATTGCCTTGGCGAAAAGTTCTTTTCCTGTACCGGTCTCCCCCAGTAATAATACCGCAGCATCTGTGGCTGAAACTTTTTTTGCAAGATCTAAAGCATCATGAAAAATATCCGAGTCGCCAATAATATTATTGAATCCGAAAATTGTTTCAGTTCGTTTTTCATCATTTTTTAAAGCTGCATTCTCGGTCTTATGAAAATCAAACAACTGATCTTTTACCAGCTGAATGATCTGTTTTATGTCACCTCCTTTACTGATATAATCTGCCGCTCCATTTTTAATTGAGACCACACAATTACCGATATCAGGTTGACCTGTAAGAATGATGGTTTGCGTTTTCGGATATCGGGTCTTTATTTCTTTGGTGAACAATGAGCCATTTCCATCTGGAAGCGAAACATCCAGCAACACAACATTAATATCCTCCTTTTTCAAAACAGCAGATGATGACTGAATGTCATAAGAACGGAAAACAATGTATCCTTCGAGCGATAACACTCTTCCGAGTACATTACAAAATTGTACATCATCATCTACTATCAGGATCTTGTAAGCCAAGTCATTTTATTTTACTGATTCAGCGAATAAATACTTCAATTTGTAGGATTTCAAATATGGATCATAATCCATTAATCCATGATCATTATGCGCGTAACTTTCCAATGCATAACGGAATTTTGCATTTTCAGGAAAAGCGTCTGAAAGCGCTTTTACAGTTAATGATCGAAGGGGACCATCTCCTTTCTTGCTGAAATAATATTTCGTAATTGTGGCATATCCCTTGCCCCCTGCACCCGGCTCAAGCGCAGTATGTTTGTAGACATAAAAAGAAACCGTATCAACAATCTCAAACATTTTGTTCTGATAGAACCGATAATCGTTGCCTTTGCAATCATGGTATCCAAAAAAATCTTTTTTCAATACAACATATTTTTTATTGTTGATTGTTACGGTAACCTTGGGCGATTCAAAAAAACCATTTGTTTTGATCGCATCTTGTTTTGATTTGCAGTCCAGCTCAAAAGTGAGTTTGTGCATATTAAAATCATCTTCATTTTTATATAACCCTACTTTGGCCGATGATCCAGCCTGAGAAAATGCGCATGTAAAAGACATTGCGAACAGGATTACCAAAGTGGGTTTAATCAATTGTTTCATAGTAAAAAAAATTTATTGTAATTAAATGGATTGATATTATCAGAACCTGACCAGGAATGCGAGAATAATTCGCGATTCGGTTTTTACCATATCGGGCATCCACCCTCCCCAACTATTTAAAGGCGGGGCAACGGAAGCGCCGCTCGATGTATAAGTATAACTGCCGGTGTTAGCAAAACCTGTGGGCGAGGTAACACCACCCGGACCGGCGAAATAGCCTGTCAGTTGTGGAGTTCCCGGAGCAGCGCCAATGTCCACAATTGCACGATGAACAAATTCCAGTTTGAGCGTTATGTTCTGGGAAGGCATGTAATCAAGGGTTGTTGAAAAATCCCAGGCATTAAAGGTTGAACCAGGACCGGTTTGTTTTTGAAATAAAGTATCGGCATAGCCGGTTGGAGCCAGCACAAGATATTGTCCGGGATTATGCATATAGC
>JAJPKJ010000002.1 GCA_021323755.1 Chitinophagales bacterium | reverse complement strand
CCGGAGCCGCACTCAACGAGGCCAACAGCGTGGTGATTTCGGAAGAGGTCTCTGATAAAATGTTTGGTAATGAAAATCCTGTTGGAAAAACAATAGATATCGGGCTTCCTTTTGGCAATTTTAAGTATACGGTAAAGGGTGTTTTCAAAGATGCGCATATAAAATCGCATATCCCCGCTCATTTATTTCTTTCTATGCGTAATGGGGATATTGGCGGATGGGTAGATCAACAAAGCAATTGGGCGACCAATAATATCTTTCATACCTATGTAAAATTAAAAGCTGGGGTAGATCCGGAAAGTTTTGAAAAAAAGCTAAAACCATTTATGGATCGAAGAGGGGGTGCAGACCTGAAAGCGCTTGGAATAGCCAGGCAACTTTTTCTCCAGCCCTTGCTGAGCATCCACCTGCATTCGGACCTTGACGGCGAGATCGCGATAAATGGGAATATCAAATTCCTTTATATTCTGGGAAGCATCGCATTATTTGTCCTTGTTATCGCGTGTATCAATTTTATGAATCTTTCGACGGCACGTTCGGCCAAAAGAGCAAAAGAAGTTGGCGTAAGAAAGGTAATGGGTGCCAATAAAAAATCATTGGTATATCAATTCCTCGGAGAGTCGGTGATGATGAGTTTTTTTGCCTTACTCCTTTCAATGGTCACCGCTTCCCTCTTTCTGCCCGTCTTCAACAACCTCACTCAAAAAAACCTGCTCCTTTTTGATGACCCGCAGATCTGGTTGTGGATCGCCATACTTGCTTTATTCACTGGTGTCGTTTCCGGTCTTTATCCCGCCGTTTACCTATCTTCATTCAAACCGATCTCGGTACTGAAAGGGAAAATATTAAATAGCTTTTCAGCGGTTACGATCCGCAAAGGGCTGGTGGTATTTCAGTTCACGATTTCTATTTGCCTTATCGTGGGAGCGATCGTCATTGCCAGTCAGCTGCAGTATATGAATGATCAGCAATTGGGCTTTAATAAGGATCAACAGGTCATTCTGCCGCTGCAGGATCAGCAGGCAATGAAAAATTATGCGGTATTGAAAGACGAGCTATTAAAAAACCCGGACATAATAAACGTCACTGCTGCTTCGACTTATCCTGGAATTCCCAATGTTGAAGACCTGCTGTTTTACGCTGAGGGTAAGACAAAAAGTGACCAGGTTGATATTCACCTCGCCACGGTTGAAAATGATTATTTCAAAACGCTGGGGCTTTCCATTATTGCAGGAAGAGGCTTTTCAAAAGAGTTTACTGGAGATTCAAACAGCATCGTGCTCAACGAAACTGCGGTAAGAGAACTGGGATATGATACCAAGACCGTTGTCGGAAAAAAAATAAATACAGACTTCCAGGGTGTACACAGCGGAATGGTCATAAGGGGAGTAGTAAAGGATTTTAATTTTGAAAGTCTATATAATACCATTAAACCTTTTGGTTTTACTACTTCGCTTGACAACCCGCACAGCTATGTGATCGCCAATGTGCGGACAAGCCACTACACAGGATTGATCAAAGAAATGGAAAACGCCTGGGGGCGGGTCAATCCGGGTATACCATTTGAATATTCATTTCTGGATAATGAGCTGCAGAAAAATTATCAGAAAGATCAACGGGCCGCTGCGATCCTTAGTTATTTTACCATGGTAGCCATTGGCATCGCCTGTCTGGGTCTGTTTGGATTATCCGCTTTTTCTGCAGAGCAAAGAACGCGCGAAATCGGCATTCGCAAAGTGCTGGGCGCTTCCGCAACGAATGTTGCATCCCTGCTTTCAAAAGATTTTATAAAGCTTGTATTACTGGCGACGGTGATCGGCTCACCACTCGCATGGTTCATCATGAATAAATGGCTCGAGGATTTTGCTTACAGAATTGATGTCAGCTGGTGGATGATCGCTATTGCGGGTCTTCTTGCAATCCTGATCGCATTAATTACCGTCAGCCTGCAGACCATTAGAGCAGCGATAGCTAACCCGGTCAAGAGTCTGAGAACGGAGTGAAAAATTTTTGGGCGAGGGAGGGCTTCTCCCTTTTTAATTCTAAAAAAAATTCGTCCGCTATCGCACGAGTTTTGTATCAAAACCGTTCAATTTTTCTTCGCGTGGTTTTGCCTAATACATTATGCAACAATCAAAAATGAATTTGGTCTTTATGTTGTTGTGAAAACCAGATAATCTCCTTTTTATGCTAAAGAACTATTTGAAAACGGCATGGCGGAATATGATCCGCAATAAAGTATATACACTGATCAATGTGTTTGGACTCGCTTTGGGGATGACCTGCTGTCTATTTATTTTTCTATGGATACAGGACGAAAAAAGTATTGACCATTTACCTGGCAGCAAAAAAAATGTGTACGCGGTTTATCAGACCACGACTGCCAATGGGAAAACAGATGGCTCTTATTCTACGCCGCTTCGACTGATAACCGGACAGACATCCCCGACATTCTTACTGGAAAATATAAATGAATCGGTTCCGGAGATCACCCACCAGGCTTATTATGCTACCGGCTATGAACTTCCCTGGGGTCACCCGGAGACAATACAATTCGGTGAAAAAAAATTAAAATTGGACGGCTCTCGTGCGGGTAAGGATTTTTTTAAAATTTTCAGCTACCCCCTGATCGCGGGAAATGCGGAGACCGCATTAAAGGACCTTGGCGGAATAGCGATATCCAGGAGGATGTCCGACCTGTTTTTTTCAAGCCCGCAGGAAGCGATGGGAAAAACATTGCGTTATGAGAACAAACAAAATTTTACGGTTAATGCCGTCTTTGAAGATATCCCTGAAAAAAGCTCTTTTCATTTTGATTTTCTTTTGAGCTGGGAGGCTCAAAAGAAAATACTCGAATGGTCTTCAAACGATTTTGCCTCTTATGTTGAACTGGCGCCCGGCGCCAGCCCTTCAGTCACGGAAACTAAAATAAATAAATACCTGGAGACGAGACTGGATAAAAATACAGGAGTCAGGATTCAGATCGGTTTACAAGATTTTGGCGACAAATATTTACATAGCCAATTTGTAAATGGAAGACCAACTGAAGGAAGAATTGAATACATAAAAATTTTTAGCGGTGTGGCGATCTTTATTTTGATCATTGCCTGCATCAATTTTATGAATCTTGCTACCGCCAGGTCACTGAAGCGTGCAAAAGAAGTGGGGTTAAGAAAAGTAGTGGGATCGGACAGGGCGGGGCTGATCCGGCTTTTTTATGGGGAGTCATTGATATTTGCACTGGTTTCCATGATGATCTCTGTACTGCTGTTGGGTGTCTTCCTGCCGTTTTTCAACCATTTTACGGATAAGCATATCATCTTACCACTCAGCCAGTATTCATTTTGGATCTGCATTGTTTTAACCGGTATCCTGACGGGTATGATCGCGGGCAGCTACCCGGCATTATACCTCTCCTCATTAAAACCTGTCCGGGTATTAAAGGGGGTCATCAGTTTTACTCGCGGCGCCATCCTGTTCAGAAAAAGCCTGACGGTTTTTCAATTTGGTCTTTCGATACTGCTTCTTGTTTCAACGATCGTGATCACCCGTCAAACCAGTTATGTCCAGCATGTCAAACTCGGCTATGACAAAGAAAACCTGGTGTATACAAGGATTGAGGGAGAACTTTCCGATCAGAAAAAATATTTGTTGTTCAAGGAGGAGGCTTCAAAAATGCCGGGGATCGCCATGGTAGATCGTAGTACGGAAGCGCCCCACACCATGGACTTTGTGGTGACCGACCCGATCAACTGGCAGGGAAAACAAAAAAATGATGTGGTCGGATTCAAACCGGCTTCTGTAGGCTTTGATTTTGTGAAACTGATGAACCTGCAGATAGTAGAAGGTCGTGATTTCTCCAGCACCGTTTCCACCGACTCCACTGATGCTTTTTTAGTGAATGAGGAGGCGGTAAAAGAAATGGGGATGAAAGATCCCGTTGGCAAATGGATATCTGCATGGAATAAAAAAGGACATATCATCGGGGTGCTCAAGGATTATCATACACAGTCATTGCGGGAACCGATAAAACCCGTGATTCTTGATGTAAAAGAATATGAATATTTCGGGGTGATCATTGCGCGGACACAACCGGGGAAAACAAAAGAGGCGCTCGCCAGTCTTGCAGCAGTTTATAATAAGATCAATCCCAATTATCCGTTCACCTATCAGTTCGTCGATGAGGAATATCAAAAACTCTATAGTAATGAAGAGGTGATCTCCAAGCTGTCTGTGTTATTTGCTTCTCTTGCGATCCTGATCTCCTGCCTGGGCTTACTTGGTCTGGTCATGTTCTCCGCAGAACAAAGGGTAAAAGAGATCGGAGTCCGCAAAGTGCTTGGTGCATCAGCCTCACAGATCTTTACCCTTTTCGCAAAAGATTTCCTGCAATTGATACTGATCGCATTTTTGATCGCAGCGCCAGTATCCTGGATGGCAATGCATTCCTGGCTCGCTGATTTCGCCTACCGGATCGATATATCCTGGTGGATATTTTTTGCAGCAGGGATAATTTCCATGGCGATCGCATTATTGACAACCGGCTACCAGGCATTTAAGGCAGCGATCGCAAACCCGGTGAAAAGTCTAAGGACGGAATAGGATCACTTAAATCTTATTTTATGCTCAGTAATTATGTAAAAACCACCCTGAGAAACCTGGCAAGAAATAAAGGGTACAGCTTTCTCAATGTTTTCGGTCTGGCAATTGGCATTGCCTGTGCGGGGCTGATCTTTTTATGGGCAGAAAATGAATTGAAATGGGACAGCAGTTATGCCAATAAGAGCAGGATTTATGCGATACGTGAAAACGCAAGTTATGACGGCAATACTTTTACCAACTGGTCGACGCCCCGCCCAATGGCTGCTGCTGTTAAGGCGGAGATCCCTGGTGTGGTGAATGTATGCCGGATGTCTGATGAATCGCAAAACCTTTTGTTCACGATCGGCGGCAGATCTTTGTATTCGGCGGGCAAGTATGCAGACCCTTCAGTATTCAGCATGTTCACGCTGGCTTTTGCAGAAGGCGGGGCAGCAACGGCTTTTTCGCAATTGCACTCTGTGGTGATCACAGAAAGCGCTGCCAAGAAATTTTTTGGTGATGACAAAACCGTTATTGGCAAAACGGTTCGTGTAGATAATAAACAAAATTATATTGTCACGGGTGTCTTAAAGGACCTGCCTGAAAATTCCACCCTCAAATTTGAATGGCTGATACCTTATGAGGTAAATCTGATCGAAAACAATTCCTATGCGAGCGGAGACGCTTCGGACTGGGCAAGTTATGGACCATTCACTTTTGTCGAGTTAAATTCTGCTGCAGATGCAGGGACGATCAATAAGCAATTATACAATTACATTCATTCAAAAAATGCTGGTCAGACAACACATGCATTTTTATTCCCGATGCGCGACTGGCATTTGTACGATGAGTTTGTAAATGGAAAACAAACGGGGGGCGGACAGATAGCGCAGGTGCGTCTGCTTTCACTGATCGCATGGATCATTCTTTTGATCGCCTGTATCAATTTTATGAACCTGGCGACCGCGAGCAGTGAAAAAAGAGCAAAGGAGGTTGGCGTGCGTAAAGTACTGGGTTCCGGCAAAAGAGCACTTGTATTTCAATTTTTTGGTGAGGCAATGATGATGTCACTGCTCGCGGCATTATGCGCAGTGATCATTATTCGTATTTCTCTTCCCGCGTTCAATATGCTGATGCAAAAAAGACTCGCATTGGATCCTGGCAACCCTGTTCACATTATATTTCTCTTTTCCATTACCCTTATTTGTGGATTGATCGCCGGCAGCTATCCTTCGTTTTATTTATCCTCATTCAATGCCATCCAGGTTTTAAAAGGATCGAGGTTGAAGACCGGCAGTGCTGCGCTGATCAGAAAAGGATTGGTGGTGATTCAGTTCGCCGTATCGGTTGTATTTATCATCAGCACCGTGGTTGTTTATCTCCAGATCCAACATATAAAATCAAGAGACCTGGGTTTTAATAAGAATAACCTGATCGAGATAGATCCCCAGCATGATATTGCAAAAACTTTCACACTCATAAAACAAGAGCTCTTGCACACGGGTCTGATAGAAAACGCGGCCATGGCAGATCATTCAACACTATACGGCGGAAATACCGACGATGGATTCAGGTGGAAGGATAAACCGGAAAACAGCCAGGTATCCATCGCGCACAGAAATGTAAGCCCGGATTTTATTTCTACTTCCCGAATGCAGATCATTGACGGGAGAGATTTCAGCAGTGATACGGCATCCGAAAAGTCAAATGTTATCATCAATCAATCACTGGCAAAACTGATGGGAAAGGGATCCGCTGTTGGAAAGATCATTCAATCCCCCCGCGGCAACCGGGATGGTGAGTTCACAAACGTAAGGGTCATTGGTGTAGTAAAAGATTATATCTATGGAAACATTTATGATGGCGGGGCAGCACCGCTGATCATTTTCTGCAAACCCGCGGAATATCAAAATTTTATTTATGCAAGGTTAAAACCGGTGGGTAATATTGGACAGGCCCTCTCAACGATCGCTGCAGTCATGAAAAAGGCCAACCCGGCCTACCCCATAGAATATAGGTTTGTGGATGATCAGTTCAACCAGATGTATCAAGACGAAACGCTTACCAGTAAGGTGTCAGGCGTGTTCGCAATGCTGGCGATCATTATTTCTTGTTTGGGTCTTTTTGGTCTGGCAACCTACACTGCAGAAAGGAGGATAAAAGAGATCGGCATCCGCAAAGTACTGGGAGCAAGCGTTGCCGGCATCACCACTTTATTATCGAAGGATTTTTTGAAATTGGTTGCGATCGCCTGCCTAATCGCTTATCCCCTGGCATGGTGGATCATGCATAACTGGCTGCAGCATTATGAATACAGGATCGAAATAAGCTGGTGGATATTCATGATTGCAGGTTTAGCGTCCATGATGATCGCCTTGATTACAATAAGTTTTCAGTCCATCAGGGCAGCGATCGCAAACCCGGTGAAAAGTTTAAGGACAGAATAAAATTGATCTTACAATGATATCGCCAGAAATGTGAAATTGAATTGGGGCTAACAGTAATGTATAGCTGAAAAAATAGATCAGCGATCTCGCATCATTCAATATAAATTATTTTTTATGCTGAGAAGTTATTTAAAAATCACCCTGCGCAACCTTCAAAAACAAAAGATCTTTGCTGCGATCAATATTGCCGGACTTTCAATTGGCATCGCCTGTTTCGGTCTGCTCTTGCTTTTCGTATTGAATGAATTTGGCTTTGATGGTTTTCATAAGAACGCCTCAGTGATCTTTCGTCCTTATGTGATCAATAATACGGCAGGCGGGTCGGACGATTTTCAAAACACCGATTATTTAAGTTATTCAGGAGCCAGCCCTGAGCCGCTGGGTGCAGCGATGAAAAAGAACCTGCCTGATGTCAGCGATTATGTGCGCGTACAATTGCCATGGGGGGAAAACCTTATCCGTGTCGGCAATACCATTCACCGTTCCGAGGTGACCTATGCCGACCCGTCTTTTTTTTCCGTGTTCACTTTCCCTTTAAAGCATGGAAAGGCAAGTGATGCTTTGCGCAATCTTAACGATATCGTCTTGACTGAATCGGTTGCAAAAGCGTTTTTCGGAGACGACGATGTGGTTGGCAAAACAATTGAAATAAGTATCGGCGGGATTTTTCAGCCGTTCCGCGTGAGGGCGGTCGCGACAGATGTGCCGGAGAATTCAACCATCCGTTTTGCCCTGTTGGGAAATTTTCAGTTTGCACTAAACAATAACAATAATTTTTATGTGGGTAATAACTGGCATCCCATCGCACGCGAGACATTCGTGCAGTTAAGAGCGGACAGTAAACTGCCGTCGGATGCAAAAAGATTATCTGGCTTCCTGCACCTGTATACTCCCGGTTTTATCACAGAAATGAAAAATTTTGGTGCGACATGGAAGCAGGGAGAAGAGCCCTTGCTTCTAAGACTGCAGCCTTTATTATCGATCCATACCGATACCTGGTTTCGCGGATGGGGGTTTAGCGATTACGCCAGGATAGCCCCAGAAACGCTTTGGATATTGCTTGTTATTGCTGGCGGTATACTGCTTATCGCCTGTATCAATTTTACCACCCTGGCTATCGGGCGTTCAGCCGGCAGGAGTAAGGAGGTCGGGGTCAGAAAAGTGATCGGGGCAGAGAGAAAGCAGATCATTTTTCAATTCCTTTCAGAGGCCTTACTGATGTCCTTTGCTTCAGCGATCCTCGCCTTGCTGCTGGCGGACCTGCTCTTGCCCTGGTTCAACCAGTTATCCGGCAGAAATTTGCAATTTGCTGCTGTGTTGAATCTGCGGGTCATTTTATTGCTGACGGGCGTGGTGGTGGTGGCGGGATTATTGGCAGGTAGCTATCCTTCGCTGGTGTTATCGAATTTCAAGCCGGTTGAAGTATTAAAAAATAAGATTAGGATCGGAGGATCCAATTTGTTTACCAGATCGCTGGTCACCTTTCAGTTTGCCCTATCGATCATGCTCATCGTTTCAACTATCGTCATCCTTCAACAAACCAGTTTTCTGATCAAAAAGAACCCTGGTTTTCAAAAGGAAAATGTGATCGCCGTTGATGCTTCTGAGACAGACCCAAATAAGATCTTCCCGCTGTTCAAACAAGAGCTGCTCAAGCAACCCGCTGTTGTGGGAATAGCGAGTGCGGCAGCAGGTCTTGGCGCAGGTCACGATTTTTTAGGCTATACAGATAAGGGGATCTCTGCAGAGCTCAATATCATCGATACCAATTATATCAATGTAATGGGTATGCAACTGATAGCAGGTAAAAATTTACCACCAGAAGTCGCTGGTGATTCTATAAAGCCGATCCTGATCAATGAGACCATGATGCGGGCATTCGGGTGGAACGCGCGAAATGCCATCGGGCAGCAAATAAAAAATTTCCAGGGAGGCACAGTTATCATCAGCGGGGTGGTGAAGAATTTTAATTACCGCCCTTTGAGTGAAGGGATCAAAAACCAGGCATTTGAATCCTCAGCGAACAAAGGATACCAATATTTCTATGTCCGTATCCATCCGGGGAACCCGTCACCGGCCATCGGCGCCATTCAAAAGGCCTGGAACAGCGCCATGCCCGGTACTCCGCTGAAATATAGTTTTGTTGACGAAGATGTCAATAACTATTATAATGCAGAGCAGAGATGGAGCAGCATCGTAGGCTGGGCTGGGGGCATTTCAATTTTTCTTGCCTGCCTCGGTCTCTTAGGGCTTGCGGCTCTTGCAGCAGTGAACCGCACCAAGGAAATAGGGGTCAGAAAAGTGCTGGGAGCATCTGCGCAGGATATAATCGCTCTTATCTCAAAAGATTTTATGAAACTGGTCCTGATCGCTTTTTTTATTGCATCACCTTTAGCCTGGTATCTGATGAACAGATGGCTGGAGGAATATGCCAACCGAATAAACATGAGCTGGACTATATTCTTGTTTGCGGGTGCAGCTGTTGTTGTAGTGGCGATGGCAACAATAAGTTTGCAGGCAATAAAAGCAGCGCTGGCAAATCCGGTCAAGAGTCTGAGGACGGAATGACCAAGATGAAATTGATTTGGTTCGCATTTTTAAGAACAACAATCACCAGGTAAATTCATATGCTACGTTTAATTCTTGACAGATCGCGCTATTTATCTTCTGGGAATCAAGGTTGCACCGATCAATCATTAAATTTCCGAAAGAAGATTTTAAGGTAGGAAAGGGAGAATCTACTTTTGTCTGCGGTATTTAAAATGGGTACTAATAAAAAACATCCTCAAAATATTTATACCGCACTGTAAATTTGTAAAATGCCAACGCGGCTGACATTCCCCATTATATAGTGATCAAAAATCTGTGGAAATATTATTTATGTCTTTTCCTTATACTATTCTCCGCTTGTGTAAGAAGTATTATACCTACTATTCGTGAAGGATTGCCGATGCTGGTAGTTGAAGGATTGGTTACAACCGATACAACGCCTTATGCAGTTAAATTAAGTTACACAGGAAGTTTTCTTAATGCAAGTGCAAGAATCGATTCAAATCAAGATTATATAAACGATGCGAGAGTTGTCATCAAAGATGATGCGGGAGATTCTGCATTATGCAGCCTGGTCTCTCCCGGGACCTATCAAACCACCGATTCGAATTTTGTAGGAATCGTCGGGAGAACCTATACTTTGATGATTTATTTATCAAACGGTAAAACATATGTTTCCACTCCAGAAAAAATAAATCCGGTACCGCCTATCGACAGCATATCGGTTTTGTACGACAGTACATTCATCACCGACATAAGACCAACACAGCTGATCATTTCAGCAAATGTTCGTGACCCCGTAAATACGCAGAACTACTACCGCTGGACAGCTTTGGGATATATACCCCGCAAATCCTGGGGAAATAATTGTCAGCCTCCGTCTCCTTACCCCATGTGTACTGATCCGTATTCATGTTCCTGCGACGCTCTCTGCGAACAATATCTTACTACAAGCCAGATAAACATTCTTTCCGATAAACTGATCAACGGAAATGAGATCATCCAACCCGTTTTCTATTCTCCCATTTATTGGTTTGGCAAGCATTTTATTGAAGTGAAACAGTATTCATTAAACCAGGACATCTACCTGTTCTGGCAGCAGTATCTGCAACAAACAAACCGAACGGGAAGCATTCTTGATCCCCTGCCTTCGTTGGTTGTCGGTAATATCCATAATGCAACGGATAGTAATGATATTGCACTCGGCTACTTTGAAACATCGGCAATTGTAACTAAGAAAATTGTTGTTGTGCTTTTCTTTCTGCAGGAATATTATCTCGAAAGTGTGGCCGGGCAATACATACCAGATAGATCCAGGGAGGAAGCTGTCATTGGAGATTGTCATCTTCTTTATCCCAACTCTCTGAGTAACGATGCAGACCCGGCCGGATGGGGTGATGCACAGGAAATAGATCTGCATTGATCGTAGTTTCTTCTTTTTCTTTATCACTAATCACCAAAATTACCGGTATTCGTCTCTGAAAATCTTTACTTGGACGCAATTGTCCGATAAATGTGAAATCGGGGAATAATTTTGTGCTGCAATTAATTTTAAAACGATAAAAATAAATAACATGAAAAAGATAATCTTCACCTTAACGATCCTTGTAGCAGCCTTTTTTGGTTTGTCTGCATATGCAAATGATAACGACGGTAAAATTCCAGAAACTGTCAGTTCTGCATTCTCTAAAAACTTTCAGCACGCCAGAAGGGTGCGTTGGGATGACTACAGTAGTTATTACAAAGCAACATTTATGGTAAGGGGAACTGTCCTCTATGCTTTTTATTCTGCAGATGCTGACCTTATGGGTACAGGAAAAAATATCCTTTCAACTTCACTGCCGGTCAAATTAAAAAATGAACTATCCAAAGATTATTCTTCTTATTGGATCAGTGATCTTTTTGAATATTCGGTAAATGGCGGGAAAGCTTATTGCGTCACTTTGGAAAATGCTGACCAGAAAATTTCGCTTAAATCCGAAGGCAGTGGCTGGTACTTCTACAAAAAACTCCAAAAATAGAAATCAAGTATAAGTCAAAAAAAACCCCGCGGCATAGCGGGGTTTTTTATTTCACCTCAAATCGCCAATGATCTTTAAGGAAATTGCTCATTCAATGCTGCGATTTATTCTTCAATATAGCCGGATACTCATTGGCGCTTCTTTTTTCATTTGAACAAAAATAGATTGAGTCCGAAATTGACCTAAAATATTTCGGGGAAGTGTTTCTGTTCCCTAAAATCTTGCGACTAAGACAACGGCAGAATTTCTTGTCAGCAGACAAGGAACCAAACCTATTTACAACCATTTATATTTTGTTTATGAGAAAAGTCTATATCGTTACCGTTTTGGTATTAATTTTATTTATAGATGTGGTATATAGCCAGCCTTATATCTGGGGGCCGGCAGGACCAGCACCGATCAGTGATCCACAATTTGCAGGGGTTTCCGGCCGAGTCTGGGGCATAACGATCGTGCCACTACATACTTTGGGTTCCACGCTCATACCGCCAAGCATCTTCATTGCAGTTGACCAGGGTGGGATCTGGAAAAGCCCTGATTTTACGACGGCTCAGCCGACCTGGTTCCCTATTGCGGATAAATGGGACAGGCTTTTCTATGCAGAGATGATAGCGCTTGATCCCAATAACCCAAACAGGCTCCTAGTACCCGCTGGTCAGCAGATGGTGTTGGTTTCGGAGGATAACGGAAATACCTGGGATACGCTCGGCAAAAAAGTATTCGGGGGTAACGGCCCGCAAAGAAAGTTGTTCATCGATCCGACTTCTGGAACAAGTAATACCCTGTACGGGCTGGATGGAAGCTATCGGGGAAGCAGTAATATCTTCAAAAGCACTGATGGGGGAAACAACTGGTTCCCCTTATCCCTGCCTTTTGGAGGTACGATCTGGGATCTTGACTATACCTTAACGTCTGCAAACAAACTCATACTCTATGCAGCCGTTGGACAGTCCGGCATCTGGCAAAGCACCGACGGAGGGAGCACCTGGACCATTATGGCTATCGGGCTGGTTGATGTTCTCACCGGATCTCCAACCGGAACGGGAAATATCGGTATGATCAGTTTTGCAGCCGATCACACGCCCACAAGTCCGGGCGGGATCTTCGCCTTCATGTATAACAGCGCTACTGCGCAGATCATGAATACCTATGCTTTAAAAAGTAATGGTTGGACAGCGATCGGCACCTTTTTAAAAGGTGCGGTAAATTATGAATCCGGTCATGGACTTTCCGCCTCATCGACCTTCCAGGCAATCGGGCTCTCTGAATCAAATATGCTCTATGAGGCAGCAGGTGATCCCCAATGGAGTCATGTTTATCAAACCGCTAATCAGGGAGCTAGCTGGATCTCAATTGAAAACAGCACGACCGGTAACTTTCGTCCTCATACCGATGTGCATTGCTTTGCATTCTACGCAGGAAAGGTCTATATGGGCACGGATGGGGGGATCTACCGTTTCAACCCGGTCGGTCTCACCACTCCTGGTAGTAGTGTCTGGGAATCGCTCAATTCACTCACCCTTCAGAGCATTCTTGCTCAGGGCGTGAGTGTACATCCAACAAATCCGCAGATCCTCCTCTGCGGCAGCCAGGACAACGGGATTTCCTATGGAGTAAATCAAAGCTGGACCTCTGGGTCCGGAGGTGATAACGGGCCGGTGCTATTCGATCCTGACCCCGCAGGCAATGGTTTATACGCCTATGCAACCAATGGAGAGCCTCAATACGCCAGCGACGCCAAAACCATTAATGTTTTTCAACGGTCCACAGATGGGGGTCATAGCTGGAACGACGATACGCCGCCCGATGCTTTCAATCAATATGCAGGCTCAGCGCCCTATGCTCCCTTTGCCATTGACCCCCTCGATCACACCAGAATCGTACTCGGAATTGACCGCGTTTATGAGACCCATGACAGGGGGGATCACTGGACTAATCAGATCAGTCCGATCTTTAGCCCTGCCGGCACCCGCACTGGTACCGGCCAGCCCTTTGGTAACCAGGCTGGAGCCATCGCTTACGGCGTTAATCACTCCATCTGGGTTGCTTATGGCGGTAGTATCTTCCAGTCGGTGAATGACGGCGGCGATGGAACCGCCGGCAACTGGACGCTCATGAATAACGGCATTAGTTTTGGAGGTGCGATCAATTCGATCGCAGTGGATCAGTCCTCGGGGCAAGTGTATTGCACCACAACGACGGCTGTATGGGTTTTTCAATATAGTCCCGCTACGCAGAAATTCAACTGGGTAAATATCACTTCCGATCTTTATACTTTGACTACAGGTGCGATCCAGAAAATATGTCTTGTCCCCGCATCTTTAGGAACTGTCAAAGGGATCTTCGTCGGCATGAGGAATGGGGGAGGGATCTTTGCGAGTTTCGATGGCGGGCAGAGCTGGGTGAATTTCTCCTTTAACCTGCCAAAAGGATGGGTAACAGATATCCAGTATTTTGCTCCCCAGCAATTACTCTTTGCTGCTTTGTATGGCCGCGGCATATACCATACTTCCCTTTCTAATGTGCTAGACCCGACTAAGGTTCCGGGCATTACCATCAATATTCCAACGACGAGGGACGACTGTGGGGATATTATTTTACCGCTGCAGGGATCTACGATCAATGTCAGTTACACGCTTAACAATCCGATTGACAATGACGGATACCGTGCCGTATGGACCGTTACAGGGGCTGATGTACCTGCTGGTGAACCCTTAAACGGGACCAACCTGTCCATAACAAATCTTTCTGCCGATCTTACGCTGCATGTTGATATTTATTTCAATGACGGGTTGCAGATTTCAAAGACCAGGCAGATAAATCCCATCACGACATTTACTGCCGGTGCGATAGCATTTTTTTGCCGGAACAAAAATAATGGACCCATACCCATTCCCTGGTACCGCTGGGATCCGGAATTATGGCAATGGGATCCACTTAAAAACACGTTCACGCTGAAAAGATTCTCCCGGGCGATCCTGGTCAATGCAGAAAGGCAAACCCTGAATGACCTGAAACAGATCAGGGGACTGATCAGCAATTTGAAAAATTGATGATTAAAAATAATTCTCTGACCCCGCAACCCAGCGGGGTTTTTTATTTCCCTTCAAATCGCAAGTTATCCTCAAGGCAACAGTTCATTCAATTCTGTTGAAATAAGCGGCTTTATCTTAAATAGTTTTTTCAGGAATTTTCTTTTTTTATATCAATTACTCGGAATAATTTGCCGCTAGAAAACAAGGTGCCATGAATTTGATCGCCGGCCAATTTAAATTTCCATTTTACCTGCTTAAGTTTTCGTTTAAAAATAGGATTTGCTGCCGCGGGTCAAAATTGAAGTGCAGGGTCCCCATGTCAATTTCTCTTCCATCAATTATTTTGCCAGCATCAATTTGGTATGAATCACTGCCTTTATCATTTAGGATATGGTAAATCACCTGTTCATCCCTGCAGGAGGAATTTTTGATCTGGCACAAAGATGTGCCTTTCCAAGTGCCTGCAGGGGATTGTGCAATCGAAAATTTTTCGGAGGTCAAAAAAAACAGAAGTATTACGGATATCTTAGTTTCTATGTCCTAAGAATTTTTAGAGTTTTGCGACCTGTTGATGAAAATAGGCTGCATCTTCTTTGATTGATTTAATTCCTGTTGCCCCCTCTTCGGGCTGCTCTATAGAGAAAAATCCCGTAAATCCTTCGCGTTTCAATTCCTGCAAAATTCCCGGAATATTGCAAACACCACGTCCTAAATTTGTTTCAGGGCTATGTTCATCTCCGGACACTTGCACATCTTTAAGATGTACGGAAACGACACGTCCGTGCAGCTGATATTTCAACGCAGATACAATATCCACGCCGTTACGTACCCAGTTGCCAATGTCCACGCATGCATCAAGGTTGGGTCTGTTCTTTATTGCTCGGACAACAGAATCCGGATGATCGTAAGGATTTTTTCCCGGCTCATCGTGAATGCCGACCCGGATATGATATTTTCCTGCCAGCTCATTTACCAGGTCAAGCTGTGCCGGAGTGGGCATAGCAATGATTTCCTTTATTCCCATTTCTTTTGCGAATTCAAAACAGTTGACCCAGTCCTTGTCTTCTTTGGCATCATCAGATCCATCCACTGCACCATAGGCTAAAAATGTAATTCCTTTTCTTTTCAAAAATTCTTTTAGCTTTTTTCTTTCGTCGCCGGACATGGACGGTCCCATTTCCCCGGTAAAATCTCCGCCGAGTTTTTGCCCGGGATAGGCTTCAATATATTTAAATCCGCAACTATCTGCTTTATTCACTCCTTCCACAAAAGTGAATTTATTAAAGGTCCATAATTGCACCGCCAGCTTCCAGTTTTTTTGTGGTGGGTTTTGTGCCTTTGTCGATAAGCAAATCAAAGACACCAATGATAGTAGAGTAAGTTTTACCATATGCTTTAATAATAAGAAAGAATTGATCATTGAAAGGTAAGAATTTTACCATATGCTGCGTCCCGAGTTTTTTGATCGTTGATCCAAAAAATATTGACCGTTTACGCACAACATTTGTATCAAAAACGGGCAATTTGTTTTGTCTATTGGTTTCCTAATTCATTATGCAACAATAAAAAATGATTTTGGTCTTTTTGTTGCGAGATAAAAGCCAACCCTTTTATTATGATTAAGCATTATTTCAAAACAGCTTTTCGGAATATGGCTAAAAACAAAGTTTTTTCCGCCATTAATATCATGGGTCTTGCGCTTGGTCTTACCTGCAGTCTTTTGATCATGCTCTGGGTGGCTGATGAATTCAATGTGGATGGTTTCCATAAAAATGGCAGGCAGCTATTCAGCATTTATGAAAAACAGTTCCGGGAGGGCCCGGTGAATGCTTTTTTTGGTGGACCGGGGGTAATGGCCGATGAGATGAAACGAGTATTATCACCGGTGCAATTGGCTTCCAACTACGCATGGAATGAGATGGCAACCTTCGAAGCAAACAATAAGATCATCAAAGAGGAGGGAAACCATGCCGGCGCAGATTTTTTTCAGATGTTCTCCTTCCGCATGCTGGAAGGCAGTGCATCTACTGCTCTCAGCTCGCCATCTGATATCGCTATCTCAAAAAAGATGGCTGTTGGCTTTTTTGGCTCTCCGGCAAAAGCGATCGGGCAGACGCTCCGGTACCAGAACTCAACCAATTTTAAAGTGTCAGCGGTTTTTGATGACCTCCCTCAAAACAGTTCGCTCCACTTCGATTATCTCCTGAGCTGGCAACAGTTCCTGAGTACGCAAACATGGGCTCAGGATTGGACCAACAATGGTCCCAGCTGTTTTATCATGCTTAAGGAAGGTACTAACGTCAAGGCATTTGAAAAGAAAATCGAGCGTTTTTTGGATGCTTATAATAAGGATCAGACCCCGCGCTCTTATATCCGTCTGGGTATGTCGAGATTCAAGGATGTATACCTGAACTCCAATTTTGACAAGCAGGGGAATATTTCGGGGGGCAGGATCCAATACGTGAAATTGTTCAGCATTGTTGCCGTGTTTATCCTGCTGATAGCCTGTATCAATTTCATGAACCTTACAACCGCACGCTCTATAAAGCGGGCTAAGGAAATCGGGATCAGGAAAGTAGTCGGCGCTGAACGCTTTAGCCTGATCCGTCAATTCATTGGCGAGGCTCTATTGATCGTGACCATGGCTATCGTTATCGCATTGGTTCTTGCTACTGCTGTTTTGCCAGCGTTCAACCTGCTTACGCAAAAACAGATCGTGATGCCATTTGGTCAGCCTGGTTTCTGGCTTATCATCACCGCTTTGCTGGTGCTCACCGGATTCATTTCCGGAAGTTACCCGGCTCTGTATTTGTCTTCATTTCAACCGGTCAAAGTGCTGAAGGGCCTCCCCAAATTCTCCAATAGCGCTGTCTGGCTACGAAAAGGCCTGGTCGTTTTGCAGTTCACGCTGTCGATCGTGCTGATCATCGGTACCATTGTTGTGCGGGGCCAGGTAGACTATATTCAAAAAATGAACCTGGGCTATGACAGGGATAATCTCATCTATGTGCCCATGGAAGGGGATCTGATCCCCAAGTATAAATTATTCAAGACCGAGATTTCACAGGTACCCGGTATAGAATTCGTTTCGCGCATCACGGATAACCCGACCGAAATAGCTAACGGAACAGGTGGGGTGCAGTGGACAGGCAAAGATCCCAATGCGGATATTGAATTCACGGAGTCCGCGGTTGGTTATGACTTTGTAAAAACGATGCACCTTCAGCTCGCTGAGGGGAGAGATTTTTCAAAAGATTTCGCATCCGATTCCGTGGGATACCTCATCAATGAATCCGCCCTGAAAATCATCGGATATAAGGATCCGATAGGCAAGCCGCTTACCTTCTGGAAAAAACCAGGTGCGATCATCGGCGTCCTGAAAGATTTTCATTTCAGCTCCGTGCATACGCCCATCAGCCCGCTGGTCCTTCGGCTGGGAGAAAATTTTGATTGGGGGCAGGCGCTTATCAGGATAATGCCCGGAAAAACAAATGAAGCGCTCGCAGCCCTTAAAAAGGTTTGCACGGAACTTAATCCAAAATTTCCGTTCACCTACAAATTTTCTGATGAGGAATATGCAAGGCTCTATAAGAGTGAAAGCGTGATCAGCAAACTCGCGGATTATTTTGCATTTCTGGCCATATTCATTTCCTGCCTGGGACTGTTGGGGCTTATCATGTTCACTGCTGAGCAGAGAACAAAGGAGTTCGGGATCCGCAAAGTGCTTGGAGCTAGTCCTATGGTATTATTTGGTTTGCTCTCCAGGGATTTTTTAATCCTGGTATTGATCGCCATGCTGATCGCATCGCCGGTTGCCTGGATGGTGATGAACAACTGGCTGGAGGATTATGTGTACAGCATTCATATTGCCTGGTGGATGTTTGCCATTGCGGGAGTACTGGTAATAGCGATCGCCACTGTCACGGTCAGTTTCCAGGCGATCAGGACAGCGCTGGCAAACCCGGTAAAAAGCCTGAGGACAGAATGACCGCCAGAGAATGGATATAACGTCAATGGATAACCGAAAATACCCGATTCTCTTCTTTTTGTTTTTATAAAAAACGAATAATTTTTTTATATGCTCAAGAACTATTTTAAAACCGCCTGGCGCTTTCTTTTAAAGAACAAAACCTTCAGCTTTATCAATATTATTGGGCTGGCAATTGGAACCCTATGTTGTTTATATATTGTGCTCTATGTAAAAGACCAATATAGTTATGATAAACAACACCGGGGTGCAAAAGATATTTTTCGTATTGTGACACTTACCAATCTCAGCGGAGACATACACAATATGTCGACATGCTCTCCACCAATAGCACCTGCCTTAAAAAATGATTTCCCTGAAGTAGCGGAGTTTACTCGTATCGTGCCGACCCTGGGTGCAGATAATCATTTGCTTCGTTACAGAGACAGGTCATTTTATAATGAGGATGCTTTTTTGGTGGATACCACCTTCTTCCGTGTTTTTGATTTTCATTTTGATTATGGCAATCCGGCAAACGCCTTCACAGCGCCAAACTCTATTGTATTATTAAAGCCGGTTGCTGACAAGCTATTTGATAAAGAAGATCCGACCGGTAAAGTAATTACGATCGAAGATGCTGATGGAAAAAATGATTTTACGGTAACCGGTGTAATTGATGAAAGCCTGGGTAAATCAAATATCCATGCCAGCATGTTCATTGGCATGAGTGCAAACGGATATGGTAATTTTATTTTGAAGAACACAACCTGGTCTGGCAACAACTTTACCTATTCATTCATAAAATTAAGGCCGGGTGCAGATGCGGCGGCAGTTGAAAGAAAGCTTCCTGCATTTTTAAAAAAATATGGCGGCGAACAACTGAAGAACCTTGGGATGGAAAAACAGTTACACCTGCAGCCGTTAACTGCCATTCACACCAGTGAGGCCCGCCGGGATCATGACATGACGCCAACAGTAAGCAGTTCATTCCTGAACGTTTTAATATTGATCGCGGCCCTTATTCAAATAATTGCCTGCATCAATTTTATGAACCTCTCCACGGCAAAAGCCTCTAAGCGCGCAAAGGAAGTTGGCGTAAGAAAAGTAATCGGTGCTCAAAAAAGCAACCTGAGAATTCAATTTCTGACGGAATCTTTTCTGCTCTCTTTATTCAGCGTATTCATCGCCGTTCCTTTATTGATCCTTGCGCTTCCCTTGCTCAACCAGATCACCCATGCCAATATCGAAGTTTCATCGCTATCAGATTATAGCATCTGGCTTTTGCTATGCGGGATCATTGTACTTACCAGTCTTGTCGCGGGTAGTTATCCTGCTTTTTATCTCTCCGCCTTCCAGGCGATAAAAGTGATCAAGGGGAACTTTACAAACCATGTTTCGGCAGCAGGTATCAGGCGATCGCTCGTTGTGTTCCAGTTCGTGCTGTCCATTGTACTTATCGCCAGCATCATTATTATTTACAGTCAGCTTAATTATATAAAAAATAAAGACCTTGGCTTTGAGAAGAATCAAAAGCTGATCTTCAGCTTTTATACAGATCATGCAAGATCCAGGATGCAGGCCTTCGCCAATGATCTTAGAGCGATGCCGGAAACAAAGGCGGTAAGCCTGGCAGATAATTACATGGGACAGGAAGCCTACCATGACTGGATCGTTTATTTGCAAGGCGGTAACCTGGCTACGGGAATAGACCAGGCGAATTTATCATCTGATGAGAACTTTGTAAAAGCCACCGGCATTCAGATCATCAGCGGCAGGGATTTCCGGTTTCATGATTCTGCAAAAGTGCTGATCAATGAAACACTAATGAGCCGCCTGGGATTAAATCTGAAAAATGCGCCGGGTACAAAACTCTTTACGGGTGATGAAAGAAACTATGAGGTTGCCGGCGTGATGAAAGATTTTAACTATAGTTCATTGCATAATAACATAAATCCTTTTATGATCATCTGCGAACCCAACCGAGATGATATACATGATGTGATCGTGAATGTGAACAGTAATGATTATAAGACGATGATGGCAAAGATTGAAACCATATGGCGCAAGGACCTGCCATCCGAGCCTTTTGAATATTCCTTTCTTGATGAGGCAGTGCAGAAGCAATATCAATCTGAGATCATCTTCTCCAACATCATCAATTCCTTTACACTGATGGCGATCCTCATTTCATGTCTTGGTCTATTTGGTCTTGCGGCCTTTAGTGCAGAGCAAAGAAAAAAAGAGATTGGTGTGCGCAAAGTGCTGGGAGCAAGCGTTGCCAGTCTGGTGCAACTCCTTTCAAAAGATTTTATCAAATTAATCGGCTTATCCATTCTCATCGCAACACCGATCGCCTGGTGGGTAATGAATAAGTGGCTGCAATCTTTTTCATATCGTGTAGACATCAGCTGGTGGATGTTTGCGCTCGCTGGTGTCATTTCGATTTTGATCGCATTGATTACCGTAAGTTTTCAATCCATCAGGGCAGCCCTTGCAAACCCGGTCAGGAATCTGCGAACAGAGTGAGTGTAATTTGAAAATGAAATGCTGGGGCGGTCAGACATGAGGCCTGAGTATAAAAATCAGAATCCGTACACTAAGACCATATACTAACAGTAATGTGTAACTAAAAATAAAGAGGTCTTATATCGTAAATCAAAAGCTATGCTCAAAAACTATTTCAAAATCGCGTGGCGGAATATAATAAGGCACAAAATATACACTGTCATCAATGTCTTTGGGCTGGCCTTGGGGATATGTGCCTGTATCACCATTTACCTGATAACAAAGTTCGATCTTAGTTTCGATAAATTCCATCCTGATGGAAACCGGATTTATAGAATTGTTGGAGACTTGCAAAACGATCGCGGGGATAAAGAGTTTTTGAACAGCATTATCAATGATGTCGCCGCATTTCAAAATCAAATTTCCGGGTTTGAAGCGAAAGCGGGGCTTATTGATTTTGGAGAGGATGTCACTATTCCTGATGGCAATAAACATCCGAAAAAATTTGAAAGCAGGATCGCCGGATCTTACAACACATCTACCATCATCACCTGGCCGGAATATTTTGATATATTCAAATATAAATGGCTCCTGGGAAATCCGCAGGAGCTGAGTAAGCCCTTCAAGGTCGTGCTGACAGAAAAAAGGGCAAAGCAATATTTTGGCGATATTCCCCTTGCTGATATGATCGGAAAAACGGTGATCTACCAGGATTCGCTGAGGGTGAACGTTTCAGGGATTGTGAAAGACTGGACAGAAAACACCGATTTTGGGTATACTGATTTTATTTCCATTTCCACCGCAACCCATAGTTTCCTGAACCAAAGAATAAAAGCCGAGGACTGGAGCAGCCTTCAGCCCCATAACTCACTGGTCATGGTAAAACTGGATGAACATGTCAGTGCCAGTGAGGTTAACAAGAGATTCGCTGCATATATAAAAGATCACGTACAATTTCAACAGCCCGGTACAAAACTTAATATGTACCTGCAACCACTGAGCGATATCCATTTCACAAAAGAATTTCGCAGGGGGGATGACGGGGATGATTTTCGCAAAGCCTATATGCCGACATTATATTCCCTGATGGGGGTAGCGCTGTTCATTTTGCTCATTGCTGCAGTTAATTTTATCAATTTATCGACTGCCCAGTCCATTCAAAGGGCAAAAGAAAATGGTGTCCGCAAAGTGTTGGGGGGCAACAAGGGCAATATCACCTTTCAATTTCTGATCGAAACCTTTGTATTGACCTTACTGGCGGCTGCCATATCGGTCATACTCGTTAACCCTGTCCTTGCTCTTTTTAAAGATTATATTCCGGAAGGCATTGAATTTCATTTTTTCAACACAACCACCCTGATTTTCCTGGGCAGTATCATCATTATTACCACGATTTGCGCGGGATTTTATCCTTCAAGGGTCCTTGCATCCTATCTGCCTGTTCTAAGTCTGAAAGGAGGGAATCTTCGGCCAGGAAGGGAAAAGATCAGTCTTCGCAAAGCATTGATCATTTTTCAGTTCACCATTTCCATGGTCTTTATTATCACTGCCATCATCATGGGTAAACAGATGAATTTTATGAAGGGTGCTGACAAAGGCTTTAATTCAGATGCGATCATCACTGTTAACAAATGGCGCGACAGCGATAATAAACTTAAAATTCTGGCAGAGGATGTCCGGCATATTCGGGGCGTTGATAAAGCGATATGGCAGGGAAATAACCCGATGGGCTTTGCCAAAATGACCAGCACCTATAAATTCAAAGGGAAAGAGGAGATTTCTATTAATCCTGTTATTGAGGAAGGGGATGACCAGTACATACCATTCTACGGGATGAAACTGATCGCCGGCAGAAATATGGTGCATAGCGACAGCGTGAATGAATTGATCATAAACGAGGCCCTGGCAAGAGCAATCGGCTTCAAAAAACCCGCTGATGCCGTGGGCAAGCAACTGAGTGATGAGACGATCGTTGGGGTCGTTGCCGATTTTCACCAGGGTTCATTCCATGATGCGATCCAGCCGGCAGTCATCACCAATAAAAAGATCTTCCGGCACAGTATTGCTATTAAGCTTTCGGGGCAGGAAAAAAATGCCAGGGATGTAAAAACAATTCTGGCTGCAGTAGAAAAGCAATGGAAGAAATTATTTCCCGATGAAGCATTTGAATATCATTTCATGAATGAATCCATCGGGTTTCTCTACGGTCAGGAAGATAAGACTGCCTGGCTCGTGAATGTGTCGATGGGATTAACCATATTTATTTCCTGCATGGGATTATTCGGGCTTGGCATGTTCACCGCGGAGCGTAGGACAAAGGAAATTGGAATAAGAAAAGTACTGGGAGCAAGTGCAACCAATATTGCTGCCATGCTGAGCCGGGACTTTGTTCTTCTCATAATCATTGCGATCCTGATCGCTTCGCCGCTTGCCTGGTATTTGATGAGTCAGTGGTTACAGGACTATGCATACCGAACCAATATCAGCTGGTGGGTATTTTTTGTTGCTGGGCTTTCCGCTATATCTGTTGGTTTGATAACCGTAAGTTTTCATGCAATCAAAGCAGCAGTGGCCAACCCGGTAAAGAGTCTGAGAACGGAGTAGTTGATGAGATCGTGAAGGAAATAGTCGGGTGATAGATAACGGATAACGGTAATGGATAACCGAAAATATCCGGCACCGGTCTTTTTGTAAAATGTAAAACGAATATTTTTTTATATGCTCAAGAACTATTTCAAGACTGCCTGGCGCAACATGAGGCGAAACAAGACCAACAGCATGATCAATATCTCGGGACTCGCCATTGCGATTGCTTGTGTGATCATGATTATCATGTACGTGCAGGATGAATTTAGCTATGATCAGTTTTTTGCCGGAGCAGATCATATCTTCCAATTGAATATGAGCGGTACTGATAAGGGTGTGGAAAGTACCAGCGGCGGAAACACGGCGCCAATTGCTGGGCCGACAGTTCAAAGTATGTATCCGGAAGTGGAATCATACGTGAGGATCTATCGTCCCGGAGATGTGCTGGTACGTTATCAGGAAAACAAAAGTTCACCGGATTTTTATACAGAAAAAAAAGTGCTGGCCGTTGATTCAAATTTCCTGCAGGCATTCAATTATGAACTCCTTACGGGGAATGCTGCTACCTGCCTGGAAAAACCAAACTCGCTTGTCATCACCGAGGCGACAGCAAAAAAATATTTTGGCAGCAGCAATGCAATGGGTAAGACCTTATTGCTGGATACGGAGAAAAAACCATTTATTGTAACTGCCGTCGTAAAAAACAGCCCTTCCAATTCTACTTTCCAGTTTGATATGCTTGCGCCAATTGTCGCCTATCATGAGGTAAAAAAAAGAAGCTGGAATTGGTTCTGGCTGCAGGTGAATACCTATATAAAACTGAAGAAAAATATTGCGGTTGATAAAGCATCGATTGCCGCGCTTGAGGCAAAATTTCCGGCAATGGTCAAAGAGCATGTGTTCGGTAATGGTCAGTCATATGAGGATTTTGAAAAAAAAGGGAGCAGGCTTTGGTTTAGCCTGATGCCTTTTACCTCCTTGCACTTACATGCAATACCCATGCAGGTTCCGGCGCGACTGTCCACCTTAAGCGATATTAAATATGTCTATATTTTTTCAGCCATTGGGCTGTTCATTATGATCCTTGCCTGTGTGAACTTCATGAACCTTTCAACGGCTCAGTCCGCAACAAGGGCAAAAGAAGTTGGTATCCGCAAAGTGTTGGGCTCATTAAGAACCCAGCTCATAAAACAATTTCTTGCAGAAGCCATCTTATACAGTTTTATCGCCACCATGATTGCGCTGATCATGGTGGCTGGCTTATTAGAGCCATTCAACAATATCGCTGGTAAATCCTTTTTGTTCCCTTCAATATTCACCACATCGACCTGGATCTTTGTATTGTGTTTATGCGTCCTCACGGCATTACTTGCAGGCTTATACCCGGCATTTTATCTTACCCGGTTCAATCCTGCCGAGGTTTTAAAGGGGATGAAACAGTTTAGGAATAGTATCAGTAATCTGCTCATCAGAGACGGATTGGTCGTGTTTCAATTCACTATTTCAATAGCGCTCATCGTATGTACCATCATTGTATTCCAACAACTGAAATACACACAGAGCAAGGACCTGGGATTAAATAAAGAGAATGTTCTTGTCATTGCCAACACAAAGCGATTGGCAAATAGTGAGGAGACCTTTCGGCAGGAAATAAAAAAACTGCATGGTGTGATAGATGCATCTGCCTCTACGAGCATACCTACCAAGAATAATTTTGAGGATTCGTACAATCCGCAGGAAACAGAAACCGACAAACCCCTGATAAAAAATATTGACCTTTCATCTTACATGATAGATGAAGATTTTGTGCCGACACTAGATCTGCATGTTGTGCAGGGAAGAAATTTTTCAAAGGCCTTCAACGATTCTGCCTCGGTGATCTTAAATGAAACAGCTGCCAGACAAATAGGCTGGAAAGATCCTGTTGGAAAATATCTTGATTATCCTGGAAATAACCAGCGCTTCAAAGTGATCGGCGTTGTGAAAGATTTTAATGTTGAATCATTGCGTGAGGTGGTGCAGCCTTTTGCCTTGTTCAATGCGGCATCGAAGACATATTATATGAACAGTTCTTTTATTTCTGTGAGATTGCCATCAGGAAAGATAAATACGAGCATGCATGAGATCGAAGACAAATGGAAAAACTTCGCGCCGGATATTCCATTTGATTACAGTTTCATGGATGCGGAATTTGATGCCTTGTATCGCTCGGAACATCGCATGGGTTCCGTGTTTAGTGTATTCACCGGCCTTTCGATCTTTGTCGCCTGTCTTGGCCTTTTTGGATTATCCATCTTTACTGCAGAACGCCGTAAAAAAGAGATCAGTGTAAGAAAAATATTGGGGGCTACTGTTCCCGGTATCATCCAGATGCTATCAAAAGATTTTATCAAACTGGTAGCGATCGCTTTTCTTCTAGCGTCACCACTTTCCTGGTGGGCGATGAATAAATGGCTCGAAGGTTTTGCTTACAGGATAGATGTGTCGGGGTGGGTATTTGCAGAAGCGGGCGCCGGTGCCATTTTCATCGCATTGATCACGGTGATCTACCAAGCCATCAAGGTAGCGATAGCAAATCCTGCCGAGAGTTTGAGAACGGAATAGCTAACCTGATACTCAGAAAATATGATTATGTGATGATGAATGATACTAACAGTAATGCATAAGTAAAAATAAAGATTTCGTAAATCCAGGTTCGTAAATCAACATTGTATGATTAAAAACTATCTAAAAACCGCATGGAGGAATATTCAAAACAACAAGGCATATGCCATTATCAATATTACAGGTCTTGCGATCGGGGTGGCAGCTTGCCTGCTGATATTCCTGGTGATCCAGTTTGAAACCAGTTTCGATAATTTTCATCCGGGCAGGGAACGCATCTATCGCATAGCCAGCCAGTTTAAATCTCCGGATGGCATCCATTACTCCGCCGGTACCTGTTTTCCCGCGGCTAAACAATTAAGGCTTGATTACCCGCAACTGGAAAATGTCTCCACGATCTATGCTTCTGCGGGGGACCAGGTAACCGTATTGGATGATGGTAATAAACCGACGACTAAAAAATTTGATGAGCAGGGGCTTTTTTTCATAGAGCCGCATTTCTTTGAGATGTTCAATTTCCCATTTCTTGCCGGCGACCCCAAAACAGCTCTTGCAGAGCCAAACACGGCAGTCCTGACGCAGGGGACGGCAGAGCGCTATTTCGGCGACTGGCACAATGCGATAGGACGCTCCATAAGGTACAAGGACAATAAGATCTGCAAGATAACCGGCATATTAAAAAATATGCCGGTCAATACTGACTTTCCGATCGCTCTGGCCCTTTCTTTAAAAACTAGCGACGACGCAGCATCGGACAACTGGGCAAGCAATAATGGCTACCTCAATACTTTTGTGAGGGTACCATCCGGCATGACCTATGCTCAACTGAATAAGGATCTGGTTGATTTTACCAAAAGGCATGAAACCACGGACTACGCTAGCCGAAGGATTTTTTATGCTCAGCCGCTCACCACCATCCATTACGATAGCCGGTTTGGAAATTATAATAACCATACTTTTAGTAAAGAACTGATCACCTCTTTGGGGTTGATCGGACTTTTTCTTACGATCATTGCCTGCATCAACTTTATCAATATGGCAACTGCGCAGGCGGTTAACCGGGCAAAGGAAATAGGTGTGCGCAAAGTTCTTGGCAGCAGAAAAAAACAACTGGTATGGCAGTTGCTTAGTGAAACTTTTATCATCACGGTTTTTGCCGTGATCCTTGCTGCTATACTCGCCTATAGCGCCCTGCCATTATTGAACCAGTTGCTTAAAACCGGTATCACCGTCCCCTTCAATATAAATATTATGCTTTTCATGGCTGGTCTATTGATCATCGTGACCCTGTTATCCGGTCTTTATCCCGCAGTTGTTCTCGCCGGCTTTAATCCTATTACGGCGCTTAAAAGCAAGCTGACCAGTAAAACTGTTGGCGGCATTTCACTGAGGCGGGTGCTGGTGGTATTGCAGTTCAGCATCGCACAGACTTTGATCATCGGCACCCTGATCGTTGTCGCCCAGATGAATTATTTTAAAAGCGCACCGATGGGTTTTGACAAAAATGCCATTGTGAATATCAATATCCCCGGAGATAGTGTGAGCATGACCAAAAGAGAGGCGCTGAAAGCAGCACTCTTGGCACAGCCTTCTATAAAAAGCGTCAGTTATGGCACTTTTGCGATCACGGACGAATCGCATTGGGGCAGTCCCTTCACTTTTGACAATGCGGCAAAGCCTGTTGATTTCAATGCCGACCTGAAATGGGCTGATGCCGATGTATTTAAAACATATGGACTGCAACTGGTAGCGGGTAGTCCTTACCGCCCATCTGATACGGTGAGGGAATTCGTGGTGAACGAGGAGCTGGTTAAGCAGCTCGGCTTCCGTAACCCGCAGGATATCATCGGCAAAAAAATGGATTTTTGGGGTGGGTCATTAAAGGGACCGGTGGTTGGCGTGGTGAGGAATTTTAATGCTTCCTCGATGAAGGATGCGCTATACCCGGTGGTGATGGCACCCTGGAAAAATGTATATGGGACGATGGCAGTCAGGATGGAGCCCGAAAATATGCAACAAACGCTCTCTTTTATTGAAAAGACCTGGAACGTTGCTTACCCTGAGTACGTTTACAAGTTCCAGTTCCTCGATGATAAGATAGCCAGCTTTTACGAGCAGGAGAGCCAGTTATCCGAGCTTTATAAAATATTTGCAGCCATCGCTATTTTCATATCCTGCCTGGGGCTTTATGGGCTGGTATCGTTCATGGCCGTGCAGCGGACAAAGGAGATCGGGATACGAAAAGTTTTGGGGGCATCTGCCACAAGCATCGTCACACTTTTCTCCAAAGAATTTATGCTACTGATCGCCGTGGCTTTTGCGATCGCAGCTCCGCTTGCTTATTATTTTATGCACAACTGGCTGAATAATTTTTCTTTCCGCATCACCATGGGTCCGGGTGTCTTTGTGATCACCATTGCGTCATCCATTGCCATTGCGTGGCTAACGGTAAGCTTTCAGGCGATCAAAGCTGCGATGGCAAACCCGGTAAAGAGTTTGAGGACGGAATGAAAAATAAAGGTAACGGTCATGCATAATCGAAAAACTATAAATGCCGGATAACCGAGTTAGTGTTCCGTGCATAATTATCATTTTGTACGCGGGACTTTCCACGTAAATCTATTTGAAGATCGTCACTGAAATGATTGGTGAATGAAGAATTGGTGAATGAAGAATAGAAGACGCAAGGAAGATCGCGCAAAAAAACGAAATGTTTTTTCAAAGGGGCCAGATGTTTTTACTTGGGATTTGGCGCGTGGACCTGACAGTTAAAGTAATTATTGTTTCGCTTTCTCGCGAACTTCTCCGCTACTGGTAAATATCTTGCTCGCTACAACTTTTCCGTTTTCATTTTTTAGAAATTGCACTTCATTCCTGTCATCCAGGACAAATTCGTCGCCATCAATATGCTTCAATTTAAATAACCTGTTTCCTCTCTCTTTATTTTTGCAATATAAAAAGTGCCCCTGAACATAAAAGACCAACCCCCCTGTGTAAGTGCCGGTGTAAATTACTAAAGACTGGGAGTCTTGTATCTCTTCTGACTGGGAAGCCAGGAGATCTTTCATTGTCCATTCCAGTTGCCGCTTCTTGATCTCAGTCCCTGCTTTAGCAATTTCTTCTTTAAAAAATATTCTTTCGGCTGTTCGGAGTGCCTCTTCCGATGAAATTGCGATGTCAGGATATACTCCTGTTCCTTCCCAGTCGATATGTGTATATGGATTGAGTGTACGCGCCACGGGGATGGCGCCTATATATCCGAAACCTATATTGTACATACCGGTAGGGTGAGCGCCGCCGGCAGTAGTGTCGCCGATAATGACAGCGCGATGCACACTCTGCATCGCGTATGCCAGGTCTTCTGCGCCGGAAACCGTCGCCTTGCTGGTCAGCATATATACAGGCATATTAAGCAAGATTCCATCAGCATTTTTCGGGTCTGCCCAAAATACGATCGTTGAATCCGGGGAGCGGGTGACGATGTCATTCATATGCATTCTGCTGGTGAAAAAATAGCTTTCCACCTGGTTTACCATATCCGGGCTGCCTCCCCGGTTTTCGCGCAGATCAATGATGAGCGCCTTTGTGTTGATCACAAATCGGAATGCGGCTTCAAGAGTAGGTTTGGCCTCAGGAATTAATTCAGTAAAGCCATTGAATTTGATGTAACCGATATTTCCGGGAAGGATTTCAACCTTGCGAAAAAAATAATTGTCATTTCGCATATTCACTGCGTTTGTGGAATCCGTCTTCTTTTGCGTGAGTGAATCAAATGGCGCCGACAGGCTATTTGCCATCGCGGGTGCGTAGATCAGCCTGAAATGCACATCGCGGTGAACAGATCTCATGTCCTGGTATAATTTCCTCTCCAGTTCAACCGGATCTGTGATGCTGCTATACATACCGCTTTCATATTCTTTTTCAAGATGATCTACCATTCGGGTTGCGGTGTCCGGGAAAATATATTTTGCGACCATTACCTTACGAATGCTGTCAATGAGCTGGCGCGTTATTTCCGGGGTGATATGCAACGATGAAACTTTGGAGCGGGATGAGCTATCCTGCTGTGCTTGTCCTTTTATTGCGAAAAAAATTATTGCTAGGCAAATTATCGGTTTGATCATTTTCATGTTGTTAAAATTTGCAGACCTCGATATTTACGAAAACATTCGTTTATCTTTATCTGCAAGTTTAGTTTATTTTTTTATCACCCATTTTGTAAAAAGCGGACATTTTGGAGATCATAAAAACATATCCCGTCTGTTTGCAAAAAGAAATAAAATTCTTTTATTCTATTCTGGCGAAAGAAGCGGAACATGGTCAAGCCATCCAGCGCCGTCTGCCGGATGGGACCCTGGATATTATATTGAATTTTGGGGGTGGGGTGTATCTATCTGACAATGGAGATGCTTATGCAGGCATGCCTGATATCTCCCTGACAGGTCTTTATAAAGACAAGAAATTTCAATACTATCGAGGTGATCTACATCTGGTCGGCGTGGTCTTTAATCCCGGATTCGCACACTTGTTCCTCAGGGATAAATTGTCCGCATTCCAGGCAAATACCTGCAATGCAGAATTGATCTTTGGAAATGTTTTCGCCAATCTGATGGAACAAATGTGCGGGTTGCGGACAGAAAAAGAGAAACACCAGATCTTGGAAAGGTTTCTCTATGCCAGGTTGCAAAAATCAAAAGATAGCTATACGATCAATAAGCTTATGCTTGTACTTGATCAGATACATTTGCTGAAAGGGCATGCATCAATGAAGCGGTTGAGCATGGATCATTTTATGAGTGAAAGGAACTTTAGAAGAAAGTTCCATGAATATGTTGGACTGCCACCAAAAAAATATGCTTCCATCGTGCGCGTGAAATCATTTTGTAAATCATATCAATCAGGAATAACCTCTTTTTGCAAAATCGCCGATCAGCTGCAGTATACAGATGCATCTCATTTATTTAAAGACTTCCGAAAGATCACGGGCACTGATCCTACATCCTATTTCAGACAAGTGAACCCGATCGGGAGTAAATTCATTGATCTGATGTAATGTATTAAGTTTCGTCTATGGTTCACCGTTAGTTTCATTTTTTTATGTGGATTTATTTTTTTTGAATTGATGACATTTATAATGAAACCTCATTGTACATGAATTCATCAGGTCTTGACGTTTACGCATTGGTGTTTGGGAAATATATTCTGTGGGAACGGGACTGAATAAATGTTTGTTCTTAGTATTCATGCGCCTCCCCATCTCTCAAATGATTTTCAATTTTCCCATTTACCTGGTTGATCATGCAATCTGTCCTTCATTTTTGTAAGAATGCTCAATTCTTCTGGTTATGGTTGTTTCCAATAGATAACTTTTCACGACCAATCCTTACAAATCAAAAACACCTCTTATGTTACCTGCTTATGGAGTTGTCCGCGGCAAATACCAGCGTTCCGGTTCCCATGTCGGTCAGTGGTTGCATGAACTATTATATCTCGACGTCAACGGTACGAGCTGGGAATGCGCAGCCGATGTCAACGAACCCAACCTCGGGTTTCAATACCAGGTGATGGACAATCTTGACCAGACCCTGTTCGCCACTGTACTCGCACTGCCTTACGGGTGGCATGACCTTGCCCCCAATGCAAATTCAGGAGCCATTGATTATGTCCGCAGCCCGCTTCTTCAGAACAGGTTTGGTTGTCTCGCATTGGGCGACCTGATCCTGAACGCCATTTTTGGGACAAAGAAAACAGTTTGGAATATAGTCACCGGCGATGAAGCCGGCAATGCGCTTGCCGCGATGATGCAGCCCAATATTGATGTCTTTGTATTTGGTGCGCGGTATACCAAAGGCGGTTACGGGGTTCATGATATCCATCTGAACCAGGGCGACCCGGTTGCTTCACAGTGGGGACCTGCCAACGGAATCTGGCAGGACGGCGCTGTTTTCGCGCTTAAAGCTGATGGAACCCTCTCCGCATACCTCGGCATGTTTCTCAATCAGACTCTTAATACCGACAACAACGGTAACCCAAAATAAATCACTTTTAAAACATTAAAACATGATCCAAGGATTTCCGGACAATGCCAGCGTTTTCCCTGGCGACACGATCAACTTCTACATTTCTACGGACGCACCGCAATTTAAGATCGAATTGTACAGGCAAGGCGTGAACCTGGAGTTGGTATCCACTATCGCAGCCCAGGCCGGTGTATTTGTGCCAGACCATGATTTTGACAAGGACTGGAGAGTGACCGCTATGCAAAACAACGGAATGCAGGCTCCAGGTTGGCCCGCCTACCCGTTCAATGTCCCGGAGGATTTTAACGGGGGCGTGTATATCGCCATGTTCATTGAACTCGATCAGAACGGCAACCCCACTGCAAATGCCGTTACCAATATGGGTACGAGTTACACGCCGACCGCCAAGGCACTTTTTGTCGTGAAGAACCCGGTGCCAGGTTACAATACCCAGCTCCTGTTCAAACTTCCTTATTTCACTTACCAGGCCTATAACTATGCCGGTGGAGGGAGCGTTTACCAGGGCAATCCTGGTCAGGCGGTCACATTGCAGCGCCCGGGAGGAGGGACTGGCGGGGTTCCATGGGATTCGATTTCAGGTCCGAACTCGATGTTCAATGGCGCCTACGGCAACTGGGACCCCTATGATGATTATGCAGCTGACCCGATCAAAGGGTCACCGAGACAGGTCTTCGAACACTGGGAAGCAAAATTCATATCTTGGCTGGAGGGCGAGGGTTACAGGATGGATTATTGTACTGACATGGATATCCATCTTGACAAGGGTCTTAACCTGCTCAGCAGTTATTCCGTGATGATCAGTTCTGGCCATGATGAATACTATACTACTGAGATGCGTGACAACCTGGAAGCTTATGTTGGACAAGGAGGAAACATTGCTTTTTTCAGCGGCAATACCTGCTATTGGCGCCTGTATTTCCCAAACGGTGATTTGCTAACCATTGACAGGGATATTGAATGGGGAAACCCAGGTAATGCGGCTGCCGGCAACACCGTGAGGCCGGAAGGATATCTTACCGGCGTATCTTTCTGGAACGGCGGTGAAAGAAATGCGAACGGCGCTTCCGGGGACGGTAAAGCAGATAATTTTCCCAATGTCGGTTACACAATACAATATGCCAAAACATGGGCCTTCGAAAATTCAGGGCTTAATGATGGTGATGTATTTGGTGATAAGCAAGGACTCGTCGGGTACGAAGCGGATGGGGCCGTCTTTGACGACACCAGCAATAAACCCTACAAGGTTTCAAACGACCCCACATGGTTGACGCCTGCAAACTTTAATATACTTGGCTATGGCAGCACCAAAAATTTTAATGGGATCGATTGGCGTAACCCTGGGAACCTCTACGCAACCATGGGCATGTATTCAAGAGTCGGCACCGTCTTTACTGGCGCGACTACCGACTGGCCGCGGGTGGCATGGGAAGGGGAACCCAGAACAGGACAGATCACAAAAAATGTTATAGACAGGCTAGGGGGCAATCCCAAAGGGCTCAGCGATCTGGGAAACCTGCAGGGGATCGTCTCCTGTGATGGTTTTTTCTCAGATGACGATCAGTTCCGCCATGCGATCATTGGCACAGATGACGGAAATATCACTGAAATATTCTTTAACCCGGACCAGGGACAAGGACAAACAGTCCTGGCAAACCGGGATAATATCATCGACCTGGGGGCTTTTTATACTCCCGATGATCAATATCGCCACGTTCTCGTACTGGACGATAGTGGTAATATTGCTGAGATTTTTTATAACCCGGTCGCCGGGCTCGGCATTGCCCCTCTCGGCAATATCGATGGTGCCGTCCGTATCTGCGGATTCTATAGCGGTGACGATAATTACCGGCATGCGATCGTACTCACCACAGACGGAAGTATAATTGAAATATTTTATGGTACAGCGGGCCAGGGGCAGACCCAGATCACGCAAATCGATGGAGTTGCAGATATTGGTTGCTTCTATTCAGACGATGACGGATACCGCCATGTTATCGTCGGGACAACTGATGGAACCATCACGGAGATCTATTACAGTCCAAAGTATGGGACAAGCAGCACGGTGATCGGCAATGTCCCAGGTCTTCTAAAGGTCACTGCGTTTTACGCGCCTGGTGATAATTTCTTTAACCGGCGTATCCAGGTACTGGATGATGCAGGCAGCCTCTATGAATTTCGATATGGGCTAAATGAAGGCGTTATCAAAACACTGCTCATCACGCAGGTAGGAAATGCAGATATCGGCGGATTTTTTTCAGGAGATGATGATGATATGCATTGCATCATTGCTGCAGATGACGGGAGCGTCAATGAATTGTACTTTGAACGTTGACAACATTTAATTAAATAAAAACAAATAAATAGGATAATCATGACCAAAAAAATCAGAACCCACCAATCACCACCTGCCGATTTCGATATATGGAAGGCCACGGATAGTGAACTCATCAGGTATGGTTTTCCCAAAAAGCCGGTAGAGAACAAAGAGCATATGAAACTGTGGGACAAATTAAAAAATAAGAAGCTTAAGTGTATCATTCCTGAATTTAAAAAAATATAATCATGCCTACATTTGACTCATCCAATTCTTCAGGCGGCGTGAGCGCGCCGACGGACAGTAAGAACGGTTATTTCAGATCTATTTATGGCAGGTGGGTCGTGCCCAACGTAATCTTCCCGGATATAAATAGCGCAGCTTCTCTCGCGACATGGATAGGTTTGGGCGAAGGGGAGGTCGGGGACGATGGAGGGATCAATGCCGAATACATGTTCCAGGTGGGGGTGCTTTTTCAGTCCGTTCCCGCCGGAGGTCTCGCCGTCAGCAATTATAATTTCTACTTTTATTCCCCTTTCCAGTTCGCTTATCAGGTGCTCACCAATATTTCAGTTTCGCCGGGAGACGCTGTTTTTGCCATGATCTGCACAACGCCGCAATCGCCGGACATTACTTGTACGGTATGGAACGAAACCACCGGAGAATTCAGCAGGTGGACCTATAGCGAGAAAGAGAGCGGAGTAGCCTTAGCTGCGAACTGGGCAGGTTGGATGGTTGGAAACGTAAATGATGATAACAATGTGTCCCTTCTCGGTAAATACGGAGCGGTCATTTTCGATTCGGTAAGCGCATATCACACTGATAAAGGAAATGTTTTTCCGGATCGAGCCCTTTCTTTAAGCGGGCCTGACGAAAATGGTAATATCGCAGAACTTTCCAGTGGATCTTTGATCAATGACACGATCGTCGTTTGTTCTTATATTCCATAGACACAGGATCGATTTTTAATATAGGAAAGGCATTTTTATGAATAGATATTTAGGTCTAAAAAGTCGTTCCGGAATTTTCCATGCGGGTCGTATAAGGCGACCAGTTTTTTAAAATCGGCAAGCTTTTCATATCGTGATTCCAGGATTTTTGGAGGAATAGAAAATAATTTACCCCAGTGTGGTCTGACTGTGAATGATGCAAGTTCATTCTCAATGACCGGCAATAATTTGCTGACTGCATCCCATTCAGGTTTCCAGGTAAAGTGAATGGTTACGGAATCCTGGTTGCGGCAGGGGCTCATCCAGAATTGGTCTTTCGCAATGGCGCGTATCTCGGAGATCAGCAGATGCGGGCTGATCTGTTTACCCAAACGGGCGACAGCCATAAAGGCTTCCACCGCATTATGCCGGGGTACAAAATATTCTGCTTGTAATTCTTTGCCGCTGCTGGGAGTAAAACCCATTTTAAAATGGGGTAGTCTTTCATACCAGGGGCCAGGGACGCCCATCTGAGGCGTACAGTTTTCTGCCGACAGGGCTGCAATGGGATGCATGTTCCTTGTAGCCGAGGTCGCTCCAAAAATATCCGGTCTCTTATTAAAATCGATTCCCCCATCCACGCGGCTTTTTATCCATACTTCATTTACCTCGTCTGAGGCCCAGTCTGTGAACAGGCTCACGCTGTAGGCCGCGGACATGATCTTTTCAAAGTTTTCTCTGAGCTGCGCAACTGGCAATTTTTCATACACATTCTGTCTCATCTGGTATGCCGGTTCGATCGCAAGGGTGACTTTGGTGACTAGTCCTAATGCCCCCAGTCCGACTACTGCGCCTAAGAAATTTTCGCCGTCCTTATCCTTTGAGAGTTGAACAATGTCCCCGCCTGCGGTCACGAGTTCCAGCGCGCGAACAGCCGAAGGCAGGTTGCCGTTACCCATGCCCGATCCATGGGTTGCCGTAGCGCAGGATCCCGCGACAGAAATATGCGGCAATGAGGCAAGGTTTGCCAGGGCAAAACCTTTTTTATCGAGCCATGGACAAAGCTCTCCGTACTTGATTCCGCCTTCCACGGTTACTGTATGATTTTTTTCATCCAGCAGGACTACTTGATTCAAGTCACGGGTGGACACCAAATTGAACTTGCTATCAGCGATCCTATTAAAACAATGGCGGGTGCCAAGCGTTCGAAGATGACTACATTTTTTGATCAATTGCAGAACCTCTGGAACAGACTTTGGGTAGAACACATTGCTCGTACTGTATTCCACATTCCCTGCCCAGTTCCTTAATTTTTCCGGTTGATCCCAACCCGTTAGCGGAGAGAATAACGGCGCTGTAGCCATAGCGTAAGATAGTTTTAAAAATGTTTTTCTTTTCATTGGAATTTCTTTAAGAGATCGCACTCAATGTAAGGAAAACCTGAAACAATGCAAGCGCGGAGCGAATATCAAAGGTAGCGGCATCTGAAAAGGAGATAAGGTCGCCCGGGACAGATCATCATTTAATCGCAGAGCGTATATTGATCAAATTTATATCTACCCCATTTTTTTTATATCATCGAAATTTGAAGGGATTATTACATCTCTTATTCCAGCTTCAGCATTTATTAACGCATGCTTGTCCTGCAACTCTTTGGTGAGTATTTGTTTTGACTTTTGTTCAGAAGGTGGATTCAGTCTTTCAGCCTTTTCATATTCTATTACCTGGTTCAATATTTCTGCCGGCAGATCATTTT
>JAJPKJ010000053.1 GCA_021323755.1 Chitinophagales bacterium | reverse complement strand
CTCGTTTGTCCAATTGCTAACGAAGGGATAAAGGAGATCGGTTATAAATTCAAAGAATAACAGCAAACCTACAATTACCAGAAACTCAATTGTGCGGCTTTTTATTTTTGTTCTGCTCAATAGCAATACAAATAAAAAGAAAAGCGGGATGAAAACTGCAATACCCGCTCGCTGTATATTTCTGTTTGATTCTTCCAAATCCTTACTTTTCTGTTCTGCAATTTCCTGTTGGCGGATATTCTCCTGAAATGTCATCTCTTGCACTGCTTTTGATTTTTCCTGGCTCAGAAGGCTATCCCTCACTACAATTACTTGAGATTGATACGCAAAAGCACTGTCAACATTATGGATTGATTTATAATACACGCTCAAAAAATCGCATGCATTCATCACGCTTTCGGGCAAACCCGACACTTGGGCGGTACTTAAAGAGAGCTTCGCATAATACGAACATGAATCATCGTTGACCGATAGCTTAAATAACTTCGCCATATTCAAATATGTTTCACAAAGTGCTAGATTATCATTTACACTTTTTAAGTAGGACAAGTCAGCCCTAAAGTAATCCATTGCAATTGCGTCCTGATGCATTTTTAACGAGATGTTCCCAAGATTGGCCAAAGTGTTGCCTATGAGGCTCGGATCATTCAATTGTAGTGACAGTTCATACGCTCCATTGGTAAAATGCCTGGCTGAATCAAGAATGTTCAGTTTTTCATAACTGTCCCCGATGTTCATTAACACGCTTGTAAATTGTCTTTTATCACGTGTGCTCCGAACCATATCAAGCGCTTTGAGATCATAATCTGCGGATGCCCTCATGTCCTTTTGCATAGAATAGGTATTGGCAATAGCCTCATAAATAGCGGCAACCAGATCGCTATCATTGATCGTTTCTGCTTTTTTCAAAGCATTTAATTCGAGCTGCAATGATTTTGGATAATTGCCTAGATCAGCGTAATCATATCCAATCTTCTCCAGACATCTTGCCTCGCCTTTAATAAAACCAGATTGCTTTGCCACTGTAAGGGCTTGTTGCGCGAATGACAATGATGAGTCAAGGCTTAAATTTGAATATGCGTAGCTAAGGTTTAGAAGGACACAAAACCTACTTGTATCTTTTTCTTTAGCAATCAAAGAATTTTTTAAGCTGTCTATATATTTAGTCTGCGCAATGCAGGAAATTGTTACTATGCAAAGGAGAATTACAATCATTTTTTTCATGTCTTAATAAATTAGTAACCGAATTTAAAAAATAATCAGGCAGCATGGAAGTGTAATCGAAAATCAAAAATTCGGAGCAAATCTTCAAATACCAAGTTCGAACCCAGGCTACCCAAGCCGACAAGCGTCTCAGCAATCAGGCGCTTTTTTGTTTACAACCGCATAATAAGAGTCAGGTGATAATACCTTACTTGGCATAACGACGTACCTCGCTTTTGGCAATAGGATTGTTGTGTGCGTATTTCTTCAGCTATTAACTTGCAGAATTCCAAAAAAAATTTAGTCCTTAATAGCCTGACCAATTGGTTCAGGGTCAAATAACTTTCTTTTCATTTTATATTTTACCCAACAAAAGGCATATATACCTGTAAAACTCATAAATAAAGTCGCATTGATGAATACTTTTAATCGTAATGCTGGAGTGGGTGAATTATTGATAAGTGCGTAAATCATTCCACTAATTCCAATGATTTGCGGCAATGGAAACAACGGAGATTTAAAAGAACGAACGTGATTTGAATATTTTTTTCGCAGCACAATTAAATCTATGTGCGCAATAATGTAAGCTAGCAAATAGCAGCTTGCGGCTGAAATAACCAGCATCAATAATGCATCAGGTCGTTTTCCAAAAAGTAAAATAGGAATTGTTGTTAAGGTAGAAAGAACTATTATGCCAAACCACGGTGTTCTCCATTTTGGATGCAGGCGCATAAAAATCGAAGGTAATTGTTTGTGATGTGCCATGCCGTACAATAGCCTGGGCACCGCTGCTAACATGGCACTTATTAAACCACTCGTTGTTGTAATTGACAAGATCAAAATAATGATTTTACCTACATTTCCGAAGATTGCTTTTCCTAAATCCCAATGCGGGATGTCAGTATTGGCCAATTGCGTTGCAGGCACATTTTTCATTGCTGCAAATGCAATTAAACTGTAAGCGCACAACATAACGATGCTTGCAGTAAACATAGCTTTGGGAATGTGTTTTACGGGATTTTTTGCTTCTTCAATTAAGTCACAAAGCATTTCGAAACCGAAAAAAGGCCAAAGGGCTACCAATAGCAATGTAAATACCGAACTTCCGGAGTGAAGAATATCTTGTAGCATTTGTGTAGGAGCTGTTCCTTCCGTGCTGCCTTTGCTTAAACCTACAAATCCAATAACCACAAGTGTAACCAACATCGTGAAAGAAACAATGCTTTGTATTGAAGCAAATAAGTCAATACCTAAAATATTAAGGATGGTGAACAGCCATAATAATATCAAAGCAACATTTGAAAATGTTCCAGGTAATATTGTATCAAGAACGTGCTGCATTAATAGGAGTTCCGCAGGGTTGGCAAATATAGCCGGCGCAACATAGGCTGAAAGTGCAGCAACAATTGCAGGAAAATGTCCAATAGAAACTGCTGTGTACGTGCTGATGCTTCCTGCTTTAGGCATCATCAACGCTAGTTCGGAATAGGTAGATATATAACATAGGGTAATGATAAATGCAATCAATATTGCAATAAAAAAAGTGCTTCCGCCTATGCCTGCGCCCTGCAGAATAGAAACAACAGATGTTTGCGAAACAACAAGTCCAATAGTGATTATAAACAAAGAAGTTAGTCCTAATACTTTTTTTAGTCCTTTGGTTGTTACTTCTTTTTCACTCATAAAGTTTATTTGAACTAAATATATATCGTTGCTCAAAGTAGTTAGGTGTCAAATAATATATCACACAACACTATAATCTATGATATTTTATGCAATTCCTCGATTTCAAATACTTCTAAAAATCAATGATTTGATATTATACATTTATATTGTTGATTGCGTTAAAGACCATTTACGATATTTATAATATAAGAAGAAACCTTGTTCAAATGCTTATTCATGAAGTTCGAACTCAGGCTACTCAAGCCGACTGAAAAGTGTCTGAGTAATAATAATTTCTTGTCTGGGCCTGTTTGGCTTGCTGCTTTTTCAGCGCAAAAAAGACAAAAAGAAATGAGCATACGAAAAGTTGTTGGCGCATCAACCACCGACTTCGCGGCATTATTGTCTAAAGACTTTTTTAGACTGATATTAGTTGCAATACTTATTTCTTTTCCGCTTTCCTGGCGGGCGATGAATTTGTAGCTTGATAATTTTGGTTATCGGGTAAGCATCAGCGTTAGCATATTTTTCTTTGACATTCCTGTTCATATTTATCATGACACTAATTACAATAAGCTTCCAATCCATAAAGGCAGCGATAACAAATCCGGTAAAAAGTTTGCGTACTGAATAAGATTTATATATAAATACCAATTAAAAGGCTTCATAAACAGAAGGCTTTCAATTTACGCAGTCCGGATTGGCTTTCGGATTTTCTGATCCTCGCAATCATCATCCTTCAGATTGTTATCTTTTCCATCCGAAAAAATTTATTCTGATTCTTGATATAGTTATGACCGTTATATATTACAGAATTTTTTATTCGACTTTAAAAAAGTTACTAACGTTAATAGACACCGAAAGGCATGCAGGTTGTCTTTACAGATAAACCTATTTTATCTTCTTCCATTCAAATAATCCTTTTTGGGAAATGATCGCTTTGGTGATCTGGCCATTTTCGCTTTGAAATTCAATGGTGGCTGGTGGGTTCACTCCTTGCATCGTGAATTTGGTTTCCGTTAATGCGATCATTGGCACGGTAGCGTTTTGGGAAAACCGGATATACATTTGCTGGTTCTCTCTGGCAATAACAATGGTTCGTTTGGGGTCAGAAACCATTTGATAAGTGCCCATGTAATTGCTAAAAAGGCTATCGCTCACGCTTACTGTTCCTTTCAAATGTTTTCCTGAGGCAAGCGCCGCAATGGTATTAGCGAGTAATAGCGTTTTGTCATTTTCAATATTAAATAAAGTAGCAACAAAAATATCCTGGTCGGGCAGGTATATTTCGTTGCTCCTGAAACCATCAATACTTCCCGCGTGCTCAATGGAATGTATCCCTTGTGTCGGATCGATGTACCATCCATATCCATATTTATCGATAGTACCGTCTGAAAGTTTGAACGCGGTGAATGCTTTTTGCAGGGTTTTTTCCGTTACCGCTTTATCAGCATATAAGGCAAGATGCCATTTGAACATGTCATCGACATTTGACATCAGCGCACCCGCAGCATAGGCTTGTGACATCCCTATATATTCAGCATTTTTATAATCAGCGCCATCCTTTTTATAGCCATTGACTTTACCCGGAATTATCCGCGCTTCATCATCATAATACGTGTTTGCCAGTCCCAGTGGCGTGAAAATATTATCCTGCATATACTGCGGATAGGGTTTGCCTGTTACCAATTCTATGATATAACCTAACAGGAAAAAGTTGGAATTACTATACTCGAACTTACTGCCGGGTGTGAATTCCAACGGGTGATCTTTAAGACTGTCAACGATCTGCTTTGGCGGAAGATCAATTCTGAAAGCAAAAGGTATATGTATGTCCAGTGTCTCATAATCCATGATCCCGGAAGTATGCGTAAGCAAATTTTCAATGGTTAGCAGATGACTGTTCGAAGGAAAACCCTTGATAAATTTTTGAATGCTGTCCTGTAAAGTAATCTTTCCCTGTTCGACTAATTGTAAAATGGCGATGGCTGTATATTGTTTCGTACCGGAACCAAGCCTGAAGATCATGTCAGGTCTCATCGGCACTTTTAATTCTAAATCAGCGCTGCCGAATGCCTTCTCATAAACTACCTGTCCATTCTTAGCTATCAAAACAACGCAACCTGGTTCATTCGCATGAAACTGCGCCCCGAGTAAACTATCAACAGATCTTTCCAAACTTTTACTGGTCGTATCCTGGCACTGGGCAAAACTTCCAAAAAATGAAAGCGAAGCGAACAAAAAAATTGATCTTTTCATAATTCAGAGTTTAAACGCAAATCTATCAAAGAAGTTCGGTGGCATATGCTCAATTTGCGATTTGAGTATTATCAGATCGTGATCTGAGTACAACTTCACCTGGTTTTATTGTCGAACCGGAAATGAAGTTGATATGTTATTTTTCAAAACTGTTGGGATAAATTTACCTTTTGAGTAAAGTTCGATTTTGGGACTCTGGGGGCGAGTGTGGTCTTCCTCAGTTAAATAACGAAGCCGCAGGCCGTAATCAGCTAACGGTAATGAATATATAACATCAGCAAATAATTCAGAGTTTCACATACTGATATTTGTATTAAAAGTTCTAAATTCTTTTTGTTTAACACAATTTGAAATATTTGCATCTCTCTTAAGTTCTTTTTCAGTCCACGAACAAAAAGGTGAATATAAAAAAATATTTGTTGCAATCTTTTGTCTGATAAATAACTAAATAAGATTGGTGAGTCCAGTCATCCCGACAAAGCGGTTTCAAATTTGAGACGGCTTTTTATATCTAAAAGAAAGTGCAAAAAATGCTCAATTGAATTATACGAGGAACTCAAACTGAATATTGATATAACGCTGAAGTTAGCAAACCCACATTCCACCCGGTATTGCAAATACTGCAGCAATTGCGGGAATGTCTAAAATGAATGACCATAATATTCCTAATAAAGAATATCCCTTGAATAATTTCTACGAGAATATGCTTTTTGTATTTTACACTAATGGTCACAATGGGGGCGTTTTTTCTTAAGAATTAATTTCAAGCTTATATCCTTTGCCTCGTATAACAGCAATTTTGATATTCGGATCAAATTCCAGTTTTTTTCTAAGTTTTGATATGAACATGTCGAGACTGCGACCTACTATAACACCTTCGTCTTCCCATATCTCTTTTTGCAGGCGGTTTCGCTCTATAGCCATGTTTGGAGACATCGCGAAAATGCGCAATACGCGTGTTTCCGTTTTGGTCAAGTCTATTGTCTCTCCATTTATCATGAGCTTACGAGCCTCTGCATCGAACGACAATGATCCCAAAGTGAATAGATCAGTAAGCGGACCGTCAGGAAAGGTTTTCCGCGGCTTAATAGATCTCCAAAAAATAAATCCAAGACATGCTAAAAATAAAAGTGCACCCAAAAAATATTTATTCTTTGCTGTAGTTATTCCCGTTGGTTTAAATTTAATGTTGATGATGTAACATCCTATGGGCTGCCTTCTTCCTATACAGGCAACAATATCATCTTTCGTATTTTTTGAAATGGCATATCCATAAACTACAAGGGCATTGGCACAGTTCAGTACGTTAACTACGTAATCGCTTGAGAGCGGGTCTTTGGCTAACAAACGCTGGGTAGTATTCACTAGAGCGTTGGGTTGAAAAGTAAATGCATTTTCAAAACTGATTTGGTATTCATTTTCGGCGATCTTTTTTACCGGAAGTACCCGGGATACACTGTCGCCAGACTGTAACAGTATTTCATGTCCGATCCGGCGGAGCAAGACTTCCCTTCTGGCAATATCAAAATCGTCACTGCCAGCAATACTGAAAGCCAGGCAAATTATAACTATAGAGATAAACATGAGTAGTAACAATCCAGACAGGTACTTACGTTTCCCGGAAAGAAGATTTCGGCTATGAAACATATCATTTACCATTTATTTACAAAGGTTACATCTTTATTTACAATCCAAACTCTCGAGCCGAGAAATATCAAAGTATTTTTGTTGCTCCAACTTTAAAAGGATATGAAAAATAAAAAAAATGCCTTAAACGGATCTGATTTATCAGGAGATAGATTTATGTTAATTAAAACTTCACAAATATGAAAAAAGTTATTTATGCGCTGATCCTACCGCTGGTTGTGGTAAGCGGAATAGTATTTGCTAACCGTGAAATCAAAAATGAAACTTCTAAAAAACCGAGCCCAAAGCCACTATCCGCTGAAGAAAGCAAAGCTGAATTGAAAAAATGGGAGGCTACCCCTGCTGGGATAATGTACAAAAATTGGGAAGGGTCTCCCGCAGGTATAAAAGTGTATGCCGCTGAAGCTAAAATATGGGGACACATTAAAGATTATACCAATATGGAAGGAGTGGTAACCTCTCTTTCACTTCCGCCAGGCTCAAGATTAGGTTTCGGAGTGATGGTCAGGATTAATGGTGACGATTATATTCTTGCTTTTGGGGCTGAAAAGGCTGACAAGAATTTTTTGAACTTTGACAATGAATTTGAGCAATTGCATAGCCTGAAAGTAAACGACAAAATAATTATTAAAAGCCATGGCGTATCGCACGCGTCCAAGTATTCATATCCAATAGTAGCGGGCGACTATGTAGAACGAAATGGTAAAATAATTTATAAACGTGCCCCCCACAAAGGCGGTTGCTGAGCAAATAAATTATGAAATACGAACACGCATATGCGTTGTTCTTGACGTTTGTCAATGGATTTACGATTACCTTTTCAAGTTTATAATTTCTCTCTGCATACCTGATGCCAGTGCAGATTGAAAAGTAAATGTTGCATAATTTGCTGTCAACCTGGTGATGGTATATTTTCTGGTAACAGCAGGATTGGGATAGAAAAGCGAACAACAGTTATAATTTTGCGACAAAATTGAAATTGTGATAAGGTTATCCTTCACTATATAATTCGCCGAATCATATGTGGCGCCATACCCGTAAATGCAATCAAAATAAGATGTTAGTAACACCCCATTTGATTTGAAATTAAAAGTTGCCGCACATTTTTCTCCATTGTAATTGCTGCTGCTGATTCCGCTGTCACCTAATAATAAAGTACAAAACTTATCTGTATTTAAAGACGAATCGTTCACAACATTCCAATTACCCAACAACGAACCAATTTCAGAACTGTCTTTAGAGCAAGAAAATAAAAAAATTATCAATAACACTATTATTGGCGATAAGAATATTCTTTTCATCTGTTAATTGGTTTGAAAAGGGAAAAAAGGGATTGGGTTTTCGAAATGCTGACAACCAAATGATGAAAAACGTTGCAGTGGATTATTGAACAGCCAGCATGCCTGCATCCAATATTCTGATGATCAATAGCCGTTCTGAATAGATTTTAAAAAGCTTTTTGTTTGCATTAATCGATGATATTTCATCGAAAGGAATGATATTAATAACTGATATCGCTCTGTCATAGATTCTTGACTCATTGTTTCAGGTAATGGTGCGCAACGCATCCAGATTTAAAAATTTTCGAGTCAACAAGTCTTAATTTCAATTTCTCGTGAAGCTCAATGTCTTCCATCAACCTTTTTCCTTTTCCTGCAATGATTGGGTGCACGACCAAAAGAAATTCATCGACTAGCCCCATCGCTATCAGTTGTGAAGGAAGCGTTACGCCACCGACTAAAATATCTTTTCCTTGTTCTTGTTTCAATTTGAGTATCTCGTCCTGAAGGTTGTCACGAACAATCCTCGTGTTTGTTCCTTCAGCCATATCTAATGTTCTTGAAAAAACAATTTTGTTCACAGACTCAAATGCCAGGGCAAACTCGAAATCTGCTTTTTTCGCACCGATAGGATTTTTTGCGACGTCGGGCCAATAAGGAACCATCAATTGATAGGTCTTTCGCCCGTAAACAATCAGGTCAGCATCTCGCAATAGGCCGGCAAAATATTCAAGCAATTCTTCATTGGCGATCATGCTGGTATGGTCGAAGCAGCCATCAATGGTAAGGTTGATTGCGTAGATTAGATTTCTCATTTGATTGTTTTTAGCTTTAATCTTTCCCGGGAAAACCAATGCTGATTACAATGGCAAAAGTTCATCAATATTCTTATCCCCCAAACTTAAATGCTGTCCATAACTAACGTTTATGGTTACCCGAATTCT
>JAJPKJ010000071.1 GCA_021323755.1 Chitinophagales bacterium | reverse complement strand
TTTTTTTGCGGTCACTTTTTTCAAGGCTCTTTAAACTGATCTGGCCAACAACGTCCACAAACTCATGTTCAGGTTCAGTCTCTTTGCTGGGATTGATCTCGACAGCCTCCAGTTCCTCTGGAATAATACCCTGGGCATTCTGTTGCTTTATTTTCTTTACCGTTTCCAATTTTAATGGATACTGGCGACTGCTTTGTGGCAAAGTGTACCACATCAGGTTTCTGAATATATCCTTTTTAATAAGTAGTGCAGTCCCCTTTGCTACTTGTAATGTATCAGCATTATCAGGAAAATGTTGAAGCGCATCAAGATAGGTATCGAGTTCGTAATTCAAACAACATTTCAAGCGTCCGCACTGGCCGCTTAGTTTGCTTTGGTTAATGGAAAGATTTTGATAACGTGCGGCCGTAGTGTTCACCGATTTAAAATCAGTGAGCCAGGTGCTGCAGCATAACTCTCTTCCACAACTCCCAATTCCACCCACTTTTGCCGCTTCCTGCCTCGCCCCTATTTGTTTCATTTCGACCTTAAGCCTGAACTCGGAAGCATAAATCTTTATCAGCTCACGGAAATCGACACGGTCATCCGCTATATAAAAAAAAGTGGCTTTTCTTCCATCAGCCTGAATTTCCACCTCACTCATCTTCAAATCCAATTTCAGTTGCCGCGCAATCGCTCTCGCTCTTATTAAAGCCTCTTTTTCGCGTTTTTTATTCTGTTCCATCATCTCAAGATCTTTATCCCCCGCTCGACGCAAAATCCTTTTTATTTCAGGATTTCCTTCGTCAATATTTTTTTTCTTCAGCTGCAGGCGGACAATTTCCCCCGTCATAGAAATCTCACCCACATCAAAGCCACTAATTCCTTCAACACTCACACAATCGCCTTTATCAAAAACCTGCGTTGTGGTGTTGCGGTAAAAGTCCTTGCGACTGCCATTATTAAAACTCACTTCGACAATTCTACATCCACTTTCCGGATCACTGAAGGGAAGATTCGCCAACCAGTCATGCACGTTCATACGATTGCAACCGCCGCTGCTGCATCCTCCATTACTTTTACAGCCATTGGGCTTTCCGGTGCCACAATTAGTACATCCCATATTTAAAAAGTTGCTGTGATTAATTACAGAAAAGAAAAGTTATGGAGCCGGCCGCAGAAATTCGATTAAAGATCATTTTGTCAATCACTTGTACAAAATAACGCTATTGAACAAGGTAAAAAATGCGAGTGAAGTCAGCAATCATCTTATTTATTTCACTTCTTCAATTTCTACTTTAAAATATCAATTCTCAATTACTAATTATCAATTAAGAACGGCGGCAAAACCAAACCTCACTTTTCAGCGGCCTCAATAAAAAAGGCCATTAACAAATATAATACAAAAAAACCATCCTGCTTAATTTCTACAAAATGGTCTTCCTGATGAGCGCGATCAAGGCAACTAAGCACCAAATGCTTTCCAGCAAGACAAATGGCATATAATGGATAAGGAAAGATGCATAGCCGGACTATGCTGCCCCGGAAATATTCAAAACCATATAAACAATGCTGTCTTCCTTAACGAACCGGAAAAGGTTCATAAAAAAAGCAATCAATAACAAGGCAACACCAAGTGAACCGATAATGGTAGAAAAATTCATACGCGATAATTTGATTTCAAGGATTGATGATAAGGCTGCCAATCTCCGATTTCCGCGAAAGCAAAAACCTGATTAATGCATTTCCACGACAGATTTATTCGCAATGATATGATACAGCTTTATCGTCAATGCATGAAAAAGCAATTTAGCGTTAGCATTGCGTTCAATATAATAAGTTGCCATATCCAATTCTTCAATAATTGCCTGTTGCTGGGAAATGTCCGCCAGTTTATTAAGACGAGAGGTAAAATCAGTTTCATTCATCGGAGAATGTAATTGTATGGCATCACCAATTATCCGTGTGCGAATGGCCTGCTCCAGCAAATGATTAAAGTAACGTAGAAATTGTTTTTGTTTTTCTCTACCCAACTTGCTGATATCGTCTATCCATTTTACCTGGGCGATGGGTCCGGTCTTTAAAATCGCATTCAGCCATTCACGCAGAAGTTCTTGCCAGTCCTGTTCTGCATGTTGTAACAACTGTAATGCCTCACGGTAATTCCCTTCACAAATAGATGCTATTTGTCTCGCCTGCACTTCCGGTGTATTTGCTTTTGTTATTAATGCATTTTCAACATCACTTGTTTCTAATAATGGAATTTTTACCAGTTGCGTTCGGGAAACAATGGTCGGTAAAATCAATGATTCATTTTCGGCAACCAAAATAAATAATGTATTTGCCGGCGGTTCTTCAATCAATTTTAATAATTTATTTCCTTCGTTACCCAAATATTCGGGCATCCACATTATTAAGATCTTGTACTGGCTCTCAAAACTTTTAAGGTTCAGTTGGTGAACGATATCATTGCATTCCTGTGCAGTAATATTGCCTTGTTTATTTTCGGCGCCGATAAATTGCAGCCAGTCGTAAGCATTTCCGTAAGGATATTGCAAAAAGAATTCACGCCATTCGGTGATATAATCAGTGCTTACGGGTTTATCTCCTGACTTTTTTGGGATTACCGGATAGGAAAAATGGATGTCAGGATGAACGAGTCTTTGAGATTTGATACAGGCAGGGCAAACGCCACATGCATCCGTTAGGGATTGTGGTTCAGCGTTTGTAGTTTGAGGCGCTTCGCCGAAAAGGGATTGTTCCCTGTTTATTTGTGGTGATCTTTTTTCGCAGACTATATATTGTGCAAAGGCAATGGCAAGAGATAATGCGCCACTTCCTTCTGACCCTAAAAAAAGCAATGCATGGCTCAACCGGTTTTGTTGTACCATCTCGACCAGGTGGCGCTTGATATTATTTTGACCAATAACATTTTGGAAGGGCATGAAGCAAATGTAAGCAAATGTGAAAATGGCTCAGCACGCAATCATAAAATTGAATATTGAGCCATTGAGTTATTGAGAAATTGCCTAATTCAGATATTTTGTTACTTCATCGCTCATCGGATCGACCTTATTATGAATAACGGTGATGAGGTTTCCGTTTTCGTCGAGCAAAAATTTGGTGAAGTTCCATTTGATTGGATCTTGAAAACCCTTTTTCGCCGCTTCATCTACAAGATATTTGAATAGCGGTGCAATATCGTCCCCTTTAACAGAAACTTTTTCTGCCATGGGAAAACTCACTCCATAATTTTTTTTGCAAAACTCCTGGATCTCTCCGTTTGTTCCAGGCTCCTGTTGCCCGAAATTATTTGCAGGAAATCCAACGATCACCAATTTGTCTTTATACTTTTCATAAAGTTTCTCCAGCGAAGCATATTGCGGCGTATTACCACATTTGGACGCCGTGTTAACGATAAGAATCTTTTTGCCTTTGAATTTTGAAAAATCAATCGTGCCGCCGCTCAGGCCCGGCACCTTAAAATCGTAAATGCTCATTGAGCCAACCAGAATGATAGAAAGAATTGCTGCCCTTAACATAATTTTATTTTTAAAGATTAACAAAGCAATGCAAGTTAAGTTTAATCGCTATTTTAATTACGTAAAAAAAGGCAATTGGTAATAATTATTCATCATTGTTTTTGAAAACACCCCAGATCGGTAAATCCATTCACCACGCGCGGGTTACCATCCAGGTCAAACGGCGGTGCGCCAACAGTTGTGCCAAAACTTAATGCCGGAGAATTATTTTGGAGATGAAAATCGTAATACATTTTTATATTATTCACACTATCGAAGAGTGGGTTGGTTGTTAACATATTCGATGCGGTTGCGTCAGCAGGATTATTTTTCTCCAACCACAGACAATAACTGAAATTCACCGAAAACCCATTTGATGTAGTTTGTTTTTCAACATCAACCTCATTATTCAGAGAGCTATCCCCCCAAAAAATACAATTCACAAAACTGGCCGAAAGGCTAAATGTCGAATTGGTCCCATCGGAAGAATAATTATTGATGCTCAATACCGGACTCGTGTGCGAGATGAATTGATTGGAATAACTGGCAACGGTACAATAAGAAAAATTATAAATGCCTCCATCAGTTAGCTCGATATTTTTTCCACAATTGCTGATAAGGCAATTTCGTGCCTGCACATTTGATTGCACCGCTAAAATTCCGGCATCATAACCATTATTGATCACGCATTCGTTTAATGTTATTTTTGGATTTGCATCGGTGGAGGGGCCTAAGGCGACCACCGCCTGATAAGCATTATTTATAAAAGCAAATTCAAGAACATTATCCCTGCTTGCAGGTGAAAAATAGATTCCTGGCCAACCCGCCGGGTAATTATTGTACGGCGCATCGAGACGATCGCTTTGAAAATAAACCCGCGTGCTATCATATTTTTCGCCCTGAACGGACAAAGTCCCATTTACAATAAATGGAGCATCTGCGTGACAATAAATTTTACATCCTTTTTGAATGGTTAATGTTGAATTAGTATCAACTGCCAATCCTCCAAGGATTACATAAGGCAAGTCGTTTGTCCAGCTTACATTACCAGAAATGGTTTGTGCATTGAAAAAATGAGCATTTTGCCCATAAGCCTGCAATTGAATGTAACGTGTGTTTCCATTGTATGCCACCTGAATGCTGTCCTGCAAAATAAAATGAAGATTATTTGTGGTCGGGTTAATATAGACAGAAACAAAAATATAAATACTGTCGTTGGGATCTAACTCGACATTATTTACTGTTGAAGATGCAGTTCCATCAACATTTATTTTAAAAACAGAATTAGTTCCGCCCATTAATTTGACATCATTCAATAACAGCTTTTGATTATTGGTATTGATGATCTTTACGGATTGGGTGACTGAGCCCGTGGTGGTGAAAACAGTATCAAAAAAAATGGTGTCAGCTGAAAAATTTACCGATGCATCACTGCCGGTAATAAAGGAATTTTTTTTGCAAGAAGAAACAGAAATAAAAACCAATGATAGTATCAGCAGTAAGGTTTTGCTCATCGGGTTCAAAAATACTAACTGTGAGATAATATTCCCTATAACGCAACTTTGCTTTAAAAGTTGTTCGGTTAAACAAGCGTAGAGGTAGGTTTGGAGATGCTCATTTTAATTCCTTTACTATTTTAAATGGCCCGATTTGCTTTTGCAAAGAAGACTAAAACAGGTATTGGTACAATTCATCAATTCGTCCCATATTGACGATCTCAATATTGAACTTTTGATTGCGTAATCCTTTTTGATTGTATTTTGAAACAACGATTTTTTCAAACCCTAATTTCTCCGCTTCGGCGATCCTTTGCTCGATCCGATTCACTGCTCTTATTTCGCCGCTCAATCCAACTTCACCTGCAAAACAAATATGCTGCGGAAGTGGCAAGTCCTCAAAGGAACTTAACAAAGCAGACAACACGGCGAGGTCAACTGAAGGGTCTTCCACTTTCATTCCTCCGGCAATATTTAAAAAAACATCTTTCATTCCAAAATGAAAGCCACCGCGTTTTTCCAAGACTGCCAATAATAATTGTAATCTTCTTAGATCAAAGCCGCTAACGGTTCGCTGCGGAGTTCCATAGACGGATTGTGTTACCAATGCCTGCACTTCTATCAATAATGGTCGCGCACCCTCGATCATTGCTGCGATAGCAATTCCGTTCAACTGATCTTCTTTCTGCGTTATCAATATTTCACTTGGGTTATTTACTTCTCTCATCCCTTCATCAGACATTTCGTAAATGCCCAACTCGGATGTGCTGCCAAAACGATTCTTCAAAGTGCGCAAAATACGATACGCATAATGCCTGTCTCCTTCAAACTGAAGAACAGTATCAACCATGTGTTCCAAAATTTTCGGACCAGCAATGGTTCCGTCTTTGGTAATGTGACCGATCAGGAAAACGGGAATATTTGATTCTTTGGCAAAACGCTGAAACTCTGCCGCACACTCGCGAATTTGAGAAACGCTTCCGGGCGGAGATTCGATATAAGCTGAATGCAATGTTTGTATTGAATCAACAATTATCAATTGAGGATTTAATTTATTGATCTCCTGAAATATTATTTGGGTTGAGGTTTCCGTTAGCAAATAAAAATTTTCGTTTTGAATTTTTAGACGATCTGCGCGCATTTTGATTTGCTGTTCGCTTTCTTCGCCGCTAATGTAGAGTGTGGTAATATTTTTTAGCAATAGGCCGGTTTGTAAAAACAAAGTGCTTTTCCCAATTCCGGGTTCACCGGCAATTAACACTATACTTCCTGCAACAATTCCACCGCCAAGGACTCTGTTCAATTCTGCGTCATTGGTGATGATTCTTTTTTCTTCTCCGCTTATTACCTCACTTAATGAAATGGTTTTTATTTCTTTCCTGTCAGGGGAAAAACTTTTTCTTTTTAATTCTTCAAGCCTATTGTCTTTTACAATCACTTCTTCAATAAAAGTATTCCATTGTTCACACGACGGACACTTGCCCAACCATTTTGCACTTTCATAACCACAGTTACTACAAAAAAATGCTGTTTTGATTTTACTCATTTAATAAAGTTATTGTTTATTGATATTGATTAAGAAAACAAAACAATGCGATCGATATTAGAGAAATAATTTGGTTGAAGAAGAATAGCTAAGTGCAAAAAAAAATTATCGCATTACTAATGAAGAAATTAACTACTATATACATAAAAGTAAAAGGGTCAGCTATTCAGCCGACCCCTTACTTACTAACCCATTAAATTCTTGCACTAAATTACAAATTAGCGCCACATAACAAAATTAATTTTTTGCTGTGTGAATAACTTTTAAGGTTAAGCATTAATAACAAAGATCT
>JAJPKJ010000046.1 GCA_021323755.1 Chitinophagales bacterium | reverse complement strand
TATTTTTTCATCATGAAAAAATATCATGTTTGAATTGGATCACAGCAATTTTTTTAATTACCAACTTGAATTATTGGAATACATGGACATGGTCATTGAGTCATTTAGGGTCTTTGTCATTCGAAGAGCAATATTATTTAATTTGGCCATTTATCTTCAGAAAAAAAAGATTGCGATTATTGATTCCTTTAATTGTTATTGGTATTTCCCCAATTTTGAGAGCCATAAAATATAAATACCCGTACTTAATAGGAGATTTTTCATTTTACATTACACGCATTGATACGCTTTTTGTTGGTTCTCTCTTCGCCATTTATTCAGATAAAATAAAAGAATATAAAAACACGCTAATCGAAAACTTAATTCTGGCAGTTACACTTTTTTGTATTTTTTCCCTAAAAATGACTATCCCGTATACCGGTTTTTTGACCGTTCCTTTTTCTCCTACACTTTTTTCTTTATCAGTGGTAATACTCATTAAGCGATCACTAAAAAGCGAAACTATCCTTTACAAATTCTTAAATTATAGAGCGATTGTAAACATTGGAAAAATTAGTTACAGTCTTTATTTGCTGCAACAACTGTTTTACCCTTCTTCCATTTTGGGATCACAAATAATAACTAAATTTCCAATTAACTTTGTTTGTATGTTTTTATGTGCTTACTTGAGCTATAAATTTATCGAAAGGCCTATGTATGTGTGGCGGGTGAGACGAAAGATTGGTGTCGGCTAAGATTTGCTAAATGAAATAAGATATTTTTTGATAAGTTGCTCGCATCCATATAAATAAATGAAGCTATTTAATGTACTATTAATGACATTATTGAGAAACAAAATACTTTCGAATTAGTGAAATACGAAATATGGAGATAAATTTTAAGAAATATGCAGATGGATTAGTTCCAGCGATAATCCAGGACAGCTCAACCAATAAAGTGTTGATGCTGGGTTTTATGAATGAAGAGGCTGTGCAAAAAACAAAGGAATCTGGTAAGGTGACTTTTTTCAGTCGCTCAAAAAATCGCTTATGGACAAAAGGGGAGGAGAGTGGAAATTTTTTATTGTTGAAAAATATGCTGATTGATTGCGACAATGACACTTTATTAATAAAAGCGGAACCGCTGGGACCTGTTTGTCACACGGGCGCTGATACCTGTTGGAACGAAAAAAACGATAACGACGATTTTTTGTTTTACCTGGAAGATGTGATCAATCGCAGAAAAAAAGCTTCTCCCGAAGAATCGCGTGTGGCCCGGTTATTTGCCAAAGGGATCAATAAAATCGCTCAAAAAGTTGGAGAAGAAGCAGTTGAAATGGTTATCGAGGCGAAAGATAATAACGAAGAATTATTTTTGAATGAGGCTGCCGACCTTCTTTTTCATTTTTTAATTTTACTTAACGCAAAAGAATATAATTTACGCGACGTTATTAGCGTTTTAGAGAAGCGTCATTCAAATAATATCAAAACATGAAGTTCAGATTTCTACTTATATCATTTTTCCCGCTTTTTTCATCTGCACAAAACCCGGCTCAGTCACAATTGATCATTCATGGAAATGTGAAAGGTTTGCAGGAAAAATCCGAGGTTTTTGTAGTGAATATTTATAATAATACTACCGATACTGTGGTAAGAGGTCTTGTTCTGGATGGAAAGTTTTCTTTGACGGGACATGTATCTGAGCCTAACCTTTATGAAATCAATTTTTCAGCCGTCAAAAAGAAAGCGCCATTATTTATTGGGAATGACGCGATCGAATTAAGCGGTGACGTAAATGATCTTAAAGAGCTCAAAATAACAGGCTCGCGATCCAATGATGACTTTAATGAGTTTCAGAAAATCTTCAACCCGTATATGGTGCAATTAAATAGCATGGGTCAAAACATCAATGCTACCCAATTTGGGCCATCTCGCGATTCTTTGATCGCGGAATATAAAAAAGTCGTTAATCAAATTGAGATTGCCGAAGACCAGTTTGTTCAACAAAATAAATCGTCTTATGTAAGTCCGTTCATGATGGTTGTTTTATTGCAATTATCAGAGGATGTCTTCTTAACGGAGAAAAGATATAATTCATTATCGCCTGAAACGCAAAATAGTTTTTTCGGTAAATATTTACAGCAGGAAATTTCCAAGCAAAAAATTGGCGCAATTGGGACTGATGCGATCGATTTTACCCAAAATGATACAACCGGAAAACCGGTAACATTATCATCTTTCAAAGGAAAATATGTGCTGGTGGATTTTTGGGCAAGTTGGTGTCATCCCTGCCGTCTGGAAAACCCCAATGTTGTATCGGCTTATAATAAGTTCAAAAAAAAGAATTTTACTGTGCTCAGTGTTTCACTCGACAAGGAGAAAAATCCCTGGATACAGGCAATCAAAGATGATAATTTAACATGGACGCACGTCAGTGATCTTAAATTCTGGAATAATGACGTTGCGCTGAAATATCACATACAAGCTATCCCCAATAACCTGCTGATTGATCCGTCTGGCAAGATCGTAGCAAAAAATTTGCATGGAGCCGAGTTGCAATCGAAACTTTGTGAAGTTCTTGGGTGCAACTGATCATCAATTATTCATTTGGTTTCACTTTGGCTACTTATTCAACAAACAGTAAATTTGTGTTTGAAATTATGCCACGTCTTGATGATGTGGCATAATCATAAAAGTGTAGTTTATGGCAGAAGTTAAAAAAGAGGAAGAAAAATCATTAAATTTTCTCGAAGAGATCGTTGAACAGGATCTGCAATCGGGAAAATACGAATCAATACGCACGCGGTTTCCACCCGAGCCAAACGGTTATTTACATATTGGGCATTCAAAATCCATTTGTTTAAATTTTGGGCTGGCATTAAAATATGGAGGTAAAACAAATTTGCGATTTGACGATACCAACCCAACAACAGAAGAAACGGAATATGTTGATAGCATCAAAGATGATATTCGCTGGCTTGGTTTTGAATGGGCCAATGAATTATACGCATCAGATTATTTTGAGAACCTCTATGAGTTTGCAGTGAAGCTGATCAAGAAAGGGCTGGCCTACGTTGATGACAGCAACAGTGAAGAAATTGCTAAACAAAAAGGAACTCCTACAGAAGCTGGGATACGTAATAAATTTGCTGAAAGGACCGTTGAAGAAAACCTGCAGTTATTTTCTGAAATGCGAGAAGGGAAATTCAAGGACGGTGAAAAAGTGTTGCGCGCAAAAATTGATATGACCTCGCCAAATATGCACATGCGCGATCCGATAATATATCGCATCAAACACGCGCATCATCACCGAACCGGCGATAAGTGGTGTATCTATCCGATGTATGATTTTGCACATGGGCAAAGCGATTCTATCGAGAATATCACCCATTCCATATGCACGCTTGAATTTATACCCCATCGGCCATTATATGATTGGTTTATTAATGAGCTGGAAATTTTTCCATCACGTCAGTATGAATTTGCTCGTTTGAATTTGAATTACACCGTAATGAGCAAACGTAAATTGCTGCAACTGGTAAATGAAAAATTTGTAACCAGTTGGGATGACCCGAGAATGCCAACGATCAGCGGTTATCGCCGGAGAGGGTATACGCCAGAGAGCATCAAAAATTTTGCAGATAAAATAGGAGTTCAGAAAAGAGAAAATCTTATTGACCTTTCCTTGCTTGAGTTTTGCATTCGTGAGCATCTTAATAAGATTGCCATGCGGAAGATGGTTGTCTTTGACCCATTAAAAGTGGTGATCACAAATTATACCGATGATCATGAGCTGGTGAAGAGCGAAGACAATCCGGAAGATGATAATACGTCTCATCGTGAAATCCCTTTCAGTGCAGAATTGTATATTGAGAAAGAAGATTTCATGGAAAATCCGCCAAAGAAATTCTTCCGCCTGGCGCCCGGGCAAAAAGTGCGTTTAAAAAGCGCTTACATTATTCAATGCAATGAAGTGGTAAAAGATGAAGCTGGAAATATTACCGAAGTCAGATGCACGTATATTCCTGAAAGTAAAAGTGGCGCAGATACCTCCGGACTAAAAGTTCAGGGAACCCTGCAATGGGTAAGCATCAAGCACGCGATCACGGCTGAAATTTGTCTGTACGATCGTTTATTCCGGGTGGAAGACCCATCAAACGAAGAAGGCGATTTTAAAAATTACATCAACCCTGATTCTTTGCAGGTCATTAAATCCGCATTTTGCGAACCTTCGTTGAAAAATGCAAAGTTTGATCAGCGCTATCAGTTTATGCGCAAAGGATATTTTTGCCTTGATAAAACAAGCTCGGAAGAGAAAATAGTTTTTAACCGGACGGTCACCTTGAAAGACACCTGGGCAAAAGAACAGAAAAAAGTATAGAATAAAAAAGAGGCGAAATGCCTCTTTTTTATTTTGTAAACATTCAACTACTGATTTCCACCGCCGCCACCATTACCGCCACCACTTCGTTGGGGGCGATTTTTTTCCTGCCAATCCTGATATTTTTTGAAAAGATCATCGCCTAAAGCGGCTTGTATTCTTTTATTCTGCAGGTTTCTCAAGTCTCCAACCTTCGCTCTCTTGTCGTCCTGACTTAAAGTTTGATCCATGAAAATGTCGCGCATTTTTGGACGAAATTCCTGGCTGATGGCAACAACAGAATCAGCCTGAACATCCGTAAATTTCAAATCGTCTTTTAATTTTTGTTTCATGGTTGCGGGATCCATGCCCATCCTGCCGCCGCCTTGTTGTGCATATGAAGTAGAAACAAAACAGATTGCAATTACAACTGCAATACCTGCGATAATTTTTTTCATTGTTAATCTTTTTTAATTTTAAAATTACTTTGCCAATTAGCAAGCTAATGATAATATAGACCAAATTGATGCCAAAAAGAAAAATTGGAAAATAGGTTTTATGTAGAAGGGATAATTCGCGGATGTATCGGTGAAAACAATTTTTTTTAATGCTAATGCTCTTTGATTTAGAATAAAAAGGGGATGATAGAGATCATCCCCACGCTACATTACTGTAGCCATTCAAAACTAATGTTTTTAAATAATATCTTCTATTGATAATACGCTTGGCAAAACAGATCTAGCTGGAATGCTATTGGTTGGTTGGAGAGAAAAATTCACAGATAAGGTTAAGGTTTTCGACAGGGCAAAAATAGGAGAAATATTTATTAATGATTTTTTTTAGAAAGATTTTTATAAAAATTAATGGTGTTCGCCGTAGACTGATCTCAGCGCATCAGCGATCTCTCCAAGCGTGCAAAGGCTTTCAACAGATTCAATAACAGTAGGAATTATGTTTTCATTTGCAGTAGCTTTTTGCGATAAGCCTTTAATCAGCCGATCACATAAGGCATTATCCCTGCTGCTGCGCAGCTGATTTAATTTTTGTATTTGCACGTTGCGGATGGAATCATCGATCTTAAATACTACAGAGGGGTTATTTTCTTTTTCTTCAAATTTATTTATCCCAACGATTATTTTTTCTTTTGTTTCAATTTTATGCTGGTAATCGTATGCACTTTTGGCAATTTCATTTTGTATGAATTCTTGTTCAATCGCGCGAACGCTTCCTCCCATTTCGTCGATTTTATTTATCAGTTTCCAGGCCTCATTCTCTATTTCGTCTGTCAGGCTTTCTATAAAATAACTGCCTGCAAGCGGGTCGACAGTGTTGGCTACTCCGGTCTCATAAGCGATGATCTGTTGTGTGCGCAAAGCAATTTTTGCCGCTTCTTCGGATGGTAAACTCAGCGCTTCATCATAACCATTGGTATGTAAGGATTGCGTTCCGCCTAGTACTGCTGCTAAAGTTTGTGTGGTAACTCTGGCGATATTGTTCAATGGCTGTTGCGCCGTCAATGTGCTTCCGCCAGTTTGCGTGTGAAAACGCATCATCATCGCCTTATCGTCAGTTGAACCAAGCTCTTTCATTATTTTAGCCCACATTCTTCTTGCGGCACGAAATTTTGCGATCTCCTCAAAGAGATTGTTATGTGCATTAAAAAAAAATGAAAGTCTTTTTCCAAAAACGTTAATGTCAAGACCTTTTTCTAAAGCAGATTTCACATAGGCTTTACCGTTACTCAGCGTAAATGCGATTTCCTGAACGGCTGTACTGCCTGCTTCGCGGATATGATAACCGGAAATTGAAATCGTATTCCATTTGGGTAATTCATTACTACACCATTCAAAAATGTCGGTAATGATCTTCATAGAAGGTTTTGGCGGATAGATATAGGTTCCGCGCGCGGCATATTCTTTTAAGATATCATTTTGAATGGTGCCTGATATTTTTTTTAGATCAGCGCCTTGTTGTTTTGCCAATGCGACATAAAATGCAAGTAAGATAAATGCTGTCGCATTGATGGTCATGGAAGTTGAAATATCTTCTAATTTGATTCCGTTAAAAAGAGATTGGATATCCTGAAGTGAATCGATGGCAACGCCCACTTTTCCAACCTCGCCTTCTGATAAAGGATGATCGCTGTCGTAGCCAATTTGTGTTGGAAGATCGAAAGCCACACTTAGTCCCATTACTCCCTGCGATAATAAATAATGATATCGCTTGTTGCTTTCTTCTGCAGTGCTGAAGCCCGCGTATTGCCGCATTGTCCAGAATTTTCCTCGATACATATCGGCTTGGATGCCGCGTGTGAACGGAAATTCTCCGGGCATTTCCTGATTTGCTGAATGAATATCTGCTGGTGTATAAACTTTTTTAATTTCAATCCCCGAATCTGTCCTGATTTTATTTTCACTCATATGGAAGGTTTGTAGTTTTTAGTTTGTGGTTTACTGTCTAATGAATTGCAAACCCTAAACTACAAACTGTTTTATCGCATCAAATTTTTTGCTTCGTAACTCAATGCATCAGCAACAATGTTATGCAAAGATGCTTTTGGGTTCTGCATGATCAATTCAAGAATACTTTTATTCAGATCGTGTCCGCTTGCTTCGACCGGTAAAAAAGAAGCAACCTGATTAATGATCAATAAATTTTGTTCTTTTAATTTACTCACTGCATCCCAGGATTCGGGCGAAACATAAATGCGTTGAGTGATGTTATGATCAAATTCGTGGCGGATGTTTTGGGTAAGGATCAACTGCATGTCTTTTGCATTTAGTCCCGGTTGATTTACCCGATTAATCAGATTGGGCAGGGCAATCCGATCCGTTAATAATATCAATCTTTCGTATGCCTGCAATTGCATTTGCTTGGTGTTCACATCTGCAGGTTGATTGGTCTTGCCAAGCTTTGCTTCTTTTCTTTGACGGATGAATAAAATTACAAGGGCGCCGGCAAGCACTCCGGCAATGGCAAGTGACCAAATTAGTTCAGTTGGAGAAAGAGACATGATTTTATCTTTAATGTGCAAATGTAATGATAATGACGTAAGATGTTGTTGCAGAAAAGTTTTGATTGCTATACTGCATTAAGATCTTTATCAGTCATCCTGTCTCCGTAAATAGCATCGAATTTTCTATATGCTCTTGCAAAGATAAGAGGGAAAACAAGCAATGAAAATATCATCGCACAAAGGATGCCACCAATTACCACTCTTGCCAGTGGTCTTGAACTTTCCGAACCAATTCCATGCGACATTGCCGCCGGCAATAATCCGATAGCCGCCATGAATGCTGTCATCATTACCGGTCTCACCCGCGATTCAACGCCTTCTTTAATGGCGCGGTACAAAACATTTTTTCTTCCTTTTACTTTTTCCAGATTCTCTTTGAACACGGTTATTAATAAAACACCGAATAAAATGCAAATGCCAAACAGTGCGATGAATCCTATACCCGCAGAAATACTAAAATTTGTGCCGGTTACAAACAACGCGACAATGCCCCCGACAATGGCAAATGGAACATTAATAAATACAAGCGCAGCATCTTTCAAATTTCCGAACATGGTAAACAGTAAAATAAATATGAGCAATAAACTTATCGGAACTACTTCGGCCAATCTTTTTGTTGCGCGTTGCTGATTTTCAAAATCGCCCTGCCAAACCATGGTGTATCCTTTTTTCAGGGTAATGGCCTTGTCAACTTTATCCTGCGCTTCCGCGATTGCGCTTCCCATATCCCTGCCGCGCACCGAAAATTTGACTGCAGAATATCGCTCATTATCATCTCTGAAAATCAAACAGGGGCCGGTTTTGGTAGTAATGGTGGCAATTTCTTTGACCGGAACTTTGGAACCGCTTTCAGTAGGAACCATCAGATCGCCAATATCATTTTCGGTCTTGCGATATTCTTCAGGAAAACGTAGACGAATGTCAAACTTCCGGTTGTTTTCATATAAGGTTGACGCGGCCTTACCACCGATCGCCATCTCAATGACAGCATTGGCGTCGGCAGTAGCGACGCCATACAAAGCCATTTTTTGTTGATTGAGATCGATGTCAATTTCGGGCTGGCCGATATTCTTGATTACGCCGAGATCTTCAATTCCACGAACTGATTTTAAAATTTTATAAACTTCCGTAGACCTGTTCTCCATATAATCCAGGGAGTCGCCAAATATTTTTACGCATATAGAACCTTTGACCCCTGAAACGGCTTCTTCGATATTATCTGTGATCGGTTGTGAAAAATTTAATTCTGCTCCAGGAATAACGGAAAGTTTTTCATTCATCCGATCAATCAATTCATCTTTGGTGATCAGCGGCTTCCAGTCATCTTCCGGATATAACATCACATCAAATTCATTATTATAAAAACCGGCGACATCGGTTCCATCATCTGGTCTACCGGTTTGTGAGATCACATTTTTTACCTGCGGAAAATCCATTAAGATACCTCTCACGCGCTTTGCTACTTCAACGGATTTATCCAAGGAAATGCTATAAGGCAATTGCACGCGCAGCCATATCGAACCTTCATCCAATTCAGGCAAAAATTCGCTTCCTAAAAATTTAAAGGAAAACAAGCCGATGATGATAATGATAAATGAAAGCCCGACCGTGGATATTTTATTTCGATAAGTAAAGGAAAAACCATTGGTCATTGACTTGATTAAAAAATGCACGACCGGATTGTGTTTCTCCCGAACGTTTTTATTCAGCAGAAGATGGATCAAAACCGGGACTAAAGTGAGTGTTGTTATCAAAGCGCCAAGCAAGGCGAAACCCAGCGTATATGCCAACGGGGAGAACATTTTGCCTTCTACTTTTTCAAATGAAAAAATGGGAAGCAGGGCAGCAATGATTATTAATTTGGCAAAGAAGATCGCCTTGCCTAATTCAGCCCCATTCTTTTTTATTAATCCCATTTTTGCGATCTTATTAAATCGCGCCATTCCCATTTCATGGGATTTGCGATCCAGGATCACGTAAATGCCTTCGACCATCACCACGGCACCATCAATGATGATCCCGAAATCTATTGCGCCAAGTGATAATAAATTTGCAGACATGCCCATCATGCGCAGGCATATAAATGCAAACAATAATGATAACGGAATAACGATGGAAACGATCAATGTTGTTCGCCAGTTGAACATGAATAGGGAAACGATGATCGTTACAAAAATGATCCCTTCGATCATATTATGCAAGACGGTGTGCGTTGCAAAATGAATCAGATCATCACGATCATAAAACGGAACGATTTTAGTGTCTTTTGGTAAAACTGAGTTATTGAGTTTTGCAATTTTTGCTTTTAATCCGGCAATTACTTTACTTGGATTTTCGCCTTTGCGCATGACTACAATTCCTTCAACTACATCTTCTTCATTTTTAATTTCTCTTTTGTTTGAACTATCGATGGCATCTGATCTGCCCACAAGGCCCAATCGCGGCACATTTGATATCGTAACCTCCGCAACATTTTTTACAAGGATCGGAACGCCATTAATATTTTGAATGATGATATTCTTGATTTCATTGATGTCATTTAACAATCCCACGCCGCGCACAACATAGGCCTGATTATTTTTGACGATGATATCCCCGCCGATATTGATATTGCTTTTTTGCACTGCAGAAAAAACATCCAGTGCAGAAATTCCAAGTGTGCTGAGTTTTCCAGGATCGACTTTTATTTCATAGATCTTTGTCATACCGCCAAAACTCACCAGATCGGCAACGCCGGGAACGGCGCGTATTTGACGGTCAATGACCCAGTCCTGAATTGTTTTTAGTTCCCTGGCATCCCGAAAACTGCTTCTTAAAGTGTAACGAAATATTTCTCCTGTTGGGCCGGTAGGGGGCTGCACATCAGGATTTACACTTTGCGGTAGATCGGCACCACCCAACAAATTATTGACCTGTAAACGTGCTTCATTATTGGTTATATTATCTTCGAAAACAAGTTTGATGTAAGAAAGTCCAAAGATGCTGGTTGAGCGTAAACTGATTTTATTTTGAACCGGATTTAGCGCTACTTCAATAGGAATAGTAACGAATTTTTCAATTTCTTCAGCACTTCTTCCAGGCCATTGAGTGATGATGGTGACTTCCGTGTTGGTTACATCAGGAAACGCTTCAATGGGCATCGTTTTAAAAGTGATGATGCCTGCAATGAGCAAAACAACCGTAGCAAATAAAATAAAGTATTTGCTTTTAAGTGAAAAAGATAATATTCCTTTTAATACTTTGTTCATTAATCATTTTTTTCTGAATGCAACCAAATTTTCGCTATCTAAAGAAATTCTAACTGTTCAATGCTTCATAAATCAAAATTGCTTGCGATGCAATTATTTTATCTCCTTCATCTACACCGGCAGAAACATATGTTTTGTCGCCAATGGAACTGATCACGGTAACCGGCGTTATGCGTATATCATCTTTGCCTTTGTACAATAAAACAAAATACTGGCTGTGATCGAATATTAATGCGTGCGATGAAATGCAAATGGATTGCTTGTTTTCAGGATTGGTAACCGTAACACTCGCAAACATCTGCGGTTTTAAGGCATAATCCGTATTGTTCAATGAAACGCGCACTTTCATTACTTTGTTTGTCGGGTCAAGAACGTTCATGATCTTGTCAACTTTACCTTTAAATATTCTATCCGGATAGGAGAGCGTGGTCACATTCACGATGTCACCCATTTTGATGGCATTGATGTTTGATTCATAAACATTTGCCCAGACCCAAACATTTTTCAGGTCGGATATGGTGAAAAGATTACCGCCATTATCTGCACGAATGGTGGTGTTGTTGTTGACATTCTTCTCGACCAGAAAACCACTGATCGGCGCTTTGATTTCAAAATCACCCTGCGTGCTGTTTCCATTTATTTTCAAAACTCTTTGAATGCGGTTCAATTCAGATTGAGCCTGCCTGTAGGATGCTTCAGCGCTTATCGAATCTGTGAGGGAGGCTAAACCGCTTTTGTACATATCCTTTGTTTTATCAAGATTCTTTTTCTGTACTTCAAGATTCGTTTCTGCATTTATCAAATCATTACTGTAGCCCGCCATTTCAGAGCTTTTAATAGAACCCAGCACTTGCCCTTGTTTTATATAATCGCCAAGCACAACATTAATGTTGTCAACAATTCCACTGATCATCGGAAATATTTTTACAATATGGTCCTGGTTGAAATCCACTTGTCCGGTCAGTGTGATCGAATTGATGAGCTGGCATTTTGTTACCGTGTCAATAACGATTGTTTTGAAAATAGAATCAGGAATGGTGTATTTCTGTTTTTCGTCAGGTTTTTTTTCCGCGTTCGTGCTGCAGGATTGAATGAATGCACAACAAACAAGTAAGTAAAAGAAACCGGAGAATGCTGTGACTTTTATTTTTTTTATTGTAAACATAAACAATAGGATGTCATTTTCTAATTAAAAAAATTAGTTCCTGTGTAATAATTGATATCTTCAAAAGCGCTAACCCTGTTGAATTGTATTGAATTTATCTGAAGAATATTTTGTTTGTATGAATCATAAAAGTCGAGAAATTCAAGGATGCTGATATTTCTTTTTTGATAATTGATGAGCATTTCATGCATTAACCTTTCAAAATCGGTTGCAAATTTATTATCGATGCTTTGCGCCATTTTATTTTGTGTGAATGCTTTCTGTAATGAGCGATTGACATTTTCTTCTACTGTTGCCATGGTACTCTTCTCATTGATGTTGCTGAATTCGATCATTGCTTTTGCCGATTTGATATTCCCCTGGTTGCGATTAAACAGCGGGAGGTCAATAGAAGCGCCGATGCCCAGAAAATTTGCCAGGAAACTTCCCTGTTCATCATATCCCAGTGATAAAGTAAGATCAGGAACTGCCAGGGCTTTCTGATAATTATAATTTAGTTTATTGATGGTCGTATTGGTGCGTGCAATTTGCAGATCGGTTCTGTTCTTGTAGGCAGAATCCACCAGTGTATTTAAAGAATATTTATTGGGATCAAGATTTGAAATGTTGGTGGCATCGATATCGGGAGCGATGTATTTATTTGGTTTTAGTTGGAGGATCAGCTTCAATTCACTCTGCACATCATTGATCTGGTTAATAAGATCATTGTATTCACTTTGAAAACTGTATAACTGCGCTTTGATACGCACCACTTCTTTTTCAGAAATATAACCTTTGCCTTCCTGCTGCGCAAAAGCATCGACGATTTGTTGCAGGGCTTTTATTTCTGTGTCATAGACTTTTGCTGATTGTTGTAAATAATAAATATTAAAAAAGTCTGTTCTCAGTGTATATTTCAAAGTTCGTAACAGATCGAAGAACTGGTATTCGCTCAGGGTAACATTCGCTTCAGCCAATTTTATCTGCTTGTTGCGTTTGCCTGCCAATAAAATAAGCTGCGATAATGTTGCAGTGGTTTCATCATTTGCGCCAGTTGGAAAAAATTGTTTTAAGGTGCCGGAATACAATCCGTGCGAAACACCGAGATTGGGATTGGGCCATAATCTTGCCTGGATAATAAGCGCCTTTTGTGCATCTACATTATATTTTTGGGCGAGCAATTGCAAATTGCTGTCAATAAAAATCTTTTCCGCTTCTGGTAACCGCATGCGCACCGTATCGACAGTCGTCTGCGCATTTATTGCTGATTGAATAAAGAAATAAGCAACAAAAATTATCATTTTTTTATCAGCCATGGGGTGATCATAAGAGTTTAAATTTTGGCAAAGCTATCGTACGTATATTTATTTTTGCTAAAACCTTCGGTTAATCAGCAGTTAAAGCAAAGATGTTATGCAGGGCAAACAACACAAACGCAAAACTGTGATTTTATTATTATTTTAGGGTTAACAAATGGTTATTGGACCTGCAAAGGAATATTAAAACGAAAGCCCACGCCATGTATTGTTTCGAGGTTTACTTTGGGATCGGATTTGAAGTATTTTCTGAGCTTGGTGATGAAGACATCCATGCTTCTTCCTAAAAAGTAGTCGTCCTTTCCCCAAACATTCAATAAGACCTCTTCCCGCTTTAAGATCCGGTTCGAATGTTCGCAGAGAAATTTGAGCAGGTCTGCTTCTTTTTGTGTAAGATTGAATGCTTCCTGACCGATGGTGAGTTTAAGATTCGTATATGAAAAGTGAAGATCACCGATATCGTAGGTGAGCGTTTTTTCTGAGTACATTTTTTTGCTTCTTCTCAGAAAAACATCGAGGCGCATCAGCAATTCCTGCATGCTGAATGGCTTAATAATGTAATCATCGCCTCCGGTCAAAAAGCCCTTTATCTTGTCTTCTTCCAGAGATTTTGCAGTGAGAAAAATGATGGGGACCAAATCACTTGATTGCCTGATCTTTTTTGCAACAGCAAATCCGTCTTTGTTGGGCATCATCACATCAAGCAGACAAATATCAAATTCATCCTTATCAAATTTTTCAATGGCGGTCTGTCCATCGGGACATAATATCACCTCGTACCCGGCCTCAGTGAGATTGTCTTTGATCACGTAACCAAGCGAAAGGTCGTCTTCTGCCAACAAAATTTTTGCTTTTGAATTTTGCATACAAATTAATTAACTGGTATCAATAGTTTGAATTCGGTGCCAATTCCTGGCAAACTGTTTACTTTTATTTTACCATCATGGGCGTCGATAATGCGTTTTACGAAATTCAATCCTAGTCCAAATCCTTTAACATTATGCACGTCCCCTGTTGGTATGCGATAAAATTTTTTGAAAATATTTTTAAGATATTTCTTTTCAATGCCGATGCCATTATCTTTTACGGTAATAAAAAAGTCATGTTCCGAATTTCCGGTCTCAACAATAATATGAGGGTTGGGAGAATACTTCAGTGCATTCTCTAAGAGATTGACCACGGCAAGTTCAAGATGAGCTCTGTCGGCATATACATGACCGTTATTTTCTTCCATTTTCAATTCGATCTTTGCCTTCTTTTCTTCAATTAGCGGTTGTACCTTATTAAGCGCTTCTTCAATCAAAAGATGAGCGTCAATATTTTCTTTTTCAATAGGCAAATGACTGTTTTCTGTTGATGCGGCTTTTAACAATCTTCCCACCTGATTTTGCAAATGTTCTGTTTGGTTTTTGATAATCTCTGCATATCGCTGCAATTTTCCGGGTTGATTGATGATTCTATCCTGGGAGAGAACATCCGAAGCGATCTTCATCACCGCTAGTGGCGTTTTAAATTCATGCGTAAAATTGTTCACGAAATCCTTTTGTATTTCCGTAAGAAATTTCTGCCGGTAAAAATAAAACAGACTTATCGCCAGCCCGATCAGCGTAATAATAAGCGCCACGCTACTGAATATCCAAAAATTCATCTGTCCCAGAATATAGTTGCTTCGATGGGGGAAATACAGCAGTATATGATCGAAATTATCATCAAAGATCGGCAGGTCCGTTACTTGTTGAACAGGATAACTAGAAGCGGCGGCAGGGACATATTCAGCGTAAATATATTTTTTTTTGTCCTTGCTAAAAGCGCCCAGTTTACAATCGGTGAGCACATCAAAATCGGCAAATTCGCGTTGCAGATAAAAGGTCAATGAATCTTTTTCAGGAAGTGTGTCGGCTTTAAAAACAATGTAATCCGGACTTGGGTTGGCAATAAGTTGTTGAAAGATCATTGAAGGATTATCGTTCATTTCCAGGTCTTCAAAAACACCACGAATGCTTTTGACCACATTATTATTGAATTGTTTTTCTTCAAAAGAATATACTTTTTTGAGCCAGTACAACTGAACAAGCACAATTATCGTAGTCAGTACTGTCGCTAATAAAACAATCAATTTTAAAGTTGATGAACGCATGTTTTCATAACATAAATAAGTTTACAAAATTGCCTTTATACCTGCATTTAAAAGGTTAAACAGTCGTTAAGAACTTTTCTAGTTATTTCAGGTTCAAAAGCGACCATTAATATACGAGAAAGCAACTAAAGATTTTTTGTCAGGATTTTTTTATTAAATAGCTTTATAAGGTTATTCATTTAAAAACTTAAATTTTGCTAGTATGAAAAAACTTGTTCTTGCATTTGCGTTTTTGTTGGCCTTTACAGGCTTCACTTTTGCTCAAACGAGCCCAACTCAGGATTCTAAAAAGAAAGCGACTACTACAAAAACTGCAGCCGGACCTACAAAAAAAGATGGCACTCCTGACATGCGTTACAAAGCAAATAAAGAAGCTCCTAAAACAACCCATCTGAAAAAAGACGGTACTGCCGACAAAAGATTTAAAGAAAATAAGAAACCCCCTACAAAATAGAGGAGAATAACTTTTAATGTAAAATGCCACAAATTGTGGCATTTTTTTTTGAGTTAAGTGGCAGTTAAAAAATCATTAACAATTTCTCATCGTTAATTAATTTTTATAAATTGCTGAGAATTATTACCACAAAAAAATATCACCATGAAAAAATTCTTCCTGTTATCTTTAGTAATGATCGCTTTTGCCAGTATGAGCTTTGCACAGACTCACAGACCGGTTAAACATCATAAGCGTCATCATCACAAACATCATCATCCTGTTCATCACCATAAATAGTATTTATTGTTTTAACAGAAAAAATTAAGTCCCGCATTTGCGGGACTTTTTATTTACCTGACGATTATTATTTTATTTGCTGAGTGCTGCCTTCTTTTTTACAGCTGGGGTTGTCGATGATTTTTTGCCAAGACCCCTGGTTTTAGCAAAATCGACCAATATTGGTGCTGCAACAAAGATGGAAGAATATGTTCCGGTGATAACACCAATCAACATAGCAAATGCAAAACCCTTTGTCACTTCCCCACCTACAAAAAATAAGATAAGCAAGGTCAAAAATACAGTTAGGGAAGTCATTATTGTTCTGCTCAGCGTATCATTGATGGCTTTATTTATTATTTCTCCATTGCTCGCGCCGGTCATTTGTTTACTGTATTCACGAATTCTGTCGAACACAATTACGGTATCATTCATGGAGAAGCCGATCACGGTTAGAATAGCCGCAATAAAATGCTGGTCTATTTCCATGGGGAATGGAACGACGTTCCTTAAAAATGAGAAAACAGTAAGCGTAACAAATACGTCGTGTAATAATGAAACGATGGTTCCCAATGAATATCTCCAATCGCGGAAACGAATGAATATATAAAGGAAGATAATGATCATCGCGAAAATGGTAGCCTGGATAGCCCCCGTCTTCAGGTCATCGGAAATGGTCGGCTCCACTTTTTTCCTTTCCCGAATGTATTTATTGGGGATCTCAAATTCCTGCAATGTTGTTCCTGGCGGGATAAAGGTTTTTAACCCTTCGTACAATTTTCCCATGACCATCGAATCAGTTCCTTCTCCGGTTTGTTTTATTAAATAATCGGTAGTGATCTCCCACTGATCGTTTGAACCGTAGGTTTTAATGACAGGAAATTTTCCAAAAGCCTTATTCAATTCATTTAATAATGGATCGTGCGGGACTGGCTTGTTGAATTTTACAACATAACTTCTTCCACCGCTAAATTCAACCCCTTCATTAAATCCATGGAAGAATGAGCTGACCCCAAGAATCAAAACGACAACCGAAATTCCATAAGCCACTTTTCGGTATTCGATAAATTTAAAATGTGCCTTCTGGAAAACCTTTCTCGAAACAGAGGTGAAATATTGGAAGTGACGGTTCTTATTGGTCCAGAAATCGGTGATAAGCCAAGAGATCAATATTCCGCAGAAAAGGGATAAGGCAATACCCAGCATTTGCGTTGTGGCAAATCCTTTTACCGGGCCCAATCCAAAATAGAAAAGAATGGCGGCAGTCAAAAAAGTGGTAACGTGTGCATCCAATACCGGCGAAAGGGACCGCAGGTATCCATCCCTAAAGGCAAGCACATAGGCTTTACCTTTGGTAAGTTCTTCTTTGATGCGCTCAAAAATAATTACGTTGGTGTCCACCGCCATACCGATGGTCAATACCAAACCCGCGATACCTGGCGCCGTTAATGTCGCGCCCAACGCGCTTAAGACACCGATCGTAAAAAGCAGGTTAAATATCAAGGCAATATTGGCAACCCATCCAGCGGTATTAAAATACACGAGCATCAAAACAAATATGACGAGGAATGAAATACCAAATGCCATCATGCCGCCGTGAACAGCCTCTTTACCAAGCGTCGGACCCACAATTTCTTCGTGAACGATCTTTGCAGGCGCTTCGAGCTTTCCTGATTTTAATATATTCGCCAAATCTTGCGCTTCGATGATCGTCTGGGACGAACTGCCTTTTCCACGACCCATGGTGATTTGTGAGTTTCCGCCAGTAATGGGTCCATTTACAAATGGAGCAGAATAAACGATATCATCCAGTACGATTGCAATTGGCTTACCCACATTATTTTTCGTCATGGTTGCCCATATGTCAGCGCCTTGATTGTCCATGCTCATTTCCACAACCACATCGCTGGTAACAGGATCATAGTCCTGTCTTGCATCAACGACTGAACCGCCTTCGAGTTTTGCCGTTTCCTTTCCGGGAACAGTTTTGATCGCATAGAGGAAAAGATAGTTTACCGGTTTATCGTTATCATCTCTTTCCAGTTTACCCCAAAGGAATTTCAGGTTTGCCGGAAAGTTATTTCTTACGGCAGGAATATCAAGATAGCTGTTTACAAGTCCAGTGTCACGCAAAAGCGCTTGTGCAATTGGTGCAGGAAATTGTTGAGCCCCTGTTTTTTGATCCTGCGTCGGTTGCAAGAACTGAAGCTTACGCAAAAGCGGATTTTGATTCAGGGCACTTGTTGTGGTGTCGCTAGCAGTAGAATCATGCTTGGCAGTTAATGCGGTATCTTTTACCCCGTTCAAATAATTTTGTAATGTTTTGTCTGCATTGATCACAGAATTCTGCAGGTCGTGGATATTATACAATTCCCAAAATTGCAGGTTAGCCGTTGACTGAAGATATTTATTAACACGATCAGGATCCGTCGCGCCGGCCAATTCAACCGTTATCAAACCTTTTGCTTCATCAAGATTGATTGATGGCTGGACAACCCCGAATTTGTCAATACGTTTGGTAAGAACCAGCAAGGTTTGATTCATCGCAGCATTTGCCTGATCATGGATATAACTGATAACGGCATTATCTGATGCATCAAACTTTAATTTGTTACGGCTTGCATTGGCAAAGAAAGGCGCCAACGTTGTATTTGGATTACCTTCTTTAAAACTTTGCGCAAAAAGGTCGATAAAATTTGCATCACTGCTTAACTTTTTTTGGGTCGCAGTCTGGATTGCCTTTAGAATCACCGGATCATGCTGGTTATTGGCCAATCCTTTTATTAATCCATCCAAGGCAATATCCATGGTAACGTTGATACCCCCCTGCAAATCCAACCCCAATAAGAGTTCGCTTTCTTTGGATTTCTGGTACGTAGTTCCCCACCAGGTGATCTTTGTTTCCTTTGTACTGTCTAATAATCTCTTTAAACGGGCATTATAAACTCCATCCAACGTATCCTGGTATAAAGCTTGCGCTTCCTTGTTGCCGGGATATACTTTTTGTGCAGCAGGGTATAATCTGTTTACATACTGCTTTGCCTTCGTGTCCATGGCGGACTCGTGCTTGTTTACAAACCACGTAAAGGAAAGCTGGTACAAAGAAATAACTATTAGTAAAGCAGCAAAAATGCTAACCAATGCTCTCATTAGCTTTTGATTTATTTTTTTTTAAGGACGGCAAAGATAGGTTGAATTGATAATTAATCAAACCTTAATGGATAATATTTAAAGGCTGATCGGACGCACAAAATCTTGGTTGGGGATAATGATTACTTAATTTTGAATCAATATCTTAGTATGAAATCATTTTTGTTTCCATTATTTCTTCTTGTTTTCATATTCATGGATCAATATTCTGGCATTTCCCAACCAGCCTCTTCATCTGCCAAAACCGATGTTTTGCTGGAAAACCTCCTGAAAAAATACCCCGAATATTTCAGCAAGATCCTGCAAAAGCGAGATTCATTTAAGGTGCAGATCATATATACTCAAATTGATCGTGATGCGCACAATAATCCTTCTTTCAAAAACTATTATTTCAATGTCGATTCGCTGAAATATTTCTATCCTGCATCTACGGTAAAACTTCCGACAGCATTGTTATCTCTTCAAAAAATCAATGAATTAAGGTTACCGGGACTAGATAAAAAAAGTACCATGATCACTGAAAATAGTTATAGCGGAGAAACCGCTGTATACAACGATCCTTCAACAGAGGATGGACGACCATCGGTGGCCAATTATGTAAAAAAAATATTTTTAGTTAGCGATAACGATGCCTTTAACCGCTTGTATGAATTTCTGGGTCAGGAATATATTAATCAGCAGCTAAAAAAAATGGGATATGCCGATGCGCAGATCTTGCATCGCTTGTCTATTCCCCTTAATGAAGATGAGAACCGGCACACAAACGCTGTCGGTTTTTACAATGGCGCTGGGAAAATATTATATGGGCAACCGATGCAGTTCAGCCGGCAACCATTTTCACCAAGGAATGATTCTGTGGGTGCAGCTTATTACAATAATGATGATCAGCTGGTCGGTAAGCCGATGAATTTTTCAAAAAAGAACAGAATCTGTCTTGCCGACTTACATAATATTTTGCGAAGTGTTCTCTTTCCCGGTTCGGTTCCCCCTGATCAGCGATTCAATTTGACAGATGCAGATTATCGTTTCGTCTATCAATATTTGTCACAATATCCCCCTGAAACAAAGAACCCCCCGTATGACTCAGCAAATTATTGGGATGCATTTGGTAAACTTTTATATTGGGGAAGTGAAAAAGTAACCTTGCCTAAAAACATCCGTATTTTTAATAAGGAAGGCGATGCTTATGGGTTTCTTACCGATGTGAGCTATTTTGCCGATTTTGACAAGCACATTGAGTTTATGTTGAGTGCTACCATTTATTGCAATGCCGATGGTGTATTGAACGATGATAAATATGATTACGATTCTGTTGGTTTACCCTTTTTGAAGCAGCTTGGCAGGGTCATTTACGATTTTGAACTAAATAGAGTCCGAACGAATCAACCTAACCTGAACAGTTTTAAAATGCAATATGATAAATAGTTTTCGTAACTTTCAAATGGCTCTTTAGTTATAATTGTTTACTGCATTATGAGAAAGAATTCTTCAATATTCATCATCCTTTTTTTATTTTTACTGAGTATCATTTTTTTCTCCTGTAAGAAACAAACAACTGTCGTCTATCGAAATACAGTCGTAGATTCTGCACGTGTCTCGATCACCAATGCTTCGCCGGCAGTATCAAATCTTTTATTATACGTAGATAATAAAAAAATCTCCCTTCCGGATTCGCCATTCGCGTATGGCAATACAACGTTTACTACCTATGTGAACAGCAATAATGAAATAAATCCGGTTATTAAGCAACTGCCATATATCGGCATTGCAGCCGGATACAGGCAGCTTTCTTTTGCATCAACTTACCCAAGCGCATCTTTTACAGCCAACGAATATTTTCAACCAGGAGCCAACTATTCAATTTTTATTACCGATACCATCGCCCATGGACAAACACAATATGTGGTCTTGCAGGATAAAGTTGGCAGTTCGGATACCACCCATGGTCAGATCCGGTTTTTTAATCTATCTCCGGATTCTCCGCCACTTGATCTTTACGCATTTCCTAACGCCGGCCCGAATGGCTATAAGATTTTTTCTGGCTGCGCTTATCTTCCAAACGATTATAATTCGTTGATAGCCGCAGAATCATTTTCGCAAATAAAATCAGGACCATATTATTTTATAGCAACCATTGCGGGTACTTCCAATATTTTGCTTGAAGGTGGTCTGATAATTCCTCCCCAAAGTGTTGCCACTATTTATGCGATGGGATTCGTGTCTGGAGTAGGCATTAATACAATGGATGTAGGCGTTATTTTATACAAACCATGAAATTTTTAAGATAAGATGTTCAGAAAGCTTCAGTCTTTACTGAAGCTTTTCTTTTTTCAAATAAAATTTGATTTTAATACTTTTGCGCAAAATTTAAAATTATCTACATGCAGCTATCTTCCATTCTTACCCGTTTTAACGAACCTGAAACCTTAAAAATGGCCAAACTGGGTCGGGAACTTAGAGCAAAAGGCGTCGATGTTATTGATCTTAGTCTTGGGGAACCTGATTTTGACACGCCACAACATATCAAGGATGCTGCAAAAAAGGCAATTGATGACAACTGGAGCCATTACACACCTGTTCCCGGTTTTTTGGATTTGCGGGAAGCTATTTGTCAGAAATTTAAACGCGATAATAACCTTGATTATAAACCAGAAAATATTGTTGCCTCAACCGGAGCAAAGCAAAGTCTTGCCAATGCTATATTGGCAATAGTTGATGAAGGGGAAGAAGTGATTATCCCGACTCCGTATTGGGTCACTTATTCTGAATTAGTCAAGATCGCCAAAGGAAAAGTTGTTGAAGTGCATACAACATTGGAGAGTGGTTTTAAAATTACTGCGGCCCAACTGGAAAAAACCATTACTGATAAGACAAAAGCATTTTTATTTTCTTCACCCTGTAATCCATCCGGCGCAGTTTATACCAAAAATGAATTGGCAGAACTTGCTGAGGTTTTCAGAAAATATCCGGACATTTTTATTATCTCCGATGAAATCTATGAGTACATTAATTTTATTGGTAAGCACGAAAGCATTGCACAATTTAGTGATCTGAAAGACCGCGTGATCATCATCAATGGATTGAGCAAAGGCTTTGCTATGACGGGCTGGCGACTCGGATACATTGCGGCAAATGCAGATGTAGCAAAGGCTTGCGAAAAATTGCAAGGTCAATTTACCAGCGGGACAAATTCCATTACGCAGAAGGCCGGAGTCGTCGCCCTTACTTCAGATCTAAAACCTTCTTTTGAAATGGTCGCAGAATTTACACGCCGCAGGAAAAGAACCATGGAGTTGGTGAAAGAAATCCCGGGAATAAAATGTTTTGAACCACAAGGTGCTTTTTATATTTTTCCTGATGTCTCTTACTATTATGGAAAATCGGACGGCACGACGGTCATTAATAATTCCGCAGATTTTTCCATGTATTTATTAAATACAGCGCATGTGTCCTCCGTGATGGGCGATGCGTTCGGTGATGGTAAATGTGTTCGTTTTTCATTTGCCAACAGCATGCAAAATATTGAAAAGGCCTGGGCAAGAATTAAAGATGCACTCGCAAAGCTGAAATAGTAAAAACAGTTTCACTCCCAGCGAAAAACTTTTACGGTAACAATACAACTGATGATGGTCCAGCAACATAATCCCAGGGATTGTGTCGGCATTTGCCAGATATGTGTTCCTTCAAAAGCTATTTTTCTCAATCCATCAACAAGATAGGTAAGGGGTAAAATTTTGCAGAAGGATTGCAGCCATGCCGGATACCCTTCTATCGGGAAAAATAACCCGCACAACAATATTTGGGGGAGGGTGATCGTATTTGCCACCGGCGCAATCGAGCTTTCATTTTCAATGATACTGCTGATAACAAACCCGATTCCCATGAAAATAATCAATCCGAAAACTGAAAATAAAAGCATTTCCAAAAACGTGAGCAAGCCATTTACCAATGTAAATTGAAATAAAAAATATCCTAGCAACACCATGATAATAAAACCCACGACCTGAAAAAAAAGACGACTTAATAATTCACCCAGAATAAGATAAAACCTGGTGATTGGAGTGGCAAAAAACCGTTTCAGCACCAGGCTTTGCCGTAGACTGAATAATAAAAATGCGGAACTAAAAACCCCAGCCATTAGCAAAGAAAACCCCAACTGTCCGGGCAAAATAAAATCAATTTGTTTGTAAGCTCTTCCGGGAATAGTGGTGACCGATATTTTTGCAGCGGAGAAATTTTTAGGAAATAATTTCTCATTTACCCCGTCAACAGATTGTTTAATGATGGATTGGAGCAATGGTAATTTATTAATGGAAGAATTTGATGTTTCCAGTTCAACAAGAAAATGCGGAATAAGAAATCCGCCATTGTCATTTTTAATATTGAGTATCGCTGTGATTTTCCCTTTTTGCAATGCCTCGGTCATTGCAGCTTCGCTCATGTCCGTTTGCGGTGAGACAATGTGAACAGACATGATCGCTTTGTAAACCGGGCTGGCCGTATCGCAGAGGGGCGAAACTCCCACTTTAATGGATAATGCCCCGGGATCGACCAATTCACCGAAAACAAGGATAAAAATGATTGGAAATAATAAAGAAAAAACAACGGAGGTCGGACTACGAAACATAGCCAGAAAACTTGCTCTTGCAATTGCGAAAGATGCTTTTAGCTGACTATATTTTCTACTCATGAACAAGATTATTTTTCTGCAAGCTGGAGAAATTGGCTGTGTAATGCAAGTACCTGTTGCAATAGGGATTGCTTTTCATCATTCATGATCTTAAAATTACACAAACTGATCTTTTTTTCTTCATCCATCTGATTTTTCATCCGGTTTCTCACCTCATCAATACTGATATTATCGCGAGCCATCGTTCTATCGATACGCAAAGATTCGGGAGAGGAAACGCCAATAACATAATCCAAAAATTTCTCTGAACCACTTTCAAAAATCAATGCCGCTTCCTTAATGGCGTAGGGTGTTGTTTGTTTTTTCATCCAATTTTCCGCATCGCGAATGGTTGCCGGATGTGTTATCGAATTCAGCAAGGCAAGATTTTCCTTATTATCAAAAACTTTGCGGGCAATATATTTTCTATCGAGCGTATGGTTATGGTAAGCTTCCGCGCCAAAATTTTTGATGATCTCTTTTTTTAATTCATCATCTGTATTCATTAATTGTTTTGCTGCATCATCAGCATAATATACCGGAATGCCAAGCACTTCAAAAATTTTTGCAACGGTGCTCTTCCCTGAACCTATTCCGCCCGTTAATCCAATTCTCAGCATAAGCATTCAATTCTAAAATTTCCAAAAACTAAAAAATCTGAAACTCATCACGAATTTCAGATTTAGAATTTAGTTCCTGGTATTTATTTCTAAATTATTTCTTATCAGCAGTGGCTGCTTTATTGATGTTCTGTGTCCACTCCATTGAAATGGCCGTTTTTTCAATTTTCAAATAACTTCCCGGACTGGTCTCGATCATTAATGTGCCATCGTCATTCACTTTGTTAACCGTTCCGTGGATGCCGGCAATCGTAACAATTTTATCGCCTTTTTGCATTCCTTCCTGGAATTGTTTTGCCTGTTTCGCCTTTTTAGCTTGTGGACGAATCATAAATAACCAAAAGACCAAAATCATTGCGCCCATTAATATGATAAATGTGCTGCTGCTTTGTCCTGCGCCTGCCGCTTGTAAGAAAATTACTAACTGGTTCATTTTATTTTGTTGTTTTTATTTTTATTACGCGAATTAAAACAAATTACACGAATTTATTCCCCTGATTAAATTACATGGTTCAATCCGGGTTATCTTATTACCATTTTTTCTTTTCAACGATCACAGAAAAATTCAATTGGCTTTCCTGAGTTCCTTTTGTGTTTGCAAAAACATAAAGTGTTTTATGGTTCACTCCGGTATGCCCTTCACTATTGAATACCGCTTTGATCAGTCCTTCATTTCCGGGAGCGACCGGTTCTTTGGGCTGTTCTGCAACCGTACATCCACAACTGGGGTGAACACTTGCAATGACCAGCGGTTTTTCCCCGGAATTCTTAAAATGAAAAGATACCTCCAGTTTTTGTCCCTCTGCAATTTTACCAAAATCTTTGTTTGTGGAATCGAGCCATTGGATACTGGTAAAATTTGCAGAATCTTTTAATGCGGCATCACTGGCAGTTGCAGGTTTATCGTTGTTTTTACAACTGGCAAAACTAATGGCAACCAAACATGAAATGATTAAAGCACGCATTTTTATTTTTTGCAAATGTATGTTTTTAGCGTCAATGGTTCCCTTGCTGTACTTACTTAAAACTCACTTTATGTAATTTATTTTCCCGCAGCAGATCCTTATGAATATTATCTAAAATACCGTTTACAAACTGTCCGCTTTGTTGGGTACTGTATTCTTTGGCCAGGTCGATATATTCATTGATGGTTACTTTGGGGGGAATGGTCTCAAAAAACAAAAACTCGCAAACGCCCATTCGCATTAATATCATATCCAAAACGGCAATTCTATCGGCTTCCCAGTTTTTGAGTTTTGGCTTTATCAATTCCATCGTCAGTTCTTTCTTCTCCTGCGCGGTCAATAACAAGTTTTTGGCAAAATCCCATTTCTCTTTGCTCATTATTTCCTGCAAATTCACAGATTGCGGTTTGTGTAAATACCCGGGTAATAACTGAACCATCATGTCGATATCGTCGTTCCAGTTGGTAAAATTTTCTTCAATATGCGTTTCGAATAGATCGTTTGGCAGTAAAAGCGAGATGATGATGAATTCCAGAATTTCTTTTTCTGATTTCCTATCCCGCTCATCAACGGAGATATATTTTTTGTACTCTTCGGTCTCGATTAATTCCAGGTAAAGTTTTTTTACGACCTCCGTATTGAGGAGCAGTTGCGGCTTATCTGTTTTTAATGCTTTTTGAAAAGAGGCATCTTCCAGGATTTTCATCATTATTTCATTGCCGGCCAACTTAACATTGATGTTGCGATCTTCGGTTGTCGGCAGATGCTTCCCCGAACGGATTCGTGAATGCGTTTCGGCGTAACGGGCTAGTTCGGTAATAAAATAAATAAGGTAAATAAAGAGTTGCCGGGTTTGGGTAAAATGCTTCTGTAAAATTTTAACTGATTCTTCGGGTGTAATTGCCTGTTCGCCGGATTCAAGCGCATACAAAGTTTGCATCACCTTTATCCGGATATTTCTTCTGCTGATCATTATTAAGAACTTGTTTTGCGGCTGCGAAGATAGGGGAAAAGAAGACATGAGTTCCCAGTTTATGGTTTCCCGCTTGCGGTTCACTCTTTACCCTTCTCCAATGGAAAATGCTGAATGAAATTCTGTCACAGGTTTGCTTATTAACTGCTCAAGGATGAACCATAATCTGACAACTGTTAAAGTATTCCTGACAACAATTCAATTTTTAGTCATTTTAAACCATTTGGTATAATATTCGAGTACCTTTGCTGCCCCTTACTATGGGCTTAAATTTCTTTTAATCAATAAAATCAATTCAATTATGGCTAAGAAGTTAGCGATTTTGCCAATTGCAGGCACAAAAAACAGGGTTTTTGTAAAACCTGCTCCAGCCGAAGAAAGAACTTCAGGCGGTATAATTATCCCGGACACAGCTAAAGAAAAACCTCAGCGAGGCGAGGTTGTTGCTATCAGCGAAGTTGATGAAGATGGTAAAAAACCAGCTCTTAAAATCGGTGATGTTGTTTTATATGGCAAATATGCCGGTACAGAAATCAGTTATGAAGGTCAGGATTTCTTAAGTATGAGAGAATCTGACATTATCGCAAAACTCTAATCATTAAATTATCAAATTTTCAAATTAAATAATTATGGCTAAACAATTGTTTTTTGACATTGACGCTCGCAATAAAATGAAAAGAGGCGTTGATGTTCTAGCGAATGCTGTTAAAGTGACACTTGGACCAAAAGGTCGCAATGTTGTTCTTGAAAAAAAATTCGGCGCTCCGACAGTCACTAAGGATGGTGTTACCGTCGCCAAAGAGATTGAACTCGAAGATCCGATTGAAAATATGGGCGCACAGATGGTAAAGGAAGTAGCTTCTAAAACCGCAGACATTGCTGGTGATGGAACTACCACGGCTACAGTTCTTGCTCAAAGCATCATTGCAGAAGGTTTAAAAAATGTAGCTGCCGGTGCAAATCCAATGGATCTCAAACGTGGTATTGAGAAAGCAGTTGATGCAGTTGTTGAAAACCTAAAAAAACAATCTCAAACTGTAGGTAGTGACAGCAAAAAAATTCAGCAGGTTGCGTCCATCTCTTCCAATAACGATGAAACAATCGGAAAACTTATCGCTGAAGCATTTGGCAAAGTCGGTAAAGAAGGCGTTATCACTGTTGAAGAAGCGAAAGGGACCGACACAACAGTTGATGTTGTTGAAGGTATGCAATTTGATCGCGGCTATCTTTCTGCCTACTTCGTTACCAACAGCGAAAAAATGGAGGCTGAATTGCAGAATCCTTACATCCTGATCTATGATAAAAAGATCTCTGCGATGAAAGACATTCTCCACATTCTCGAAAAAGTCGCTCAGGGCGGTCGTCCATTATTGATCATCTCTGAAGATCTCGAAGGTGAAGCATTAGCAACTTTGGTTGTAAATAAATTACGCGGAACCATTAAAGTGGCCGCTGTCAAAGCTCCTGGCTTTGGTGACAGAAGAAAAGAAATGTTGCAGGATATCGCTACATTGACCAAAGGCATTGTTATCAGCGAAGAACAGGGCTACAAATTAGAAAATGCAGATCTGAATTATCTGGGTTCGGCAACCTCTGTAACTATCGATAAAGACAACACCACTATTGTTGGTGGAAAAGGAAAGAAAGAAGATATTATTGCACGTGTTAATCAGATCAAATCTCAAATTGAAACAACAACATCTGATTACGATAAAGAAAAATTGCAGGAACGCCTTGCAAAATTAAGTGGAGGTGTTGCAGTTCTTTATGTTGGTGCGGCAACTGAAGTTGAAATGAAAGAAAAGAAAGATCGCGTTGATGATGCATTGCATGCAACCCGCGCAGCTGTGGAAGAAGGAATCGTACCAGGTGGTGGAGTTGCCTATATTCGCGCAATCGAATCTATAGAAAAATTAAAAGGCGCCAATGAAGATGAAACAACGGGCGTTGCTATTGTAAAGAGAGCACTTGAAGAACCAATCCGTCAGATCGTTGTGAACTGCGGAATTGAAGGTTCCATAGTAGTGCAGAAAGTTAAAGAAGGCAAAGCGGATTATGGTTTCAACGCACGCACAGAAGTGTATGAGAATTTGTTGAAAGCCGGGGTTATCGATCCTACCAAAGTTACCCGTATCGCTTTAGAAAATGCGGCTTCCATAGCAGGAATGTTGCTCACCACAGAATGTGTGATCGCCGACAAACCTAAGAAAGAAGAAGCACATGCACATCCGGGTGGCGCACCAGGAATGGGCGGAATGGATTACTAAGAAAGTGGACAGTTGACAATCGTCAACTCATATAAAAAAAATCCCGTTGCAAATTTTTGCGGCGGGATTTTTTGTTATAAATATTTGTTTATCAAAATGGTCTGATAAATCAAGTAAACTTTATATTTAAAAGGAATATTCACTGATGATCGTTCAAAAACCCGGTTTGATAAAATTTTCAGGGAGAATCTTTTCCCCTCTTTGTGTCACAGCGTACTTTTCATCAAGCTTCAAGAAAATGGTACTGTCATCTGAGAAAGCGATCATTGCATTTACCTTGAAAAAAGCAGATGGTAGTACTTTCAATCTGTCTGAAATGGAAATCGGGAAGGGGAAATGTATTTATGTTTCTCAAACCCTTTTTTGCTGGAAATATTTCAACTTTGTCATTCATCACACCAAAACATTATGAGCCACGCTGCTTGGCAGGTTCAGCAAAAAATTATGGGAACCAGGTTAAATAAAAAACAATGGCTATTTCTTTTGATCACCTGGCTTTTTTCCCAAATGATCTTTCTCTATGTTAATGGCATTACCATTCTCGGCGAATCAGATTTTATTCAGGCGGCCAATCAAATAAGTTCTGGCAATTTCAATATTGAACTCAATAATTATTTCTATTCAGGCAATATCATTACCATCCTTTTTTTCAAAGTGGCGGGCATTGCATACAATTGGATTTATCTTGTACAATTGCTTGTAGCCGCAATGGCATTTGTTTGTTTTATTAAATTCTTGCAAAGAAATCTTTCACGTGCTGTTTCAATAATTATTGCAGCGTTGCTGTTTGCTACTTGTCCTTTTTTTCAACCCTGGACAAGTTTTTTGTCAACAGATTCCATTTTTGCAAACCTTATTATCATTACACTCTATTATTTAATAAATTCTTCGTTGAAACACAAAATTTGGTTAATGATCGCTTTGATACTGCTACCATTTTTTCGACCTGTTGGATTTTTATTTCTTCCTGTCGCCATTTTTTATTGGGCTTCCCATCAACCCAAAAAGAATATCAACCGGATCATTTTGTTTTCGGGTTATTTTATTTTGCTTTGTTTTTTTTCATGGTATTGTCTCACCCATTCCAATTATTTCTTTTACCCCCAGCACAATAGTGAAGCCAATATCATTTGCGGCTATCCAAGTGATCTGACAAAATATATTAAAGAACCCTATGATGTTTCCAAAAGCATGTTTCATTTTTTTGTCGCAAACCCTGAAATGACATGGCGTTTGGTATTGCATCGTTTCCTCAAATCTTTTTGGATGACACGTCCTTATTATTCTGCAAAACATAATTTTTTTATTGTTTTGTGTTTGACCCCTTATTATATATTGTCAATTACCGGCGCAATTTCATTTTTTAGAAAGAAGATATTTTTTAAAAATGCTTACCTGATTCTGGGGCTTCTGCTTTTTGTTTTACCGAATCTTTTGTTTTGTGCAGATTGGGTGAATCGGTTTATGCTGCCAGCGCTTGTTTTTCTTTTTATCCTTATTGCTTTTGGTATTGATTTTCTTGTCAGCAAATTTGGAAAAAGCGAGGATCCTGGAATACGCTAATGTTCATAAATTCGGCAATTGTCAATTCAAAATATTTGTATATTGGTTAGCCTAAAATATTCATCTATGAAAAAGATCATTGGCTTTGCACTTTGCATATCAACATTGCATATTTGTTTTGCACAAAATGATGCCATTCTTACTTATGAAGATAACTACTCAGACAAATTAGGCACCGGGAAAGTAACCACCATTATTTATGAATCGCAGAACAAAGCACGTGTGGAATCAACAAATGCACAGACAGCGAGCGCCATCGGTACTCCAAATACAGCAAGTCAAAATATATTGATATACGATTTTACTGCGCAGAAAGAAACGCACCTGATTGCAAGCCAAAACCGGGCAGTGGTCATGCCTTTTTTGATTGTGACTACGGAAAATCGCATGATGTCTATGATGGGAACAGATTATGTTGTTCAAACCATCGGAACAGAAACCGTCAGTGGATATCATTGCACACATTATGTAATGACGACCACCAGCTCGAAAAATAAAAATTTTCCACCCTCAAAAAAAGAGATCTGGATAACAAACGATCTGGGTAAAGGCAACCTGTATTTTATAAGTCCCTATTTATATATTCCGCTCGGCAGTTACCAGGCAACAAAATTAGCAAGCGCTGGCGGTACAGGCATTGTTGTTAAGTGGCAAATAACAGATCCGATCTCCAATCAGCCTCATGTTTGTACATTGGTCAATTATCAGCCAGGAAAACCGAGAAAAGATGTTTTTACTCCACCATCCAATTACACCGTTGCGGAGCATTAATTTTTTTTGAACCAAAGAGTGTAAACTTTATTTATTTCATCTTGCGTCCCGTTAGGTATGCTAACAATTCATGTCAACATTTTTTATGAAGCTGCTGCATTCATGGTTTTTTACTCATCACTAATCTGTATCTTCCAATAAAAATAATTTATGAGAAAAATATTTTCGCTTCTTATTATTATGGCAGGTTTTTTTTCTTTTGCTCAAATAAAATAACAATAATAAAAGCAGGAAAGCCAATTGATACGGAAAATGGAAAAGTGTTGAACAACCAGCTTATCATTAGTGACGGTGTGATAATAAAGCAAGTCGGTTCCAATCTCCCCTTTCCAAAAGGGCGACGATCAAAGGTCTCTCAAAAGCTACGGTATTGCCGGGTTTGATTGATTGTCTCATTCACCTGACTGCGCAACCATGTGGGGGTTATTCAGGAGATATTTTTAGTTAGACACCGAGGGATTATGCAGTGAGCGGTTTTGGGAAAATTGAATTTTGTACTGAGAGGAGGGTGGACTATAAGAATAATTTATGCGGAGTTTGGATCATTTGCTAAACTAAATCTATGATGAAATCGTATATCCCTAAAAATCGGATATGCGTTTCTTAAATAGAAATTTCTTTATTGCAGCTTTTGTGATCTTGTACTTAGGAATAATGAACATTAGCGCTTCTTGTTCAAAAAACAATTCATTGATGAGTTCGCCATCACCATACGATACATTAAAAACCTACCTCGCACTGGGTGATTCTTACACGATCGGGCAATCGGTCAATGAAAACGAAACATATCCTGCCCAAACTGTCGCTATTCTAAAAACCCAAAATATAGATTTCAGTTCACCTGAAATCATTGCAACCACGGGATGGACAACTGCCGATCTTCAGAATGCAATGAACAATCATCCTTTTGCTCACTCAAGCTACGATATCGTATCACTATTGATCGGGGTGAATAATCAATACCAGGGGAGGAGTCAAACAGAATATAAATCACAGTTTGAAGCTTTGTTAAAACGGGCAATTCAATTGGCTGATAATATTCCATCACGTGTTATTGTTCTTTCAATTCCTGACTATTCCGTAACTCCTTTTGCACAGAACAGCGACACCGTCTTAATTGCCAGACAAATTGATTCATTCAATTTGATCAATAAAGCCATATCGATCGAATATAAAGCGAGTTATATCAATATTACAGATGAAAGCCGCAAAGCCGCTGCAGACAAATCGCTCATTACCTACGACAGTCTTCATTTTTCCGGAAAGGAATATGCAATTTGGGCAAAGATGCTGGCTGATACCATTAAAAACAACCTTCATTGATAGGCTTTATCTGCGTTTATCATTTAGAAACAACTACATATTTATATTTAGGGCGCTCATTTATTTACCTAAATACTTGCAAAAAGCTACATTGATTTCTACTTTGGCTCTGCAATTGAAAATGGTTCAAAATCCTCCTGAAAAACGTTGCCGTTTTTTGATCGTTGTGCCCTTTATCCACGAAAATTCCACACCATTTTTTCTTTCTTATTATTATTTCTGATTTTTTAGCAATAAAGTATTTTTCGAATCTTATTTTAACCTTATCCTTTATTCATTATCCTGTAAATGCTGCGCATACTCTTTAGCGCGAGCAAGGAAATCATTCATAACAATGAATTAAAAATTCTCTCCGTATGGAGAGCTGGCAGGTTTTTGCGCGAAAAAAAGAGCTTTCATTATCCATAGAAAATCCACATTGATTGGTTTTTATTTTTTACAAAAAAGTACCTTTTATGAAATCAACTTTAGTGGCTTTGCTCATCGCATCAGTCTTACAGATCGCGCATGCACAAAATCAGATTGGACAATTTACACCTCTCTCAAAAACAAACCCAAAAGATCCGCAGGCTTCTGAATCGGCATGGTTAAATGAAGCGCAACGCTACATTCAAAAAAGCGAATACTATTTTAAAAAATTCTCTGCTGTTTCTTTTGCAGGTGCAAACCGCGCCCAACAGGTCGTTTACCATATTCAGGCAAATGGATATTCTATTGAACCTGTAAATTTTTCTTCGACAGGGTCCCCAGGTAATCACTGGACATCTTCATTTCACATGCTAAGTGTCAATAAGGGAGCTGCCTCTTTTATCCCCAACGAAATCCCTTCTGCAAGTGTAAATAATGATCATTTAATACAACATCATACTTTTTTTAATGTTGAATATAAAAATGATGAAAACGGGTTACGGCAAAATTTCATCATAAACAAAAAGCCGGTGGGCAATAAAAATCTCGAGGTGAAGATCCATTTAGACAACAAGGATCTTTATGCATCATTAGATGATGAACAAACACTGAAATTAAAAGATAAACAAGGAAAAACGATCCTTCGCTATGATGGACTGAAAGTATGGGATGCAAAAAATAATTTGTTATCTGCACACATGGAGCTTAACAAAAAAAATACATTGGAGATCATAGTTAATGATAGTAATGCAGTTTACCCGGTTACTATTGATCCTTTAAATCATACCGCAGAATGGACGGGAACTGCGGTCGGAATTTTACCGACCATTATCAATCAAACGGCAATTGATGCGGCTTATGGTTATTCCGTGGCAGGTGTTGGCGATGTTAATGGCGATGGATACGCCGACGTAGCGATCGGTGCTCCTGGATTGATCGACGTGATTTCAGGAACCGGAACACTAGCTAGTGTTGGGGCGGTGTTTGTCTATTATGGAAGCTCAAATGGCTTGTCAACTACGCCAAATGCAAAATTGCAGCCTTCTACCTGTGTTGCAGGTGCATTATTTGGTTTTAGTATTGCCGGAGGAGATATTGATGGCGACGGCAAGAGTGATATTATCGTTGGTGCGCCACTGGATAAAGTGACCATATCAACTGGTGGAAGTTCTACGGCCTCAGGAATGGTCGGTAAAGTATATGCATTTAGCGGAGCACATTTGACCTCTTCCGTAACAACGCCTTTGCTGAGCTTGCAATTAAGCGGAAATGGCATTTTAGAAAAAGGAATAAATCTAAGTGTAAATGCGCTTTTTGGATTTTCATTAGCGGTAACCGATGATTTGAATAATGATGGCTTGAACGATATTATCATTGGTTCGCCCATGTATGCAGGGATTAAAACCGGATTATTCGGAAGCACGGTGGATGTCCAGTCCGGTGCAGCATTTGTCTTTTTATCAAATGGTTCTGGTGGTTATAGTCTTACAAAATTAAATCCACCCTCAACTTCTTTATTAGGACTTGGATTACTTTCTGCAAATATAAATGGGCTTTTGTTTGGGATCAGTGTTGATGGAGTTGGCGATTATAACGGTGATGGACAACCGGACATTGTGGTCGGCGCTCCAGCCGGCGTTGATTTGAGTTCTGTGAGCAGCTTATTGACCGGACAATTATTACAAGGTACCGCTACAGTATATTATGGAACAGGTTCAGGCATTTCTACACAGCCGGGTGCAACCCTTGTTGCATCCGCTGGTGGATTGCTTACTAATTTAAGTGGAACGATCGCTAACATCGCAAATCTCTTTGGATATGCTGTGAAAGGGGTGAGGGATGCAGCTGGGACCCATACAGGAAATATTTTGGTTGGTGCGCCATTGGGCGGAACCTTAACCAATCTTCTTGGGGGTTTGCAGGTGAAAACAGGAACGGTGAGTGTTTTCAAAAGGAAATCATCATCACCTGTTGTTTCCGTTACGCCGGACCAGCAATTAAGCTCGCCAAGAAATGACAATAATATTCTTGGTCTTATTCAAAGCAGCCTGTTGTTTGGATTTTCCATTGACAATGTTTCCGATGTTAATTGTGATGGTATAGGCGACATTATAATCGGCGAACCCGCATCTTCAGGAGCTCAATTGATCGGTGCCAATGTCGCCGGTGGTTCTGCTTATGTATTTTTAGGAAAATCAGACGGTACTTACCAATCAACGCCTTCATGGACCGCTACTGCGACTTATGATGCAACCCTTGGTGTAAATGTAACTTCTCTCATAGGCTATAGTGTTGCAGGCGCCGGGAAAATAAAAGGACAATTAAATTCAAACAAAATCTTAGTAGGAGCGCCGGGTCGCACCCTTGATTTTGGAACTGGCCTGTTAAATCTGGGTAACACATTGGGAACGCTATTTGGGTTGGTTGCCGGTGATAATGGCGTTGGAAAAGCTTACGAATTTGATGCGCAACTTTGTGGAACGCCGCAGTCATTACCATTGGTCATCACTCAATTCAATGCAGTGATGCAATCAAATCAAACCGTTTCATTATCATGGCAGACAACTGCCGACGCGGAAGTCAATGAATATGTGGTGCAACGAAGCGTTGATGGTGTCGATTGGGAAAAAATAACCACCGTTGCAGCAACACATTCTACAGCAAGCACGACAAATTATACTGCAGTTGATGAAAATCCCTATGTAGGAATAAGTTATTATCGCCTGCAACAAGTTGATATTAGTCCTGAAATTTTTTATAGTGAAACCAGAGAGATCAATAACAATGAAGCCTTCGCGGCTGGCGTAAAGATCACCAATCCTTTTACCAATTCATTTACAGTAAGATTGAATTCATTAAAAGAAAATCTTGGCTCAATGGAATTGTTTGACATCAATGGGAAACAAATCAATCATCAAAACATCAGAGTGGGTATTGGTGTAAATATTTACCAGGTCAATAATTTGATGATGCTTTCGCGTGGAGTATATATTCTTCACATCATTAACGGAACTGATAATTATACCACCAAGCTGGTAAAACAATAATTGTACAGGAACACTAAACCGAGAACACAGATCACAGGGACAAAGAACCGCAAGCAATTGCGGTTTCTTTTTTTATAAGCATCATTCATTTCCAAAAGATTTCACTTCTATAATTTACGTCTTCAGTATTCGATTTTCCTGCTTAAGTAATTTATAAGTATATCTCGAACAGCAATTACGCAACTTGTCTTGTCATCACGTCAAATCAATTCTCAGAAAACCAGATGTTTTTAATGAATAAAATCATAAAAAACCAATAAAGAATTTATAATCACGTCAAAAAAATTACATCAAACCAAAACAGTTTCCATGCGAACTTTAATTTTATTCTTTTTATGTTCATTGATGTATTGTGCCATTGCACAAGCACAAACCATTTCTGGTAAAATTACAAATGCAAAAGGCGAACCCGTTTCTTTTGCCACTGTAAAAGTTAAAGGCAAAAAAGCCACTGTTTCTGCAGACGTTGAAGGTGCGTTTACAATAAGTGCGACAAAAGGTCAAACGCTGGTTGTTTCTGCAGTTGATTATGCAAACCGGGAAGTGGTCATTAACGATAATACATTAGCGATCACACTTGAGCTCAAGCAGGGCGCACTGACAGAAGTAGTGGTCACCGCATTGGGTCAATCGCAGAGTAAAGCTAAAGTAGGTTACTCTACCACAACTTTTAAATCTGATGCGATAAATAAAAATGGCGCTGTTGGCGCATTGGATGGATTGGAAGGAAAGGTCGCAGGCGCCGAAATTTCCAATATTGGAGGACCCGGTGCTTCTTCAAAAGTTGTACTCAGGGGCTATGGGGTAATAGCAGGTGGTAATAATCAGCCCCTGTATGTTGTTGATGGTGTACCGTTGAGTGACGGACAATTTGAAAACAACATCGGTGGTGTAGATGGAGTGGATTTCGGTAATGGAATGAATAATATTAATCCAAACGATATAGAAAGCATCAGCGTATTAAAAGGCACTGCAGCATCTTCCTTGTATGGTGGGCTGGCTAAGAATGGCGTTATTATGATCACCACAAAAAAAGGGCGTACCGGGCAATTAAAAGTGGAATACAGCGGTTCTGCAAATCTTAGCAAAGTTGGCAAACTTCCCGATTATCAAAATGAGTTTGGACAAGGATGGGGCGGCCTATTTGTATCTGATGAGAATGGAAGTTGGGGACCAAAACTTGATGGCAAAGAAAGATTATGGGGATCGGTAGTTGATAATTCTCAGTTGCAAAAACCATTTTCATTTATCCCAAATAATCTTCGCAACTTTTTTAATACAGGCAATGAATATAATAATTCCCTATCCTTATCTGGCGGAAGTGAAATCACGCGATTTTATTTTTCTTATGGAAATGTGACCAGCAACGGAATTCTCCCCTATAAGTCAAATTATCTTGATCGCAATACTTTTGCATTAAGGACAAACAGTAATTTCGGAAACTTTGCAATCAATACATCCATAAATTACGTCAATCAGAAATTAACAGCGCCAAGTACCGGATATGGAAGTTCCAGTGGTGGCGGTGTTTTCAATTCTGTAATCCAAGTACCTGTTGATCTTCCCATCACCGATTTCAGAGACATTAACAATAAATTCTTCAACACCAATAATTATTTCACCCCCTATGCAGAAAATCCCTATTTCGCTTTAATAGAAAATGGAGACAGACAAAGTCTGGACAGAATATTTGGCAATGTGGATGTGTCCTACAAATTCACTCCACATTTCAATGCCGAATTCAGACTTGGCGGTGATTTTTCCAATGCACGTACATTTATTTGGAAACAACCAGCTGCAGCAGATCCTTTTACCTGGGACGGTCAACATGCGACTAACCCGGAAGGATTTCCCCGGACCCCGGATATTGGAGAAGTTGCGCAAGGCTCGGATTATTTGGGTGTGATCAATGCGGATTTTATTTTAAAATATAACAGAGAACTTACTCACGATCTAACACTTGATGTACTGGCAGGCGCAAATTATTATCAGAACTCTGCCAGATCGGAAGGGACCGTTGTTACCAATCTAGTTGTACCCGGCTTCTTTAATTTGAGCAATACCAGCAAGCCACCCGTAACAAATGACCAAAGTGCTGAAAGAAAACGAGTGGGGATTTATGGACAGGTTACTTTGGGATATAAAGATCAGTTGTATTTAACAGGTAATGTAAGAAATGATTGGTCTTCAACATTACCCATTGCTGCTAATTCCATTTTTTATCCGGGAGCAAATCTGTCCTGGGTCGCTTCACAATTGCTGAATCCGAATTCAGCGCTCTCTTTCTTGAAATTACGGGCGGCATATGGCAGAACCGGATCTGATCCGGCCCCATACCTGGTGCTTCCGCAATTGGGCCCGGGCACCATTACATTCACACAAATCGCCGGCGCTCAGTTGACTTTTCCATTTAATGGAGTGAGCGGTTTTGGAGTCAATAGCACGATCGGAAACCCGGATCTCAAACCAATATTCACCGATGAATTTGAAGTGGGAGCAGAAGCAAGATTTTTCAAGGATAGGATAGGCATTGATGTTACCTTATATGATAAGACAACGAACGGACAAATATTTACAGTTCCCATTGCACCTTCCACAGGATATGCCAGTATAGTTGAAAATCTTGGAAAGGTGAATAACAAAGGAATCGAATTGGCTGTGAATTTAAAACCGGTGGAAAGCAAGAATTTCACCTGGAGCATCTCTTATGTCTTCTCAAAAAATATAAACAAAGTATTGAGTCTTACCGGTGCCTCTCAGGATCCACTGCTGAATTCAGCATTTGATGCGGAAATGCGGGCTGTTGTCGGAAAATCTGTTGCTTCGATTTATACAATTGTCCCCCAGCGATCACCAACAGGTCAAATTGTTGTTAATCCTCAAACAGGAATGCCCTTACCCAATACTACGCCATTGGATAAGAACGGACTCGTCAAAGCATATATGGGAAGCGGATTGTACGATTATACAATGGGTTTATCCAACACATTTACGTATAAAGATTTCTCATTAAATTTTTCATTGGACTTCAGATATGGCGGAGTGATGTATAGTGAAACAGCAAATATTTTGTTGTTCGATGGTAATGCAAAAGCAACGACCTATAATGACCGTCGTCCTTTCATAATTCCAAATTCAGTTGTTGGTACAACAGACGGAAGCGGCAAAACAACATATTCTCCCAATACCACTTATATAGGTTCGCCAAGCATTACTCCAGGTGGCACCCTGAATGAATCAGATGTAACCTATAACTATTATGGGGAAGGAAGCAGCTTTACCGCCGGATCTGACGCGATGAGAATAATTGACAGATCCTTCCTGAAATTGCGGGATATAAATTTATCATATACACTTCCTACATCATTGGCAAGTAAGATAAAAGCAAAGAATCTTTCATTTGGGATTTATGCCCGAAACTTCCTTTTGTGGACACCAAAATCAAACATGTATGTGGATCCAGAAGCTACCAATTTGGGTAATGATCTTGCCGGACAGCTAGGTGAATTTGAAGGAACACCACTTACAAAAAGTTTTGGTGCAATATTAAAAATCGTTTTTTAAAATAATTCTAAAAGGTCATCAAATGAAAATTGTAAATAAAAATTCAATTACAGGAAGTTGTTTAATAATCATGATGATGGTTGTTTTCGGATGTAAAAAACAACTCAGCATCAATCAGGATCCAAACTTCCCGACACTTAGCCAGGGCACACCGGCACTGGTATTTCCGGTTGCGGTGCTGGCTACGACAGGTGAAGTAGGGGGCAACCTTGCCATTGTTGGGGGAATGTGGTCACAATATTTTACACAGGCTGCATTGGCTCAACAATATGTCAACATCGAATCCTATAATTTACCGACAACAGATTTAGTGGTCAATGTCTCATACGACAATATGTTCACAGCAGGTTTAGAAAATTACAAGTTCGTGATGGATAAAGCTGCCTCCACCGGCGATTGGAATTTCTTCTTGATGGGTACTGTAATGAAAGCATATACGACCGAAGTTCTGGTTGATTTGTATGATCAGATCCCTTATACAGAAGCTTTGCAGGGATCGGGTAATTTAAATCCAAAGTTTGATAGCGGCTATGCCATTTATACTGCATTATTAAGTAGCATTGATACTGCTTTGAGTAAGGATTTCACGGCGAGTACAAATACTGTCGCCGGCGCACAGGATCTGATTTTCAATGGTGATATCGGCAAGTGGAAAGCTTTCGCAAACACACTGAAATTAAAAATGTATTTACGCATGATCAACGCGCATCCCGACGTTGCACAAGCAGGAATACAAGCACTGTATAATAGCGGAGCAACATTTCTTTCTGTGGATGCAAGTGTAACGAACTTCTCAACCACACCTTCGAATGATAACCCGATGTATGAAATCAATATCCGCGCAAATAATACAAGCGCCAACATTAAGGCCAGCACTACATTTGTTACCTGGCTTGAAGCAAATAGTGATCCCCGGATTGTATACTGGTTTGGTTCTACAACGCCTGCTTCCATAAACCAGGGAGATTATACGAATATCAACCCCACTTATTCTGCAGCTCCTGTATTTGCCCAAGCGCAAACAGATCCTGTAGAATTTATATCACTTCCTGAATCTTATTTCTTACAGGCGGAAGCCGACCTGAGATATTTTGGTGGAACAAATACCCAAAACTTATATAACCAGGGTGTGCTTGCCGCATTCGCGCAACTGGGCATGGATGGCTCATCATTTGTTGCCCCTGGCGGAGCATATGCGTTTCCCACCGCAGGAACCATGGATCAAAAAATTGAAGCCATCATCGTGCAGAAATGGGCATCATGTGTATACGGATGTCACGGCATTGAAGGATTTTTTGAACAGAACAGGACAGGTTATCCTGTAAGAAGCGCGGTGTATTCAACAAGCCCAAGTTATATTCCCGGACAACTTGTTATTGGAAAAAATTCTGATCTGGGCGCTGGTCTGGTTCCAAAGAGATTTGTGTTTCCATATAATGAAACATCCCGAAATACAAATGCTCCGGCATTGGTTCCGGAAACTACTCCCGTATGGTGGGGAAAATAAAAAAAACAATTTGTTCATTTTACAAAACAAAAAAATGAAGATAAAAATAAGTTCGATTTCGATTATTCTATTAGCCATGTTCGCTGCAATTTCATGCAGTAAAAATGACAATTTTAATTATCCTCCCGGAAAAGTTGGTATCTCAACAATTGTGTATTTCCCGATAATGACATTACAAGGGGATCCGGTAATGTCCGTAGTGCAGGGGGGGACTTATACTGACCCGGGCGCCACTGCTACCGAAAACGGAAATCCAATTACCGTTACTGCTTCCGGTAATGTAGATGCTACTCAGGTAGGCTTATACATCATTACTTATTCCGCGACAACTAGCAAAGGTTTTTCTGCTTCCGCGCAACGAATAGTAGTCGTCATCCCATCAGCCGAATTACCTGGGGTTGACCTTTCCGGCACCTATTCATCTGCCGGAGAAACAAATGTTACCATTAATAAAGTCGCTCCCGGTGTATATTATACGCCAAACTGTTGGGGTGATGGTAGTCTGGCAATAATACCTGCTTATTTTGTTTGTACAGATGGAACCGCACCATTTATTCCGCTTCAAAATGGACCTGCCGGACATATAGAAACGCAGACTCCCGGAACTTATGTAGGGGGACTTATAACCTGGACTGTAACGCGTCTTGATTTTCCAAGTGGTCCATTAACGGTGACAAAACATTGGCAGAAACAATAAATCAATTTATTCATTACCGAACATTCAATAAATTTTTATGACGAAAAAATTAGCTCGAATATCTTTTACCATTCTTGCAGCATTGATCTTTTTAGCAGCATGTAAAAAAACTAGCATGCAGGCCAATGGTTATGCAAGCACGCAATTTGGAAATACGGCAACCGTAAAAATGTCCAATGGGTGGTGGGTAAATATATCTTTACCCGGATTAGGTAATCTTACGCCCACCCCGGTTTTCTTTTCGACATATAACACTGCAGCAAATAGTCCGGACTCAATGTGGCTCGATGATCTGGGAAACGGATATGTTTTCAAGTGCGTAGCGGCGGTCAACTATCCGGCGCTTACTTTTAGTGCAACGAATTCTATTAATATATACGATAGCGCAGAGACAGTGAACATACTTAATGGGAAGGTGTTGCCAAAAGCCGGGCATTCGCGTGCAGGGAATATTACAGACAGTCTTTACATGCAGGCAATATTTTCAGATGATTTGACCGATACTTTTACAATTGCCGGAACGGCAAGGACAGGTTTTGATGAGGATGATTATTGATAAAGATATTTCGCTTTTTTGGTCAGCCCGGTATTTAAAATGTCGGGCTTTTTTTTGATCACCATTTTCGATTAAAGAAAAGGCGCAGCATAAATTATTTATCTGCCATCAAGCCGGACGAGATATATTCTGTATTTAATCTAGCAATATTACTGATTGAAATTTCTTTGGGACAAACAGCTTCGCAGGCGCCCGTGGCAGTACATGCCCCAAATCCTTCCTTATCCATTTGAGCGATCATGCCGATCACGCGTGATTTGCGTTCAGGTCCGCCCTGTGGCAATAATGCAAGATGTGCAACTTTTGCCGAAACAAACAACATGGCTGAACTGTTTTTGCATGCTGCAACGCATGCTCCGCAACCGATACAAGCGGCAGCAGCAAAAGAGGCATCAGCTTTATCTTTTTCGATCGGTGTTGCATTTGCATCAACGGCATTGCCTGTGTTAACTGAAATATATCCTCCCGCCTGGATGATGCGATCGAATGCTGTTCTGTCTACCATCAAATCTTTAATGACAGGAAATGCATTGGCCCGCCATGGTTCAATAACAATAGTATCCCCATCTTTGAAGGCGCGCATATGAAGCTGACAAGTTGTAGTTCCATGCCAGGGGCCATGCGGTCTTCCATTAATATACATAGAGCACATACCGCAAATGCCTTCACGACAATCGTGATCAAATGCAATCGGATCTTTTCCTTCACGAATTAATTTTTCATTCAACACATCAAACATTTCGAGAAAAGACATTTCCGAAGAAATATCTTTTGCTTCATAAGTTTCGAAACTTCCATTGCTATCAGCGTTTTTCTGACGCCATACTTTTAATGTTAAATTCATCATGTAATGCTCCATAGACTAATGTGAAAATGTGGTGAATCTGGAAAGGTGATGAATTCTCGACAGTCATCAGCTTTCCATATTTCAAATTATTTATAACTTCTCTGGCTAGGATGTGCTACTTCAAAAACCAGGTCTTCTTTATGCAATTCCCAAAAACCATCCCCTTTAAATTCCCAGGCTGCAACATAGCAGAAATGCTCATCGTCACGCTTTGCTTCACCTTCTTCAGTTTGCATTTCTTCACGAAAATGTCCTCCGCAACTTTCTCTTCGCATTAAGGCATCCAGGCACATCAGTTCTCCCAACTCAATAAAATCGGCAACACGATTGGCTTTATCCAATTCCGGGTTCATCTCATTAATATCCCCGGGGATCTTTACATCACTCCAGAATTCTTTCTTCAGTTGTCTAATCTCTTCCATCGCTTCGGTCAATCCCTGTTCATTACGGGCCATTCCACATTTATCCCACATTATTTTTCCCAACCGTTTGTGAAAACTTTCCACTGTCTGGGAACCATTGATATTTTTGAGTTGATGAATCCTGTCTGCAACATTTTTTTCGGCATCGGCAAATGCAGGATGTGAAGTGGGAATAGGTTTTGTGCGAATTTCATCGGCGAGATAATTTCCGATGGTATAGGGGATGACAAAATATCCGTCAGCTAATCCCTGCATGAGTGCTGATGCGCCAAGGCGGTTTGCACCGTGATCGCTGAAGTTTGCTTCGCCCAATGCATATAATCCGGGGACGTTCGTCATCAATTCATAATCTACCCAAAGTCCACCCATTGTATAGTGCACGGCAGGATAAATGCGCATCGGAACTTCATAAGGATTTTCGCCGGTGATCTTTTCATACATGTCAAAAAGATTTCCATATTTTTCTTTCACGACTTCTTTGCCGTGATGAATAATTTCTTCTTTAGAAGGATTATTGATGCCGTGTTTGTTGCATTCTATTTCTCCATATCTTTCTAAGGCGGATGCGTAGTCAAGGTAAACTGCCTGCCTCGAAGAGCCTACACCAAAGCCAGCATCGCATCTTTCTTTTGCGGCGCGCGATGCGACATCGCGTGGAACCAGATTGCCGAATGCAGGATATCTTCTTTCTAAATAATAATCTCTATCCTCTTCGGGAATCTCATTTGCTTTTCTCGGATCGCCTTGCTTTTTCGGAACCCAGATTCTTCCGTCATTGCGTAATGACTCACTCATCAACGTTAGTTTCGACTGATGATCGCCGGTAACCGGAATACAGGTTGGGTGAATTTGGGTGAAACAAGGATTGCCAAAGAAAGCGCCTTTCTTATGTGCCTTCCAGGCCGCGGTCACGTTGCTTCCCATTGCATTCGTAGAAAGATAAAATACATTACCATAACCGCCGCTGCAAAGTAAAACGGCATGACCGAAATGTCTTTCCAACTGTCCTGTAATTAAGTTGCGAACGATTATGCCACGCGCTTTCCCATCAATAATAACCACATCCAGCATTTCGTGGCGCGTGTACATTTTTACATTGCCGAGGGCAACTTGTCTTTCCAAAGCCTGGTAAGCGCCGATCAATAATTGCTGACCCGTTTGTCCGGCTGCGTAAAAAGTGCGCTGTACCTGCGTCCCCCCAAATGAGCGGTTACTTAATAAACCGCCATATTCGCGGGCAAAGGGAACACCCTGCGCTACACATTGATCAATAATATTTACACTAACTTCTGCAAGGCGATGAACATTACCTTCCCGGGAACGGTAGTCACCTCCTTTTATCGTATCGTAAAACAACCTGAAAACACTATCGCCATCGTTCTGGTAATTTTTTGCCGCATTGATGCCACCTTGCGCGGCAATGCTATGGGCGCGGCGTGGCGAATCCTGAAAACAAAATGCTTTCACTTTATATCCCAGCTCACCAAGGGATGCCGCTGCTGATGCACCCGCCAATCCAGTTCCCACAATGATTATCTCAATATTTCGTTTGTTCGCGGGATTAACCAGTTTCACATGACCTTTATATTCATTCCATTTCTGATCTAGTGGCCCGTCGGGGATTTTGGAATTCAACATGAATTATCTATTTACAATTTTTATTTTAGCTGAAAGCAATTGACCATTTATTTTTGTTGCCGCATTTAATCTATTGGCAATGTCGCGGTGTTACCCACCCGTTCAGCAATAATTCCATTCAACTCGCTTTTGACCAGAACAATGCTCATCCGATCCATCCCAAATACACTGAAATGGGCATCATGGCAAATGCAAGCGGAACGATTATTGAAAAACCAATCCCCACGGCATTCGCCAGATTTAAATACCGGTTATTATATAATCCGATGGAACGAAATGCACTTTGAAATCCATGCATCAAATGCCAGGCTAACGAAATACAGCCAAGGACATATAATATCACGATCAATAGATTATCCTGGAATACTTTTAATATCTCTGCATAGAGATTATGAATTTCTTTTCCATTATCGTAAGCAACGGGCTCGAGTTCGTGAATACTCCAATAACCGCCGAGTCTGCTTGGCGTCCAAAAATGGTAAATGTGCATGATCAAAAAAAGCAGGATCAGTGTACCCAGCAGCCCCATGGAGCGGGAATACCATTTGCTTCCTTTATTTCCCATACTCACATTATAACCGATTTTGCGTTTTTTTCTGTTTTGAAATTCGAGGACCAAACCTTGAATAATGTGTACGAAAAATCCGGCAAATAAACCAACTTCTAAAATCCTGATCACAATTGTTGAACCCATGAAATGCGCGGCTTTATTGAACATTTCGCCATTATCATTTGCCCAGATGCAGGCATTAACGCCGACATGAACGATCAAAAAAGAGATCAGGAATAAACCTGTTAAACCCATAACCAGTTTTTTCCCTACAGAAGAAGTAAAAAATTCAGACCATTTCATACGAAGCGTTGATTATTGAAAAATAGCAAACTGAAACGTGCGCAAAAATACTACAGGAAATGTTCAAAATATATTCTGATTTATTTTTTATTTCAGTGGGTTTTAAAACCGTTTATGAATGCGCGCAGTTTACTATCTTCGTTGGTTCATGCATAAGGTTAATGGATAATTGTTCTTGGTTCATGGCTTCCGGGGTCTCTCAATCAACTATGGGGCGATGAACCAACAACCAACAAAAATTTCAATGATGAAACAAGATGAGGATTTTGAAGCCAACCTGGCTGGCGATGAGGGCAAGAGCGAGGAGAGTAAAACCCGGTGGTTCAAAAGAATAAAAAAAGGAATCCTAACAAGCACTGCCGAGAAGAAAGAAACTCCCGAAGGGCTTTGGACAAAATGCCCCAATTGCAATTTTATCTGCACGGTCACAGAATTGCGCGACAACCTGTTTGTTTGCCCGAAATGCAATCATCATCACCGCATTGGGAGCGACGAATATTTTGAAATTCTTTTTAACGACAACAAGTATGAAGTGATGTTTGAAAATATCCGTTCAAAAGATTTTTTGCATTTCACTGATCTAAAATCTTATCAAACAAGATTGGAAGAAACCTGGGGCAAAACAGATATTACCGATTCTATTCGCATCGCAGCAGGTGACTTGAAAGAGCATCATATTGTGGTTGGCTGCATGGATTTTGAATTCATCGGCGGCTCATTAGGAAGTGTAATGGGGGAAAGAATTTCGCGTGCAGTTGATTATTGCCTGGCACATCATGCCGCATTATTGATCATTTGTAAATCAGGTGGCGCACGCATGATGGAAAGCGCGTTCTCATTGATGCAGCTGGCAAAGGTTTCAGGGAAATTATCACAGCTTACCGATGCCAAAATCCCATATATATCATTATTGACAGATCCTTCATTCGGCGGAATATCCGCTTCTTTCGGAATGCTTGGCGATTTGAATATTGCTGAACCCGGCGCTCTCATCGGGTTTGCCGGTCCGCGCGTTATTCGCGAAACGATTAAAAAAGATCTGCCCGAAGGATTTCAGCGCAGCGAATTTTTATTGGAACATGGCTTTCTCGATTTCATCGTTAATAGAAAAGAACTGAAAGAAAAAATTGCGACATTACTTACCTTGTTTAAGAATTAAAAATAATTATTGGTTACTGGTTTTCAGTAACCGGAGACCGGGAACCCGCAACTGGTAAATCATCACAATTCACCATTTACATGTCTGATATAAAAAACCGCTCTGCATATCACGATTATTTCATCGAAGATAAATACGATGCGGGTATGGTGTTGGTCGGAACGGAAGTGAAATCGATCCGCGAAGGCAAGGTGAGTTTTGTCGATAGTTTTTGCGTTTTTCATAAAGGAGAATTATGGGTGAAGAATATGCATATTGCCGAATATCGTTTTGGCACAACCAATAATCATATAGCCGTCCACGATAGAAAATTATTGCTCACAAAAAATGAACTGCGCAAACTGGAAAATAAAATGAAAGAAAAAGGCTACACCATTGTGCCGCTTCGCATTTTTTTTAACGATAGCGGTTATGCGAAAATGGAGATCGGTTTGGGCAAAGGAAAAAAAATGTACGATAAACGGGAATCCATAAAAAACCGCGATGCAGAACGGGAAATGAAACGCCATTTGAAATAAAAACCCTGCATCCTGCATCTCACCCATACCTTGAAATGTCTGTACAATTTTGTATTTTCGGATACGATTGCTGACTAAATAATATTCCATGGGTTCATTTTCAGAACGATTAAAGGGCTTTCATTTATTTCGAAAAATAATTTACTTCATTATCGGCGTTGTTTCTTATCCCGGATTAATGATTATTAATAAACTGAAGATCTCTGGAACAGAAAATATCAAGGATCTTCCCCCTAACAATGTGCTGTTTGTAAGTAACCATCAAACTTATTTTGCAGATGTCATCACCTTTCTGCACATTTTTTCAGCGGTAAAATGGGGAAAGAAAAACAAACTTGGTATTCCTTATTATCTTTTTAATTCATTTACCAACGTATATTATGTTGCCGCTGAAGAAACGATGCGCGGCAGTTGGATAAGCCGTTTATTTACCGTTGCGGGCGCACTAACGGTAAAGCGCACCTGGAATAACGGGAGCAAAGAAATCAGGCGCGGACTCGACCCTTCAGACACAAGAAAAATAACCCGTGCATTGGAAGAAAGCTGGGTGATCACGTTTCCCCAAGGAACAACAAAACCATTTGCTCCGGGAAGAAAGGGAACTGCATTGATCATTAAGCAAACCAAACCGATAGTTGTGCCGGTTGTGATTAACGGTTTTTGGCGTGCCTTTAATAAAAAAGGGTTGAAGTTTAAAAAGAAAGGAACATTACTCTCGGTCAATTTTAAAAAGCCACTCCAGATCGATTACGATGCTCCTGCAGAAACAATTTTAAAACAGATCATGGATGCCATCGAGCAGAGTAAAGAGTTTATGTTGCAAGGCGCTCATCATTGGCAAAATGCGGAAGCAGTCTGATTTCTTCAAGAATTTGTTTGCGCATTTGTTTTCTACTCATTTCTAAAAAACGCTTTTAGCTCAACAGCATCTTCCGGTTTCATTTTTCCACCCAGTATTAATCTCAATTGTCTTCTTCGCAAAGCGCCATCAAACAATTTTTTTTCTTCTTCAGTTTCTGTTATCAATTCCGGAACCGGCCTCGGTTTGCGATTTGGATCCAGGGCAACAAAAGTATAATAGGCTTCATTGCTTTTGTATTTGTATTGTTGGGCCATGTCTTCTCCCCAAACCTTCATGTGTACTTCCATTGAAGTATTAAAAGCGCGGCTCACCTTCGCTTCAATATGCACAACATTCCCCAGTTTTATCGGGTTCTCAAATGAAATATTATCAACCGATGCTGTCACTACAGGCGCGTTACAATGCTTGCCGGCAGCGAGCGCAGCAGCAATATCCATCCAATACATTAATCGTCCGCCCATTAGATTTCCGTGTACATTGGTATCATTGGGCAAAACCAATTCCGTCATTATAATATGCGATTCCTTAGCTGTCTTTGTTTTTAAACTCATGTAAATCTTAATTCAAAAGTGAAAACTAAAAAGATGGGCAAAGATAATGCAACCCCTGCATTCCGGGTATTTACTTTTATGTCGTTATTTTTTTTGATTAGGGATTCAGCAAGGCAGGTGCGTAACCTTTTGTTACAATCCTTTTATCTGTCGCAACGCTGCTGAATAAAAATTAAATTCATTTTTCATTATTGAGGTTTTATTAACTTGTACGCAAATTCAAACTAAACATTATTCATTAATTATTTCATCAATGAAATCAATTCTTGCCTTTATTTTATGGTGCTATGCCTTTTCAGCAAATGCACAACAAATCAATATCACGCCAAAGCCTGTTTCAGTTACTGTCAAAGAAGGAGTTTTTAGCATTACACCGGATACCAAAATTTTTCTTGAAAGACCCACATTAGAAAGCAGCGCCAGGTTCTTTAACGATTATCTCCAAAAATTTTATGGATTCAAATTAGCAATCGTAAAAAAAGCGGAAAGTAACTCTATTGCGTTCACCACCTTAAAAAAAATCAATGGCGAACCAAAACATCCTGATGGGTATATACTCAGTATTGATAAAGCAAATGCAAGGATAGTTGGCAGCAATGATACAGCCGTTTTTTATGGCATGCAGACATTAATTCAATTATTGCCATTGGAGAAATCTTTATCATTACCAATACCGGCGGTAATGGTGGAAGATTATCCGCGTTTTGCATATCGCGGACTCATGCTCGATTGCGGCCGTCATTTTTTCCCGGTCGATTTCATCAAACAGTATATTGACCTCATTGCCTTGCACAAGATGAATACATTCCATTGGCATCTTACGGAAGACCAGGGATGGCGCATTGAAATAAAAAAATATCCTAAACTAACAGAGATAGGAAGCTGTAGAAACGGAACAATAATCGGTCATCATCCGGGAACGGGTAATGATAACACAAAGAATTGCGGCTATTATTCGCAGGAACAGATAAGAGAGGTGGTAAAATATGCTGCCGATCGTTACGTTACCATTATTCCTGAAATTGAAATGCCCGGACATTCATCTGCAGCGATTGCTGCTTACCCGCAACTCAGCTGTTTTCCAGATTCATCAACACAAATCGCAAAAGGTGTTGTTTGGGCTGGAAGCGATAGTGGAAAGCAAGTACAGCAATCTTGGGGAGTTTATCGAGATGTCTATTGTCCAAGCGATTACACTTTTCAATTCTTGGAAGATGTATTGGATGAAGTGATGCAATTATTTCCATCAAAATATATTCATATCGGAGGAGATGAATGCCCGAAAGTTTTCTGGAAAGAATCTTCGTTTTGTCAAAACCTCATTAAAGAAAAAGGATTGAAAGATGAGGAAGGGTTGCAGAGTTATTTCATTCAACGAATTGAAAAATATTTGAACAGCAAAGGCAGAAACATAATTGGCTGGGATGAAATTTTAGAAGGTGGCGTTGCTCCCAATGCGACAGTAATGAGCTGGCGCGGAGAAAAAGGTGGCATTGAAGCAGCAAAGCAACATCACACCGTTGTAATGACCCCGACCACTTACGTATATTTTGATTATTCACAAACACACCATGATGATTCCTTGGTGATCGGCGGGTTCTTACCTTTGGAAAAAGTATATAATTATGAACCTTTCCCAAAAGAATTGAGTGAAGCAGATGCAAAATATATCATCGGTGCGCAAGCCAATGTCTGGACAGAATACATGAGCAATCCAAATAAAGTGGAGTACGCGATCTTTCCCCGGTTGACGGCTTTG
>JAJPKJ010000029.1 GCA_021323755.1 Chitinophagales bacterium | reverse complement strand
CCTCCCATATTTCTAAGCAGCTTAATTAGAATTTTCGGGGGAGATCAATTTCTTGGATAAGTTATCATTTTTGCTCAATTAATTTAAAAGAGTGGCTTGGCGATGTGATCTCATAATTATAGTTCTTACCAACGCTGATGGGCCGATATTTTCCTTTATATTTCTTCTTTTTTAGATTATAAATTCTAAGAATGTTAAAGTAATCTTTTAGCCATTCCTTTTTAAGTTCTATTTCATAGTTATAAATTTCTTGATTTTGATTAGAATATTCGTAATAATTAAAATTCAAGAAAATCGTTTTTATACTGTCCGATAAAAGCGTGTTATAGTCAAGACTTGAGAGAGATAAATTTCCTGGGTAATAGCTTACGGTTACTTGTTTCTTACTTTTTTCAGAATCTAATTCAATATTTAGTGACGAAATACTTCCTATTGCTATATTATCGTCAATGACGATAATGAAATCAAGGTTTTTTGTGGCGACATCTTGAGCGTTAACTTTTACTAGGAATATTAAAATGAGCCAAATTTGTACATAATATTTTTTCATTTCTCTATTTTTATTGAAGTATTTTCTCAACTGCTTTTTTCGTCAAATCGATTACCGGTTTTGCCTTATTATCGTAGATCGCTATACCTGTAGGCCGATTTGGTATATTGAGTGATCCGTCAGGATTCTTGGTAACGGAACTAAGTTGTCCTAAAGGTCCGACAATTATGTTTCGATTATATTGGCCGAAGGTTTTTTTATCTTCACCTGAAGGGAAGTCAGCAGACTGTCCGTAAGTTTTATCATCAACAACTTGAACTTTTAATGGATGTGAGTGGATACTAGCTTCAACATCATTAGTGCTGGTACCAGGTAATAATTCTGGTAGTTTATCTGATGCCGTTTGAACACCGTTTTTGATTTTTGGCTCATCTCCCGGGGAGCCCCATTGTACAAACCCTGTCTTCGTTACAATGGATGATTCTTCCTTAAGACCTCCGTTATCTTCAGCTCTTTTAAGCACAGCAAGAGATTCTTTCGATACCTGCAGATTACCCCAGCGGAGAAGGAGGGATTCGAACCCCCGTTACACTGTTTAGGCGTAAAACTGATTTCGAGTCAGTCCCGTTCAACCGCTCTGGCACTTCTCCAATACTAAAATACTTTTTAATTGCCTTCCAAAAAAAATGGAGATTAAGACATTTCTTTTTATTAAAGAGAGCTTATGAAACCGCTTTATTAACTAATGCAGCAGCTTCACTCAGCAAAATAGCCGACTGAACTTTTAATCCGCTTTCTTCAATCAGTTTTTTTGCTTCAGTTGCATTAGTTCCCTGCAAGCGAACGATAATTGGTACTGAAATATCCCCGATAGAATTGTAAGCATCAATCACTCCTTGGGCAACACGGTCGCATCGAACAATGCCGCCGAATATATTAATAAGAATAGCCTTCACTTTGGGGTCCTTTAAAATAATCCGAAATCCCGCTTCAACAGTTTGCGCATTTGCAGTTCCCCCCACATCCAAAAAATTTGCTGGCTCGCCACCACTGAGCTTTATCATATCCATCGTAGCCATCGCAAGTCCCGCCCCATTTACCATGCAACCCACATTACCATCAAGTTTTACAAAATTCAAATTGTATTTTCCTGCTTCCACTTCTGTTGGATCTTCTTCGCTAATATCGCGCATCGCTTCAAGATCGGGATGACGCATTAATGAATTATCATCAAGATTCATTTTGCAATCAACAGCGATAATCTTTTCATCACTTGTCTTGAACAAAGGGTTGATCTCAAGCATGCTGCAATCCAATCCCACATAAGCATTATACAAATTGGTCACAAACTTTACGCAATTCTTAAACGCCTCTCCATTCAATCCTAAATTGAACGCGATTTTTCTTGCCTGGAATGGCTGTAATCCGCCGCCCGGGTAAACCCATTCTTTAAAAATCTTCTCCGGCGTCTTGTGCGCCACTTCTTCAATATCGATCCCGCCTTCTGTGCTGTACATGATCACATTTTGTCCTTTTGCCCGATCCAGTAATAAAGAGAGGTAAAATTCTTTCACCGGAATCGGACCAGGATAATAAACATCCTGCGCTACCAAAATCTTATTCACTTTTTTTCCTGCAGGCCCGGTTTGAATGGTTACCAATGTTCCCCCTAAAATATTGGATGCAATCTGTTTGATTTCTTCAGCGCTTTTACCAACGGCAACACCGCGTTGTTCTGTACCGATAATTTTTCCTTTTCCACGACCACCCGCATGTATCTGCGCCTTTACCACGGCAAAACTATTTCCGGTTTGTACTTTTATCTGTTTGTAAGCTTCTTCAGCCGCGCCTGCTGAATCAACCGGAATTCCTTCCTGAACGGGAACATTATATTTTTTTAAGAGCTCTTTTGCCTGATATTCGTGAAGATTCATAATAAATATTTTAACGAAAATAATGAAGAACAAAAGAATACACAAAAACTGTTGCCGTAGCGCTTTTCTTATATTTGCAGCCATTTCCATTTTTATTGAAGAAGATCTTCAACATTTTAAATTATTACAGCGCTAATGGGCATTGATATTATTGAGCAATTGCAGGAGGCAACCGCATTCATCAAAAAAAGATATCCGCATCGGCCGCAGGCTGGTATTGTGTTGGGAAGCGGGCTTGGTAATCTGGCCAATGAAATTATTGTTGAAAAAGAGATCCCTTACAACATTATTCCGCATTTTCCGGTGGCTACGGTTGAAGGCCACCAGGGTAAATTGATACTGGGGAAACTAAACGGAAAAATCGTGGTAGCCATGTCCGGCAGATTTCATTATTACGAAGGGTATACTGCGCAGCAGGTCGTATTCCCGATCCGGGTGATGAAATTCTTGGGAATTGATACCTTGTTAATATCGAATGCGGCGGGTGGTATAAATCCCTCTTTCCAGGTTGGGGATTTAATGATCATCAGAGATCATATCAGTTTGTTAACGGTGAACCCGCTGCTCGGAAAAAACCACGGTGAATTGGGATTACGTTTCCCGGATATGAGCGAGCCTTACAGCAAACATCTTATCACTAAAGTAAAGACAATTGCTGCCGAATTGAACATTCCGTTAAAGGAAGGGGTATATGCAGGCGTTACCGGGCCAACCTTTGAAACGCGCGCAGAATATAAATTTTTACATATTGCCGGCGGTGATGCAGTGGGTATGAGCACGGTGCAGGAAGTGATCGCCGCGGTGCACATGGGTTTGCGTGTGGTGGCCATGAGTGTTATAACGGACATGGGTATACGCGAAGAGGAAAATACAATCACACATGAAGAAGTGTTAAAAGCCGCTGCTGATGCAGAACCTAAGCTAGCAGCAATTTTTAAACAAATTATCGCTGAATTGTAATATTAACTTTCTTATAACCGGCAACAACAGGTTATTAATTAATTTGTCGGGAATATTTTTTCATAGTGAATAAAAAAAGCCGCATTATAATACTTGTTTTGGGATGCATACTGGTAGCAGCTTTGCAACTGCATGCCCAGGTGCAGAACGATGTCATTTCACGACTCAAAACCCAAAATGGTAAAAGCAAAAGCGATTCTACTTTACAACATCGCTCGGGGCTTGAAGATTCCATAACCATTAATTATCGTTTTTTAGATTCAAGCAGGTTAAGAAAATTGGATTCTTCTATCTATGATTTCACAAAAAAATATCCTTTACCATGGAACTACGTCGATCTCGGTAATTATGGAACGCCATCTCATAATCTGATTTTCTCTCCCCTTATGAAATCAGGCTGGGATCCGGGCTTTCACGCTTATGATCCTTTTCTGCTGACCATTGATGAGACAAGATTTTATAACACTACACGCCCTTTTACTGAATTGGGTTATTTGATGGGAAGCAAAAAAGATCAGTTCATTAATATCATTCACACCCAAAATATAAAACCAAATTGGAACGCAGCCTTTCAATATCGCCTCACCAGTTCGGCAGGGACTTATCAAAGTCAAAATACCAATAATAGCAGTTATCGCTTTAATTCCTGGTATCAATCCACAAACAAACGATACCAGGCATTTTTGATTTTTGTAGGGAACAAAATAAATGCAGCGGACAATGGAGGCTTACAAAGTTTGAGTGATCTGAATGCCAATACGTTTACCGACAGGACAACTGTTCCTACCAATCTTGGTAACGGAAGCGCTTATTCTTCGGGATTATTTGGTTCCACCGGCAATCTTACCGGCACCATTTATTCAACATCGTCATACATGTTGAGGCAGACCTATGATATCATTGGTAAAAAAGATTCAATAGTAACAGATAGCACGGTTACACCATTGTTTTATCCGCAGTTCAGGGCAGAACACACATTTCAATACAGCACATACAAATATAAATTTGCAGATAATGCAGTTGATTCTGCCTATTATGCTTTGCATTACAATTATATTACCTCCAACTCCCCGTACGTTATTAATTCTTTCAGCGATTCTTTTCACCGCCAGGATTATTGGAAACAGATCCTAAACGATTTTTCCTTATATCAATTTCCTGATCCAAAAAATCCGCAACAGTTTATTAAGGTCGGGGCAACACTTGAATACCTCGGTGGGATATTTGACAGCAGCAGCACCTCTTTTTATAATTTCTATATTCATGGTGAATACAGGAATAAAACGCGCAATCAAAAATGGGATATCGAGGCCAATGGAAAATTTTATGTAAATGGATCCTATGCTGCAGATTATAACGCCTTTATTACCCTGAGGCGATACATTAGCAAAGAGATCGGTTATTTACAGGTAGGATTTCAAAACGCCAATCAGTCGCCCTCCTTTGTATACAATCAGAAAAGCAGTTTTAATTTTGGAGTGCCACAAAATTTCGGGAAAGAAAATCTCACAAATTTATTTGCTGTACTTGATCAGCCATTATACCATTTTAAGTTATACGGTAATTATTATCTCATTAATAATTATCATTATTTCACAGATTATTATAAAGAAAATCAACAGTCATCGCCTTTTAATGTTCTACAAATAACGGCAGAAAAAAAATTTGTGTGGCATCGCCACTTGGTTTGGAGAACCTCATTAACGCTGCAACAACAGGCTGGCGCAACTCCAGTGCATCTTCCAACATTGGTAACACACAATCAATTTGCTTACGAAGGAAATTTTGGATTTAGAAATCTCGATCTCACTTTTGGACTAGAGCTAAGATATTACACGGGCTACAAGGCAGATAATTACTCAGCCCCCAACGGACAATTCTTTGTTCAAAACGACACCACGATCCATCAGCATTTACCGGATGTTACCGGCTATGTAAATTTTCGCATCCGTGGTTTTACTGCCTATGTACGTGTAGAGAATCTGAACACCCTTCAGCTCGGTGGCGCTAATGGCTTTGGTTTTTCCAATTATAATTACCTCGCACCCAATTATCCGGACAAAGGTTTACAAATAAGAATCGGAATTTTCTGGTCATTCGTGAATTAAGTTGCTATGCCCTTTCAAAAAGATCATTAACTTTGCAGCGTAACTGATGAAAAGAATTCTTGCAATCATATTATCTTTTGCTTATTTACTCCTTGCGTCCGGTGTAGCAATGAATATTCATTATTGCATGGGTCATGTAATCAATATTGATTACCGTTACAAAGACAGCAAAGTTTGTGATCGCTGTGGCATGGAAAATAAAAAAGGATGCTGCCATAACGAATTTAAAATAGTAAGGCTCACTGATGATCAGCAAACTACAAAAGCAAACATTCAGCTGGCGCAAGTTCAGGCGCTGATCCAGGTTTTTGATATCAACCTCACCCAACCCACACAGGGACTGGAAAAAATAAAAACGCTTCAGTATCATTCTCCCCCTGATAAACGACTTACTGCCGTTTATCTCCATGATTGTGTTTTCAGAATTTGATCTTATCTGATTAGTATGGGTATCATTTCGTTTCCAGTAGAACAACTGAGAACAATTTTATTTTTTTCACTAAAAGATTTTTATGAAAACACGATTAATAAAAAGCAGCTTGCTTTTCCTAATTATATTCTTTCCATCCTTAACGCATGCGCAATTGGAAAAAGCAGAATTCCAGGCGAGTGGTTTAACCTGCTCTTTGTGCAGTAATGCCATAAATAAAGCGCTGAAGACAATTCCGTTTATTGAAGCAGTTAACACGGACCTGAATAAGAATATTTTTCAGATCACTTTCAAAAAAAATGTAATCATTGATATTGATCTGATCAAGAAAAAAGTGGAAGATGCTGGCTTTTCAATTGCAAAATTCTGGATTATAGAAAATCTACACGATCTTAAAATTGAAAACGACCAGCACGCTCTTATCGATGGAACATATTTTCATTTTATGCATGTCAAATCGCAAACACTCAATGGTGAAAATCGATTGCAGATAATTGACAAGGATTTTGTTGCAGCAAAAGAATTTAAAAAATACAGCGCCTATACTTCGATGCCATGTTATCAGACAGGCATGATGAGCGATTGCTGTAAATCGCACGGCAGCAGAGTTTCCCCGGCAAGAATATACCATGTAACTATTTAATCATTTCATAGCAGGCAGTGATTGCTGCCTGCTTAAATTTTTTTATGAATAAGATTCTTAGCTTCATGATCATTATTTACTTTTCCTGTCCTGCCACCGCCCAGGAACTATATGTTGCAACCGAGCCAGCCAGTAATATGGCTACAGGAAGTATTGGATTACGGTTAAATTCAAAATTATTTCACATGCAGCATAACAACCGTTATTCATTGCGCATTGATCCGGAAATAATGTTTGGGCTGAGCAAGAAGGTCATGTTGCATGTAAATGCATATGGATCCGACATGTATCAGTCCAATGTCCGTTTTGAAGGAGCAAGTGTCTATGGAAAATATCGATTCTTTTCTATCGATGATGTGCACTCACATCTCAGGATGGCGGCATTTGGAAAAATTTCTTTTATCAATAATCCTGCTCAAATGCAGGTTGGCAATAAATATTTTACCAGTGATGAGGTTGATCTTGATGGAAATAATTCTGGATATTATACAGGAATCGTTGTCACTCAACTATTACACAAACTCGCCATATCATCTTCGGTTTACTATCTTGAGCGTTTTGATAATTTGAATGAGTCGAAAATTCCCGGGCAATCCTTACAAGCCATGAATTATACTTTGTCTGCAGGTTATCTTTTCCTACCTACTGTGTACAAGGATTTCCGCCAAACGAATGTTAATTTGTACTGCGAGTTCCTGGCCTCCACTGCCCTGGACAAAAAGAAATACTACGTGGATGCGGCCCCTGCAGTTCAATTTATTTTTAACAGCATCAGCCGGTTAGATTTTTCGTATCGCTGGCAATTAAGCGGCAATATAGAACGTTTAAGTGAAAATTATTTTTTCTTGCGTTTTGAGTATAACTTGCTTAACGTTTTTAAAAACAGATAATGCAAACTGTAACAACCATATTAAGATCGGTGTTGAAATTCATTCAATCATTATTCATTAAAAAAGATTGTTGCAGATGAAATATTTTATTTGTGTTCTATTATTAAGCGGTGTAAGCATTGCCACATTTTCGCAACAAGCAAAAAAAAATCAGTTGGCACCAGAACTATCATTACCTGCACTTGATAATAAACCGATTCAACTTTCAGGGTTAAAAGGCAAAGTGGTGTTGGTAGATTTTTGGGCCAGCTGGTGCGAACCTTGCAGAATGAATAATCCACACTTATCAAAGCTTTACAAAAAATATCATGAAAAAGGTCTTGAGATTCTAAGTGTTTCGCTTGACAGTAATGAAAACAACTGGAAGCAAGCTGTCCAACAAGATAAATTAGAATGGCTGCAGGTTAATGATAATAAAGGGTGGAACGCCCCGTCGGCAAGTTTGTTTAATGTTGAAGCCATTCCTTCCCTGTATTTGATAGATAAGCAGGGAATAATCCGTGAAATAAATTTATTTGGCTGGCAACTCGAATCAGCAATAAGATCCTTACTGAAGAAAAAATAGGATGGGTATTGACAGCCGCTATTCGCTAATGGCTAATCGCCCCTGGTTAATCAACGCAGTCGGGCTCTTTGCAAGGTGAATTTTCCATCTCCACTTCAAGGGTCGCGTGATTGATCTTAAGATGCTCCAGCTCATGTTTTACATTGTGCTTGATGTTTTCGATACTATTCATGTCCGTATCTTTTGCAACAACCAAATGACCTGTTAAGGCATTTTCAGTTGTGCTCAATGCCCAGATATGAATGTGATGAAAATCCTGCACCCCATTAATTTTGGCAACATTGGTCTTCACTTTGTGGATGTCAATTCCTTCAGGCACACCGTCAAGCGATAATCGCAAACTGTCTTTTAATAATTGCCAGGTGCTTATCAAAATAATTATTCCGACAATCAAACTCAAAATGGCATCAATTCTGAAAAATCCGGTATAAAAAATAATAATTCCGCCAATCACTAATCCTGCCGATACAACCGCATCAGAAAGCAAATGGAGAAAAGCGCTTTTAACATTCAGATCTTTATCTTTATTACTGAAAAATAATAATGCGGTAGTGGCATTGATCAAAATACCGATTGCTGCAACAATGGAAATGATCTTTCCCGGCAATGGTTGCGGATTTATTAATCGCTGCACTGCTTCATAACCTATCGCACCGATCGATACCAATAAAATGGCTGCGTTAAAAAGCGCCACGAGTATGGTTGTCTTTTTGTAACCATATGTATATTTCTCCGTTGGCTTCACTTTAAGCAACCGAATGGCGATCAGTGACATGGAAAGGCTGGCAACATCTGCAAGGTTATGACCCGCATCCGACAATAATGAAAGTGAGTGGATCCAAAGACCGATCACCACTTCAATAATTACAAATAAAAGATTGAGAATAATGCCAACGACAAAAGCACGATTGACTTCTTTTAAATCAATTGGGTGATGATGATGACCGTGATGATGACCGTCCCCGTGAGAATGAACATGCGCCATGAAAAAAATATAATGCGCGAAGTTAATATTTATTGTTCGCAAGAAATGTTATGAAACCATAGAAATCAATATTTCAGAACATATTTGATTCGTTGTTGCAAAAATCATTTCTCGAAATAACAAACATTTCCGCCAACCCACTCTTTGTCTTTATTGTAACGAACGCCAATCATTTTCCCTTTGCTCATGCGCGAAAGATTAATGGCAAGTCTTGGTCTTGTGTCTGCATCTTTCCAGATATACATCATTCTTATTTCCACTTTTGCAGGAATATCAGGTGTTTCAATAATGTCGGCATATTTTACCTTTTGCTGCAATATCCAATTCTGCGGATCTTTTATTGAATCGAGATCGGATTGTTTTACATCAATCACCACACCCTGACCAGCAAAAGAAAAAAGAGGTTTCAGTACATAATTCTCTAAGTCGGGAGGAATTTGTTTTATTTCATTAAGAAAAAAAGTCTTGGGAACAAAAGGATGATGAATGAATGGCATCGTGTATTTGCTGATCCGGTAAAACCAGTTGGGATGCGGAATCCATTCAACATCCAGATCCTGCGTTATGTCTACAAAATTTCCAAGTTTTTCTTTTTGTGCATACAGATCATCAAAAATAATACGGTTATAAATTCTTTTCACTTCGGTTTTCTTCCCCGTTTGTTCATTAATGTAAAATAATTTTTTCCCTTCCTGTATCAAATCAGTAATACAAACAGGTTGAATATCCAAATAGTCCTGTGTGCAGTAAAAATCAATTCTTGTTTTTTGTTCATGCGGTTTTATTTCGAGCAATATCACATTTTCTGCCGGCAGGTTTCCAACAATCACATCTTTCAGATCTTTCAAATAAGTTTCTTTGGTATATCCGTTCAGGTACTGACTATAATTATCCGGAACAGAAAAATAATTTCGCAACAGGTCAGGATAATAGACCTGGAATGCGAACAAGGTGGGAAATCCCTGCATTTCTATCAATTGCGGTTCGACCGACCCTTGTTCATTGATACATACGCCAAAATCCAAAGCGATAAAATGCGTATGTGCATTCTCGTTAGGAACATTGTCTGATTTCGGGATAGCGCGATCCGTTAGTTTTTTAAAATCCGGATCAACGATCACATCAACGATCGCCTCACAGGCATCAATGACTTTCTTACCAAAATCTTTCGGCACAAAAACCGGCGTTTCCGCAATCCTGAATTCTATTGCACCCGGATGCAGGCTGTTCAGGTCTTTTAAGAAAGCCTCGTATTGTTGTTTTGTGAATGCCTCATTAAAAGCTTTACGCAAAGCAGGAACCATAATTTGCTTGTTTATAAATGAAGTTACAGAATGAAAAAATCTGCGCCAAAATATCGGGGCTATGCAATTTTTATGTTTGTGGACATTGTGTTAATGCAAACACGCCCTAATCTGTAAAATTCGTTATTTTTGCAGCTATGTTCCACGAAAAAAAAATACGTGTTGCAATATTGGATTTGAATGAAGGTTTACCAAACCAGGGGATGCGTTGTATAAGACAATTATTGCGTGATTTCAGCAAGGCAAACAGTGTTCAAATAAGTGTCGATGAATTTGAAGTTCGTCTGCAAGAGCAGATCCCGGATCTAAGTTATGATATCTATATTTCGAGCGGCGGTCCCGGTAGTCCGCTTGAAAGCGAAGGAAGCGAATGGGATAATAAATATTTTGAGTGGCTGCAAAAAGTGGAGACATTTAATAAGAATCCGCTTAATCAATTTAAAAAACAAGTTCTCTTTATTTGTCATTCTTATCAGCTGGCCTGCCGTCATTTTAAAGTGGCGCATATTACCAAAAGAAGATCAACCGCATTTGGGGTTTTTCCTGTGCATTTATTGCAGGCGGGAAAAGACGAACCAGTTTTTAATGGATTGACCGATCCGTTTTATGCAGTTGATAGCCGCGATTATCAGGTAATCCAACCCAATAAAAGAATATTACATCAAATGGGGGCAACGGTCCTGTGTATTGAAAAAGAAAGACCGCACGTTCCTTTAGAAAGAGCCATTATGGCCATCCGCTTCAACGAATCTATGATCGGCACACAATTTCATCCTGAAGCCGATGCAGAAGGGATGACAATGTACCTGCAACGCGATGATAAAAAGAAAACAGTGATAGAAAATCATGGTGAAGCAAAATGGAAAAGCATGATTGAACATTTAAACGATCCCGACAAGATCGTGCTGACATACTCTCACGTTATTCCAAACTTTTTGCGTATTGCCATTGAGCATTTGCAGAGTGTGGAAGTATAAAATCATAACATTAATTTTTCTTCTATTTATTTTTTTTAAATTGTAATGTCAAAATTCAATGCAATGAAAAAAACTGCTTTTGCATTTGCCATACTCGCAATAACGACCATTCTTAATAGCTGCTCTCAAACAGAAAACAAATCTTCATCATCTGCGTGCTGCGATTATCTTAAAACCACCGATTCAGGTGTGCAGGTCGCTGGCATTAAAATGATACCAATAGAAACGCCTGTGGGAAAATTTAAAGTGTGGACGAAAAGATTTGGTAACAATCCATCGATAAAAGTTTTGTTACTGCATGGGGGACCAGCAATGACCCACGAATACATGGAGTGTTTTGAAAGTTTTTTTCCCAGGGAAAGTATCGAGTTTTATGAATATGATCAATTGGGGTCTTTTTATTCTGATCAGCCCAAAGACAGCAGTTTATGGACAACTGAAAGATTCGTTGAAGAAGTGGAACAAGTTCGTAAAGCGCTCGGATTGAATAAAGATAATTTTTTTCTCCTTGGAAATTCCTGGGGAGGAATTTTAGCGATGGAATATGCATTGAAATACCAGGAAAATTTGAAAGGATTAATAGTCTGCGATATGCAGGCCAGTATTCCGCGTTACGAAGCGTATAATAAAGTATTAAGAAGCCAAATGCGAAAATCATTTATTGATTCTGTTGATGCTTTTGAATCAAAAGGAGACTATGAGAACCCGGTCTACCAAAATATGGTATACAATGAATACTACACCCAGCATTTATGCCGCTTTCCCTGGGGCGAATGGCCCGATCCGGTAATGCGCGCGTTGAAACATGTCAATGGAGAAATTTATGTCATGATGCAGGGACCAAGCGAATTTAAAGTCGGTGGAAGACTATTGCATTGGGACAGATGGAATGATTTGAAAAATATTCGCGTACCTACATTAATGGTAGGTGCAAAGTTTGATACGATGGATCCGGAAGATATGAAAAGGCAAAGTGAAATGGTGCAGAACGGTCGTTATTTATTTTGCCCTGAAGGAAGCCATTTGTGTATGTGGGATGACCAATCGCATTTTTTTCCGGGTGTGATCGGCTTTATCAAAGATGTCGCTAATGGCGAATTCAAAAAATAAATTCAGGCAAGGGCATCATGAATTGTGTTCAATGATCTTATAAAACTCATCTTTATAGCTGTCACCAACAGGAATTATCTTCTTGCCAATATAGATTTCATTCCTGGTGATCGAATCTATTTGACTTAACGAAATGATGTAAGAACGATGAACCCGTATAAATTCATCCACTGGTAATTTAGAGAGAAATGATTTTAAATTATGCAAGGTAATAATGGGATCTGCTTTGCCTTTCAAATGCACTTGTGTGTAATCTTTCATCCCTTCGCAAAAAAGAATGTCCTCAAATTTTACTTTGATGATTTTATATTCAGACTTAATAAAAACAAATCGTTTGCTTTTTACCAATTTGCGCGAACCAGTTGTATATGTATTCTCTTGCGAAGACATAAAATTAATTGCATGTGTAGCCGAACAATAAAACCAATGATTAATAAAACTTTCTTCCCTGGCTTAATAACACTTCCCCAAATGAAATCGTCAGCGTAATATTTGCGTAACGTTCCTGGATCAACTGCGGAGTGTTCTTCCCTTTAATTCCATATTGCAATGAAAGGCAATAAGCAAGCAATGATCTCTTTGAATTTACTCCTAACCCAATCGTTCCGCCAATATCGGTAAGTTGCTGGCCGAAGGCGTTGATGTATGTGTTGCTGTAATAGAAGCCTGCCTGCAGATATTTTGTTTCAATCAACGTATTATAAACATTTTTCTTTTTTGAAATTTCAAAACCCAATGAAAAGCGGCTGCTGTTTTGCAGAAAATAATTTCCTGCCGTATAATTTAATGCAGACCAGTTTTGATATTTGTAATCTGCTAGCAAGGTAAATTTATGATCGCGTGTGATAGCGACCCCCAACCCAAAGGATCTCGGTAACTGCGTAAGTGTGGAAGGCTGTAATGATCCCTGATTTAACAATTGCGTTGAATCACTTGCCAGCACAACAACGGTACTTACCGGATTAAGATTTGTTTTGTTGGCAAAGGTTGCCCCAAGAGAAAAGTTCCATCTCTTTCCAACGTTAGTATAATATTGAAGTCCGTAATCAGCATAAAAATTAGTGACGGCAACCGTATTCGTTTGCGATACCAATTCGTTTTGATTGGCGTCCTGGTATATTATTTTTTGTTGAAGGGAACCGAATAAATAGGAAACACTGACACCCAAAGAAAGATGATGAAAAAACTCGTAGGAGTTAGCAAAGTATGCTTTATTAATTCCGCCATTACCCTGGAAATATTGATTAATGGTCTCCCCGTAAGTTCCCTGGATCACCAGCGGACTATTGAATTCATAATTTTGTGAACTATAGGGGATCAATCCTGCACTCGTTCCCCAGTGTTTGGCAATTTTTGCAGCGATCGCTAACCTCCTGAAAGTTAGGTCGGAGGATTGATTGTTGGCTGTGTTTACACCAGCGCCATAATAATTTACAATGGATGCTTTGCCCCCAATCTCTCCAAATAATACCTGGTTGCTGAGCCCGCTAAATGAAGCTGGGTTATTGCCAATAAGAAATCTGTCAGAGCGATAAGCAATACCGGTATTTGCCAATCCTGAAGTGCGGTTGTAAAAATTATCTTCAATATCACCGATCCCTAAAATGGAATAAGGAGAATTATTTGATTGCGCAACAAGATGAAGCGATGAAACAGTTAGTAAAATTATTAATCCGGTTATTTTCATGTACAAAAAATTACCTGTTTTTATTCATCATTGATGAACAAGAGAAATATAATATATTTTTAAAGACACATTATAGTTGCTGGTTGTGTAACGTTTATTTTGAAATACAGCCCTGTCAAAAATTGTTGTGCTTGCCGGTGCAGGCATATTGAACATCAATGCATCCTGGCTAAGCATCGGATCGACTATTATTTGCTTGATATAGGATGTAACATCATAGGAGTAAAAGGTGTTTTGCCCATAAATATAATCTATGTTCAAATTGCCGGTTTCTGTTGCACCGTTAGAGGTTAATGCTCCTCCCACCGTGTTAGCAGGACCGGATTGAGAAAGAATTACCTGCGGCGGAAGCGTCAATTCGGGTGTGTAAGTGCCCAATTTAGGTTGAAATATAAGCTGTGCCCTTAAAATTCCAACATAATCCGGCAACTGTAATAAATTACTCAGGTAAGGGAATCTTATCTTGATCATCAGCCCGGTACCACCCTGCAAATAAACAGAACTGTCGGTCGTAGCCTTAGCTGGCAACTCGTGCGTGTTGGTATAGGGAACAGCATAAACGGGATTATTTATAGACGCGAGTTGTGTTCCTGTTCTATCAAAACTGATATTATTGAACTGGTGCCCTTTTGCATTAAAGGGAAAAATAATAAACGTACTGTTGGTGATCACTCCGGGTTCGTGATAATATAATTTAACAAATGAAGTATCTCTGAAACCATAAACTACCCCTGAGCTGCCCGCATCAGGATAAACACATAACCCTTTAAAATAAGAAAGAAAGGTATTCAAACTGGTAACCGAATCAGATTTATACTGCAGCAAATTGAGCAATTTAGCGCCTAATGAATCAGGCAATCGGATCTTTACAGAATCCTGAAAATTTTGCGTAGTATGTAATGCAGTGGGGCTGATGGTGACCGTACTTGATCCCCATGGTATCGGATTAAAAGGAATCGAAGAATTATTATAGAATGTATTTTGAACAAAAGGTTGCGGCAAATAGATCAATGTATCAAGCTGGCTTACATTAATCTTTATTGGAAGTGTTGAATCCCCATAATAAGTTTTATTCAAACGCATAATATATGAGATTGAATCAAGAACTGCCTGGTTGCTGATCTCCGGATAACTCGACGGGGGACCGATTTGAAGAAATGATTGTGAAGAGATCGTTCCGAAATAATTATCCTGGTATCGTCCTATTAATTGAGTACCTGTTGCTGTGGTAGGAAAAGAATCAAGAGAAACAGTTGATAAAATAGTAGTGGCTGTATCAACGACCACAACATTGGTGTTATTGTTGGTAATGAAAGTAGTTCCGAAATCAATAGTGGGTTTATCGCACGATGCTAAAAAAAATATCACTGCAACCGACACAAAAACAATAAACCTGTATTTTTTTATTTCATTTTTTCTGCTCATGCTGATGGTAAAGCTTGTTTCAGTTTATTATTATCACCCCATTACAATTTTTAAAAAAATTATTTTACTGCATGTGCAATAATACGGGTCGTTATTGTTACTAATTTGTTAGTATGTACCAATTGTTAAAATCAGGCGGCAAATATATGGCTTTTATCTACCAATAATCCGTTAACAAAAGGCTAATTTGCATTTCAAATTCATTAATATAAATTGTTAAAGTAGAGAACTTCACTCAAAATAATTTAGTGCTGCAGAATATCTGATAATGAAACTTTATTACATTTGCGCACTTTTATCTATTTCAAACAACGACTTGTAGATATAAAATAAAAGAAAATACATTTTAACTATTTTACCACAACTGCATACAATACTTTAGCGGAAAATAATAAAAACTATGAAGCAAGTTCACTTTTCATTATTATTGATCATCACTGTTGCAATATCATTAAGTGCGTGTAATAAAAGCACACTACCTTATACGCAGGATGGCAACTGGGTCTATCGCGGCGACTTTGATACTACTGCGCGCAGTGAATCCATTTCATTTGTGATCGGCGATTCTGCCTATGTAGGCATGGGCGTTGACGCAAATTTTATCCGTTATAATGATCTGTGGAGCTTTGATCCGGTAACTTATAACTGGAGCCAGTTAGCGACATGTCCGGGCGCAGCGAGAAGTTCTGCAGTCGGATTTGCTGTCAACGGCGAAGGATATATTGCTACAGGATATGATGGCTATAATATGTTGGGGGATTGCTGGCAATATGACCCAACATCCAATTCCTGGACACAAAAAGCTTCTTTTGGAGGCTCATCTCGTTATGACGCAGTGGCCTTCAGCGTTGGAGCCTACGGTTATGTTGGCACTGGTTACGATGGAAGTTACAGGAAAGATTTTTTCAAATATGACCCCTCAAGCGATACATGGACTCCTTCTGTAACCTATGCCGGTCATACCAGAACAGCGGCAATTGCATTTGTATATAATGATTCGGCATATATTGTAACAGGGAACAGCAGCGGTTCTCCGGTAACCGACTTCTGGAGATTTGATCCAAATCTTGACGCTGCCGACCAGTGGAGACAATTAAGACAGATCACCAATTTCAGCCCCGATACATACGATGATAACTACACAACCATCGCGCGCAGCAATGGAGTTGGATTTGTCATGCTGAATACAAAAAGTGATGGCGGTGGCGACAGAGCCTATATCACCACAGGTATCAATGGTTCATTATACACGTGGACATGGGCATACAATTTTGCCACTGATCTTTGGGTTCCCAAGACTCCGATGGAGCGCGGAGGAAGACAAGGTTCTGTAGGCTTTAGTGTTCAAAACAGAGGCTTTGTTTCCTTAGGTTTAAGCGGAACTACCACCGTTTCTGAAACCGATGAATGGCACCCCGATGAAGTTTACAACCAGCAGGACTAAGCGAAAGTTTATTCTCTTTATAATTGCGGGATTGGTATTACTCGGCGCCGTTGCCTATTCTGTTTATTTTACCAACAAAAGAAAGCACGATTATATCTTTGTCCAGGTGCAGGCTTTCCAAACTGCAAATGGTTGGGGTTATCAGGTGCTGACTGACGGAAAGGTATACATCAAACAAGACTTTATTCCCGCAATTCCAGGCAGGCACGGGTTTCACACAAAAGAGCAGGCCTTGCTGGTAGGGAATAAAGTTGTTGAGAAAATAGAACATAAACAGCTTCCCGTCATTTCTCTTGCAGAACTAAAAGCCATGAAGATCATCGATGATTCATTGCGCGTAAACTAACATGTCCGCAAATCCTGCTATCCTAAAATCTTTTGCAGGTTATGGAAACTTTCGGTGATGCTTGCAAATGCATCTTTGGGCATATCGTGCTCGACAAAAAAATGCTGCATTCCTGACGTCGACGCATAACCGAAAATTCGTTTAAAATCAATAACACCCTTTCCTACCGGTTCAAGTGTTTGCATGTCTTTATCAATATCTTTTACATGCCATAAGGGGAAACGCCCCGGATGTTTTTGAAACAATTCAACGGGATCAACACCTGCTTTTGTCGCCCATGCCAGGTCAAGTTCCATCTTTACCAGATCAGCATTTGTTTCTGATAATAATAAATGATAAGGAATTTTTCCATCAACCGTTTTAAATTCAAAATCGTGATTGTGATAGGCAAAAGTGATCCCCGCTTTCTTACATATTTCTCCGGTTTTATTCAAGGTTTCGATGGAGCTCTTGATCTCATCCAAAGTTTCTGTCGGCGTATAGGCGCAAACAAGATATGGCAATCCGACTTCCGCAACGCTGTCAACAATTTCCTGTGCATTATCACGCAGATTTTTCATCGGCGGAATGGTCATTGGCTTTCCATCAGGGCCATTTGGCATCTTTGTGCCTGCCGGCATTTTGAACGGCGCACCCAAGGTGTGATGCGATTGCCAGGATAATCCAAGACCTTTTGTCAAGGCTGAAAATTCCTTTGCCTTCATTCCATAAAAGCCCCCTTTTTTGCTGAAGGCACTTTCCAGTTCTTTATAACCGACATCAGCCACTTTCTTTAATGTGCCCGCAACATCATCATCAATGATATTAAACAGGGTGAAGAGCTGCAAGCCTACGGGTTTTGCAAATGGCGCACCTGAAAAAAAACGGCTCACTGGCTTGGGCAATACCAATCCACCCAAAGCAATCGCGCCTGAATTCTTAATGAAATTTCTTCTTATCATAAATTAGAATTTTGAAGTGCCGGAAATGATATGCCCTATTGTGTCACAATAACGCAATACCAAGTTTAAGCAATTAATATTAAAGCGTAAAAATATTTTTAAGAATTACTGTAATTTGTACGATCATTCATCAAGAAATCTCAAACAATGATCCATTCAAAAAACATAATCGCAGTGAAGCAGCTTCATTTTCATTCCATCATCTTTTTTGCGGTGTTAATCTTTTTTTCTTCCTGCAAGGAGGCAAAAAAAAATAATGAAATGCAAATTCACCGGGGGATCACAAAAATCAATTGGGGAACCGCCGACGACAAACCAGTGTATTTATATACGCTAACCAATAAAGATGGCATGCAGGTAAAAATTTCGAATTACGGAGGAACAATTACCTCCATCATCGTTGCTGATAAAAATGATAGCATGGGAAATATTGTTTTAGGATTTGATAGTTTATCGGGATATCTCGCAAAACCGCCCTATTTCGGCGCCACGATCGGTCGTTATGGCAATCGCATTGCCGATGGAAAATTCAAGATCGGTGATAGCCTTTACAGACTTGCAACAAACAATGGAAAAAATCATTTGCATGGAGGCATAAAGGGTTTTGACAAGGTGGTATGGGATGCTGCTGCAACTGTCGATTCTGTGCCCGAACTATCGTTGCATTATTTAAGCAAAGATGGTGAAGAAGGTTACCCGGGGAATTTGCAGGTGACTGTAAAATTTTGGTTGAATGATGACAACGAATTATCAATTGAATATGCCGCCCAAACAGATAAGCCAACGCCGGTTAATCTCACCAACCACAGTTATTTTAATTTAAAAGGCGATGTCACCAGCACCATCCTGGAACACACATTAATGATCGATGGTGATTATTACACACCGGTTGACAGTAGCCTTATTCCAACGGGAGAAATAAAATCAGTGAAAAAAACTCCATTTGATTTTACGCAGGCAAAAAAAATAGGCGAAAGAATCAATGAGGTAAAAGGCGGTTATGATCATAATTTTGTGCTGAATAAAAAGAATGATTCGTTGCAATTAGCCGCTGTATTGACAGATTCATCCAGTGGTCGGCAACTGACTATCTATACCACTGAACCCGGCATTCAATTTTACTCAGGAAATTTTTTGGATGGAAGTATTAAGAGCAGCGACGGAAAACCAATCGATCAACATAGTGGTTTGTGTTTGGAAACACAACATTTTCCAGATTCACCCAATGAGCCTGGTTTCCCTTCAACATTACTAAAACCGGGAACAAAATATCATAGCATTACAAAATGGAAATTTTCTGTAGTGAAATAGTTCTCCAGATACATTCTCATTAAACCTTACCATGAGATTTTGCACCCGGATCGCAGCAATCACCAATTAGTGCTGTATGTAAAAACGCTTCCAAAATAAAAGGAGAATCTTTTAGCAGAATGCCAGGGGCTTGAAAGAATGGTCCACGTTAATGAATTCTTTTATCTGCTGACCTTCTTCATAAATTGCGATGACCGATCTTTTTTGTTCGTCGGTCAATTGGCGCAGATGCAGGATCTTTTCAATAATATATTTGCGGTCAACCCAGTCGAAACGCTCTTCAAATTTCATGTAGTCCTGCACATTGGAAATGATCTCTCCCGTATTTAAAATATGGACGGTGTAAACGGTGCCGGGGTGCTGGGGACTGGAGTAATACTGCATACCTGCAATGTAATAAAACTATCAATATGAGTTCCGAAAACTTTTCACCATGAAGTAAACATACAAGTGTATATCCGTTTTACCTGATGAGCTCCAGAGCGCCTTTTAATGAACGACTAATGTTTTTGCGGTCTTTGAACTCAATTATATAAACATAGGTACCTGCAGGTTGTGGACTGCCTTTAAAACTACCATCCCATGCTGCCGAAAAATCAGAAGTGGAAAAAACTTTTTGTCCATAGCGTGTGTAAATATTCATTTTGAATTTTGAAGGGGGGATCATGAATCTTACGCGAAAAAAATCATTCCGTCCATCCCCATTGGGAGTGAAGGCATTGGGGACATACGCATTGAGATCACATTTTTGAAAACTAATATTTTTATGAACCTGAATGGTTTCGCATGCACTTGAAATGGCCACAGAATAGTTCCCGTTTTGTGATGCAAAAAAATAAGGTGCCGTTGAACCATCTTGCCATACGTAGGTAAATGAAGGATCTGTAAATGCATTGAGCATTACCGTATCGCCCACACAGGCAACGGTATCGGAAGCGCCAAGCACCTGGGCATCGGGAATAGAAATCAGTTGGGCACGGACCGTGTCTGAAGTCAGACAGATACTGTCATTTTGAATACGGCATTGATACAATCCCGCACCGTAATTCTCTCTTGTGACGATCAAGGTGTCATTATTCTCATTATCAATAACAACATTATTTTTTAACCATTGAACGATAAAGCCTGAAGTATACACTGCGGGCTGAACCTGAAGAACTACAGTATCTGAGCACAATGTGCGGGAAACAATTTGCAGTTCTGGCGCCGGTACCTTCGACTTTTTTAGTTCCAGTTTATCCAAAAAATAGGAATACTTGTCTTCTGCAATGGTTTGGCCATTATATTGGGTAACGTCAGGACTTAACACAAGATTTGTATCGCAACCAGGTCCTAATGAAATTCCCAGAAAATTGTCAGGAGATTTGAATTTGATACTTGCTTTTACCCATGTTCCGCCATCACCGTAAACCAGACAACTACCTAATGGAGTCCATCCGCTAATCGCCGGGCACCCGATGATCGGGATCCTGTTGTTGGAACAATTTGTATAGCCGAATAAGGTAAATTTTTCGGGTGATATTGATTTTTCCGGAACCAAAACAATGTTGTTCACCGATGTAATGGTTGGTCCTTTTACTCCAAATCCAACATAGAAATCCAATTCATACAAAGAGTCCTTTTCCAAAAAATCGCTAAGGCATGTGCTCACATACGACTTGTGAAAGGGATAAATATGTACGGCGCCCTGTGAACCAAAGTCAGCAACAGCCGCCACGCCATTGCCATCCGGTATGGGCTGAGGAACTAACGGAAACGTATACATGTAAACGTTATTGTACGCCTCATTGACAATTATATTTTGTGGAACAAGGAACCCGGTACATGCGTTTAAATAACCAGTCAGCATCTCATCAGTGGGTGTTGTCCAGTAGGGGATCATCAATCCCTGTTCATCAAAATAACCGGAAGTGCAGGCAGCCGCGGGATCGACCTCGAATGAAGGATTATTAATGATATTAATGAACCTAGATGGGAATTGGAAACAGTTGTCCTGGCTTCTCATACAAAAAGATAGCAAAACAAACCATAAGAGCAAGACTCCCTTTTTCATGTAAACCTGCATTGCATTAATAAACGTAATTTACTGCTTAAAGTAAGTGTTTAAACTATTTTTATCAAGATTCTTATTGATAAAAATTTATATCCCCCACACAGGATTCGTTCCTGGAAAGAACACGACAGACAAGGAGAAATCATTTACAAGACCGCTCGTTTTTAGCAGAAATATTCCGCTTTCATTTGTAAACAATTACAAGCAAGCTCTTATATTCATTCCCATTCAACAAAGTTTATTTAACTTTCAGAATACATCAATAAACCACATTTTATGAAGCAGAAAAAAAACACTTCGAGACCTCATTTCGGAATGGGATGGATTCCTGACCTTCCCGATCAACGCGATTATTTATATGCAACACCACCTTCCGTTTCAAAACAACTGCCTGACCTGACAGATCTGAGAAAAAAATGCCCGCCGGTTTATAACCAGGAATGTTTAGGAAGTTGCACAGCAAATGCCATTGCCGCTGCAGTTGAGTTTGAGCAGATCAGGCAAAATAAAAAAGACGCTTTTATGCCATCGCGTTTATTCATTTATTATAACGAAAGGGCAAAAGAAGGAACGGTTAATTCCGATAGCGGTGCACAGGTTCGTGACGGAATCAAATCTCTTGGAAAGCAAGGTGTCTGTCCCGAAAAGGAATGGCCGTATGCAGTAGGAACATGCAAAGTGCTTAGTTATGATTCCAGCGGGAACCCGGTTTATGATACCGGAACAAAATTCAAACAAAAACCATCCGCATCCTGCTATAAAGACGCATTAAAATATGAAGCCACGCAATACCAGCGCGTCACCAACGTACTCCCCCAGCTGAAAGGTTGTCTGGCTGAAGGTTATCCCATCGTCTTTGGTTTTACCGTCTATGAAAGCTTTTATAATATTGGCAGCAACGGAATCATGCCTTTACCGGCATCTGGAGAACAGGTTGTTGGCGGTCATGCTGTGTTGGCTGTCGGTTATAATGAAGCCAAACAGCTTTTTATTGTCAGAAATTCCTGGGGCACCGCCTGGGGAGCCAATGGATATTTCTATATGCCTTACGCCTTTATTACCAGTAATAATTGCAACGACTTCTGGACAATAAGAATTGTAAAAATTTGAGCAATCAGTTTTGCACATTTATATTTGGGTAACAGTTTTATCATGAACTCAACATTGTCGCTTCGTTTCGCAGACATCGAAGACATCAATACCATTGGTTTTCTTGCCCAACAAATATGGCCTTCCACTTACAAAAATATTTTATCCGCAGACCAGATAAATTATATGATGGATCTCTTTTACAGCCCCGCTTCCCTAAAAAAACAAATGAAGGAAGAAAAGCATCAATTTATTTTAATTGAAGATGGAGAAGGCACATTGGGATTTGCTTCCTATTCAAAAACGAAAAATACTTCCATCTATAAACTGCATAAAATATACGTGCTGCCTACATTACAGGGTAAAGGTATCGGCAAGGCCATTATTGATTTTATTGTGGAAAATATAAAACCACTCGGGGCAAAGGCATTACAGTTAAACGTAAACAAATTCAATAAAGCCCGAAATTTTTATGAGCGACTAGGCTTCACCGTTATACATGAAGAAGATATCGACATCGGCAATAATTATTTCATGAACGATTTTGTTATGGAGAAAGAGATAGTCTAGGGTCTTCTGTGCATGGTTCTTTAACCATGAGTTTCGTTATTTATCATTGAGCCATTTCAGGAAACAGTAATCATTCATGCAAAAGCTCGTTCTCTTTTCCCATCGCCGCGAGCTTCATTTTATGCGCGGTGTCATGACCTACATATTTTTCAATCCTTCCCTCCACAAGATAAATTAGTGGCGTAAGGACAATGGCAACCGTGAATTTGTAAATATAATTCATCATGCCAATGGCAAGAATCTGTTGCCAGGTAAAATAAGAGCTGAACGCAATAAATAAAACAATGTAGCTGTCTACCAACTGTGATACCAATGTTGATCCGGTCGCACGCAACCACAAATATTTGTTGCCGGTTCTTTTCTTTATTTGATGAAAGATGGTGACATCCACTATCTGGCTGACCAAAAAAGCCACAAGGCTTCCGAGGATGATGCGCATGTTTTGCCCGAAAATTGCGCTGAACGCAGTTTGAATATTATCAACTCCCTGTTTACTGCTACTCGCTATCCACACATCTGCCGGCGGGATGCCGATGGCAAGAAAATACATGAGGAATGCATATGAGATCAGGATAACTGCAGTGATGGAAATTCTTCTCACTGCTTTTGGTCCGTAAAATTCATTGACGATGTCGGTGATGACAAATTCAAGCGGCCAAAGCAGAACACCGCAAGTAAGCGTGAATGATAATCCGCTTTGTCCAAACATGGAAAAATTGGCGGGATGTAATCCAAACAATTTTTCCAGCGAAAAAAGTTTTGTGCCGATGGCTTCAGCGATCAACGCATTGCAACAAAAAAAAGCCGTGAAGCCTAGGAAAAGTTTGGTAGGTCTGTCTTTGAGAATACTGTGAATCATTTTAAAAAAAATATTATTTCAGCAGTTAAAAAAAGTAAATTAATAATTATCAGCCAAACGGGAACAACAGGTGATAATGATTTGTGCATGATCAGCAAAACAAGCAAACATAAATTCACTATTCCGTTAATGATCAGCGCAGCAATATATCCCAAAACAATTATTATAGAACCAATTTCAGTTTGCGGAAAATTTGGCAGGACCTTAATAATGATGGTAATTAAAAAACAAAGATTGCAGATGAACGCTACTCTGGCTAAAAAACGAATATTATTCATTAAAAAAATATTGCATCAAAATTACCCGCGCATTTTTTAGATTATAACATTCCCACGTGGTTATTTCTGCTCAAAATAGCATTATTTTGCCTGATTAATTATCACTTCTTTTTATGAATTCATCTTTATTAAAAAAGGCTCTGCCACACCTTATAGCTGTCGGCGTCTTTTTGATGGTAGCCATATTATATTGTAAACCTGCGCTCGATGGAAAAGTGGCCGCGCAATCTGATGTGCAAAACTGGAAGGCCATGGCCCAGCAGTCTGCCGAGTTTAAAGAAAAATACGGACATTTTCCGCTGTGGACAGAGAGTGCTTTCAGTGGTATGCCAACTTACACCATCGATATGGATGCCACATCCAAGATCAGCACGGGATATTTGAGCTACCTGGTCACCCTTGGCTTGCCTAAGCCCATCAATTATTTGTTTCTGGTTTGTATTTGTTTTTATATTTTGACCCAGGTATTGCGCATTAATCCATATATCGGCATTTTATCTTCATTGGCTTATGGATATGCAACCTTCAATCCGGTTATCATTGCTGTTGGGCATGACACGCAGATGCTTGCCATCGCCTACGCTCCTGCTGTTATCGCCAGCGTTCTGCTAATCTATCAACGAAAATATTTATTAGGCGCTGCATTGCTGGCTATCTTCTTTGGCTTCCAGGTAAGTACCCAACATTTGCAGATCATCTATTACACGGTCATCATCATCGCCTTTATTTCTATTGCTTTTTTGATCTATAACTGGCAACAAAAGCAATTAAAAGACACCTTCATTTCTTTTGCAGTGGCAGCCATTGCCGCCCTCGTTGGTTTTGGAACGTATGCCATCAGCATTTTGCCCTTGCAGGAATATGCAAAAGAAACCAAGCGCGGGGGAAAATCTGAACTCACCCTTAATAGCAACGATAAAAATAAAACCAAGGGGGGGTTGGATAAAGATTATGCATTTCAATGGAGTTACGGGATTGGGGAGACTTTTACCTTGGTTGTTCCCAGTATCTACGGGGGTGGAAACGAAGGAAGGTTAATCACCGGCAATTCAAAATTTGCCGATAAAGCAACTGAGATCGGCATGCCGGAAGACTATGCACTGCAGAACGCCAATAACTTGGCCTATTGGGGAGCACAGCCCAATACCGCCGGGCCTGTTTACCTTGGCGCAGTGATTTGCTTTTTATTTATTTTCGGGTTGATCTATGTAAAAAGCTGGCACAAATGGTGGATCATTCCGGCGGCTATTTTGGGAATAATGCTGGCCTGGGGGAAGAACTTTTCCTCCTTTAATTATTTTCTATTCGATCATTTTCCTTTTTACAATAAATTCCGTGCACCAACACAGGCGTTGTTCTTCCCGCAGTTGGTTTTTCCCTTGCTCGCTGCCTTAGGATTAACTCAATTATTAAATAGCACAGAATCAAGAGAACTCATCTGGAAAAAATTTGAAAAAGCAGTCTATGCTGCGCTGGGTTTGCTGATAATTCTTGCTGTATTTTATTTTTCTGCAGATTTTAAGAGTCCCAAGGACACACAGATCAGAGATAGCTTCGCCAATCAGATATTACAAACCTCTGCGCGCGGAAAACAGCCTACTGCAGAAATGCAGCAACAGGCATTATCCGTAAGCAATGGGTTAATGAAAGGAATTCAGGATGACAGACAATCTCTTTTTGGCGCAGATCTGATAAGGACCGTTTTATTAATGGCGGCCGCCATTGTGCTGATGGGGTTATATTTAAAAAATAAAATAAAACCGGTTGTGCTGATCGCCGGATTGTTTGTTATCAGCTCATTTGATTTGCTCGCGGAAGGGAGAATTTATTTGAATGAAGATAATTTTGTAGAGCCCGCCGATTTTGAATCTGCATTTAGTCCGACCCCCGCAGATTTGCAGATCAGTAAAGATCCGGATAAAAATTTCCGGGTACTGGATCAGTCAACAGACTGGTATCAAAATTCGCACGCATCCTATCATCATAATTCTTTGGGAGGGTATTCTCCCGCAAAACTTGGCTTATACCAGGATATCATGGACAGCCAGCTTTTGAAAGGAAATTCCATGGTGTATAACATGCTCAACACAAAATATATTATTCGCCGCAATCCCGCAACAGGACAGGAACAGGCGCAATTGAATTCGGCTGCCTTCGGAACCTGCTGGTTGGTGAAAGCCATCCATTTTGTAAAAGATGGTAACGAAGAAATGAAAGCGCTCGACAGCATCAATGTGAAAGATACAGCGATCGTGCAAGAGAAATTCCAAAACATTATTAAATCAATGCCGGTTCCCGACTCAAGTGCATCAATAACCTTAATTGAGAATCTGAACGATAAAATAACCTATAAGTTTTCCGGCAAAACAAATCAGTTCGCTGTCTTCAGCGAAGTGTATTACGATAAAGGCTGGAACGCTTATCTTGATGGAAACAAAACAGATTATTGTCGCGTGGATTATATTTTACGGGGAATGCCCGTTCCTGCAGGCGATCACACCATTGAATTTCGTTTTGAACCTGCAGTGTATAAATTGGGAAATACCCTTTCGGTTTGGTCTTCAATAGTCGCGTATCTGCTATTGATCGCTGCAATTGCTGTGGCATGGAAAAATAAAAATAAAACCGCTTGATGATTCACCGCTAAATTTGTAACCGCTGAAACCTCAGCGGTTTTTTGTTAATATTTGATGATGGCAACAATAATCAGCATCGTTTCTTATCCATTTCTTCCGGCAAAAAATGGCGGACAAAAAAGTGTTGCCTTGTTCAACAAATATTTTTCCAAGTACCATACTCTCATTGGTGTATCAACAAAGAAAAACATCCTTAGTGGCGATGAGGGATATGAAGTGATGCGCATTTTTTCCAACTCATCGTTGAGATACATAAATATTTTTTATTTTTTTTCACTCAGAAGAATAATCAGAGAAAAAAAAGCGACGCATGTTTTGATCGAACACCCCTATTATGGATGGCTGGGCATTCTGTTAAAATCGTTTTGCAACATAAAATTGATCGTCCGCTCTCAAAATATAGAAGGATTAAGATGGAAAACATTAGGGAAGTGGTGGTGGATGGTCTTGTGGCGGTATGAAAAAATGACACACAGGCGAGCCGACTATAATTTTTTCATCACTTATGAAGATAAGAGATATGCCATAGAAAATTTCAGACTCGATCCTGCCAAATGCATGACGATGACCTATGGAATTGAATGGAATTCCGCTCCCCCAGAAGAAGAGCTTCAAAAGGCAAGATCTTTCCTCCGAGAGAAATACAAAATTGCGCAAGATGAAACCATTTTGCTCTTTAACGGCGATTTTGATTATGAGCCAAATGCGGCCGCGTTAAAAACAATAATTCAAACCATTGATCCGGCACTAGAGCAAAAAAATGGTTTCAAATATAAGATCATCATCTGCGGAATAAATATTCCCGAAGAAATCAGATCCGCTGCGTATTCCAATATCATCATTGCAGGTTTTGTTGAGGATGTGGGCCTCTATTTTAGAGGAGCCGGCGTTTTTATCAATCCCGTTAATGAAGGCGGCGGCATTAAGACAAAACTGGTTGAAGCCTTAGGGTATAATTGTAATGCCGTATCCACTGCAAATGGCGCAGTCGGTGTTAACGCAGAGTGGTGCAATAATAAATTATTGATCAGCGACAATAACGACTGGAATGGTTTTGCAGACCTGATCATAAAAGCATCCCAGACGGATGCAGATATTCCAGAAATTTATTTTGAACATTTTTATTGGGGCTACACCACAAAAAAAGCCGCGCTGTTCATCGAACAAAACATGGTTTAACAATCTTCATCTCTACTGATTATCTTTGGACTTCATCAACGGCAATTTTTTTTGAATATGGTAATAGGAAATGGACTGATCGCAAAAAGTTTTCATCACTATAAAACAAAAGATGAATTTGTGGTATTCGCCTCGGGTGTTTCCGATTCAAAATCGAGCACAGAAAATGACTTTAAAAGAGAACAGGATCTACTCATCACTACAATAAAAAATAATCTTTTTAAAAGAATAGTTTATTTCAGCACTTGCAGTATTACTGATGACGATTTGAAACAAACGGACTATGTAAAACACAAAATAAATATTGAAAACCTGATAAAGGCAGCTGCGCCACGTTTTCAAATATTCAGGTTATCAAATCTCGCCGGCATAACCCATAATCCACATACCGTCCTTAATTTTTTTTATTTTCATATTACCGAAGGCAGACATTTTGATCTTTGGAAGAATTCGGAAAGAAATATTATTGATGTCGAAGACGTATATAAGATTGCTGATCATATTTTACAAAATAATTTATTTCCAAACCAGGTGATCAATATTGCAAACGATAAAAATTACTCCGTCAAATATATCGTCAATTGCATTGAAAATGTTTGCCATAAGAAAGCGAATTTTACAGAAAAAGAAAAGGGGGCAAAATTGGTCATTGACATTGGGGAGATACAACCCATCCTGCGCTCATTGGAAATAAAATTCGATGATGATTATTTGCCAAAATTGTTATTAAAATATTACCAGAAGCATGACCTATAAAAATGCAGTGATAAAAAGGAAGATAGAATTTATCGGGATGCTTCCGTTTGTTTTGGTGGGAAAATTATATGGCAGATTATTTCCCCTGAAACATAAAACTTCGGTCTTCTTATTTTTTTCTTCTGCAGATTTGGGAGGCGCAATAAAAGTGAATGCAGATATTTCCAACTGCATCGCCGGCAAAAATCCGTTGATCATCTTTTCCAAAAAGCCAAAGAATAATGGTTATATCAGTCTGTTCAAAAACTTTTCCGTTATTGATCTCCACCATAAAATCGATAATAAATTATACCACTTTGTAAATTTCTTCTATCGTGGGGTTTTAGCCACATGGATCAATCAAACCCAGGATCCCATCGTCTTTGGCGGTGAATGTCTTTTCTTTTACAAAATGTTACCGCATTTAAAAAAGGAGGTTAGGCGGATTGAGCTTTGTCATCTTCCGACATGGCTTCCCTATAGCATTGCGTTTATTGACCTGATCACCTGCAGGATTTTCAGCACCATAAAACTTAAAGAGGTCGTGGTTGCCCAATATCGACAAAATAATATTGACCAAAAATTTTATACACGTTTGCACTTCATCGAAAACAAGATTGATATCCCGGTTTACATCACAACGAATAACCCAAAGCTTGAAGTGATCTTTGTCGGAAGAGGGGCGCCGCAAAAAAGGGTTTATCTTATCGCTGCCATTGCAAAAAAATTATTTGAGCTAAATGCGCAAATTCATTTTTCTTTTATCGGCGATGTTGAAAATATAATTGATCCCAATGAATTTTCTTTTTGCAAATTCTATGGCAATATCCATGATGAAAAAAAGTTGCATTCCATTTATGCGCAATCAGATGTCTTGATTCTGACTTCTGCTTATGAAGGTTTACCGCTCGTCGTAATGCATATGATGGCTTATGGCAAAGTAGTCGTTTCAACAGCAGTAAACAGTATTCCCGATTATATCAAGCACCTGCAAAACGGTTTATTGATTTCAGCGACCGAAGAAGAGAAAATTGTTGATGAAGGCGTGAGTTTATTACAATTGCTCCAAAAAGATACCGTATTAAAAGAATCGTTGGGGAAAAAGAGCAGGGAGATGGCAATTGAAAAATTTAGCGGTGAATTGTTCTGCAGGGAATTCAATCATATTTTTTTTCAGGAAAAAACATAACTGATCGTCATAAATAATTTGGAAAAAAATCCTGCCCGCAGAACAGATAATGGGATTTTATTCTGAAAATTGATCATGGAGATAATTGCTGAAGATATCTCGCCGCTGTAACCTGAGTCCATGATATCCTGCTTATTTCTTATTTTCAAATTTCTCAGCATCCGCCAGAAAGCATCATAAACAAAAATATTCTTCAAACATTTTTCTCCGATCTTATTGAGCAAATAAAAATATTCCGGGATCTCCACTTCTTTATTCTTAAAAGCAAATTTGGTTACCTGTTGTTCGTTCACTCCAATCGTTATCAGAGGTTCATTGATGTATACCGGTTTCTTGCTGCCAAGAACCCGCATATAAAAATCAATATCAACAAGCCATTTTAAATTTTTATCATAAAGAACATTATCCTTACGATGAATCACCGCACTCGGCGGACCTATTATGTTTTTAGAAAATAAAGTGGCGGCATTTTTTTGAAATTGCTTATATCGATATTCATCAACAAAAACATTTTCTTCTTTACCCGTCTCTGAATAATTGTTTTTATAAGCCGAGAAGATAAACGATGCATCAGGGTTTTTATTGATTGCATCCACAAACCGCTGCAAACTGTTCCCGTTACTAAACCAGTCATCATCATGCATTAATTTTATCCATTGTCCTTTCGCTTTTCTGATCGCTTCATTCCAGTTTTCGGGTGTGCCTGACCGATAGGCGTTGCGATAATACACTAAGGGGACCTTATCCTGATACAAATTGCACAAATGCTGTACCTCGTCACTGTCGCTGTCGTCAGTGATGATGACTTCAAAATCGGTAAAATTTTGCGCGCAAATTGAATCAAGCAATCGCTTAATAAAATCGGTCCTTTTATATGCTGGTATGCAAATGCTGATAAGCGGCTCCATACTTAAAATTATGTTTCACTCCATTTCAAACATAATTATATTATTCCAGTCGGAAAAAAATGGAGTGCCCGATACAGTTATTGAGCAAGCGAAATACGAATCTGCAAACCTCCGCGCACAGTGGTAATGGGTGGTGAACTTGATATTGCCGGAATTACCCTTCGTTCATCATAATACAATTTCAAATTGATCCTGTTGGTGAGTACATAATCAATGGACGGAGAAATGGTGATTGTTTTTTGTCCGCCTGTGGGTAATGCATCGCCCTGGTCAATAATGCTATTGACTGTCGCATCCGTGCGCAAACTCAAATCGAGTTTGAGGGTAAGATCATTATCCAATCGTTTTGAAGCTTCTTTTTTGCCAGGCATTCTGATATTAAATGGTAATGGGAATCCCCGCTTCTTCCAACCAAAACCGATGGTGATATCTGTTGAGCGCATTTCGGTCATCTGGTAATCGATCAGACTCAAACTTAACTGTCGCGATTTGCTGTAAATAAATTTCAACTGCAGTTTATTTACAAATTGCATATCTATTCCAATGAGCGGTGAGAACTGTTCGGTAATCGTAATGTTGGGGACGGTAAAATAGGGAACAAAATTCCCTGACGTGGTATCAATAAAACCTGCGTAACCGATGCCCAGCGGATCCTGGTATAATAACGATGAATTAAAACTTCCCATACTGAGTGTACCAGTGTAGGCGCTGCTGACATTAAGGTTGGTGAAAATATTTTCGAGTCCGGAAATATGATTCAGTCCGCCATAGGTGATGCGCCAGTTTGGTTTTGGAATGTAGCCCGAGAAAGGATTGCTGCGAATGCTTGAATTGCTTTCATTGATCAAAGAAATTGTTTTCGGATCCTTTCCTGTATAAGCTGCAATGAATGCCGGAATAAGCACATCCTGGGCATACTGCGTATATCCCTTATAATAAGGGCTTCCCGGAGAGGCTCCGGAATAAGGATTTTTTGAACCCAGTCTCGCAGAAATGACCGAACGGTAATTCTCAAATTGCAAGAACGTCTCAGACAGTTGGTTCGGATTGAATTTTTTGAACAATGTCTGAAAAGAAATAAAACTAACACTGAAAGTTCCGGTTGTGTACGGATTCAGATGGACAAAGCCGCTGCTTGAGGTTGTGTCTTTAAATAATTCTGTATAATTTTTCCCGAATGTTTTATTGAGCATCAGATCAATATTCAAATTGCGTATCGGTTGCAATTGCGCAGTAATGTTCAATACCTGGTTAAATGCCTGCTGATTTTGAAAATTAAAGGTCGTGTCCGTCGTAATTAACCCACGTTTGGCAAGGTTCTCCATAAATGTTTGATTGGGCTGCTTACCAAAGACATATCCCAATCCGGGTTCGCCGTTCCTTAAATTCATACCAAAAGCCTGCGTGCTGTCAACATATCCATAAATTGTTGAAGAAGAATTTTCCGAATACGTGATATGGATATGTTTGACTGCAATTAAAATTCTACCGATCGCTTTTACAAAAGCATTTAATTGCGGCAATTGGTTTTGAATATTGACCTGTGGTTTTTTATTTTTTGAAGTATCGGTCTTATTGTTGGGTTGTATATTGGGTTTATTGCTTGTGTTTTGTGTTTGCAGGGGTTCTAAAGCCCGAAGAAATTTTGATTTGGAATATAACCTGGTGAAATCAAATTCCCCATCCGCCAATTTTTGTTGGGAGTTCTGCAAAGTATTTCCCAGAGATTGCGCCAGTAATGATGCTGCCGTCCAACTATAAGTAGTTCCATAAGTAACACGGAAAATGGTCCAGTCCAGCAAAGGAATTTTACTGGTGGGGAAGGTGTAAGAAACATTGGCGACCTGGGTATACAAAAGATTTCTGCCACCTCTGAAAAAGTTGTTCCACATTTGCTTTTTACCGTAAGAATTTAGACGACCACTGTCTTCATCTACCGAAGCGCGATCTATCGCATTAAAATCCACAACCAGCGATCTTGTCAAATCCCAATGGATAGTATAGGTCCTGTTGAAATTAAAAAACTTATTATATGTTTCGGGTAATAATCCTGGTGGCCCACCAATATTTCGGGAACGATAAGCGCCGAATTGCCGGTTCGCATCAGCACGAATACTTATGGTAGTGGGCAAGGGATTAAAGTTGAAATCTCTCAACAGGGAAAGCCATCTTGATCTTCCCTTTATTTTTCTGAATGGCAGCCAATATTTGGCCAGGCGATTATAATTGTAACCCAAACTACCCTTGTAGGTGATGAGTTCATCTTCCTCAGCGATTGAATTATGATGTTCTGATTTTGTGACCGAATAACTCAAATCGAAATTTTCAATGCTCCACAATTTCAGTTGCTTTCCGCTTGTATTGGTCTTTCTTACATTGGTAAAATTGAGCGTTCTTATGGTGAGTTCATCAATCGCCTGTTGTTTGATCGAGTCTCGTTCACTTGCCGGTGCCGCTTTTAGTTTATCTTTTAGTTTTATGTCAAGATCGAAAGGATCATATTCGGGCATGTCGACAGTTTGTGAAATGCTTGCATACATGGGAATAGAAAGACCCGTTTTCTTTGGTAATAATTTTCCTAACTGCAAACTTAATGCTCCATCGAGTTGCCGGATATTGTCGAGGGATCGCTCATTTATGTGCTGATCTATCGAACCAAATCCCGCAGATTTATAACTTCCGGAAACGTACATGGTTCCCAGATCGGCCAAATTAATATCCACTCTTCCAAGCGCAGCCCACCCCCCCTGGTCACTAATCTCCGATAATCGCAATTCATCAAACCAGACCTCCGTACAGGCAGAACCGACAGCATTGAGATTTTGCACACCAAGAAAGAAAGCCTGAATGGCGCCAAGATTTGGATTACCCAGAATTGCATAGGTTCGCCCACTTGCATCCTTTTGAGAATAATAGACATTCGAGCCAACCGCATTATTCCTGCTTTCCTTTAATTGCACCAAGCGATTCAGGGCGAGGTTCAGATTATTGGTATCTGGCCACACAATATCGGCGGTGTATGGGCCGATCGGCGGAGTAATCTTTAATGGAATTCTTATTTCATAATAATTGCTGATGAAATCACTTCCTAATCTTATTACCGCAACCAGATCACCATCCTGCAAATTTTGACCGCCTGCAGATTCCGCATGCATGAACATATCGAGATGCCCGTATTTACGAAGATCCAGATTCACTGTTTTGTAAACGCCGCGCGCGTCGCCTTGCGCAAGGTGACAAATTTGTAAACTCATTGATTGCTCATTCAATAACACATTGACATCGTTCGTGCTCAATTGTTGCTGGCGTTGAATTCCCGGCGGAATTACATAAGGGATGGGCGTACGTGAACTGTTTTGTTCGATATTGACTGCTGTTACGTTAAATGTTGTTGGGCTGTTCACCGGCAACAAAGTATAATTTCCGGTAGTGTCCAGAACATAAGAAAATGAACGCCATGAATCGCGGATGAACTGCAGTTCTGCAAAACGCAAGACCATTGAATCCGCAAAGCCATGAAGAAACATACGGATAAACCCAATTGATCTGAAATCAGGAGTATTACCCACATTTTGAGTATAGGCATTCAAAGGAATTCTGAACTGAAACCATTTTTGTTGAATCCCTCCATAATTGAAACTGGCGCTATCGGTCACATAATTATGACCAACTTTGAAGCTGTCCGGATTAAGACTCACTGCGTATTCAAAATATTGTTCAAGCTGATTTAATGTGTTATCATGATTCAGATCTTCCTGGTCGGGATATAAGGTGGATGCATTTACATATTGCTGACCCGGGGTGGCGATGGGAGAATTGCCCTGCGTATTGTTATAGTTCTTATAACGGCCAAGTATATCCGTTTGCGTTTGATCATAAGCGGCATCACGATAATTCAAGAAATCATCATTCGACGGATCGCCAAATGCTTTTTGATATGTCGCCGAACCCGTTCCCACCCTTGCAGCAAGATTGGCCAGGTAGCTGCTGAATTGAATTCTTTCTGTATCATCATTCAAACCATCTAATCCGACATCCTGATAGGGACGGTCGGCAGGATTATTACTGAATGCATTGGTAACCTGTATGGGGTTAAGCGGCACCCTTCCCCATGCAGAAGTGTCCACCGCTGCCGGTGCTGTTGGTGTAGGTAATCCATTTTCATATTGTCTTTTCCCATCGCGCAAGATATCTTCAGAAACATTTCCGATATCGAAATACAAATGACCGGTATCAAGGCTACCTGGATTGGTGACAAGCCATGGACTTTGCATCCAGAATTCTATGTATTGAATATTATTGGTTTCAAAATCGGTCTGGTCAATGGAGCGCATGATCCCACCCCAGCGGGTTTCAGGATTATTTAATTTTCCGGTGCCCGCATTTATCCCTTTTGAATATGCGGTTGGTCCAACTTCAAAATTATATGACCCCTTATCCGAAGGATAATAGGCAACATCAAAAGTTATTGACTGCGATTGCCCAAGCTGCGGCGTCTCCTGCGGAAAAAGCTGTTGCGTATTGATGGGTGAGATGCGGGGATCATTAAAATTCTGATATGCTCTTACCGGATTATTCGCGTTGGTATTATCCTGTAATGTGGGTTCAATATTGTACCAGGCAATTTTTGCCCGGTTAAATCCATAGGCAAGGGAATCATTGACTGTGGCTTCAGGGAAAAGTCCGTCGCCTTGCGGTGTAGACGCCATTGCCCAGGCCGTCAACGGAAAGCGCATATCAATAACACTGGTCGAGCCCTCAAAGTCATCGATATAAATTGTTCCGCTGCTGCCTTTACCAATCTGTGGCGGATGACCCGGCTGTAAAAATGCACTTTCGCCCGAAGCAGTCACCGTACTCATTACCTTGGTAGAATAGAAAGGAAGCTTATTCAATAATCGAGTGATGCCGGGAGCATTTGTACGATAATTAAAATCCAGTCCATACATGGTATTGCGGATCGGATCTTCGCCGTAATTGGTAATTGTAAAAAATGGGCGTTCACTTAATCGCTCAATCGTTCCGCCAAAAGAGAATGATTCCGTTGGTGTGCTTTTGGCGAGATAATCAAATCGCAACCCCATAAAACTTCGTTGCTGTGTGCCAAATGCCGCATTATTTTCATAACTCACGTTAACCGGAACCCCTGAATTCAAAATTGCCTGATTGATAACTTTAACCGTTCCCAAATTATAATCCACAACATAATCTATATTTTCTTTCAATGTTTGTCCGCCGGCAGTAACAATAACTGAACCTGGCGGCACATTGATCGCGCCAAGAGAAATATCAGAAGTCGACTGCCCTTTTGCAATGCCGCTGATGATGTAGCGATCGACATTTGCATAGGTTTGCGCCACAGATTTTATGGTATCATACAATTGATAAAAAACATAGTTTGGCGCGATTGCCGGCGAGTTCTTAAACGCCACCGAGTCCAGATCATGTCCAAAGGGTTCCAGGAATGGAAATATTATTTTTCCCTGCGTTGATATAATGGTGTATCCTTCAAGATAATCGAAGATTCCATCTGGCTGCGGATCATTATGGCTATTCAGCCTGTCAAGATTCAGAACAGTCAACAAGGGAATTCCAACTTTATCCCCTTCAGGTAAATATCTTTTATCTCCCTTGCTCGGCTGATCGTACAAAATATTTAATTGAAATCCCGCGGGCTGGACATTCACAATCGGACTACCCGTCGCTGTTTTCAACGTATAAATATTTTTCATCATTAAATTCCAGATCGGCAAATTGGTTCTTTGAGAAGTCGCCTTCAGCAATTTCAAATACAAAACTTTTTGAACGCCTGCATAATTTCCGGATGTCGTATCCGGGGGAACATCCGTAGAAAATTCTCCTACCTGATAAATGCGGCCGTTATAACTATACTGGTATGCTACCGCCAGCACATCGTTGGGTTGCAGTTGTTGGGTTAATGAAATAAACCCGAGCTGTGGATAGAATTTGTATGCCGACGAATCTAATTTTTTTGCATAAACCTGTTCAAAATCCTGAACCTGTGTTAAGCCTATTGAATTTAATTTATTGATCGCAAGCGATGCATTGCGACTATTGGGATCATTGATGATATTTCGATATTCATCGTTGGCATTATTATCAGGATAGGGTACTGTTGTCTGGGGATGAACGCGATTACTATAGGGAGAACTTTCACCAAGATCCATCAAACCTACGATTTCCCTTGCCTGTGTTGTTGTGCTGTTGCGGTTTGTAACCCAAACTTCCACACGCAAGATCTGCACCTCTGAATTGACAATTGGCAGATTTTTCATTGCGTTGTTGAAATTGTTGCGGAAATATTGCGCCATCAAAAAGTTTCGGTTCTCATCATAATCATCTGCCTTGAACTGGAAATTTGTTGTGGCGGCGCCGCCCTGTGTTCCTAAAGATTGCTGTTGTGAACGCTGATTGGCTAAAACTCCCGTAATCAACAATTTTCCAAATTGTAATTGTGTCTTGATCCCAAACAATGATTGAACGTTGGACATCAATACACTTTTGGTAGAAAAAGAGACATTACCCGCTTCGATTTTTTTGATGATCTCATCCGGACCGCCTGTATAATCCAATTTTAACTGGTTCTCAAAATCGAAATTGGCAAGTGTGTTATAATGGATGGGCAGTTTTAGTTTATTCCCGATATTCCCGAGCACGTTCACATCGGCATTCATATTAAAATCAAGCCCCCCTGTTTTTCGCGCACTCTCCGGCAAGGTAGGATTGTCTACAGTTTGCCCCTGGTAACCAGCAAGAATATCAACATTGCCCTGCGGACGAATATCCACTTTTCCGGTACCAAAAATTCTGTTGAATAAATTATCCGTCACCGAGAGTTTTGGTTGCAGGTTTTTTTTATTCAAAGCGCTTAACATATCTGCGCGCTCACGCCAGTAGGCATCTTCATCCTGCTGGGCTTTAATACGCAACATCTCATCGTATGTCAAGTAAGTAGGTTTTCGATAATAATTATTGCCCACTTTTTCTACGATAAAATATTGCTTTGTCGCCGGATCATATTCAATGGAATCAAGCACATTTGCCGGATCCCTTAAATTGAAAGTATTTTTATTGGGATAGGTAAGAAAATCACTGCGCCGGTCATAAATGGGAAAACGAAGTGTATCGCCCTTAATTTTTAAACTATCTTTTCTTAGGGAATCGGCAATTTTCTGAGGGGCAATCGTAGTGTCTGTTTTTTGCTGGAAAGGCAAAGCAAATGCCTTTGCTGAAAAAGCAACAACAAGTGCAACGGTTAGGGTAGCCGTTAAAAAAAATATCTGGAAAAAACGAGTCAACCTTTCCTCAAGAATTAGTTAGGTAGAAATTGCTTACAATAGGCTTACAAGATTTTTAATGCTTTCTTAATGATCTCTTCAACTTTGCCCGAACCTTCGTTGCCCATAAGCGCCTTTTTTAGGGCTTGTTCAGCAGCCGGTTTTGCGATGCCAAGAGACACTAAAGCATTTAACGCATCTTGTTCCAATGTATTGTTTTTCAACGTAGAAATATTTGTTTCCGGTAAGGATTTGGAAACTTTATCGCGAAGCTCTAAAATGATTCTTTCAGCAGATTTTTTTCCTATGCCTTTTATACTTTCCAATTGCTTTGCATTCCCATGAAAAATGGCGCTTGCAATTTCTTCGGGTTTCATGGAAGAAAGCATCATTCTTGCCGTGGAAGCACCCACCCCCGACACACTGATCAATTGAATAAACATCTCTTTTTCGGCCACGTCAAAAAAACCATAAAGCAATTGCGCATCTTCACGAACGTGAAAATAGGTTTGCAAAATGCCTCTGTCGAGGTGTTGAATTTTAGAGAACGTGTTTAGACTTATCTGCAATTCATAACCTACTCCATTAACATCTACCTGCACCAATGCCGGCGTTTTATGAACGAATTCGCCCCGTATAAAAGCAATCATATTTGCGAAAATAGGCAAAAAGAGAGGAGATAGACGGCAGAACTTGGAATTTATACCCGCACGATATCGAGTTTATCTGATCTGCTATCTGCTATCACTTAACTTCAAATTCTCACATTTTCATATTTTTGCCCGATGAACAAAAAAATTACCGCTGCTATAACTGCAATTGGAGGATATGTTCCCGAAGAGAAATTGACCAATGCAGACCTTGAAAAAATGGTTGACACAAATGATGAATGGATACGCACCAGAACCGGTATCGAAGAAAGAAGAATTTTGAGAGGACCAGGAAAAGGTACATCCGATCTATGTGCACCGGCTATTTTGGAATTATGCAAAAAAAGAGGGATCAGCCCGGAAGAAATTGATGTATTGATCATAGGCACAGTAACGCCTGACATGTTTTTTCCATCCACAGCAAATATTGTCTGCGATAAAATAGGTGCAAAAAATGCCTGGGGCTTTGATCTCGCCGCTGCATGCTCAGGTTTTTTGTATAGTCTTACGACCGGCGCCATGATGATTGAAAGCGGTCGGTATAAGAAAGTGGTTGTTGTCGGTGCCGATAAAATGAGTGCCATTGTAGATTATGCTGACAGAACGACTTGCATTCTTTTTGGCGACGGCGCCGGTGCTGTCCTTTTGGAACCTAACTATGAAGGCTACGGAATATTGGACAGTATCTTGAGAAGCGATGGAAGTGGTGGCGCTCATCTACACATGAAAGCAGGCGGTTCTTTACGGCCATCTACCTACGAAACAGTTGCCAATAAGGAACATTATATCTACCAGGAAGGTCAGTCCGTTTTTAAATTCGCGGTTAAAGGAATGGCAGATGTAAGTGCAGAATTATTGGAGCGAAACAATCTCACCGGCGAAGACATTGCCTGGCTTGTACCACACCAGGCAAACAAACGCATTATTGATGCTACCGCTAATCGCATGGGGCTGACCAAAGAAAAGGTCATGATCAACATTCAGCGATACGGTAATACAACCTCCGGCACCATTCCATTGTGTTTGTGGGATTGGGAAAAACAATTAAAAAGAGGCGATAATCTGGTATTTGCCGCATTTGGCGGAGGTTTTACCTGGGGCGCAACCCTGGTAAAGTGGGGTTGTTAAGAGAGAAAATAGTAAGGGCAAACCTAGATACTTAATTCTCAAAATGATATCTTCACAGTCCTTGCCATTTTATCCACTAAACTGATCTTATGAGAAGAATTTTGATTCCTGTTTGCCTGGCTGCGATTTTCATCTTTGTTATCAGTTCCTGTAAAAAAAGCAGTCCTGCCAGCAAATATTATATCAGCTTCAAAGTGAATGATACGCTCATCACCTGGAAGGGGCATATTTTTGTATTGGTCGGACCGGATCTGACAGATACCTCGCAAGTAAGCTTCAGTTTGAATTCTACCAGCAGCAATTCAGACACTGCCTATTTCATAGACCTCACGATACGGGGTAAATCAATTCCCGCGATCACCTATGATTATTCATATACTTATAATGACACGACTTTATACACTGATTATAATCTGGGGAACAATGATCCCAATAAACCCGATTATGATATTGAATCGGTGAGCGGTCTGCCCTCTCCAGCCTTTTCAATGACCATTACATCGCTAAGTAAAACGGAAGTCAAAGGAACATTTACCGGAAATTATCTGGCGAGCTATGCCAGTGGGCCGCCGGTCATCGTATCCATAACAAACGGCGAATTCTATGCGCCGGTCACCGGTTTCTAATAAGCTGACCTTATTTTTTTAGCCGCGCCCAAACAATAAAATCTGTGCTGGGAATTTTTTCAGTACCTGTCTGTCGCAGCATCGTTACCAATTGTCCCCGATGATATGAGCTGTGATTGAAAACATGCTGCAATATCAAATAAGCCGGTTCGCCAAATTTTTCACCACGCAAATTTTCATAGCTTAATATTTTTTGTAATGATTCATCGGTTGATCGACTGATAAAATCCATCCAATTTTTATCGCGCTCAAATAAAGCATCACTGATATTTTTTATTGAACCATTAAAATTATCCTTTGGTTCACCATCATTTTTGCCATGTTGAAATCGCTCCCACCACATATATCCCGAACGCCAAACATGAAATGATGTTTTATAAATGCTGTTAAAGCTGCTGATTATTTCTTTATGCTGTTGTTCGTAATTCAATCCATTGATAACAACAAACATTCTTTCATTAGACCATAAATTATATTCGGCATATTGAACTAATAGATCTTTCATAAAAAATTATCGTTTACTTTTGATTTCTTTTTCAAAAATAATCATTCAATGATCACATGGCGCATGAAAAATTTGAATTAACCGGAATCAGTTCTGTTGCTTTGCACGCGGCGGGCAACGAACATGCGGAGTATTCTCATATTCCGCCAATATACGCAACCTCGACTTTTACTTTCGACACTGCAGAGCAAGGTATGGAACGCTTTGCCGGTAAGGATAAAGAGCATATATACAGTCGCTGGGGGAACCCAACTTTTAAAGTTGCAGAACAAACCATCAGTGCACTGGAGGCATTTGGGTTGAAAGATGAGAGCGGTAATCAACTGCAGCTAAAATCATTATTGCATGCCAGCGGGCAAGCCGCGATGACAACGATGTTCATGAGTAATTTGAAAAGCGGGGACACCATATTATCGCATTACTCTTTGTATGGCGGAACTTATGAATTAATGCACAAAGTACTTCTGGAAAATGGTATCAATACATTGATCATTGATATGCGCGATCTGAATCTGGTCGAAGACACCATCAAGAAAAATAAAATAAAACTGATCCATATTGAAACTCCTGCAAACCCGACTATTCAGTGTGTAGATATTGAAGCGGTGACAAAACTCGCGAAACAGCAAAATATCATTGTAACGGTAGACAACACTTTTGCAACACCTTACTTACAACAACCATTCAAGTATGGGGTTGATTTTGTTTTTCATTCCACTACAAAATTCTTAAATGGACATGGCTCTGCCATTGGTGGTGTGCTCGTCGGAAAAGATATTGAATTCATGAAAACCAAAGCATGGAAATGGCATGTCCTGATCGGCGGCAATGCAAATCCTTTTGACGCCTATCTCCTGATACAAGGTATAAAAACGCTGGAGGTGAGAATGGACAGGCATTGCAGCAATGCTGAAAGAATTGCGGATTTTTTATCCGGACATAAAGGTGTGGCACAGGTGAACTATACAGGATTAAGATCCCACCCCGATTATGCAACGGCAAAAAAACAAATGAGTCATTATGGTCCGATGATGAGTTTTGAATTGAATGGTGGATTAGAGGCAGGAAAAAAATTCATAAACAATTTAAAAATGTGCGTTCGTGCGGTATCGTTGGGAACGGTTGATACCTTATTATCGCATCCCGCGAGCATGACGCATTACAGTGTTCCCCGCGAAGAAAGAATCCGCTTTGGCATCACTGACGGTTTGATAAGAATGAGTGTGGGGATCGAAAACATTAATGACATTTTAAATGATCTTGATCAAGCGATAAGCTGATCGAAAATTGACAGTTGACCGAAGAACGGAATGACAAAAATGACAGAGAATTCAATTTGTGAATCGCTGAATAGCATTACCAAAGCCAACTAAACAAAAAATATGAGAAAAATTTTGACCCTGCTCTTTATTGTTGCTACCATGACTGCGAACGCGCAAAGAAACCAGGAAGACAAACGCTTTATCGGACTTGACACCGCATTTGCGCGCGTGCTGAAAACCTGGCATGCTGCAGGTTTTGCCGTTGCTGTTGTTGAAAAAAACAAAGTGGTTTATGCAAAAGGATTCGGATATCGCGATTATGAAAATAAGATTGCCGTTACACCAAACACTTTATTTGCCATCGGTTCATGCACAAAAGCGTTCACTGCCTCCTTGATTGGCATCCTGCGAAAGGACGGAAAACTGAGCTATGATAAACCTGTTCGCGATTATTTGCCTGAGTTGAAATTTTTCAACGATGAGATGAATAATAAAATTACGTTGCGCGATATGATGAGCCATAGAACGGGTTTACCGCGCCATGATTATGCCTGGTACTTATTCTCTACAGCCTCTCGCGATACATTGCTACAACGTATTCAATATATGGAACCATCTGCGGGGCTGCGCGAAAAATGGCAGTACAATAATTTTATGTTTTTTGCGCAAGGTGTTGTTGTTGAAAAATTATCCGGGAAGAAATGGGAGGATAATGTGCGTGAGAAAATTTTTGATCCCCTTGGCATGAAGAAATCCAATTTTTCGATCGAAGATCTCATAAAAAACAACGACGCCGCACTCGGGTATGAGGTGAAGAACGACAGCATCATTAAGAAAATGGACTATTATCATATTGATGCGATTGGTCCCGCGGGCTGTATCAACAGCAATGTGAATGAAATGGCAAATTGGGTCATTACCTGGATCAATAATGGAAAATTTGAAGGAAAAGAAATCATTCCTGAAGATCACAGAAACGAAGCCATTAGCTCTGAAATGATTATTGGCGGCGGTTTACCCGCAAAAGAGAAGCCGGACATTTATTTTTCGGATTATGGATTTGGCTGGTTCCTTGCTTCCTATCGCGGGCATTATCGTGTTGAACACGGCGGTAATATCGATGGCTTTTCAGCAAGCACCAGTTTTTTCCCGAGCGACAGTATCGGCATTATTGTTTTAAGCAATCAGAATAGTTCCTCTGTTCCTTCAATTGTTAGAAATCTAATTGCAGACAGAATGTTGAAAATAAAATATTTTGACTGGAATACCGATCTGAAAAATAACGTCGAGAAGGCAAAAAAAGAAGAAAAAGATGCAAAAAAATCTGCTGTCAAAACTGAAAAGCCTCTCACAAAACCTTCGCATGATCTAAAAGATTACGAAGGATTGTATAGCAATGCCGGTTATGGTACATTGGAAGTTCAATTGCAGAGAGATTCGCTTTTTGCAATCACGGGCACCCATGTCTTGTGGCTGAAGCACAAACAATACGACATATTTGAAACGATCGAAAAAGACAGCAAAGAAGGAATTGATACCACTGAAAATGGTGCGGTATTGCAATTCCTGATGAATACAAGTGGTGATATTACCAGCATTGAGGTAAATCTTGAACCAGCTGTAAAACCAATCTCATTTGCGAGGACGCCGAAAGCAAAAGATATTTCTCCTGACAGTTTGAAGAAATATGCCGGCAATTATGAATTGAGTGGGTTGGAGATAAAAGTTCTTATTAAAGATGGAAAAACATTGACACTTTCTGTTCCCGGCCAACCAGAATATGAACTGGTGCCGGTTGACACAAATAAATTCAGTATTAAAACCTTGACGGGTTTTACCATCAAGTTTACGGTGAATGATAAGAACGAAGTGACTGAATTATTTTCTGTGCAACCAAACGGAACCTTTAAAGCGACGAGAAAAAAATAAATTTCGATGGAAATAAAAATAAGAAGAGCCGCAAAAGAAGATTGTCCGCGATTGTTGGAATTGATCAATGAACTGGCGCTTTTTGAAAAAGCCCCCCAGGAAGTCACCGTTACATTAGCGCATTTTACCGAAAGCGGGTTCGGCAAGAACCCCGTTTGGTGGGCATTTGCAGCAGAAGTGAATGATGTGATCATCGGGTTTGCTTTATATTATGTTCGCTACTCCACTTGGAAAGGACAGAGAATGTATCTGGAAGATATTATTGTTACCGACAAAATGCGGGGCAAGGGAGTGGGTAAATTATTATTGGACAGGTTGATCATAGAAGCGAAAGAAAAAAAATTCTCCGGGATCGTTTGGCAGGTTTTAGAATGGAATGAATCAGCAATTAATTTCTATAAAAAATATAACGCTTCATTTGATAATGAGTGGATCAACTGTGCGATCGATGTTTGAGCCGGCTGGGGACCTCCCCAACTAAAAGTGACCCAGCGACCATTTTGTTGGAGCTTGCGGGAAAAAAATGTCAGTGCTTTTTCTATTGAATGGCTCATCCAAGAATTACCAGCCATAATCATGTCAATCATTCGTGCTTAATGGGTCTCACTCCACCCCCTCTGTCAGCACATCTTTATTTATTTTTCCGATCAGTCCGCGCAATACTTTTCCCGGACCCACTTCCGTAAATTTTGATGCGCCATTGCCGATCATGGCCTGCACACTTTGCGTCCAGCGGACAGCGCTGGTAAGTTGATCAATGAGGTTAATTTTTATTTCTTCTTTACTCATCACTGCTTTTGCCACAACGTTTTGATAAACCGGGCAGGTTGGATTATAAAAAGTTGTCTTTTCAATTGCATCGCTCAATTCCTTTTTTGCAGGCTCCATCAATGGCGAATGAAACGCACCGCCAACAGCGATGATCATCGCTCTTTTTGCCCCGGCTGCCTTTAATCTTTCACAGGCGATTTCTATTCCTTTTAATGAACCGCTTATCACCAATTGACCCGGACAATTATAATTAGCAGGAACAACTACTTCCTTTGTTTCGTTTTGAACCTCATTACATATATGCTCCACTTTTGCATCGTCCAAAGCCAGCACAGCTGCCATCGTTGAAGGATTGATCTCGCAGGCTTTTTGCATTGCCTGGGCGCGAATGGAAACCAACTGCAAAGCACTTTCAAAACTCAATACCCCGTTTGCAACCAAGGCAGAAAACTCGCCAAGGGAATGACCGGCGACCATATCCGGTTTTGCACTATCAATACTTTTGTATGAAATAATGGAATGAAGAAAAACAGCAGGCTGCGTTACTTTTGTTTGTTTCAGATCTTCTTCCGTTCCATTGAACATGATATCGGAAATACGAAAGCCGAGAATTTCATTTGCCTGCTCAAATAATTTTTTCGCAAAAATGCTGTTTTCATAATGCTGTTTACCCATTCCCGGGAATTGCGAACCCTGACCGGGAAAAACGAAGGCATGCTTCATGTAGGTTGTTTATTTATTTAGGTTTATTCACCATCCACCCGGCACAGAAAGCAAATTTCTGTTTTTCAGTTTTCTTGACCAATTCTTTATTATAAACCCCTCAATGTAATTTTGCAGAAATGAGTTTCACAAACTCGCTGCGGGTCTCATTCTTTTCAAACTCCCCAAAAAAAGCAGAGGTAGTGGTAACTGAATTTTGTTTTTGCACTCCGCGCATCATCATGCATAAATGTGAAGCCTCGATGACAACAGCGACGCCCAAAGGATTCAGCGTTTCCTGGATGGCATGTAATATTTGCGTGGTCAGTCTTTCCTGAACCTGTAGCCTGCGTGAATATACATCAACAATGCGCGCAATTTTGCTAAGCCCCGTGATCCATCCGTTGGGAATATAAGCGATATGGGCTTTACCAAAAAACGGAAGCATGTGATGTTCGCACATACTGTATAGCTCAATATCTTTTACCAGGATCATCTCACTTACATCTTCATGAAATTTCGCGGAATTCAGGATCGCATGCGCATCAAGGTTGTATCCTTGCGTCATGAACTGCATCGCTTTTGCAACGCGCTCCGGTGTTTTTAACAGCCCCTCGCGGTTAGAATCTTCACCAAGCAAATCAATGGTATGCTTATAATTCCCCATTAATTCAGCAGTAACGCTATCGTCGAACTGTTCTATTTTCTTATAGCCCATAACTTTGCTTTAGGATTTTAGAATTACAAATTGTCTACCATATTCTTTCATCTTTCTGACTAAAATTTATTCATTCGTGAAGATCGATTATCATTTGACAGGATATTCTACAAAGTTCCTATCGGTTTCGTATAACCGAATGCCCAGGTCAAAACTTACATCAATCTTCTTTCGCAGGATTTCGTAAATAACAATAACAATATTCTCCGCAGTTGGATTAATGTTTGTAAAATATTTTGTATCGAGATTCAGGTTCTTATGATCAAATTCGTTCAGCACATTTTCCTTAACAAGGTCAGATAATTTTTTCAGATCCATCACATAGCCGGTTTCCGGATCGGTCTCGCCGGTGACCTTAATTTCAAGTTCATAATTATGACCGTGATAGTGCGGGTTAGCACATTTTCCAAATATCTCGAAATTCTTTTCATCGCTCCAGCCCGGATTGAATAACCGGTGTGCTGCGTTAAAATGCTCCCTTCTGAATACAGAAACTTTACTCATAATGATGATCTAATCTAAAAATAAAGAAAACCCATAAATGTCATATGCAAGACAGCCTAATTAATCCTGCATCACTTACCAAAATACTCTACATAAATACGCGGGGTCTCACATAATTTGATGCAATGCAATTGAATTTCTTTTGGCAAATGCAAACTCAATTGCTCCCAGATTCCCACAATCAAATTTTCTGTCGAGCACATTTTTCCCTGCATAAAATCAACGTCAACATTAAGATTTTTATGATCTAATTTTTCGATCACTGAATCTTTAACAATAATACTCAGCTTTTTGGCATCAAAAATAAAACCGGTATCCCGGTTTGGATCACCTTTGATCGTAACATACAATTCATAATTATGACCATGCCAGTTCTCATTCGCACATTTGCCAAAAACTTCCTCATTTTTTTCCTTCGTCCAATCGGGATTATATAATTTATGCGCAGCATTGAAATGTTCGACACGTGTCAGATATACCATTACCAAAAAATTTTTGCAAAGTTACTACAGTAAAGTCAATCATTATTCAAATACACAGATATTTGCACCATGCGAATCCTTATTGTTGCAGCAACGGAAGCAGAGATCAAATCATCTGATCTGTTTATTAATAAGATCATCAACAACAAAATTGACACCTTAATAACCGGTATTGGCGGCGTTGCCACAACTTATGCATTAACTGATTACCTGAATGGTAATAAGGTGGATATTATCATTCAAGCCGGCATTGCAGGTTGTTTTACTAAAAATATTTTAGGGGAAGTTTTCGCGGTCAAAACAGAAACCTTTGCGGATCTTGGCGTTTGGGAAAATAAAAAATTCAACTCTGTTTTTGATCTGAATCTTGAACATAAAAACAATTTCCCCTTCAAGAGAGGTTTGCTGCAAAATCCAAATAAAAAATTACTTGCATTATCGCATGTGAAAAAAGTAAGTGGGATCAGTGTAAATGAAATTACTACTGACAAAAAAAGAATTGACTGGCTTAAACAAAATTTATCTCCCTTTGTTGAGAGCATGGAAGGAGCTGCATTTCATTATGTGTGCCTGCAAAAACAAATTCCCTTTATCCAATTACGGGCCATATCAAATTTCGTAGGCCAAAGAAATAAAGCAAAATGGAAAATAAAAGAAGCGGTCACTAATTTGAATGAAAAACTGATTGCATTGTTGAACGAATTATCCAACTACGATGAAACTTACTTTAGGATTTAGTCCTTGTCCGAACGACACTTTTATTTTTGATGCGCTTGTCAACAAAAAAATTGATACCGGGGACTTCGATTTCGAGCTGTTTTTAGAAGATGTTCAAACGCTCAATCAATGGGCGTTGGAAGGGAAACTGGATATATCCAAGATCAGTTACGGTGTTTTCCCATTGATCACGCATCAATACGATTTGCTCGATTCCGGCGGTGCGCTTGGCAAAGGAGTTGGTCCTTTGTTAATATCAAAAAAGGAGATTTCTATCGCTGATATCAATGGTTGCTCGATCGCCATTCCGGGGATAAACACGACCGCGCACTTGCTTTTTTCTCTCGCTTTTCCCGACGCAGAAAAAAAAGAATTCATGATCTTCTCTTCAATAGAAGATGCTGTTTTGAATGAAAAGGTTGATTGTGGCGTGATCATTCATGAAAACCGTTTTACCTATCAAAAAAAAGGTCTGAGAAAAATTGTTGATCTCGGAGAATATTGGGAATTGAAAACCGGTTGCCCGATACCATTAGGCGGAATTGTGATCAATAATAGATCCGATAAAAGTATTCAAAAAAAGATCAATGATCTGATCCGCAAAAGTGTTGAGTATGCTTTCAGCCATTATCCTTTGCTTACCGATTTTGTAAAACAACATTCGCAAGAAATGGATGAAAAGGTGATGCGACAGCACATTGATTTGTATGTCAACAATTATTCAATTAGTCTTGGGAGCGATGGAGAGCGGGCTGTTCATCTTTTGCTTGACACTTATGGCGCTATTAATAAAAAGAGATCATAGCCATAAATTATTGTCGTGGAACGACTATTTCTTCAGTGCCTCCGCGTAAATTTTCAATGCCCTGTTTCTCGCAAACTCATGATCAACGATGGGTTGAGGGTAGGTAAGCTGTTCAAATTCGGGAACCCAGTTTCTTATATATTTTAATTCCGGATCAAATTTTTGCGTTTGTAATTTCGGGTTAAACACCCGAAAATAAGGAGCAGCATCACAACCACTTCCTGCAGCCCATTGCCAGCCGCCGTTATTGGCAGCCAGATCAAAGTCCAATAATTTTTTTGCGAAATATGCTTCGCCCCAACGCCAGTCGATCAACAAATGCTTGGTCAAAAAAGAAGCAACGATCATCCGAACGCGGTTATGCATAAAACCCGTTTCATTCAACTCACGCATTCCTGCATCAACAATAGGATAACCGGTCTTACCATCACACCATTTTTCAAATTCAATTTCATTATTTCTCCATTTAATAAGATCGTATTCACGCTTAAAACTTTTTCCTTCACCGACTTTTGGAAAATGCCATAAGATCATATGATAAAAATCGCGCCATATCAACTCATTCAAATAGGTCTCATTTAATTTGGATCCCAGGGTGGCGAGTTTACGAATACTCACCGTGCCAAAACGCAAATGAACACTCAATCGGGAAGTGCCATGAAGCGCCGGATAATCCCGTGTTTGCGAATAATGTTTAACAATTTCAGTTTGAATATTTTTGGCTGGAAATCTCCGATCTGTTCCTTTAAATCCGATTTTCTTTAGTGAAGGAATTATCGCCGGTAATTGTTTGAAAAAATGATGAAAGTATTTTTGGGTAGGATAACTTTTCAAATAAAAATCGTTCAACTTGATCTTCCAGCGTTTACTGTAGGGAGTAAAGATCGTGTAAGGCCTGCCGTCATCTTTTAAAACCTCTTCTTTTTCAAAGACGACCTGGTCTTTGTAAGAATGAAAAGAAGCGCCGGATTGCTGCATCAAATTTTTCACTTCATCATCCCTCTTTTTTGCATAAGGTTCGTAATCACTATTGCTATAAACTGCTTTGATTTTATATTTTGCCAGCAGTTTTCTAAAAACTTCATCCGGGTAACCATAATAAACTTCGAGTGAGGCGTTTAATTCTTTTAATATATTTTGAATTTGCACAAGCGCATCATGAATAAATTCAACGCGGCGATCTTGTTTATCTTCCAGCTGATCAAGAATATTCTTATCGAATATAAAAACCGGAACAACCGGGTTATTACCCCGCAATGCATGATACAATCCGGCATTATCATCCAAACGCAGATCGCGACGAAACCAAAAAATACTGACTGCCTGTTTCATTTTGTAATAAAGCTGGAAAGTAAATTTGCTTTTGATCAGTCTTTAAAGACATCATTAAAAATTTCTGAAGTCATTGTATTTTCGAAATCAATTTTGCCAAATCGTTTTACCCAGCGAATTCCGAAAATAGAATTTGTAAGAAAGACCTCGTCAGCTTGTTTAATATTTTCAACAGAAAGAATTGTTTCCTTCAACAAGAAATTGCTCCTCCCGAGCTTTTCCAGAAGGAACCTGCGCATTATTCCTGCGATACAACCTTCAGACAACGGGGGCGTATGAATGATCTTGTCCTTGATACAAAAAATATTGGCGATCGTGCTTTCACAAACCCGATCATAGGAATTGATGATCATGCAGTCGTTCAGATTATTTTTTTTTGCATGAATCGAGGCCAGCGCGTAGATAAGAAAATTATTGGTTTTGATATTGCTGAAATTGTCGCATGATTTTCTTCCATCATAAAATACGTCCGTCATTAACCCGTTTTTATTCAATTCAAATTTTTTATTTGACAATGCCCAGCTTTGAATAATATAATTGGGCAGGTCATTTTCAGTATCGTACAAACCGCCATCACCACGAAATACGACCAGTCGGACGCGCGCAGCATTGTGGTGACCATTTTTTTTACATAGTGATAATATTTGTTCACTTAAATTTTCTGCAGAAGGAAAATGGGCGACTTCAAATTGCAATTTTTTCATGGACGAGATCAACCGCTCAAAATGATGATCCGCCAATAAAATGGTATCATCAACTATTCTGATGGTCTCAAATAATCCGTCACCAAATTTAAAGCCGCGATTATCGGCATTAATGATCATTCTATCTGCGCTGATCAGCGCTCCGTTAAAATTGATGAATGCATGCAAACTGTTAATATTATCGATCAAAAATAAAAAGAAAAGCCCCGACTAACGGAGCTTTTCACAATTAATAATCTAGTATTTTATTGGGCGATGATCTTGTTTTTGATGGCGTACATTACCAAACCCGCCATTGATTTTGCCCCCACCTTGCTTTTCAGTTTATCCCGAATTGCTTCCACAGTCCGAGGGCTGATGTCAACAATGTCTGCAATTTCTTTGGTCGTTTTTTCTTCGCACATCAATTTAAGCACCGTCAATTCTTTTTCCGAAAGATTACTTCTTGTTGTCCCGGGCCAAAATCGGAGCGCTTTGTTCTCAATCCCGTAAGGAGCGCTTTATTCGTCAACTCATTAAAAAAGAATTCCTGCTCGTAACAGGTTTTAATTGCCTGGTAAATGGTTTCTGAATCTGAATTTTTTGTGAGATAGGAATTGGCGCCGATTTCCATCAATTTAGAAATCATGGAATGATCATTATGCATGGAAAGAATAATAACTTTTGCATGGGGATACAATTTGCGGATTTCCGGCAGGGTTTGAATACCATCCATTATGGGCATTTGAATGTCCAGTAAAATAACATCGGGTTCAATATGCCTCAGCATATTTAATAAGTGCATGCCATTATCAGCTTCGGCAACCAGTTGAATATCTTTTTTTACAGACAAGGCGGTTTTTACGCCAGCCCTGAATAAGGTATGATCATCCGCAATCGCCACTTTAATAACATAGTCGGGTTCAGTTTTCTTCATACTCGTGATTTTTGCAACAGTTTGGTTTTTACATTATAAATAACTGCAAAAAGACAGAAAAATTGCGTAATACGCTTTAGGATATTTACGAAATTATTACGTTTCGGAATATACGAAAAATACATTTTGGGGCAGTTATTTATTTACAAAATATGGGGGATTTTCGATAAAAGCAATAGGTAAACTACGAATTTCTGTGTAAAAGCCGAATACACAAAAAAGGGCAGTTCCGCTCTTGTTCACCTAAGTGTGTGCATCTATTTTTGCTGAGAAGTTGATTGATGACGGATTAGCTACCTTGACCATCCAATGTCCATAGTAACCGTCCAGAAAGTTTTTCCAATTTCTATGTAAAAACCAGGCAAAGTCCAATGTCAGTCAACTTTCTTTTGATTGTTTCGCATCCGCAGCCTTATAAACCCGTAACCGTTAATAATCCAGTCCCGGAAAACTTATTGTTTCATTTCCTTTGAAAACCATTTCGTATCCAAACCCTATGAAAAGTATCGCTTAGGCGATATGAAAGATCTAACCCTTGATAAACTGAGCTTACTTTTAACTCGTACCACAACAAAACATTCAACCTGCTTTGTGTTACATTGCACAAGAAAAGAGAATGCAACAAAAAAGCGCATACTT
>JAJPKJ010000012.1 GCA_021323755.1 Chitinophagales bacterium | reverse complement strand
CTCAAGAAAGAACTTGGCATTTTTATTTTTAATGACCTGTTTGAGCATTTTCCGCTTCGTTACATTGATAAAACGAAAGTTTCATTAATAAAAGATATTGGTCCGGAAACGGATTTCATACAGGTCTCCGGAAGATTAATAAACGCAGATATTGTTGGTGATAAAAGAACAAGACGATTAACTGCAACCTTAAAGGATTCTTCTGGTGAACTGGAATTAATATGGTTTAATGGAATTCAATGGATAGATAAATCTTTAAAGATCGGACAGGACTATCTTGTGTTTGGCAGAGCGGGTTTTTTTCAAGGTTATCCTCAAATCACCCATCCGGAAATCGAACCATTAACCGCTCAAACAACTGAAGGAAAAGATTTTCTCGAACCGGTTTATCCAAGTACAGAAAAATTAAAATCAAGAGGACTTGGCGGAAGACAGATTGCCAAACTTACCGCAACCTTATTTGGTTTATTATCCGAAAAAGATATTCCGGAAATTTTACCGCAATCAATGCTCACCGAATTAAAATTGATAGGTCGGTTCAATGCGTTTCGCAACATTCATTTCCCAACTAACGCAGAGGCATATACGCAATCTTTAAAAAGATTGAAGTTTGAAGAATTATTTCTTGCACAAATAAGAATGGGATTAATAAAATCACAACGCCACCGGTTTTCAAAAGGTATTATTTTCGATCATGTGGGCGATCTCTTCAATAATTTTTATACAAATCATTTACCCTTTGAATTAACTGGCGCGCAAAAAAGAGTCTTAAAAGAAATTAGAACCGACACCGCAAAAGGAAAACAAATGAACCGTTTATTGCAGGGCGATGTTGGAAGCGGAAAAACAATAGTGGCATTGCTTTCCATGCTTCTTGCTGCTGATAACGGGTTTCAATCCTGTTTAATGGCGCCCACGGAAATCCTGGCAAAACAACATTATGATAACATCACCGAGTTATTAAAAGATTTACCGTTGCAGGTGAAAATATTAACCGGCTCATCCAAACAAAAGCAACGAAAACAAATTATTGAAGAACTCGCCAACGGTACTTTGCATATTTTGATCGGCACCCATGCCGTGATCGAAGAAACGGTTCAATTCAAAAATCTTGGTTTAGCCATTGTGGATGAACAGCATCGGTTTGGAGTCGAACAACGGGCAAAATTGTGGAATAAATCGCATATCCCTCCGCATGTTTTGGTAATGACTGCAACTCCAATTCCCCGAACGCTTGCCATGACTGCTTACGGAGATCTTGATTATAGTGTTATTGATGAATTGCCGCCGGGAAGGCAACCTGTTGTTACGGCACATCGTTATGAGTATAACAGACCGCAGGTGATGGATTTTATTAAGAGTGAGATTATTAAAGGAAAACAGGCATACATTATTTTTCCTTTGATCGAAGAATCGGAGAAAATGGATTATGAGAACCTGATGAAGGGATATGAAAATGTAAAGGCTTATTTCCCCGAACCAAAATACTGGATAAGTCTTGTTCATGGCAGGCAAAAAAGTGAAGTGAAATCAACAAACATGCAACGTTTTGTAAGTCATGATACACAAATAATGGTTTCAACAACTGTAATCGAAGTGGGGGTTAATGTTCCTAATGCAACAGTCATGGTTATTGAAAGCGCGGAAAAATTCGGGCTTTCCCAATTACATCAATTGCGCGGCAGAGTAGGAAGAGGGAGCGATAAAAGCTTTTGCATTTTATTAACAGGAACAAAGCTGAACAAAGAAGCGATTGAACGGTTAAAGACAATGACGTCAACAAATGATGGATTTAAGATAGCTGAAAAAGATCTGGAGATACGCGGTCCCGGCGACATTTCAGGCACAAGACAAAGTGGAATGATGACATTCAAGTTGGCCAATATTGTTGAGGACAGACCGATTTTAGAACTTGCAAAAGACATGGCTGATAAGATACTCAATGATGATGCAGACCTTAGTTCGGCAGAAAATTTGAGGCTAAAGAATCATCTTAATATACAACAAGGCAAAACGGAATGGAGTAAAATATCGTAGCTATTAACACTACCTATTTTGCTATATATTGATTAAATTGTAAAAAAGAAATCTTGCTAAAAAAACACTGCATAGTCTTTTTCTTAATAACCTCCGCAGCCCTCACCGTTTCAGCACAAAATGGCAGCTCACCCCTCCAATTTGTAGAAAATAAAGGTCAATGGAATGCACAGATAAGTTACCGTGCAGAAATGGATAATGGCGCATTCTATCTACATAATAATGGATTTAGTGTCTTATTGCAGGATGCTAATGATCTGGCAAGAATCCATGCTCATCATTCGGCAAAAGCAAAAGAAGATATCTCAAAATCTCTTCAAACAAATGAAGCCTCTAAAGCGACAGCAGGTAATGATAAATTAATCGTTCATTCGCATCAGTACCGCGTTAGTTTTGAAAATGCAAATGAGAATCCTGAAATAATCCCAGAAAAACCGATTGAAACATATAACAATTATTTTATTGGCAATGATCCTACCAAATGGGCTTCCCATTGCAGAATCTTTCAGGCAATGACCTATAAAAATATTTACCCGAATATTGATCTGAATTATTACGCAGAAAATGGAATGCTCAAATACAATTTTATCGTTCATCCTGGTGGCAATCCGGACAACATTGCATTACATTATGATGGGGTTGATAAACTCAACGCAAAAAATAAAAAACTGCAGATCAAAACTTCATTGGGATTATTAACTGAAACCATTCCCTCAACTTATCAATTATCAAACGCAAATCCGGAAAGAACCGAAGTGGAATCCAAATATGTTCTAACGACCAATAACACGGTAAAATTCAAAATAAAAAATTATTCGCCCGATGCAACATTGATCATTGATCCCAATGAAATATTTTGTTCATTTTCCGGCAGCAAAGCAGATAATTGGGGATTTACAGCAACCTATGGACCCGATGGAAGCATGTTTATTGCAGGCATTGTTGATGGTTTTGGCTATCAAACTACTCCCGGAGCTTTTAGCAGTAATTTCTCAAACGGTCGATGGGATATTGGCATAATGAAATTTAATGTAACCGGAAGCAGTATAGCCTATGCCACTTATTTGGGTGGATCTAGTAGTGAGTATCCGCACAGCTTAGTATGCAATGCTCAAGGTCAACTGATCGTTTTTGGAAGAACTGAATCCAACACAAGTTTTCCGATCGTCCCGGCTACCAATAAAGTTGGACCCTGTGGAAGAGTAGACATATTTGTTACCGAATTTAATGCCGGAGGCACTGGAATAATCGGTTCGATGTTGATTGGTGGAACTGAAAATGATGGCTTGAATATCGAGGATCAGGATGAAGGTTGTCCATCTGTAGGTTGCCCCTTGGGAGTTAGTTCTTTAATAAGAAATTATGGGGACTGGTCCAGAGGGGAAGTGATCGTAGACGGCGGTGGTAATATTTACGTTGCAACCTGTACGCAGTCGTCTTCTGATTTTCCAATAAGAGGAGCGGCATTTCAACCAACATTTGGCGGCGGCACTCAGGATGGAGCCTTGATCAAAATAAATCCAACCTGCACCAATGTAATATTCAGTTCTTTTTTAGGAGGCAGCGCCAATGATGTTGCATTTGTTATGGATATCGATCCTGTTACCAACGAACTTTTTGTGGGAGGAAGTACGGAAAGCACGAATTTCCCCGGTACCAACAAGGCTAATGTCATGCAGAAGAACAGCGCTGGCGGCATTGATGGCTTCGTTTCCAGGATTTCAAATTCCGGTGCGTCTTTAATCGCATCTACCTATGTGGGCACTTCTGGCATTGATATGATCTACGGATTAAAATTCGACAAATATGGTTATCCATACGTTATGGGAACAACGACCGGGAAATGGACTGTCACGCCAAATGCTGCCTGGTCAAATGCAGGCGCAAAACAATTTGTAAGTAAATTGGATACCAATCTTTCCAAATTTATTTATTCTACGACATTTGGCTCTGTGAATGCAGCAAAACCCAATATTTCGCCGGTAGCTTTTTTAGTTGACCAATGTCAAAATGTTTATGTTTCAGGATGGGGGCAGTTTTATGGTTCAGGGGCTGATCCATATTTTCTCCAGGGAACTCTTGGCATGCCAACAACGCCCGATGCCTTAAAAAGCGTAACAGACAATCACGACTTTTATTTTATCGTCATAAAAAGAGACGCATCTAGCTTATTGTATGGCAGTTTTTTTGGGCAAGATGACACAAAACATACACAATCTGAATGGTGTTGCAGTGAACATGTTGACGGGGGGACAAGCCGCTATGATAAGCAGGGAACAATTTATGAAGCCATTTGCGCGAATTGTGCAGATCATAATCCCAACCTAAAATTTCCTACTACCGCAGGTGCGAGATATCGCAATAATGGCGCAATAACCGGAGCTGGATGCAATGAAGCCGGATTAAAACTTGCATTTAATTTTGCCGGTGTTTCTGCAGGATTAAAATCACTAATAAATGGTAGACCCGATACATCAGGTTGTGTTACACTTACTCCTTTATTGGAAGATACCGTTCTTAATGCGAGAAGCTATATTTGGAATTTTGGGGACGGGACGCCGGATTCTGCTACGGTAAGTTCCCAGGTCACTCATTCATACAATAATATTGGGACCTATTTAGTAAGATTAATAGCCATTGACTCTACGTCCTGTAATATCAGCGATACAACTTACATTCATATCCGTGCACGTAACAATCCGGCAGTATTGGCTTTTGCAGATGCCAAGTTACCGCCATGCCAGTCATTATCCTATCAATTCACAAATCTGTCATCACCACCTGCGGGCGTTCCATTCACTAACTCATCCTTTGTCTGGGATTTTGGAGACGGAACAGTTTTAACAACAGGTACCGCCTCAGTCAATCACAATTTTGCGGCAGCAGGAAGTTATAATGTGAAACTAATTTTATCCGACACCAATTATTGTAATAGTCCGGACACGGTTTCAAAAATTATTAATGTTTCTCCACTGGTAAAAGCAAGTTTCATTATACCGGCAACAGGGTGCGCACCGGATTCCGTTATATTCAATAATACTTCTGCGGGCGGACAACAATATTTCTGGAGTTTTGGTGATGGAGGAACATCTACCGATCCAAGCCCTGGTCATCTTTATCCTAACATAGGCACCTACACCATAAAGCTTGTCGTAATTGATTCTAACACTTGTAACATTATTGATTCTACCCAGGCTACCATTTCAATATTCGCAAAGCCGCATGCTGCATTCACTACAACACCAGTTCCCCCTGTGGCAAATACGCCCACAGTTTTTAATAACGGTTCTACCGGAGGTGTTTTGTACAAATGGTTCTTTGGTGATGGCGATACAGCTACCAAAACAACAACGGACACGGTAATACATCAGTATAACAGCTCGGGAACTTTTGAGGCTTGTTTGGTGGTATATAATCAATATAATTGCACTGACACTGCATGCCAACCTGTTGAAACAATTGTCAATCCCTTGCTTGATGTCCCCAATGCTTTTACCCCGGGGCGCTTTGGAGAAAATGCTATTGTGCGTGTACGTGGTTTTGGCATTAGTAAATTAACTTTTAGGATTTATAATCGTTGGGGACAAAAAGTTTTTGAAACCAATGATGTGTATACTGGTTGGGACGGGACTTACAAAGGAAATCCACAACCAATGGACGTATACGCATATACGGTAGAGGCTGAATATTTTGACGGTACAAAAGCAACAAAAAAAGGCGATATAACTTTAATAAGATAATTTCATTTTAATCATGAATATTGAAAAATGAAGAAGGCTTCAAATATATTGATCGTTTTATTTCTTCTTGATGTTATCAATGCAAATTGTGTTGCACAGGATCTTCATTTTTCTCAATGGTTCAATTCTCCATTAACGACAAATCCTGCCAACACCGGTTTTATTCCTGATGCAGATTATCGTCTTGGCGCAAATTATCGCCAGCAATGGTCTTCAATAATGACTGAACCTTACAGAACGATGAGCATTTGGGGCGATGCACAGGTATTTCGCAATAGAATTGAAAACGGATGGCTCGGATTGGGAGGCGTTATTTTGCGTGATGAAGCCGGCGCCGGTAATTTGACCTCTACACAAGCTTATGCTTCTATTGCCTACCATCAAATGATCGGTTACACCAGTCTGCTCACTGCAGGATTCAATGTTGGGTGGATCAATAAGAGAATCAATAGTGTCAATCTTAAATTTCCAGATCAATTTGATGGAAAATTTTTTGATAATACATTACCAACTAGCGTGCAAATTGATAAGCCAAGTACCAGTTTATTTGATATGCAGGTAGGAATGAATTATGCCTATTTTCCGACAGATAAAATCTATATCAATGGCGGGCTTTCGGTTTGGCATATCAATCATCCAAGAGAATCTTTTTTTACTACTGATCCCGTCGGTTTCGACAGTCGTCTGCCTTTAAGATATACAGGTTTTATCAATGGCAGTTTTAAGACAAGTGATCTGGTAATTATTAATCCGATGGGTTATTACAGCAACCAGGCAGGCTCTTCAGAAACGGTGCTTGGACTAAATGCACAATATAATTTGTCTGGTGATGGCGAACAACAGGTTATTGGCGGATTATATTTTCGTGTAGGCGACGCCGTTATTCCGATGATCGGTTTCATCTATAAAAATATCCGGCTAATGTTCACCTACGACGTAACGGTATCTTCATTGGCTAACACCAATAACGGATTTGGTGCCTGGGAGTTTTCTCTTACTCAATATGGTAATTACGGCAATTTTAACGGCGATCGTCGGCAATCTCTATGTCCATCTTTCAAACAATAATTTATTTTGAGAAATTGACGATTGCTGGTAATAAGATCCAGGTAATCATCGATTAAAGCAATCAACTTTAATTCCCGACTTTTGCATAAAGAAAATGGAATGGAAATTATCTCATCAAAAGAAAATATTGCTGTTGAAGATCTGGCTCTGCTAAAAAAAATTGTTGGAGAACAGAATATATTTATTGATGCAGAAACAGTTTTGCATTATGCGCATGACGAAACAGAACATCTGCATTTCCCTCCTGAAGTTGTTGTAAAGCCTCGCACTGCCGAAGAAATTAGCGCAATAATGAAAGTGTGCAATGCAAAAAAGATCCCGGTTACACCGCGCGGAGGGGGAACAGGATTGAGTGGCGGCGCATTGCCTCATCTGGGGGGTCTACTCATTTCCACTGAAAGAATGAATTCCATCCTTGATATTGATGAAAAAAATTGTCAGGTGACAACAGAGCCGGGCGTAATCACTGAAATTTTACAAAATGCGGTGAAAGAAAAAGGGTTATTCTATCCGCCTGATCCAAGCAGCCGTGGATCTTGTTTTATTGGAGGTAATATTGCAGAAAATAGCGGCGGGCCAAAAGCTGTAAAATATGGAGTCGTCAAAGATTATGTACTGAATCTGCAAATAGTTTTACCAACAGGAGAAATCATGTGGACGGGTGCGAATGTTTTGAAAAATGCAACAGGATATAATCTTACCCAGCTAATTATCGGAAGCGAAGGAACATTAGCCTTTGTTACAAAAATTGTCTTGAGACTCATCCCCCTTCCCAAATATGATTTGTTGATGCTTGTGCCGTTCAGATCTTTACAACAAGCAGCCCAAGCAGTGAATGCGATTTTTCTTGCCGGCTTCACTCCCAGCGCATTGGAGTTGATGGAAATTGATGCACTGAAAATTACCAGCGAATTCATCGGAACTTCGATTGTTCCGGTGACAGACGATATTGCTGCCCATCTTATTATTGAACTTGATGGCAATCATCTTGAAATTTTAACAACAGAGATGGAAACCATCGCGCAATTATTAACGAATTATGATATCGGTGACATTTTTTTTGCTGATGATGCACAGCAAAAAAATGAATTGTGGAAAATGAGAAGACGGGTTGCAGAAGTGGTGAAAGCCGCTGGTTATACCATTGAAGAAGATACGGTAGTGCCCAGGGCCTTTTTGCCAGAATTGATTCTTCGAATAAAAGAATTGGGTAGAAAAAATAATTTCGATGTTGTGTGTTATGGACACGCCGGCGATGGAAACCTGCACATCCGTATAAAGAAAAATGGAACCGCTAATAGTTTTGAAGACAAAGAAATGACAGAAAGTTTGCGAGCTTTATTTACCATTGTACATGAACTGGGCGGAACGATAAGCGGCGAACATGGTGTTGGACTTATTCAAAAAGGATTCATGAATATCATGTTCAACGAAAAACAATTGCAATTGATGCGTGAGATCAAAAAAGTATTCGATCCTAACAATATTTTAAATGTTGGGAAAATTTTTGATGCACAGTAACCGTTAAGTTTGTAACATAAAATGAAACCGATGATCAAAAAAGTATTATTCGGCATTTGCTTTCTTACTACAGGTATTATTGCATTTGCACAAGATCACATGCCGAACCGTGTAAACACGTATTCGGATGAAGCACCAACCTATGGTTTTACAAAAGAAAACATGTTCGTTGGCGGGAGCCTTGCCCTCGGCTATAATGGTTGGGATTTTAATGCCGGCATTTCTCCGGAAATTGGATGGACTTTAACGCAGTGGTTTGACGCTGGCATATTGTTAAATCTCAACTACAGTTCTGAAAGAGCTGATCCTGATTTTTTTTACAACAATAATATACGCCAAAGAAGTTTTAATTATGGCATTGGGGCCTTCGGGAGAATTTATCCCGTAAATTTTTTATTCTTTCAGTTTGAACCAGAGTATAATTGGGTTGCCTATAGTGCAAAAGATATGAGCACCGGGGAAACCGGCTCACTTACCACACATGCAGCAAGTTTCCTGTTGGGGATTGGTTACGGTCAACGATTGATCGGAAGGACCAATTTTTATATTGCCGTGATGTTCGACGCATTATCGAATCAGTATTCGCCATACAGAGATTATAATGGAACAGCATTACCGGTCATTAAAACAGGTTTTGACATTTATCTCCATCCAAAGTACGGAAGATAATATCATTAACTCGAATCACTATTTTAGGTTTAGCGAAAAGGGCTTCGCCTTTAATTCAGTTTATTGAAAATTTCCACCGGCGTCTGGCAAAAAATAATTTTGTCCTCCATATGATCGTACAAAAAATTTTCTCTTTGCAAGAGTTGAAGGTGTTTGATGAGGTGAGAATAGAAATCGCCTGAATTGAGCAGGTATATTTTTTTATCGTGAAGCTTTAATTGGTTCCAGGTCAGCATTTCAAAAAGTTCATCAAGCGTTCCAAAGCCGCCGGGAAGAATAATTGCTGCATCGCAGCGTTCGTAAATCATTTTCTTTCGGGTATGCATATCCGGTACGATGGCAAGTTCCGTTAATTTTGTATGCTGATGTTCGCGCACAGTAAGCATTTCAGGGATTATTCCCATCACTTCACCCCCATTAGCCATTACTGCATCAGCCAGAACTCCCATTAGTCCCTTATTTCCACCTCCATAAATTAATTTTACCCGCAGCAGCGCTATAAACCTGCCAAGTTCTTTTGCATGCTGAACAAATAAAGGGTTTTTCCCGTTTTGCGATCCACAAAAAACAGCGACCGACCTTATATCCATAAGATTACCTATATTGAAAAATTAAAATTATAATATAAGCGCGTATTTCCTAATTTTCCAATCATTAATTTATATATAAGCCATAATAATGTCGCCACTATTATTGTTTGCTTTCGTTATCGGATATTTTCTGTTACTTCTTGGCGTTGCATATCGTACTTCCCGCAATTCGGATAATGATTCTTTTTTTATCGGTAACAGAAATTCAAACTGGATGCTGGTTGCATTTGGAATGATTGGGACTTCATTATCAGGCGTAACATTTGTCTCTGTCCCGGGAACTGTGGGAGATTTTGCCGGTGAATCACACAAGGCTTTTAATTATTACCAGGTAGTGATCGGATATTTCATCGGTTATTTTTTGATCGCATTTATTTTATTGCCTTTGTATTATCGTTTGCAACTAACTTCTATTTATAATTATTTGCAAACTCGTTTTGGAAAAATAGCTTACAAAACAGGTTCTTTATTTTTTATCATATCGCGTACAATCGGCGCCACTGCAAGGTTATATCTTGTGATTAATGTATTGCAGATATTTATCCTTGATGATATCGGCGTTCCTTTTTTCATTACCGCCGTTGTTATTCTGATAATGATCTTATTATACACATTTGAAGGCGGAGTAAAAACAATTGTGTACACCGATACTTTGCAAACGACATTTATGTTGTTGGGAATGGTCATTTGTATTGCCTACATCATGCATCATCTCCATTTTTCCTTTTCATCAACCATGCATTCATTGAATCAAAAAGGATATACACAATTGTTAAACACCGATATGAAAAGCAAAGGCTTTTTTCTGAAACAAATAATTGGCGGTATGTTCATTACCATTGGCATGACGGGGCTGGACCAGGAAATGATGCAAAAGAATATTAGCGTTAAGAAGCTGAAAGATTCACAAAAAAATATGATTTCTTTCAGCGTGACATTATTAATAGTGAATTTCTTATTTCTTCTTTTAGGCGGATTACTTTATATATATGCGCTCAGCAATAACGCAACATACGATAATCATCAACTCTTGATGAATGGAAAAAATATCATAGGAGACGATATTTTTCCAAACATTGCCCTGCATTATTTGCCAAAAGCAATTGCCATCATTTTTATTATCGGATTGATCTCCGCACTGTTTCCCAGTGCCGACGGCGCTTTAACCGCACTCACCTCTTCATTTTGTATCGATATGCTCGGCATAAAACGAAATCCGAATTTATCGGAACAACAAAAAAAGCGCATAAGGATGACCGTACATTTTAGTTTTGCTTTAGCATTTCTTTTTTGCATACTTATTTTTAAATGGATAAATAATAAATCCATCATCAATATTATTCTTGACCTTGCCGGTTATACATACGGGCCATTACTGGGTTTATTTGGCTTTGGTATTTTCAGCAAAAGATCATTACCCGAAACCTGGCTCACCACGGCAATTTGCCTGTTGGCTCCGGGCATTTGTTATGTTCTTTCAAAAAATTCCTCATCCTGGTTCAATGGTTATCAGATCGGTTATGAACTCTTGTTAATTGATGGAATGCTCACCTATTTAGGGCTGTTAATCATCTCAAAAAAGCCTATAGCTGCAAACTAAATTAAGGTCGAAAGCGTTATAGTAATGAAAATGCCGCTCATATCTTGGAGTGGCATTTATCATCTCTAACCCCAAATCCGTAAAGTGTATGAATGATACTATAAGATTGTCGAAGCAACGCAGGTGGGCAGAATCAAAAGCACATTCGAGTTGGCAGATCTTAAAAATAATGGCAGAGTTCGTTGATGGATTTGAAGCATTGGCCAAATTAGGTCCCTGCATTTCTGTTTTTGGATCAGCGAGAATACAACCCGGACAACCCTATTATGAATTAGCAGTTGATATTGCGAAACGATTATCTGAAGATGGTTTTGGAATTATTTCCGGCGGCGGACCCGGTATTATGGAAGCAGCAAATAAAGGGGCACAATTGGGCGGCGGCAAATCTGTAGGACTAAATATCGAATTACCTTTTGAGCAACACGCCAATGTTTTTATTGATCGTGATGCGAGTCTTCATTTTGAATATTTCTTTGTGCGTAAAGTCTTGTTCACGAAATATTCGCAGGGATTTGTAATGATGCCCGGAGGTTTTGGGACGATGGATGAATTTTTTGAAGTAGCTACACTTATTCAAACTGGAAAGATGTCGCGGGTTCCCCTGATACTGGTTGGTTCAGAATATTGGAAAGGCTTATTCGATTGGATGAAACAAACCATGATGCAGCGCGCAGGAAATATTTCTCAAAAAGACATTGATCTTTTACATATTGCTGATACCGCCGATGATGTGGCTGAACATATTTTGAGTTTCTACAGCAAAAACCCTTTGCAACCGAATTATTAGAAAAATGATATCAAATTAAACGAAGATCCCTTGCTGTATTTCGATATGATTCCTGTTATTCGTGCATTATCTTTGCAAAAAAGTTAGATGGAAATTGTTAATGAGCATGCACAGCAGTATGCTGTGAAATTTTCTTCGGCAGAAAATGATTTATTGCACGAAATAGCGGCATATACTTATGCGCACCACGCAGGATCACACATGCTGAGCGGGCATTTGCAAGGAAAGTTCCTGGAAATAATCAGTCGTATCGTCCAACCAAATAAAATATTGGAAATTGGGACTTTTGTTGGTTATAGTGCGATATGTTTAGCAAAAGGATTACAAAAGGATGGCCGCCTGCATACGATAGAACTAAGAGAAGAAGACGCTGCGGTTTCAATAGAAAATTTTCAGAAGGCAAATGTTGCCGATAAAATAATTTTGCACCAGGGAAATGCGTTAGATATTCTACCAACCTTGCATGAAACCTGGGATCTGGTATTTATTGACGCGGACAAAACCAATTACATTAATTATTATCAATTGGTTTTACCATCGGTGCGTTCGGGCGGGTTAATTTTAGCAGATAATGTTTTTTTTCATGGGGAAGTTTTGGAAAAAGAAGTAAAAGGGAAAAATGGTAAAGCTATCCAGGCTTTTAATGAAATGATAAAAAAAGACGATTCTGTTGAAAAGGTTATGCTTACTGTGCGCGATGGTTTATTTTTGATTCGCAAAAAATAAATGATACTGAATGAAAACGAAATGGGTGATATTGGTTACGTTGATATTTATCAGCAAGGATATTTCGGCACAAAAATCCGACGATATTGTTGCCTACATCAATACTTACAGAGACCTTGCCATCACTGAAATGCAGCGGTCGGGAATACCGGCATCCATTATTCTCGCGCAAGGCATCCATGAAACAGAAGCAGGGACAAGCGAACTCGTCAAAAAGTCAAACAATCATTTCGGTATAAAATGCAAAGACACCTGGACAGGGTCTGTTGTTTATCATGATGATGATGAACGCGGCGAATGTTTTCGCAGTTATGACAAGCCGGAAGATTCTTATAAAGATCATTCAGACTTCTTACATGCAAGCCCCCGATATGCATTTCTTTTCAAATTAGATCCGATGGATTACCAAGGTTGGGCTTATGGTTTGAAAAGAGCCGGCTACGCAACAAATATTCGATATTCTCAAATTCTTATTAAATTAATTGAAGATTATAAACTGCAACAATATACCTTAATTGCTTTGGGAAAAATGCAAGAGCCTGGTGACATGATCGTTACTACAAAAAACAAAAATGATCTGGCACAAAATAGTTTTACTAAAAAAACAGAGATTAATTTACCACCTGCTCCAAAATATCCACCAGGACAATTCACCATTAACAGGACAACTGTGGTATTTGCAAAAGCTGGCACTTCATTATTATCTGTTGCTGATCAATACAGCCTTCCATTAAGTCGCTTGCTCGATTTTAATGATCTTGATCAGCAGGACATTTTGCAAAATGATCAATTGCTTTATCTTCAGCGCAAAAGAAAAGAAGGAGCAAATGAATTTCATATTGTACAAAGTGGTGAATCCTTGTACAGTATTTGCCAGCAGGAAGGTATCCGTTACGAAAGCTTACTTGAACTCAATCAACTTAATAAAGGAATGGAAGTTGCCGTTGGCGAGAAGATTTATTTGCAATCCGCAGCGCCATCAAAACCATTATTAGCACAGCAAAAAAGTATTCAGCAAATAAACGCTTATCAAGATAATACTTCAACTTCATCAAGTATTACTCATATTGTAAAAACCAAAGAAACCTTATTCAGCATCGCGAAAAAATACGGCGTTGAAGCTGAAAAAATAAGACAATGGAATAATCTTGATTCTTCAAATGTAAAAACAGGTCAGGAACTTGTTATCTACAAAAACTAACTATGGCAACCATTAAGGTACATGATAAATTATTTGAACCTTATATCAGCAAGACTGCGATCTCAGAAAAAATAAAATCAATTGCACACCAGATCAATAATGATTACAAAAATAAGAACCCGCTTTTCATCGCCATTTTGAACGGCTCTTTTATTTTTGCTGCAGATCTTTTTAAACAAATATCGATTGAAGCAGAAATCTGTTTTATCAAATTAGCTTCTTACAAAGGCACAAAATCTTCAGGACAAGTAATCACTGCAATTGGATTGGATATTGATATTTTCAGAAGAAATGTGGTGATCATTGAGGATATTATTGATACGGGAAAAACGTTAAGCGCGTTTCTGCCACAGTTGCATCACCAACAACCGGCATCATTAAAAATTGTGGCATTGCTCCATAAACCCGAAGCAACGATTTATCCTGTTGAAATTGATTATCTCGGATTTTCCATTCCTGACAAATTTGTATTGGGTTATGGTTTGGATTATAATGGGCTGGGAAGAAATATTGATGAAATTTACAAATTAGTTGAGTAACTTAAAGTAACCTTAATAACCAACCCTATTGCTTTTGAAGAAAATTCTCGCCATAATTTTCATTGCCTTTCTTTATTCATCAACCTATGCGCAATATTATTTGCGCGGAGAGATCAGAGACGAGAAAAATAATTCTTTGTCGAATGTGAAAATCTTGCTTCATTCAACTGAATATATATATTATTCCGGCGATGCAGGCGCTTTTGGAATTCCCGTTTCAAAATCAACAGATTCAATAACGGTCTCCAGCGATGGATTTCAGGAAATTTCATTGCGTGTTGACGCAACAAAATATCAATACATTACCTTAAAGTCGCTGCATCCATTACCAGTCGCAGAAAAGAAGACCTTGTTATCAACGATCAAAAATTTGAAACCAGAAGATAGAAATAGCTGGAGTGTCGCTGATGAGACATACAGTTCGCTGGTAGAAAATGATTTTGTTGGCGCATCAAAATTTCCTGAAACAGGTTTTGCCATCAATGCCAACAAAGCATCTTACAGCAATATCCGCCGCTTCATCAATATGGGGACCATAGTTCCGCCGGACGCGGTTCGTATTGAGGAGATGCTTAATTATTTTAATTTCAACTATACTTACCCTTTACCGGATAGCACATTTTCCTTTTCTTCCTATTTATCGCAATGTCCGTGGAATGAAAATAACCAGCTTCTATTTTTAAATATTTGCGCGGCAAAAATAAATCTTGAGGATGTTCCACCCGCCAATCTTGTTTTTCTTATTGATGTTTCAGGTTCGATGGATCTGCCCAATCGTTTACCATTATTAAAATCCGCTTTTCGATTATTGGTGAATAATCTCAGGCAAACGGACACCGTTTCGATCGTCGTATATGGAAGCACGGTTGGACTTTGGATGCCACCCACATCCGGCGATAAGAAAACAGAGATTCTTAAAGCGATTGAGGATCTAAATCCCGGTGGTCCGACACCGGGTGAAGCCGGAATTCACGCCGCTTACCAGGTGGCAAAAAATCAATTCATCAGGGGAGGCAATAACCGGGTGATCCTGGCTACAGACGGGGATTTCAATGTTGGACAAACAACTGAGGAAGAATTGGAAAAACTGATCGTTTTACATAAACAATGGGGAATTTACCTAACCTGCCTTGGTGTAGGTATGGGAAATTATAAAGATTCAAAATTGCAAATGCTTGCCGAACGCGGGAGCGGAAACTTCGCTTATATTGATAATGAAAAAGAAGCAGAGAAAGTATTGATGCAGGAATTTACACAAACGATTTATGCGGTTGCAGATGATGCTTATCTAAATATCAATTTTGATACTACGCTTGTCAAACAATATCGCCTCATTGGCTTTGATAATAAATGGAGCGCATTAAAAGATTCTTCAAATGGATTGCTTGGCGGCGAGATCGGCTCCGGGAATTCTTCTGTCGCCATGTTTGAAATAACACCGGTCAACAATAATTGGGATAGCATTAGCGAGCTTAAGAAAAAATTTGCTGAAGTAAAAATCAGTTATCGGTTACCAGGCGATTCTATTACGCTCAACTCTTCATTTGACTGCCTTTACTATAATACGAACTTTGATCATCTGCCGACTTCGTTGCGTTTTGCATCTTCCGTAGCGATGTTTGGCGGATTATTAAGAAAATCGAAATACATGCGTCATATCAGTTGGAATGATTTGATTGAACAATCACAAAAGACTTGCGATCCGCAGGATAATATGCAAAAAGAATTTGTAACCCTTGTTGTTAAGGCAAAAAAAATTTACCGGAAAGAAAAGAGAAGATAAAGAAGGGCACAATGAATGCGGTTATGAGCTAAACATTTCTCTCACCTTATCGAAAAAGCTTCGCTCGTTCTTATCTGGCTTGGGTTGAAAATTGGGTGAGTTACCCAACTTTTCCAGCATTGTCTTTTCTTCTGCACTGATATTTTGGGGCGTCCATAAATTGACATGAATCAACTGATCTCCTTTTTCGTAAGAGTTTACTGAAGGAAATCCTTTCCCTTTTAATCTGAAAATTTTGCCGCTATGCGTGCCCGCCGGAATCTTAATTTTTGCCTTGCCATCAATTGTAGGCACTTCAACCTGCGTTCCGAAGACCGCGTCTGTAAAGGATAGATAAAGCTCATAGGCAACATTCAATCCATCCCGATGCAAATCTGCATGTTGCTCTTCTTCAATCAAGATTATCAGATCCCCCGCCGGACCTCCGCGTTCACCAGCATTACCTCTTCCGCCAACGCTCAATTGCATTCCATCCTGCACCCCTGCGGGGATATCAATGGTAACGGTTTCTTCGCCATACACCCTGCCTTCACCTTTACACACAGCGCATTTTGCTGTTACAATGCTTCCTTCACCATTACAAGTCGGGCAAGTGGTAACGGTTTGCATTTGTCCTAAGAAAGTATTGCTCACTCTTCTCACCTGACCGCTGCCACCACATGTATTACAAGCTTGCACACTGCCTTTATCTTTTGCACCACTACCTCCGCATGTTGTGCAGCCAACATATTTTTTTACCTTGATGTTCTTGGAGACGCCTTTGGCAATTTCTTCATAATTCAATTTGATCTTTACGCGCAAATTGCTGCCCCGCACACCCCTTGATCTTGATCCGCTGCTTCTTCTGGTATTGCCGCCAAAAAAACTTCCGAAAATATCATCACCAAAAATATCACCGAACTGGCTAAAAATATCTTCTGTATTCATTCCACCGCCAAATCCACCACGATTATTATTCAGACCGGCATGACCATAGCGGTCGTACTGTGCTCTTTTATCTGCATCGCTCAGGACTTCATAGGCTTCCGCAGCCTCTTTAAATTTTTCTTCGGCAACCTTATCCCCGGGGTTTCTATCAGGATGATACTGCATCGCCACCTTTCGGTAAGATTTTTTTATCTCATCCTGCGATGCATTTTTCGCTACTCCTAAAATTTCGTAATAATCTCTCTTCATTAATTGATAATTGAGAACCTATAGTTGACAATAAAGATCAAATCCATAATGATTTTGTTTGAATTTGATTCATTATTCACTTTCAGTTGAATTTTATTTTCCCACAACAACTTTTGCGTGACGAATAATTTTATTATTGAGATAATACCCTTTTTGAACTTCATCAACAACCTTTCCTTTCAGTGATTCGGAGGGAGCAGGAATTTCGGTGATGGCATCATGTTTCTCAACATCAAAATCCGTATTAATGCTTTCCATTGCTTTCAATCCTTTGTTTTGTAAAGTGACCCGCAGTTTATTAAAAACCAATTGAACCCCTTCCCTTATCTGCGTGATGTCCTCGCTGTTTTGCAATTGTTTCTCCGCGCGGTCAGCATCATCAATCACGTCTAATAAAGAAGCGATTATCTCTTTGCCTGCGGTTTGGATTAAATCAATCTTTTCTTTGGCTGTCCGTTTTTTGTAATTATCAAACTCGGCTACCAGGCGCAGGTATTTATCTTTTTGCTGCTGAAGTTCTTCCTTTAATTTATCGATCTCATTTTCTTCGTCAACAATGTCATTCAAATGAGTGGTACCGGCGAGATTTTCATCTGTATTAATATCAACCATACCTTCTCTGCCGTTCTCGGTATTTGGGGAGAATGACTGCCCTGAATTTTTTGCATCTTTTTCTTTCATAAACTTACATATTGACACGAAGATAAGATTGTCAATAACTTTGCCAAGAGTAAATTAAAAGACAAATTGTCTTACAATTATTTACATTACAAATCAATTCATTTTACCCGCTATTTTTAGGCAATGATAAAAGTATATCTTAATAAGAAAATCAGCAACCGGATTATTAACGGGCATCCCTGGATTTATGCAAATGAGGTCAATAAAATTGAAGGCGAAATAAATCCGGGAGATATCGTATCTGTATTTACGCATGATAAAAAATTTGTTGGCAAAGGTTATGCAAATCCAAAATCGCAGATCATTGTTCGCTTGCTCACGAGAGAAAAGGATGATGATATTAATGAGGATTTTTTCTTTCAGAAAATTTCAAACGCTTGGGAATACCGAAAGAAGAATGGTTATCGGGAAAATTGCAGGTTGACTTTTGGAGAGGCGGATTTCCTACCGGCGTTGATCATTGATAAATTCAACGATTATTTTGTTATTCAAACTTTAGCTGCCGGAATTGATCTATGGAAACCTGCTATAGTAAAGGCTTTGGAAAGACTATTCCATCCAAAAGGCATCTATGAACGTAATGATGTTCCGGTAAGAGAGCTGGAAGGGTTGCCACAAAAAAAAGGATTTCTTTCTCAACCTTTTGATACAACAATTACCATTATTGAAAACGGAATAAAATTTTATGTTGATATTGAGCATGGACAAAAAACCGGCTATTTTTTAGATCAGCATGACAACCGGTGCGCTATTCAACATATTGTAAAAGGTGCAGACACACTTGGTGTTTTTTGTTACACAGGTTCATTTGAAATCCACGCCGCGCATTATGGCGCAAAATCAGTCTTAGGGTTGGATATTTCTGAAACGGCTGTGCAATGGGCTAAAAAAAATGCTGCCCTTAATGGTCTGGAGAATATCTGTCGTTTCCAGGCAATCAATGCATTTGACGTTTTGAAAAACTGGAGTAAGGAAGGCAGGCAATATGATGTGGTAATGCTTGACCCGCCTGCGTTTACAAAAAGCCGTGAAACTATTCAGCAAGCAATTAAAGGTTATAAGGAAATCAATTTGCGCGGGATAAAATTGATCAGGAAAGGGGGGTTTTTGGTGAGTTCTTCTTGTTCCAATCTCATTCCACCCGACCTTTTTTTACAAATAATTGACGATGCTGCAAAAGATGCTAAAAGAAAATTAAGACAGGTAACATTTCAAACACAGGGAGCTGACCATCCCATTATCAGGGGTATAGAAAATACGAACTACCTTAAATTTTTTATTGCTGAAGTGTTGTAGGAGAATTATTTCACCACCATAAACTTACTAGACTCAATGATCTTGCCGCTTTGATCTTTGATCTGATAGATGTAAATGCCGCGGAAAAAACTGGAAAGATCTATTACCGTTTTGGAGTTAACGTTATCTGTTTCATATACTTTTTTCCCTGCAAAACTGAATACCTGGAATGTGTATGATTTATTATTATCCGATTCTCTTTTAAATTCAAAAGTAATAAATGAGGTGGCGGGGTTTGGATAAAAGCGTGCCACTTTCACCTCAGGATTCTGATCCTGGGAGAACGTAGCTTTGTCCTGACTTTTCACCTGGACGGTCACCAATAAAGCGATAAACAATATGTAAAAAATCTTCATAGTGGATATGCTTTCATTTAACTATCAACAATATATAAAAACTTTCGTAAAAATACAAATAAATATCCTTAAAATGAAAGGATTAGCCATTTTTTAGCAGTCCGGCCGGTTCAATCAAAAATGCGGACAAAGCATTTTATATTTTGAACTGTTTTGCCTTTCCAGGAACCCGATATAAGAAATGGACAATTCAACCCCGCCTCTGCCCTCGCTTACAGTTGCCAATCGAGATATATTCACATCATAGCTGAGTCCAATGGCAAGTTTATTCATTTCAACCTTTAGTACCGGAATAAGGGCATCCCCCCATCGTAAATATGTTCCCAAACTCAATACATAAGGAGGGGGATCTCCATCGCCTAATTTATAAGAATAGGTAACGCCTCCAATCGTTTCCTGAAAAGTTCCCTGCTTTGAATAATCAGCCTGAATGGTAAAATAGGAATCATCATCCAGATTTAATTTTATCCCGCCTGAAAAGACATATTTTGGATCAAGCTCTGAGGCATCCTGGTAGAAGGAATTTCTTGGACGATTAAAGTGATGATAGGCTGCCCCCACGAACATGCTGTTCTTTTGGTCATCTCCAAAACTTGTATTGAAGCTCATTCCAACACTTCCGTCAAAATATTTGATATTGGGCGTAGGGAATGTTTCGCCATCGGGCAAACTCGGGTTATACGCATTTCCATCAAACTGATTGTTGGTGGTGATTTTAGAACGATCGATCGTTTTCTCAACCAATCCACCCATAAAGCCGAGGGACAAATACATCGTTTTTTGATCACTCAAAGATTTATGATAATTCAATGCAGGCAAAAATTCAGATGTTGTTAACCCAACGGTTCCGGCTTTATCATACAATACCTGCAAGCCCACAGTTAGAAAATCATTTCCGCTTCCTACAGGCATCTTATATTCTCCGTTAAACGATCCTGTTCTGTAACCATCGGTAACGCTATTCCATTGATCTCTGTACACGCCCTGCACTCTGTAATCGCCGGAAAAAATACCTGCCAAAGAAGGGTTACGTAAAAGCGGCGCTTCAAAAAATTGCGAGAAGTGAAGATCCTGGGCATATCCGCATCTGCTTAATACAAGCATACCAAAAATGATCATTACTTTTTTATATCGCATCAACATCTTCATTACAAAATCATTTACAGAGGGTGGTTTATATTTATCTTATTAAGGCAACATTACCGTGATAGGGAACGATCTGTGAATTATCGCAAATAACCTCTACAGTATAAACATAGACATCCACCGGCCCGGGTTTCCCGTTAATTGTCCCATCCCATCCCGCAGACGGATCGTTGGCTGCAAAATCTTTTTTCTCAAAAACAACCTGTCCCCATCTGTTAAAAATCAAAATTGATTGAACACGGCTTAATCCTTTTCCCCGAACATAAAACACATCATTCACGCCATCTCCGTTTGGAGAAAAAGTATTGGGAATAAATAAATTATTATTGTTGCAAAGAACAATTATGGTAATACTGTCTGAAGCCTTACAACCACCATTATTAATTACGTCAGCGATATAAGTGGTGGTGGTTATCGGAGCTGCGACTGGAGTAAAACAATTGGTGCAACTCAATCCTGTTGGTGGGGTCCATAAAATTGAATCAATATCAGGAGAGCCTATTGCATTGATTTGATATGTAGTTCCGCTTGGAATCGTAACATCAGCTCCGGCATTAATCGTGGGATAATTAAACACCGAAATTTTTACATACTGCGTATCTGCAAAACAAGACTTATAATCAGATCCAATGACCTGGTAAGTAGTAGTTGTGTCGGGACTTGCAAGTGGGTTACTGATGTTTGCATTACTCAGTCCATTGGCAGGCGACCAATTGTAAGTTGTCTCGCCATTTGCAATCAATAAAACACTTTGTCCGATACAAATCGAATCTGCAGTGGGCATTACCGTTAGTGTTGCCGGTTGAATGACGTTAACCACCACGGTATCTGATGTTGTACAACCCAAGGCGGTATATCCTACCACAACATATGAAGTAGTGACAACAGGAGTTGCCGTCGGATTGGCACAGGTATGGCAGCTTAATGTATTGTCGATCGACAACCATGTAAAAGTAGCAGCTCCTGTGGCCTGCAGGGTCACTCCTTGTCCCACGCATATCGCCGTATCGGGGCCGGCATTGGTGAGAGGTGGTGGATTCAATTGGAAGTATCTCTTTACTGTATCAGTGCATCCTGTGCTATTAATGGCGACCACCTGGATGCTATCCGGGTTTGCATTTGTATATGTCTGAGCCGGGGGATTTTGAAGATTGGAAGTATTGCCATTGAAGAAATTCCAGGACCATGTTAATGCTGAAGTATCCGGAACTAAAATCAATCCTTGAAAATTCATGGAGCCGGGGGCACAGAGGGAATAATTGATTCCGCCAATATCAACAGAAGGACTTGCGACAACTTTTACCAAAGCAGTTTTCACTAAAGAATCCACACAACCATTTTGCGTAGTGACATAAAGCTTTACCGTGTATGTTCCCGGGAGAGCATAGAAATGTGTATCATTTTCAAGATTAGACGTACTGCCATCACCAAAGTCCCAAGCGTAAGTGGCTACAGTTCCAACAGTCACTGTTGAATCCGTAAATGTTACAGCTCCGCTATTACAGAAAACATTATTGTCATAACCAAATTTCACTTTGCTTCCTTCAACGATGATTGAATCAGAGCCATATACCGGCACCGCGCAGTTAGAAGCATCCGTAAGCACCACAACAGGTAAAAACTTCCCGGCGGAGTCATAAGTAAATGTAATGGATGGCGTCAGGGTAGTGACTGATGAATTATTCCCAAAATCCCAGGTGTACTTGACAACATTGTTTGTAACAACATTGAAATTAACTGTTAAGGTATGGCATCCTTCCAGCGGTGAATAGCTCAATGCTCCGTATGGACCAAAAATCTGGATGGGAGGGGAAAAAGCAGTATCTGTACAACCACCATGGCTGGTAACAATCAAGGTATCAAAATATGTTCCGGGAATATTATAGAAGTGAATAGGATTCAATAATGAGGAAGTTCCTCCATCACCGAAATACCATTTAATCGTATTATAATAACTTCCTGTGAAAGTAAAAGTATCAATCAGCGGAGGGCAGTTGGCTAAGGTGGAGGTTAGCGTAAATGAAGCATGGGGTGTATCCACGGTAATCATATGTGATACCATGTCTGTGCAACCATATTGATCAAGTACAGTAAGTGTTGCAATGTCAGTGCCAATGGCGTAATTATGTGGAGGGGGGTTAAGCGCCGTTGAATTGGTTCCATCACCAAAATCCCAATTATATGTTAGACCATAACCAGAAGAGTTATTTATAAAAGTAATGGGTGCTCCCGGGCAGCTTAACGAATCGGACATGGCAAAACTTGCATGCGGAAAAGAAACCGCAATAAAATTTGTCTTAACTGAACTATCCATACATCCGGATGCATCCACAACGGTTAATTTAACCGAATAAATTCCCTGCCTGGTATAGTTATGCGTAAATGGACCCCCCGCGTAAGTCTGAATCGTCCCATCACCATAATCCCATATCCATTTTACGATATTATTCATTCCATCTGATGTTGACTGGTCAGTAAATACAGCCGCCAGTCCTGTACAACCACTTGTGGCGTTTGAGGTGAATTGAGCAGTAGGTCCATTGACGGTTACTGCGTTGACCATGGTCAATGAATCTTTGCACCCACTGATATTTGTGGTGGTTACGGTAATTGAATAAATGCCTGTTTTTGTATACTTATGTGCCCAACTAAGACTGCCCACAGGTCCTGCGAAATAGCCATCTCCGTAGTTGTAGTAATATCCTGCCGGGTTTAATCCTGTGGTGCTGCTGGAAATAGAAATAAAAACATTGGTGTTCTTACAAGTTACGGGGTTAGAAATACTGAATGTAGGTGCCTGATTAAGGATGCCTATTTTTTTTGTGTCGGTACAAAGCGTAGTGTTATTGGTCACCGATAAAGTGACAGTGTCTGAGAGGGCTCCCCCTGGAAATGTATGCGGAGGCGGTGTTGTTCCGGTGTAAGTGGTGCCATCACCAAAATCCCAGACAGAAACATCTGCGCCCGTAGAATTATTGGTAAAAGTATATTGAGAACCTGAGGCTGTACAGATCGCGGTATAACTAAAATCTGCTTTCGGGACGTTAACAACAATGTAATTTATCTTCTTCAAGGTATCGCCACATCCATTATTGTAAACAACTTCGGTAACCGTATAAGTTCCGGGAGTTATGTAAGAATGCATCGGGTTCTGGTTAGTTGCAGTAGTCATGTCACCAAAATCCCATAACCAATTATTAATTACACCTGTTGACTGATCAGTAAAATTCACGCCCTGATCTGCGCACGCGGACGTTGTAGAGGCTGTGAATGCTGCTGTTGGCTTTGCGGTCCCGGATTTTACCGTATCCGTTGTTGAAGCAATACAACCACTCACGCCGGTCAAAGTAAGTTTTACAACATATATTCCTGCCGGGTAAGTATGTGTCGGAGGATTTTGAGCAGTTGAGGTTGTACCGTCTCCAAAATCCCATAAATAAGAAGCTATTCCCCCTGCAAGGGTATCCACAAATGAGGGGGTGAACTTGACCGGCGCACAAGCGTAGAGTGGCAAACCATTGATCAACACATTCGGCTGGGCAACTTGTATATAATTTGTTTTTGAAACCGTGCCGGAGCATCCTGTAGAATTCGAGGCCGTTAATGTCACCGTATAGCTCCCGTAGTTGGTATAGGTATGGGTGGGGTTCTGTAAAGTTGAGGTAGTTCCATCACCAAAACTCCAAGACCAAATCGTTGCGTTGGTGGACAGATCAGTAAAGCTTACCGATAATGTCGGATTGCAGGTAACGCTGTCATTGGCTTTAAAATTTGCCACAGGCGCAGTAAGAACTGCTATTTGTTTAGTTGTGGAATCTTTACATCCGCCAAAATCGTTTACCAGTTTTACCGTGTAAGTATTTGGTGTTAAATATGTTTTTGTGGGATTGATCAAAGTTGAATTTGTTCCATCACCAAAATCCCAATTGGAAGTAACCGGATTAGGAATAGAGGTATTTACAAAAGAAATAGAATTTCCCAAACAAATACTGTCAGGAGCAGTGAATGAAGATTGCACACTTCCGGCGCCCACCACAATATTTTCTGAAATGGTATTGTTACATCCGCTTGTACTGGAAACGTTTAACGTTGCGCTGTAGGTGCCGGCAGTGGTATAAGAGTTCGAAGGATTTTGAACTGTAGAGGTATTTCCATCTCCAAAACTCCAATTATAAGTCAAAGTTCCCGGTCCGGTTGAAGTGTTGGTAAAGTTGACCGTTATCGGCACATTGCAGCCCGAGGATGCGTTGGTTGTAAAACCAGCAGTTACCCCATTAGCAATATTTATATATGAAAGTTTTTCTAAAGTACTTGAACATCCATTGCTTCCTGTAACCTGTAATGTCACCGGAAAATTGGCGGCGCCGGTGTAGGTGTGTGATGGGTTTTGGGCGGAGGATGCTGGGGTGCCATCTCCAAAATCCCAGTTCCATGCTACTATACTTCCGATCGGAGTGGAACGATCGGTAAAATTTTCAAGCAAGGGAAAACAGCTCGTTCCTGTGGTATCACTAGCAATAAAACTGACAACTGGCGAAGCATTGACGGTAATTGTTTTTGTAGTTGTCTTTGCCCCTCCATTAATACTAAGTGTTACCGTGTATGGGCCCGGAGACAAATATATTTGCGGGGGTGGGTTTTGTAGTGTGGACGTATTCCCATTTCCAAAAGTCCAGCTCCAGCTTGTAGCTCCTGTTGAGCCATCTGTAAAAACTACCGTCAGAGGATTACAGCCGCTGGTTTGGGAAGCATTAATATTCGCGACCTGCCCAAAAGCAACGGATGTTAATAGCAGTCCAATACAAAAAGCAAGTAGTTTTCTTTTCAACGGATAAGATGTTTTTAGGTTATCCGAATTATATTTCTAAATTTTTCATAGGCTAAGAAATCTCACGCAAATTTTACTTCATCAAAACAGTCTTTCAAAACAGATTTTATTAATGAAAGACCAGAGGTTTATCAACGATTATTAACGATAAAAATTGTTTCAGCAATACGCTTAATTCCCAATAAAACAAAGTTTTAATCGATAGAATAATCAATCAATCCGGCAAATGCTACGGACAGGATTTTGGGCAGAGCAATTAAGAGTTAGTGCAAAATTTTCAGAAGTAAAAATCATTATCGTTAACAAAACAAAGGAAAGGATTTTCATCAATAAAAACTCATTTTTATTGATTGTTTCTATTGTTTTACCAGCTCCAAACTATCCTTATTCCCATTAATGGTAGTGTTAGCAACCACAAAATAGGAGCCGCTATTTGTTATTGCCCACAAACTATTTAATTTATCCAGGGGATCCGTCGCTCCTTGGAAATTCGAATTTATGGTTTCATTACTAACATTTCCCACCCAGGTTCCGCTAGAAACAACAGCGCTATCTTTGATGGCGTCCATAGTTCCATTTGCATAGAACTTAAAAGTGTATCCCTTGAATGAGGAGGTAATGCTCGTATCATTTTGACTATAAGTATAAACGTACCAAACTCCACTTGTCATTATTGATACAACGGCATTTTGTTCCTGTTGCTGGATGTATTTTTTACAGGAAAGCAAGGACAATGACAGCAAAATAAAACTCAATAGTATTTTCATAGATGCTTAAAAGGTATAAATATTCCCGTACTTCTGCAATAAATACTCCAAAAAATAATTAATGTTCAATCCTTCTCCGTTTATCTTTTCGAGCAATTTTTCGCTGGTGTACATTCTGCCGTACTGATAAATATGCTTACGTAAATATTCAAGCAAAGGTTTCGTATTGCCATTTTTAATTTCTTGGTCAAGATCGGCAGTTTGTCTTTTTGCGTAATCAAATAATTGCGCTGCATAAAAACTCCCTAAACTATATGTTGGGAAATAACCAAAACTGCCATGGCTCCAATGCACATCCTGCAAACAACCGTGCTTATCATCAGGCACTTTTACGCCAAGATATTTTTCATATTGTTCGTTCCAGTAAATCGGAATCTCATGAATACGAAGTGTTCCCTCAATCAATAATTTCTCTATTTCGTAACGAATGATAACATGAAAATGATAAGTGAGCTCGTCTGCTTCCGTTCTGATCAATGAGGGTTGGACTTTATTTATGGCATGATAAAATTCAGATACTGACACTTTCCCCAATTGACTGGAAAATGTTTGCTGAACCTGCTCATAATTATTTTCCCAGAAGGCCATGCTACGTCCTACGCAATTTTCCCATATCCGCGATTGTGATTCATGAATGCTTAAGGAAGTGTATTCACCTAACGGTAACCCGTATTCGCTTTCCGGCAATCCCTGTTCATATAAAGCGTGTCCGGTTTCGTGAATACAACTCCACATCATGCTGCTGAAATCGTTTTCGTTAATGCGGGTGGTAATGCGCACGTCATTATTATTAAAACTTGTGGTGAACGGGTGTTCTGAAATGTCTTGTCTCCCTGCTTCAAAATCAAAACCTAATTGTTTGATTATTTTCATTCCCAAATCCCATTGTTGCTGTTTTGGAAAAAATTGCCTTAAAAAAGAATCATCACCCTGCGGTTTCGATCTTATTTGAGCAAGTATGTTCTTTAATGGCTGTAGTATTTCTGCAAATGTTCCATCCAATAAATTAACCGTACAATCTTTTTCAAATTCATTCAGCAAAGCATTATAGGGATGATTTTCAAAACCCAACAGATCCGCTTCCTGCCTTTTTAATTGCAAAAGATCATTAAGATCGTTTTCAAAAATAGAAAAGTCATTTTGTTTTCTTGATTCTATCCACGAATGAAAACTTTTTGAAACTGCTTCACTCATTTTCTTCACAAACCCCGAACTGAATTTTTTTTGTTTCAAATAATCTTCTGTATTTAATTCAACATTTCTTTTTTCTTTTTCTGACAAATCATTCCTTGCCTTCAGTTCTTCCAAGATATTTCCCAATCGTTCTTCAACAAATAACTGATGCGATATTTCGGAAAGAGTCGCCATTTGCTGACCGCGGAATGCAGCGCCTTTAGCGGGCAAATAAGTCTCTTCATCCCATTGCAAAATGGCTGAGGCATTTTTTACATCAGCTATTTTGCGCATTTGCGCTTTGTATTCATTGTACAGGTCATTTGTCGATTTTGGCGTAATCATATTAACATTTTTTCTTCAAGATTTTTTGAAAACATTCCCAAATTAATTGCATTTTCGTTTCTTTTGGCCAGATAATTGACTTTTGCATTAATTTGAGTTGTATGAAGAAGATCATTTCACCAGTTGCCGCTTTATTTTTTTTCTTTCCCGGCTTTTTATACGCACAAAAAATTGATTCAATGATGAACGTTTATGCCAATGATTTTCCACAGGAAAAAGTGCATGTTCATTTCGATAAAAATTTATATAATCCGGGAGAGACCATCTGGTTCAAAGCATATCTTTTTTCGGGCAATCTACCATCATCCTTAAGTAAGAATTTCTACACCGAATTATCTGATGGAAACGGAAACATCATAGAAAAAAAAGTAGCTCCTTTATATGAAGCGACCGCATCCGGCAGTTACGATATACCCAAAGATATCAAATCAAATCATTTACATTTCCGCGCATACACAGTCTGGATGATGAATTTTGACACCAGTTTTATGTATGAAAAAGATATTCGCATCATTAATAAAAATGCCGATTCATCGCAAAAGACTAGTGTTACAGAAACCCGTTTCTTGCAGTTTTTTCCTGAGGGAGGCGACATCATTGGCGGACTTGAAAACAATATTGCCTTTAAAGCAACTGATCAATATGGAATCCCTGTATCCATCAAAGGGATATTAAGAGATGCGTCCGGAAAATCAATAGCAGAATTCAATTCCTTGCACGATGGCATGGGAAAATTTCTGATAACGCCAGATAAAACTGATGCATTTTCTGCCGTATGGACCGATGATAAAGGAATAGAACATCACACTGATCTGCCAGCAGTAAAACCTTCTGGTGTTACCTTAAGAGTAGTGCCGGCAAATAAAAAAGTATTTTTCGCAATTGCAAGAACACCGGATAATATAAAAGAATATTCCCGACTTAGCATCATTGCAAGCATGGATCAGTTTGTTGTGTACAAAGCAAAAATTAATCTGACTGAAAATTTTGTTAGTGGCGGCTCAATTCCTACTGATCAGCTACCCTCGGGTGTCTTACAGGTTACCCTCTTTAACAGTAATGATTTACCCATTGAAGAAAGAGTGGTGTTTGTAAATAATCACGATTATGAATTAACGCCAGACATTACCATTACAGCTAAAAGTATAGTAACTCGCGGAAGGAATGAGCTGCAGGTAATTATTCCGGACACATTGCGTTCAAATTTTTCAATAGCTATCACAGATGCCATTGCCGATGGCGTAAAACCAAGTGACGATAATATTATTTCAAGATTATTATTAACCGGAGATATAAAAGGACATGTACACAATGCTTATTATTATTTCTCGAACACATCCGACAGTTTAATGCAGCAATTGGATCTGGTGATGTTGACTCATGGGTGGCGGAGATTTAAGTGGGACGATTTGGCAAATGGCAAACTTCCTGTCATAAAATATAAAGAGCAAGATTATCTCTCAGCAAAAGTTGAAGTGTTTGGAGTAGAGGCGTCAAAGATCGCTCCCAACGAGGCGATCAATTTAATTATCAAAAGAAAAGACTCCAGCACTCAAATGATGCAAATGCCTAAATTGAGCGGCACCAAATTTGGCGTTACCGGTCTTATGTTCTATGATACCGCAACAGCATTTTATCAATTCAATGTAAATCATAATCTCTCTGACCAGGCGGCAATCGTTTTCACCAATGGATTGTATAATGGAGTTAGAAAAATTAAGCCAATGGCGTTTCCCAATACGGTTTGGAGCATTGATGATTCGGCATTATTAAAAAGAAACAGGCTTTTTGTGGATGGGCTTACCAATAATTTGCAGGACCAAAAAATCAAAACGCTGGCAGCAGTTACCATTAAGGCAAAGACAAAGTCTCCATCCCAGATTCTTGATGAAAAATATACCAGTGGATTATTTAGCGGCGGCGATGCGTATTCTTTTGACCTTGGACAAGATCAGGCAAGCACAGCCTACCCTGACATATTCACTTATTTGCAGGGAAAGGTTGCCGGATTAACCATTACTTCAAATCCAAATGGAGCCACGCTGGGCTGGAGAGGTGGGAAACCCACCTTATTTTTGAATGAAATGCAAATCGATGCTTCTCAGCTGCAAAATGTCCCAATGTCTGATATTGCCATGGTAAAAGTTTTCAGACCGGGTGGCAGCACCAATATTTTGGGTGGTGGCGGTAGCGGAGCAATTGCTGTTTACACCAAAAAAGGCAGTGAAGGCAGGTCGAATAATTCAGATTTTAAAGGACTAGCCCGCGCGCGATTAATAGGATACTCTGCTGTTAAACAATTTTATTCGCCTGACTATGCTCAAAATCCGGATGCAAATCCTGGAGTTGATGTTCGTAGTACTTTGTATTGGAGCCCTTACATACTCCTGGACAAGACAAATAAAAGAGCAACTATTCAATTCTACAACAATGATATTTCAAAAAGATTAAGAATAGTACTTGAAGGCATTAATGAAAATGGAAAGCTTGCCCATATCGAAAAGATCCTTGAGTGATTCAAAGATTACAAAAACGCAAGATGAAAAAAGAAAGTAAATAGCAATCCTTCATCGCAAATCTGGATACATACCTCCTTGTGTTCTAATCACTGTTTTTTAATTTCATATTTACCGGATCCCAGTAAATTATTTTTTTCTGAAAATAACTTTCATTTGCTGCAAGACAAGGAGCGGCTGCGCGAAAACCAAATATGGGATCTTCGACAACTGATTTACCAGTACGCACGCCCTCAAAAAAATTGGTAAAGTGTTCAACATGCTCATCAAATCCATCTGGCAAATGATAATTAACCGCCGGTGCAGTAATTGCTTTTTTGTCTGCCAGAGTATATTTTTGATTGTAAGCTTTCATCAATTCATCCTGCATTGCTTTGGGATAGGTATCAAAAGAATCCCAACCACCAATTCCGTGTTCTCTTGGCATTTTTTGTTGAAGCATGGTAAATCCTTCATAACCCATATCAAGCACTCCTTCTGAGCCAATAAATTTTACCGTGCTTGTTTCACCCTGACCACTAATAAAATTAACACGAAGCATTACTTCGAATGCAGGGTGGTCGGGCGTTTCGGGATATTGCATTATGCCTGTCATTACATCAGGAACATCGCGACCATCCTTCCAGTAACATAATTGACCGGTGGCAAATATTTTTTCCGGGCCTTTTGAATTGGTGATCACATGTATGCCCGATAATAAGTGAACAAAGAGGTCGCCCGCAACACCGGTCCCAAAATCACGATAATTTCTCCACCAAAAAAACTTCTTTGCATCATACGGCGATTTTGGCATTCCGGAAATGTAACGATCCCAATCAACAGTGGTCGGCGACCCATCTGTCGGCATTGTATATTCCCAGGCACCCAAAGCACTTTGTCTGTCGAAATTTGCTTCAATGCAACTGAGCTGTCCGATATATCCGGATTTATAAAGTTCCCGCGCTTTCGCATAGGCGATACTGCTTACTCGCTGACTTCCCACCTGCATTGTTTTTTTTGTACGTTGCCAGGCATCAATCACTTCGTGGCCCTGCGCAATTTTATGGACCATTGGTTTTTCGCAATAAACTGCTTTTCCCCTGTTCATTGCATCAATAGAAATGCGCGAATGCCAGAGATCAGCAGTGGCAATGATCACCGCATCAATATCTTTTCTTTCTAAAATCTCGCGATAATCCTGTGTTGTAAAAATGTCTTTCCCGTAAACTTCTTTTGCTCTCTCCAATCTTCCCTTATACAAATCGCATGCGGCAACCATTTTTGCTCCTGGTACTTTTAATGCAGTGGCAATATCATTATAGCCCATTATGCCCATCCCGATAACCGCGACATTAATATTATCATTTGAAGTGATTTTCTTCTCGTGTTGAAGAATTCTTTTTTCCACTGTTTCTTCTGCCTTTAGCGCAGATAATGAACCTGCTGAAAGTAACAATCCGGTGCTCCCCAGTTGTTGCAGAAATTTACGACGAGAAGAATTATTCTTAGTCATGATAATAATTTTGAATGGACAACAATAATAGGTTTTATAAAAAAGCCAAAAGCGATCAGCTATTGGCTTTTAGCTTAATTCTCATTTTAACTTCGCAACCTGCTCATTGAAATAAGCGATGGTATGTTTTACATCACCAACATTATTATACCAGTTGCTTTCTTGTTCAATGGACATCATGCCACTAAAATTCTGGCGTTTCAATTCAGCGAATATTGCGGGGAAATTATTAACGCCTGCGCCAACGATTGTATCTGCCGCATCAACTTGTCCAAACACTTTTATATCTTTTAAATGCACACCAAAAACATGACCTTCTAATTTTTTCAAACACTCAACGGGATCCAGTCCATTGCGGGCCCAATGCCCAACATCGGCGCAAGAACCAATATTTGGATGGCCGACTGTTGCAGCAAGCACTGAATCGGGACTCCAGTATTCATTGGGCTTTGGATGATCGTGAATGGCCACTTTTATCCCATACAGACCAGCAAGACTATCAACCTGGTTCCATTGTGTTTTTATTGGCTCGGCAGTAATATAGCTTAATCCGAATTCCTTGGCGAGGTCAAAAAACTTTTTCCATTCCGCAACATCTTTCGGAACGACAACGCCCATTGCAACAATGCTGATTCCCTTTGATTGCAGTAGTTGTTTCAATTTCGCCCTCGTTGAATCTGGCATATCAATTCCAAAATCGCCTTTCATGCCGCCGCCAAGTTCCTGTCCGGGAAATGCCTCAATATATTTTACACCCGCACTATCCGCCTTCTCAAGGGCTGTTACAAATGGAAATAAATGAAAAGTCCACATCTGCACACCGATCTTCCAGTTCTTGGTTACATCCGTAGAATCCTTTTTTTGTTCCTCCCCATGTTGTGATTGATTATTACATTGAGTAAAAAAAACAATTGTCAAAAAGACAAATGATAAGAGTGAAGCCGTTTTTTTCATTTTGCAAGTTTTGTCAGTGATTAAAAAAGAGTGCTGAAGTTAAGGATTATTCGTTTCATATTTCTTATCCATCATTGGTTTTTATTTGCTTGATTCTTCTGATTAACTTTGCAAATATTTTTACCGATGAAATCACGATGCATCTTATTATTTATTTTCAATTTCTTTTCTTTATATTCTTCTTTTTCCCAGCCTCGTCGGGAAGACATTTATACTGATGTGGTGCTTTACCAAAAACGCTCCGCATTGGAAAAGGATCTGCGCGAAAGAGTTATAGCCAAAACTTTTGCAACGCCGTTAGATAGCAATACAGAATACAAATATGAAAACGCGTGTGAGGCAATCTGTCAATTTCAATTTGCTTCAATGGAAGTGGAAAATGGATTTACTTCATTGTTTGCACATTATGATTCGCTGGAATACGACACAAAAAAATCTTTTCTCGAAGCGGTATACGCTGTGTATCCAAAAAAATATTACGATGAAATCGAAAAAATTCTTGATAAAGAAAATAATCCAAAATTGTTTTCTATTTGCGCCGTTTATTTATACCGATGCGATCCATCGATCAACAATAGCAATTCATTAAAAATAAATCTGGTTGAAAAATTTCCTGGTTATGATACCATTAATATTTTGCAGGAGCTGGTAAATTATCTCAGCTATCACAATCAGCAAATACATCATGCCACGCCAGATATTGTTCAATTATTCAAATACCAAAAAACAAGCGGACAAAAAATAATTTATTCATTTCAAAGATGGGACCGCGATTATCCTGGCATCGCTATCGTACAAAATGCAAATGGAAGTTTTGTGAAAGATGGAAGCGGAAGATTATTGATCTTTGAACAGCTTGCACGTTCGGGTTCCGATCTTCCTTATTTTATCACCAATGGCAGCACACCGCAAGGTATTTATAGTATACAAGGAATTGATGTGTCGCATAATAATTTCATCGGACCGACACCGAACCTTCAATTAATAATGCCTTTCGAAGATAAATGGGAAAAATATTTTCATGACGATTGGGATGCATCAAAAGATTCATTGCAGATGTATTTACAGCTGTTGCCGGCAAGCTGGAGAAATTATGCACCAATGATGCAGGCATGGAATGCAGGAAAGATCGGTCGCACAGAGATTATTGCACATGGAACAACCATCGATCCGGAATATTTTAAAGACAAGCCATATTATCCGCTCACTCCCACTGAAGGATGTTTATGTGCAAAAGAATTGTGGAATGTAACGAGCGGAAGATTATTGGTGAGTGAACAATTTAATTTGATAAGTGCATTTCAATCCACAAACACGAATAAAGGATTGCTTTTTGTTATTAATATAGACGATGAACAAAGATCTGTAACGCGCGAAGAAATTGAACGATGGGTGAAGATGTATGAAAAGAGTAGATAAAAAAAATCCCGCTTCCCGCGGGATTTTTACCTGGTAATAATTTTGTCAGAAAGGTAGATCATCAATCGGTTCAGTAATGTCACTGGGTGCAGGAATATTCCTTGATGGTGCTGATGAAGACTGCTGCGTCGCTGATTCAGGAGTTGCAATGCCAGAATAATCGCCACCGGTCTTGCTTCCCAATAATTGCACACTCACTACTCTTAAGGTAAGTGATGCGCCGGTCGTGCCATCATTTTTTGGATAGGTCCTGACTTCCGGAGTTCCTTCAACATAAACCTGCGTTCCCTTTTTTAAATAAGGTGCAATGCCTGTGCGGTCTGTCCAGTAAGCGCAATCAACCCAAATGGTCTTGTCTTTTTGGTTTCCCTGTGCATCACGAAATTTTTCTGTGTGAGCTACATTGAAATTGATAACATTCTTTCCATTCACTGCATTGGTAACACAATCTTTACCAAGATTGCCGATTACTTGTAATTTGATCATACTTTAGAATTTTAGCTGCGTACTTAAAAATTGTTTATAAAGCAATTTAGTGCATTTATCATTTCAGGCAGACACCACTTTTCGCTAGTTTTTCACAAACTTTTCAGGCGTTTTTGAAAAAGTTGGTGGCAGCCATTTCAATTTATAATAATCACTTCATTTATTATTTACAAAAATGCGGCAATATTGTTTGCGTGATTTAACAAACTGCGACTAACTCATCAGGACTCAATAAAACTTGACCTTATCCGATCAAAAAGATCCAACCCGTTGCTAAATAATGAAACAACACGTTCTCCATGTAATAAGATGGTTTAAGCAATCGTTCGGAGCTTTTTTCTAAAAGCTCCTCTATTTTCCTTTTGTCTGGCATACTTCTATGTTCCGCCGGTATTTCTTTTCTCACTGTTCTTTTTGTAAATTTGCCGTTTGAAATTTTCATAAAATGAGTAGCAAAGGAAAAGTGCTGGTGGCAATGAGTGGCGGTATTGACAGTACCATTACCGCATTAATGCTTCATGATGAGGGCTATGAAGTAATTGGCATTACCATGAAAACATGGGATTATGCCAGTTCAGGCTCTTCTAAAAAAGAAACAGGTTGTTGCAATTTGGATAGTTTTAATGATGCACGAATGGCTGCTGTGCAACACGGATTCCCTCACTTTGTATTGGATATCCGCGAAGAATTTGGCGATTTTGTAATTGAGAATTTTGTTGAAGAATATCTTGCCGGTCGCACACCAAATCCCTGCATTATGTGCAACACGCATATTAAATGGCGGGCATTACTAAAACGCGCCGATGCGCTCGGTTGTGAATTTATTGCAACGGGCCACTATGCTAATGTTCATCAGCATGATAATGGAAGATACTTTATAAGCAGAGGAATTGATGAATTAAAAGATCAAAGCTATGTGCTGTGGGGTTTAAAACAAGATTTATTGGCGAGAACCATTTTTCCATTGGGGAAATATCGCAAACCTCAGATCAGGCAAATGGCTAACGATTATGGATACCCCGAATTAGCCAAAAAAAGTGAGAGCTATGAAATTTGCTTTGTTCCCGACAATGACTATCGTGGTTTTTTAAAACGTAAAGTAGATGGTTTAGCGGTAAAAGTCGCCGGCGGGAATTTTGTTAACAAGCAAGGAGAGGTTTTAGGTCAGCATAAAGGTTATCCATTTTATACAATTGGTCAGCGAAAAGGTCTTGATATAACTTTCGGAAAACCTGTTTATGTAACAGCCATCGAACCGGTAACCAATACTGTTGTTTTGGGGGACGAAGAAGATCTTCAACAAAACGAAATGACGGTTGGCGGCATTAACATGATGAAATATGATATGGTTAGTTCAGGCATGGAAGCGGTAACGAAAATCAGGTATAAAGACAAGGGAAATATCAGCAATTTATTTCCTGATGGAAACAATATCCGTGTTCGTTTTTACGAAAATGCCAAAAGCATTGCTCCAGGGCAAAGTGCAGTGTTTTATGAAGGCGATGATATTATCGGCGGAGGCATCATTCAAAAAGGACAATTAGCCTGATTTACAGCAATAATAAGCTCTTTTTTACGTTAGAATCCGGGGAATTTTTCCCGGATTTTTTGTTTTAATTCAACAAACACTGTTTTTAAAAATTGAAGGAAAGAATACGCATAAATTACTGTTTAACAACTAATTGCTTCGAATGAAAAAATTCCGCACCATATTTTTTCTTACCATTCTAATGGCGATTGCCATAACAAGTTGTAAAAAACAAAACTACAATTACCCGTCAGCGCAATTGACGGATTATCTGCAATTGGCTCCGGGAAAATACATTACCTACCGGCTCGACTCCCTGGAGTTCACCAATTTCGGAACACAGACTACTACGGTAAGTTTTCAGGCAATGGATATCATAGATACTTTAATTACCGATAATCTGGGCAGGCCAAGCTGGCGTGTAAATCGTTTTTTGAGTGATACGACCGGAACGCAACCCTGGGTCTTTAATGAAACGTATATGATCACAGCTACGCGTAACGATGTTGAAGTAGTTGAAAATAATTTACGCTTTATTAAACTGGTTTTACCGATCCTTAACGGGTATAATTGGCAAGGCAATTCGTACATTGATACAAATGTGCCGATAGATACATCCAATGGCGTGAATACAGATCCCGATCTCAGTTATTTTGCGAATTGGACCTACACTTACGACAGCGTTGGCTCGCCTTTTACAACCATAGGAGGAGTTGTTCCAAATTCAATAACCATTGATCAGCAAAACGAATTTTACGGAGACTCCACCAATCCGGCCGTAATAAGCGGAGAGAATTATAGTGTTGAAGTTTACGGAAAAGGAATCGGTCTGATCTACAAGAATTTAATACATTGGGAATATCAGCCACCAAATATTCAGGATCCTGTCGGCGCATATTTCGGTTATGGCATCACCTTAAATATGATAGATCATAATTGATGTGTCGATGATATTGAAAAAATTTATCTCAGTTCTTCTTTTTACAACGCTCCTTTACATTTCTGGTAGCGCACAGTTTTCCCGATACATCGTTCAATTCACTGACAAAAACGGAACTTCTTTCGCCATTAACAACCCCATCACTTTTTTGTCTCAACAAGCCATTGACAGAAGAGCAAAGCAAAATATCAGTATAGATTCGACTGATCTGCCGGTTAATTCCGTTTACCTAGACAGCATTTTGAGTGTTCCGGGTGTTCAGTTACTTAATCTTTCAAAATGGTTCAACCAGGTATTAATAAAGATCAGCGATTCAAACGCGTTACAAAAAATAAATTCATTTGTATTTGTAAAGAAAACATCGCCTGTTGCAACAAATGTAAAACCAATAAAAAAAGATACGGTAAAAAATAAGTTCATTAATGTATTGTCTTATCGCGGCAAGCAAGATCTTTCTTCTCATCAGCCAGAAAATCTTTGCGGACCTGATACTAACTATTATGATTACGGGAACAATTATTTGCAGATCCATATCCATAATGGAGAATATTTACACAATCTGGGTTTTCACGGAGAAAATACTACGATCGCCATCTTGGATGCAGGGTTCAATGGTTATTTGAGCAATCCTGTTTTTGACAGCGTGCGACAGAACAACCAGGTCTTGGGCACTTATGATTATGTGAATTTGAAGCAAAGCGTTAATGAAGAAGATGTTCACGGCGCATATTGCTTTTCAATTATTGCGTCAAATGAACCAGGCGCGATGATCGGATCTTCTCCAAAATCCAAATTCTGGCTATTCAAAACTGAGGATGTCAATTCCGAGTATCCGGTGGAAGAACAAAATTGGGTTGCTGCCGCTGAATTCGCCGACAGCGCAGGCGCTGATCTAATTTCAACCTCCCTTGGCTACGCCTATTTTGATGACTCGATTTTTAATTTGAATTATGCTCAACGCAACGGACATTTCTCATTAATAACGATGGCAGCCAATTTTGCTTTTGCAAAAGGAATGATTGTAACGGCGAGTGCTGGGAATTCGGGCACAGCGACGGATGAAACGAAATATGTCATTTGTCCTGCAGATGGTGATAGTGTATTGGCGGTCGGTGCAACAGATGTCAACGGCGTCATCGCTCCGTTTTCAAGTTGGGGTCCAAATTCTTCCGGAGCAATAAAACCAAATGTTGTTTCCGTTGGCGAAGGAACAGTAATTGCGTTACCGAATGGAGATATCAAAAGTGGAAATGGCACTTCATTCTCAAATCCCAATCTTGCCGGATTAATAGGATGTTTGTGGCAGGCGTTTCCCGATTTCGCCAATTATGATATTATCAGTGCAGTTCAGCAAAGTGCAAGTCAATATAATAATCCTGATAATCGCTATGGATACGGCATTCCTGATTTTAAAAAGGCATATGCCATATTAATGGAGAAAAAATTATTACAAGCTGATATCAATTCGCTTGCCAACAAATGGATCAGTGTTTTCCCAAATCCTTACACCACTGATTTTACGGTGTTATTTAAAGCTAAAAACACCGGCAATGCTTACCTACAATTATCTGATGCAACAGGAAGAATAATACAAACCACATCTGCTGTTATTTCTTCAAACCAATATTACACGGAGCGTTTTTCATCTGCATTTTCACTTGCAAGAGGTGTTTATTTTATACATTATGACGATGGAAAAAGCAAAGCGACGTTGCGCGTAGTTAAACAGTAAAAATGGCTCCAAACATAGAATCTGCCTTTATTTCATATCCTTTTAATAATTCCATTTTTTGCAATTTGAGTTGTTGGTTTTGCTGAATGAACTCAACGATATCTTCATTTTCTTTTTTAAAAACCGAACAGGTAATATAAATCAGCCTGCCATCTTTTTTTAAAGATGGGATAATATTCGAAATAATTCTTTTTTGCAATTCATTGTATCGCGCAATTTCTCTTTCTTTAAAAAACAACAATGATTCGGGAGTTCTGCTCCATGTCCCGCTTCCGCTACAAGGCACGTCAGCCAAAACCAAATCATAGTTTTTGATTGGCAGTTTGTGGTTTGTGGTGGAAAGATCGCTGACAAACGATGCATATCTTTTTAATCCTGCCTCCGAAAAACGTTTTTTTAAATTGACCATGATAGATCCCCGTATATCCGAAACCGTTAGCTCCACATCGGGGTAAATATCATAGAGCATAATGGATTTACCGCCGCTTGCAGCACAGCAATCCCAGGCTGATATTGGCCCTTGTCGGGCGTTTGATGTTTGTTGACGAAAAAAATTCCCCGTCTGCTGCGAATTATAATCCTGGATTACGGCTTCCTTATTGAGGTCAATTATTTCATTAATTTTTGTTGAATTGTTTAATACAATACAGGATTCAGTGATCTGATTAAATTCAATATTATTATCCGTTAGTTTTTTTGTTACCACATTTTGATTTCCTGGGCGTATTCTTAAAAACAAATCGGGTTGCGATAAAAAAGACGCACATAATTTTTCATGATCAATTCCTCCGCTCAAATCGTCTTTCAAAGGGAAAATATCGGTAATTAAGAATTGATATTTAATGGCTGATAATTTCTCTGTCAAAGGAAGATGAATCATTTCATTCCAGGTTGATTTGAAATGATTCAATAACTCATTGGGTTTGCTATTACACAAAAAAATACCGATGAGTATTTTTTCCTCTACGGAAATATTTTTCAATGAGTGTCCAAGACGAAAATAACAATAGCAGCTATTGCCGATCATTCTCCTGTCAGTTGAACCAAACTTTTTATTTTGACGGAAAAAATTTCTTATAAAATGTGCAAATGGTTCATCTCCGCTATACAAGCCAAGAATATGAGATGCCGTATTTAGATATGAGACATATTTCATGATCGCAAATTAATGCACGTAGTTTCAAATTCTTTACCAACTCGTTTGTATACAGTAAATTTATGCAGCTCAGCATTAACTTATGCATTACATCAGGTTTTTCATTTTGTTTCTATTTCCCGTTTTCGTTGTTGGCCAACAACAATATGCTTTTGAACACATTTCTGTTGAAGATGGATTACTTTCAAATCCCAAAGTACTCACCTTTCAGGATGAAGAAGGTTTTTATTGGTTTTTTTCTGATAATGGCATCCAAAGATTTGATGGAAAAAATTTTATTGGCTACAAATATTTTCATGCCGGCACCAATAGCTTATTGGGAGATTGGACCGGCATTCCGTTGGAAGATAAAGAAAAGAATATCTGGATAACCTGTAATGAAGGTCTGATCATTTTTAACCGGATACAAAGAGTTCTTGAGCATTTAAATACTGGCGATTCGCCAGACAGCATCAATGCCAATGTTTTGTGCATCGGAAAAGACAAAACTGAAAACATATGGATCGTAACCGACAAAAATATTTTCAGTTACGATTATTCAAAGCCTAAACCGGTATTGGTTCAAAAGATCGACTCTCCGGTTTTGCATGTGATTTATGACAAGGACAGAAATGGCTTTTGGATCATTTTGGCAAACACGCCCCATAAACTGACATACTTCGATTGTAAAACAAAAAAAATCTGCGATCCGTTTTCAATGGACATCGTGAAACTATTCGGCTATTACAACCCGATTTCTCTTTTCAGTTTAGATATGAATGATAACATATGGATCTCAGACTATCTTGGCGATCTGTGCAAATACAATGTAAATCAGCGACAGATAACCTATTATCAGGTTCTGCATAACAGGCACAAGGGAAAAATCAATTTACCAAATGCCGCCGTACGCGATTGCGTTGACGACGGAAACACCATCTGGTTCACCTCGGATAATTTCGCGGGATTATTGAAGTACGATAAAAAAAAAGATAGTTTTTCCACTATAGAAAATGAGAACGGATCTGATTACGGATTGCATTATCAGAGTGAGGGTTACAGAATTTTTCGCGACAGGGAAGGGAATATCTGGATAAATACCGATATGGGAATGAACATCTTTAATCCTGGTCAGCAACAATTCAAATACATCAGCAAGACGCCTAATTCTTCAGTTAAACAGTTCAGCACAGACATTACTTCGTTCTTTGAAAGCAGCAAAAGAGATATATGGATAAGCACCTGGGGCGCTGGCATTTTCAGGTATGACAGTAATCTTAATTTGATTCATAATTATTTTCATCACAAAAACGACATCCACTCATTAGGCGAGCCTTTTAGCAGAACATGGACGATCGCTGAAGATGAAAAAGGCAAAATATGGGTAGGTAGTCAATACGGAATGCTATCGGTCCTTGATATGCATACCGGAAGATTTACAAACAGGATCATACCCGAATTCGAAAAAAGAACGATCATGTTTATTGTGAAAGACCAGAAAAAAAATTTCTGGTTAGCCCTTCACAATGGCTTTCTGGCAAAATGGAGCAATGATTCAAATAAGTTTTCTGTATTCAAAAACCTTTATCATGATAATGAAAACAACATACATGCAATAGATGGAATATGCACCGACAAGAAAAATAATATCTGGGTAGGCGCAGGAGACGACGCTTTAGACTGCTTCGGGGAAACAAAAAATACTATTATCAAATCCGTATTGAACCAGCACCACATTATTTTATTGTCATTGCTGAACGATTCGGTTATTATGGGGGGAACGCTGAACCAGGGCTTGTTTCTGTATAATATAAACTCCGGGCAGTCAAATTTTTTTACAACTGAAAATGGATTATCATCCAATATTGTCTTTGGCGCGCTCGCCGATGATAAAAATAATGTTTGGATCCTGACGAATGAATCCATCGAAATGTTAAATCTATCTTCAAAAAGAGTCACCAAATTTGGAATCGATGATGGGATCAGGGATCATGTTTTTGAGCGCGTTTTTTATAAACTCCAAAACGGAACCATCTTGGCCGCTGCAAACTCCGGCGCCATCTATTTTAATCCTGACAGCATCAGAAGCGTTCCGCCTCCTCCCGACGTGACCATTACCGGACTGCGAATTTCGCAAAAAGATATTTCTGTTGATTCTGCATTGCAGTATATAAAGATCAAGTTGCCCTACAATCAAAATTCAATAGCTGTAGAATTCGCTTCGCTTTCCTTCAGGGAAAGAAAAAATATACAATATTATTACAAGTTGGAAGGGACAGATCAGGATTGGATAAATGCAGGCGAACAGCATTCTGTTACCTATGCCAACCTTCCTACGGGCAACTACATGTTCAAAGTAATGGCGAAAAATCGGGATGGGTTTGAATCGAACCATATTACCTCTCTTATTATTGTTGTTGATCCCCCGTGGTGGAAAACCTGGTGGGCATTCCTGATATGGGTGATAATAGCCGCCGTTATTTTTTATGCGGTTTATGATTACCGCAAAAAAAATCGCGATGAGCTTTCCGCAATCCGGCAAAAAATCGCAACTGATTTACATGATGATATTGGCTCAACACTAAATAGTATTTCTGTGTATAGCGAAATTGCAGGAAAACAATTGCAAACAAATGCAGAAAATGCAAAAGAGATCCTAGTAAAAATGGGCGTAGCATCGCGAAATATGATCGATAATATGAATGACATTGTTTGGGCCATTAATCCTAAAAACGATCAGTTTGAAAATATTCTGCAGCGTATGCAATATTTTGCCGGCGAGTTATTGTCGGGAAAAAATATTTTGCTTCAGTTTAACGCGGATGAAAAAGCAAAAACAATAAAATTACCAATGGAAAAAAGAAAAAATTTTTATTTGATTTTTAAAGAAGCGATTAATAATGCTTACAAATATTCAAATGCAAAAACGGTGAGCGTCAATATCGGTCTTTCTACAAATGAAATGATAATGAATATTGAAGACGATGGTTCGGGGTTTGATTATCATCAAAAAACTTTTGGAGGTAATGGCTTAAAAAATATGCAAACACGGGCACGCGAAATTGATGCGCAATTAAATATATCAACCATTAAAGATAAGGGAACAGCAATAGTGCTAAAAATGACTATTTAGATGCCAACTACATAATGATGTAGTTTATTTACAAAAACAATATTGAGATTTGCAAAAATGGAAAAAGAAATCAGGATTGTTATTTTCGAGGATAATCATTTATTGCGCGATAGCTATTATCAATTAATAAATGGCACGCCCGGTTTTACCTGCGTCGGCGCCTTTGACAACGCAGCCGATTTGATCTTTAAGATCACGAACAGCAAACCCAATGTAGTATTTATGGATATTGACATGCCGGGTATCAATGGAATCGAAGCTGTGCATATTATCAAAGAAAACTTTCAGCACATTTTTATTATTATGCAAACGGTTTTTGAAGATGATGATAAAATATTCCGGGCAATACAGGCAGGAGCGAATGGTTATATTTTAAAAAAGACCCCGCCCGCCAAAATTCTTGAAGCTGCCGAAGAAGTATATAATGGGGGCGCACCAATGACTCCGACAATTGCTGCAAAAACGCTTCAGTTATTTCGGTCGGGTTTTAAACCGCTGCCAGACAAATCGGAATCAAAACTGAACGAAAGGCAACAGGAAATACTCGAATGCATCGTAAACGGCATGAGCTATAAAATGATCGCAGATAAACTGTTCATTTCTGTCGATACCGTTCGATATCACGTAAAAAATATTTACGAAATTCTCCAGGTTCATTCCCGTTATGAGTTGATGAATAAGCAAAGAAAATAATCTTTTTCACAAAATTGATTTTAGGCTTCGGAAGCAAACCACATTTTAATGTAGTCCAGGAAAGAATTTGTTATAGGAAATTTATCCGGCAAATATTAAACAAACCCATTCGGTGAATCCATTAAAGGATACTTAAATTTCAATGACAAGAAAGATCATCATCATATCCGCATTAATTTCTCCTTTGCTGCTCGTGCATGTCAGTCTCCAAGCCCAGCTGTTTAAGAAACTTGTAAACAGCGTAAAACAAAGCGTCAGCAATAAGGCATCTGGCAAAACCGACAGCGCTTTAAGCAACAACATAAAATCAAATTCTGACACGGCGGCAACCAATAGTGTGCTAAGCGCATTTGCAAAGGCAGCGAGAGACAATCCCAACGATACTTCAGGAGCTGATCTTACAACAAAAGCACTTGGAAATCTTATCGGTGGTGGTGGGGTCTCTGCGGCAGATTCTGCTACAGCTATTAAAATGTTCATGTCTGCAAACGGAGGCAGTGGATTTTATTATGAGACCTCGACAACCGTTATTACCAAAGAGAGAGGGACCGTCAACAGTAAGAACAAATCTTACTTTACCAATGCCGGCGAAGGCAGAGCAGAAGTAAACCTCGCTGCCATGATGGGGGTTAAGAACGAAACTCCGATAACAGTGGTCTCCAGGGCCGGTTATCAGAAATACAGTCTTACCCTTGATGAGAAGAGCAAAGCCTATTCATTAAATATTATCGACACTTCACTCATCAACAGAAATAATGAAACATATACGGTAACAAAAATAGGTTATGAAACTGTGCAGGGATTTAATTGCATTCATTCAAAACTAGTTTCTAACTCAAAAGGAATGTTCAAAAGCTCATCAACAATGGAAGTCTGGACAAGCACAACCGTGCCAGGCTATGCTCAATTAAAGAAATTGATGACATCGCAGAATATCACACCTGCTATGACGCAGGCATTTGACAAAGCAGGTTGTGGAGGATATTTTGTAAAGATCATGATGACCAATAAAAATTTTTCATTAACGACAATCCTGACAACAGCAGAGGCAAAAACATTTCCGGCGTCCTTGTTTAAAATACCTGCAGGTTATTCTGAAGCCAAAGGGAATCTTATGATTGGGAAAATGATGCAGGTAGGCGCAAAAAATTAGAATAAATCACACTTTATTAATAACCTAAAAAATAAGATCATGAGACAAAACACCAAAGTCATTCTGTTATTAACGGCGCTTTCATTTGTCGTCTTTGCATTCATCCTCCCCAAACATAATATTGTTGGTCGCTGGAAGACTTATGAAAAAAATGGCTCCTTCTCCTATGTTTACTTCAATGGCGATGGCACTTTTAAAGTTGTTTCGACCGATGGAAAAACAATATTTCATCACGGCGCATATGCGTTCAAAGATGATGTCTTTTCCATTAATGATAAAGAAGGCTGTGGTGACACCTATTGGGGGAAATACAAATTCACGTTTATTAACGAGGATTCCTTCAGAGTATCTGTTATCGAAGATTCTTCTACACCCCGAAAAAATGATATTACTACAGGCAATACGGGATTAAGAAGGGTCAAACTGAAATAAACAAATCAAATCCTTGGTTTTTTAACGGAAATATCCAGTAAAAAAAATAATCAACCAATCAAACAACTGATGTATGAAAAAGATGCTATTCCCTTTCATTACGCTTGTTCTGCTCCTTGCCTTTTCATTTACGCTAAAAGACGATACACTCACAGGATCATGGGTCATCAAATTCAGCAATAACGAAACCGTTCAGCTTAACTTCCGAAATAACGGCACAGTCAAAGTGGTCATTCCTTCAGACAATTTTACCGTCGAAGGAAAATACAAGCTAAAGAATAATGTGCTGTCTTTAAATGATGGCACCTGTGGGTTGGATTATTGGGGTAAATACCGTATCACATTTTTTAGTAAAGATTCTGTGTACACGGTGATGATGGAAGATTCATGTGGACCCAGAAAAGCCGCGATGGATAAAGCTACGCTGACCAAGGTAAAAATGTAACCATGGTTCGATGAATTCTATTTGCGATGCGTCATTTATATTTCAAATTGACTCTTAATGAATATTTGCGCAAAAACTGAATTATCGAATCAATTGTTGATCAGCGATCAACGCCTGTTTGATCTTAAATACCTGGTCAAGAAATAGATTATCTCCAATTATAAAAAAAGACAATACAATTCGCTCTAATTAATGACGAGTGGCCTGAGCGGGAGCATGCAATGAAAGACAAAATCTTTTACTTGATCAAAGATATTTTATTCAATATTCAGTCCTGCTAATAAAAAAAATTCCAAGTCAATAGCCAGCCATTGTATTGATCATTGACAATGATTTGCGTCGGCTTTTGCTGGCTGTTAAACGTTAATGTAGATGTTGCGGTCAATCCGCTTGTGGTAAAACCAGTTTGAATATTTGCGTTAAAAAAAGTTTCATAATTTATAATATCCTGGGTGCCGAGCCTGTTGCCAAAATTAAATAGTCCAAGCGTTTTAAAGGCGTTGGGGTTAGCTTGCGTTCCGTATGTAAATGTTGTTTCGAAAGATAAATTGTTTGCAGCATCATATTCTTTCAGGTCAGTAATATTCCCGGCGGTTAATGTGTACACGTCATAACTCCACAACTGCAAAGCGCCGCCCAATCCAAAATCAGAATAATAACTTTTTTTAGAAACCATGCCATTGGTGTATTCAAAAACATATTTTTCATTTTCCCCGGCAACATTGCAATCTATTTCTGTGAGATGATTATTTACATCATAAGTGAATGAAGAATTGCCAAGCGAAAATGCACCGATATCATTAACTGTAGAAAGATTCCCAGAAGCATCATAAGTCGCCACAAGACTATCCTGGTAAAGACTATCCAGCACCTGACTTATTTTGCCAGAAGTATTATATGAAATGAGATAAACTGTGTCGTTGGTAATGTTAGGATCAGTTCCTTCAAAAATTCTTACAAAATTCCCTTTTGATTGGCTAGCGCCGCCTGAACTACCTGTTTTTTTACATGATGCAAACAAGATGGTTAGAGCAGTAATAATGATCGTGGTTTTCATAATGACGTGATTTGTTGTAAAAATAATCTTTAACATTCATCCACGCAAGCAGTTGCCTAAGTAATGATGAAGCAGAGATTATAATTCCAGCAAAGCTTTTACCGGATCTTTCCCAAATAAAAGTAGGTCAGGGTTTTCAAGCAGTTCTTTTACCCTTACTAAAAAACTGACTGATTCACGCCCGTCAATAATGCGATGATCGTAGCTCACAGCCAGATACATCATGGGACGAATAACAACCTGACCGTTCATTGCAATTGGTCTGTCTTCAATCTTGTGCATTCCCAGGATTGCGGATTGTGGAATATTAATAATTGGGGTGCTCATCAATGAACCAAAAACACCGCCGTTGGTAATGGTAAATGTTCCGCCCTGCATTTCTTCCATCGCTAATTTATTATCGCGTGCCTTGGTTGCCAGTTCAACCACTTTCTTTTCAATTTCGGCCATGCTCAAACTTTCTGCATTGCGGATCACCGGAACAACCAAACCTTTTGGTGCACTAACGGCAATGGATATGTCACAGTAATTATGATAAATGATCTCATCGCCATCAATGTACGCATTAACAGCAGGCCATTCCTGCAGGGCATAACAACATGCTTTGGTAAAAAAACTCATGAAGCCAAGATTCACGCCATGTTTTTCTTTGAACTTGTCTTTGAATTTGGTTCGCAAAGCCATGATATTGCTCATATCCACTTCATTAAAAGTGGTAAGCATGGCGGTTGTATTTTTTGCTTCTACCAATCTGCGCGAAACTGTTTTGCGCAGATTGCTCATTTTCTCTTTTCGCTCATCCCTGCTAAACAAAGGCAGGCCTGGAATTCTGCCAGGATTGGTTATGGCATCGAGAACATCATGCTTCAATATTTTTCCGCCAGTGCCGGTTGGGGTAATCGATTTGGAATCAATTTTTTTATCTGATATCATCGCAGCTGCAACTGGTGTGGCTTTAACTTCGTTTGGAGCCAAGACCTGACCGTTTGAGGCGCTTTTATCGCCCTCCTGTTTTTTTTCCTGTTCCTTTTTATTTACAACTTGCTCCGCATTGACCTTTTCTTGTTTCTTCGCCTCCGGTTTGGTAGCCGTTTCATCAATTTGCGCAACTACATCTCCTATCTTTAACGTATCGCCTTCTTTACCAACCGTTTTCAAGGTGCCCGCTTTTTCTGCATTCACTTCAAACGTTGCCTTTTCACTTTCTAATTCAGCGATCACTTCATCGCGATCAACATATTCGCCTTCTTTTTTTAGCCATTTCACCAGCGTTACTTCACTGATAGATTCTCCAACCGATGGAACTTTTATGTCAACCATTGTTATGTACGATTTTAGATGTTAGATGTACGATTTAGAAAAGATATTATCTAAATTGAAAATGCTGTTTCAATAATCTCATTTTGCTCCTGTTGATGCACTTTACTGTAACCCGTTGCTGTTGCTGCGCTCGGCTGACGGCTGATGAACCCGTAATTCAGATTTTTCAAATTCATCTGCAAAAACGAGGCGGCGCCCATATTCAACGGTTCTTCCTGAACCCAGAACCAAGTTGCTTTACTATATTTTTTATACAATGATTCCAATTGCTCAAATGGCAATGGATATAATTGTTCCAGCCTTATTATCGCAATATCCTTGCGGTTTTCTTTTTGCTGCCGCTCAGCCAAATCAAAATAAATTTTTCCACTACAGAATAAAACTTTTTTTACGTTGCCGGCGTCAGTAACAAAATTATCATCGATCGTTTCTTTGAAACTGCCGTTAGTAAATTCTGATATTGCAGAGTAAGTTCCGGGATAGCGCAAATTAGCCTTTGGCGAAAAATTGATCAATGGCTTTCTGAAAGGCCACGCCAATTGTCTTCTAAAAGCATGAAAAAGATTCGCAGCAGTGGTAACATTGGTAATAATCAAATTCAATTCGGCACACATTTGTAAAAAACGCTCAATTCTCGCACTGCTGTGCTCAGGACCCTGACCTTCATAACCATGAGGCAACAGTAAAACAACGCCATTCATGCGTTGCCATTTTTGTTCACCCGCTGCAATAAACTGATCGATCATCGTCTGGGCGCCATTAGCAAAATCGCCGAACTGGGCTTCCCACAAAACCAATGTGTTTGGATTGGCCATAGCATATCCATATTCAAAACCGAGTACTCCAAATTCACTTAATAAAGAATTGTAAATCCTGAATTGTCCTTTCGCATCCGGGACTCTGCTTAAGCGATTATATTCAGCATCTGTATTTTCATCCCGCAACACAGCATGACGATGTGAGAATGTTCCGCGTTGCACATCCTGTCCGCTCATGCGAACATCTTTGCCATCCAATAATAAACTTCCGTAAGCCAATAACTCACCGGTTGCCCAATCCACTTTCTTTTCATCATTAAACAACTTGATCTTATCCTGTAAAATTTTTTCAACCTTTTTTATCGGTTTGAAATCGGCAGGCCAAGTCATTAATGCATCGAATATCTTTTTAAAATCTTTCTCACTGATTGCAGTAACCGGAGAAAAATCAAAATCTTCTGCGGATGCACGACGCAAGCTCTTCCACCATAATTCAGGTTGTTGATAGGAATATGGCAAAGGTTTTTGTTTCACTTCATCCAATCGCTCTTGCAGATCGGCCCAGAATTTCTTCTCCATTCCCTTTGCCAGATCTTTTGCATCGGCTTCTCCGTTTTCAATAAGAAATTGAGTATATACTTCACGTGGGTTGGGATGTTCATCAATCAACGCATACAAATGTGGTTGTGTAAATTTCGGATCGTCGCCTTCATTATGTCCGTGACGACGATAACAGACCATATCAATAAAGATATCCGAATTAAATTCTTGTCTGAAACGAGTCGCAATATCCGCACATTTTACAACGGCTTCCGGATCATCCCCATTAACATGAAAAACCGGCGCATGGATAGCCCCTGCTAATGATGTACAATAATCAGAGCTTCGTGCATCTTCAAAATCTGTTGTAAATCCGATTTGGTTATTAATAACAAAGTGAATAGTTCCGCCAGTATAATAACCATCAAGTTCACTCATTTGCAAAACCTCGTAAACAATTCCTTGTCCGGCTACAGATGCATCTCCATGAATTAATATAGGAAGAATTTTATCGAAATCACTTTTATACATCACATCTGCTTTTGCGCGCGCGAATCCCACCACTACCGGATCCACGGCTTCCAGATGTGAGGGATTGGGCATTAATTTGAGATGAATGGTTTTTTCATTGGGCGTTTTCAATTCACTTCCATAACCCATATGATATTTCACATCACCGCTGCCCATGGTTTGATCTAGTGTAGCAGTGCCTTCAAATTCGCTAAATATCTGCTCGTAGGTCTTGCCCATAATGTTTGCAAGAATATTCAGCCTTCCTCGATGCGCCATGCCGATAACTACTTCCTGGACATCATTATCTGCAGCCACATTAATAATGGTATCAAGTGCTGGAATGGTAGTTTCTCCGCCTTCGAGTGAAAATCTTTTTTGACCGATATATTTTGTATGTAAAAATTTTTCGAACATGACGCCTTCATTGATCTTTTCAAGAATGCGTTTTTTTGTGTTGAGCGAAAGCGGATCTATAAATTTTTTCTCCATTTCATTTGTGATCCAATCAATTGTTTTTTGATCGCTGATATATTTGAATTCAACGCCAACGTGACTGGCATAACATTTCTGCAAATGCTGCAAAATATTTCTGAGCGAGGTAGTCCCTAAGCCAATAAGATTTCCTGCAAAGAAATTCTTGTCTAGATCTTCTTCCGTAAAACCAAAAAAGGCAAGGTCTAAATTTGCACCGCGATCCTTGCGCGGGCGAATGGGATTGGTATTAGCGATCAAATGCCCTTTATTGCGATAGCCCAGAATCATGCGATAAGCACCTAATTCTTTTTTCCAGTCAACACCGTCAGTAGTTTTGTATAAAACATCTTGTGTTTTAGTGGCGGCGCCATTTCCATTCGATCCGTTTTTAGCATTTGCGATCGCAAAATCAAAACCCTCAAAAAATTTTTTGAATTCAGGATCAATTGCATCTGGATTTTTCACAAAATCCTGGTACAAATTCTCAATAAATGCGGGCGAAGAATTAGTGATATACTGGAAGTCTTTCATTAAAACAAGCTTTAAAAGGAATACAAATATCGGAGAAAATTTACGACTATTTGCGGCTAATGCCTGGCACTATCTTCATTTTAGGAATAAATTTTGGAAGCCTGCCGCGACCATCTATCCGGGGCTGCTTGGGTCGAACCGTCCAACAGAGAGCTCGTTATTAAGCTATTCCGGGGCATTTTCTTTTAAATTTGGAATTTACATTGTCCAAACTTACCTTTGCCGTCCAAAATTTTATTCCAGCATGGCTAATCATAGTGCAACGAAAAAAGATGTAAGACAGGCTACCAAACGCCGCGACCGCAACCGCTATTATGGCAAAACAACCCGAAATGCCGTTCGCGACCTGCGGGCCATCAAATCAAAAAAAGAAGCCGGTGAGAAATTCCCCGAAGTAGCTTCACAAATTGACAAGCTGGCTAAGAAAGGCATTATCCACAAAAACAAAGCGGCCAATTTAAAAAGCAAACTGGCCAAGAAAGTAAACACGCTCGCGAAATAGGTCTTTAATAATAAATTTTTTAAAAGGCACTCCGAATGGATTGCCTTTTTTATTTTTAGTATGCAAAACCAGGACAATGAAAAGCTCATTTCTTTTTTTATTGGTAGGCAGTTCCATTTTTTGCACTGCACAAACAACTCCTTTCGAAAAATCGAATGGAAAAGAGACATCAACTTATTTTGAATGCATTTCCTTTTATAAGGAATTAGATAAAAGCTCAGCAAGAATTTCTATTAAAGAAATGGGCATGAGCGACGCGGGTTATCCTTTTCATCTCGTTCTTTATTCCAACGATGGCAAGTTCGATCCGAAAGCCTGGCATCAGCAAAACAAAATTGTCGTTCTAATTAATAATGGAATTCATCCCGGAGAGCCCGATGGCGTTGATGCTTGCATGATGTTATTAAGAGATCTCAATTCAGGGAAAATAAAAATTCCGGATAATGTTGTGCTCGCTGTAGTTCCATTGTATAATATTGGCGGTGCGTTGAACAGAACTTCTTTTTCAAGAGTTAATCAAAACGGGCCGGTCAGTTATGGCTTTCGCGGGAACGCCCAAAACCTGGATCTGAACAGGGATTTCACAAAATGCGATTCTCGAAATGCAAGATCCTTTGTGCAAATTTTTCATTGGCTCAATCCGGATATCCAGGTTGATAACCATGTAAGCGATGGTGCAGATTATCAACACACGATGACATTAATAACCACGCAATGGAATAAACTTGGCGGTGAACTCGGAAAATTTGTGCATGATGTTTTCGATCCTTCAATCTACCATTCAATGGAAAAAAGCGGATGGCCGATGTGTCCATATGTAAACTTTGAAGAAGGTAATCCCGAAAAAGGTTGGGAGGAATTTTACGAAACACCGCGCTACTCCAGCGGTTACGCAGCGTTGTTCAACACCATTTCCTTCATTCCTGAAACGCACATGTTAAAACCGTTTAAAGATCGGGTGCTTTCAACTTATGCATTGATGCAAAGCATCATTGAGCAGTCATCAAAATATGCGAAAACGATCATTGAAAAAAGGAAAGAGAATATTGACAATGATCTTTCTAAAAATGAATTTCCACTGGAATGGAAACCTGACATGACAAAATATGATACCATACTTTTTAAAGGTTATGAAACTGCTTTTAAAACCAGTGATGTTACCGGATTGCGGAGAATGTTTTATGATCACAAAAAACCCTTTGAAAAACAAGTGAAATTTTACGATTACTTCATTCCTGAGAAATTTATCACCTCGCCAAAAGCTTATATTATTCCGCAAGGATGGCACGATGTGATCGATTTACTAAAAATGAATGATGTACAAATGCATCAACTAACCAAAGATTCGATGATTAATGTTGAAGCCTATCATATTGATGATTACAGATCTTCTGCCTTCGCTTATGAAAAGCATCATAAGAATTCGGGTGTAAAGGTTTCCGCATCAAATCAATCCATACAATTTCTGAAAGGAGATTATATAATTCCAACCAACCAACCCGAAAAAAGGTTTTTAATTGAAATGCTAGAGCCAACGGGAGATGATTCGTATTTTTCATGGAATTTTTTTGATGCAATTTTGCAACAAAAAGAAGGATACAGCGATTATCGTTGGGAGGATGTGGCGGCTGAATATTTACAATCGAACCCTGAATTAAATAATAAATTGAACGAAAAGAAAAAACAAGATTCGATATTTGCAAAAAATGCCCCGGCGCAGCTTAATTTCGTGTACAAGAATTCGCCATATTATGAGCCGGCGCATTTAAGATACCCGGTTTATCGGCTGTTATAAATTCGTTAAGGCGTTTATGGTTTTTAAAATTTGTTTGAAATATTATTTAATATCGTTTAAACTGTAGAAGAATTTTTCGTCAATAATAATTAATCACAGATCTGTTATGAAAAAGTATGCTTACTGTTCAGTTTTATTGATCGTTGTTGCCGCTTTTGCCTCTTGTGGCCCTGCTTACGTAGTTAGAGAAAGACCGGCTGATGTCATGTATTTAAGACCAGCTCCGCCTTCGGCAGAATATGTTTGGATCAGCGGAGATTGGTTTTGGAATGGGGGAAGATATGCCTGGCGGGAAGGACATTATGAAAGAAGACGTCCGGGATTCAGATGGGAAGAAGGTCGTTGGGTAACCGCGCATCGTGGTTGGAGATGGGCGCCGGGGCATTGGAAAAGATATTGATAAAAAATTTACCCAATATTCTACCTTAGTCATTAAAAATAACCATGAAGGCCGAAATATAGTTTCGGCTTTTGTTTTATCCGTTCACTATCATTGAACCATTGTCTAAAAATTATATTTCGATTTTTTTTGAATTGAAATACTGCCGCCGTTATTTTTACTTTGCATCACATTCACAATTAATAAAGACACGAAAAAAATATTGGTTGTTGAAGACAACGAACTCAATGTAATGCTTATTACCGTGTTGTTAAAGAGAATGGGGCATAGTTTTGACCTTGCCAATGATGGAGAAGAAGCGCTTGATCTTTTCAAAAAAAATATCTATGGTTTAATACTAACGGATATCAATATTCCAAAATTTACTGGTGTTCAGATCTCTGAAATTTTTAGAAAAGATAAAATTGAACAAAAAGCGGCTGTCCCTATTGTTGCATTAACTGCTGATACGATCAGGATTTTGAAAATTATTTTAGAGCCGACATTAATAAAATTCTTGTAAAACCTATTAATGGAAGTGAATTCAGGGAAGTCGTAGAGAGTTATATGAATAATGAGAAAAAATTGAATTAACCTGTCACCCTAAATGTGTGACAGGTTAATTTTAAGGATCTACTGCGATACTTTAATTATTCCCGCTCCATTATAAGAATGATATTCTCCATTATACATGGCATCTGCGCTTACTGGTCCCATTTTATAAATGCCCGGCGAAACCGCACGAACTGCGTAATAATAGGTTTGTTTATTCGCGTAAGCATTTACAAATAGATTGATCCTGTCATCACGTACATCCATTGATGTAGGCGATGATTCGCCTTTTATCCAATCCATTCCCGGGATTTCTTTTGTTCGCGGATTTTCAATTTCAAAACCAGCGGGCAACATGTCCGTGATCACGATATTCTCGATTTCATTGCTATAAGATTTTTCCAGAGTTATCTGAACGATCACCAGATCATTTTGCTTAAAATTATTTCCCGAGATCAGCCTTCCATATCTATCATAAAAATGTTTGCGGACTTTTAAATAGTTATCTTCTTCTTTATATGCGCCACTTGCGCTGATGCCTTCTGTTTCCCAATAATAATATAATCTTCCATTTCCTTTCGTGGCAATATCAACATTGGTTCCTTTCAATTGCTGCGTTGTCAATCTAACATCATTACCGTTCATGGTCGCAACCGTTTTACCATTCACTTTTATATCTGCAGTGGCATTGGATTTGGACGCTTCCCGGGAAATTTTTCCTAACGCGATAAAACTAAATGCAATTTCCTGGGTACTATACCAATAACGGTTTTTTAATTTTTCGGAAACATGCCTCGCCATTAATGGAATTTGTGCGTTTCCGGGATCAACATCAATCAAAACATTTAAAGCAATAGATTCATCACGAATGTCTGAATAAAAACTTCCTCCAGTTTGCGCCACAGATTCTTCGCCCGAAAATTGTGTTGGCAAAAATTGTTTGAAATTATTTCTATCTCCCGCCAGCGCATAGGCTGCTGATAATAAATATTTACAATCAAGACTCAATAACTGTGGACTGGATTTATAATAATTCATCACACTTACATTTGGTTTTCCGGCAAGTGCGAGGACGTATAATCCATAGACAACTTCTTTTGGGGCAATTTTTTTGTTTTCATTTCGGTTATAGTAATATGTTATCGTTTCTTTTTTCTTTAATCGGTTATTAATATAGCCGAGCATTGTTTCAATTAAATTTTTGTCCACATCAAATCCTGCTTTCTGCGCTTCAATTAAGAAATGTGCGGCATAAATTGTGGCCCACCAGTTTTCCGCGTCTTCTCCATCCCATAATGTTACCGCGCCATTATATAATTGTCGCATTTTTATTTTTCGAATTGCTTCCTGGATGTTGAAGTTGGCAGTTGCTTTTGCAGATTTATTCAGGTGAAGCATATCAGCCATGTCACCAAAGTACAATTGTGGAAAAGCAGTGGACACTGTCTGTTCCGTACAGCCATAGGGGTATTGAACAAGCCAGGAAAGATATTTGGTGAGCTCAATTGCCGGCGATCTGCTAATAACCAAACTATAATCAATGCTTGAAGGAATAAACTCTTTATTAGCCAAATCAATTTGTTGAGCATTTCCGCCAATGATAGATCCACTGCCGGTTATTTTTTGTAAAGATGAAGTCGGGCGAACGCTGATCTCCGTTTCATCCGTAAATTTTTCTCCCATGCTATTTACTTCCACAGTAACTTTTCCAGTTCCGATCATCGGTTGACCTATAACGGTGAAGGACAAGCGTTTTTCGCTGTTGGGAGAAAGTTCAACCGACTGCTGATTGCTTCCCGCAATTTGCACAGCTCCGCTAACTTTCAGTAATGCGCTTGCTATTGCAGTTTTTGCGGTTGTATTGGTAACCGTGACGGGAACAGTCACTGTATCTTTGGGGCTCAAAAATCTTGGTAATGCAGTGCTTAATACAATGGGATCAGCTACTGTCATTTTTTCTTCTTTGGATCCAAAATCCTCATTTTTATATGAAACCGCCATCAACCTCACTTCGCCTGAGAATTGCGGAATATCAAATTCAAATTCCGCTTCACCATTCCCATTGGTTTGCTTGATTCCACTCCAATATGACATGATCTTGAAACGCTTTGCAGGCATAGGATTCACACGTTTCTTCATATCACTTTCTTTGTCGCCGCCCGTGCTGCTGAACGTTGCCTTTATTTCCGGAAATAATAAAGGATAGATATCATAGCCATTCACGTCGAGGGATCGTTTTGCATAAAAATAATTATATGGATCCGGTGTTTCAAAATCAGAGATCTGCAATACGCCATTATCAACTGCAGCAAGCGTGATCATACTGTTTGGCTCAGCCTTTACTTTCACTTTTTGATGTGTTTTTGACCGAACTGTTTTTTGAGCGATTATTTCAATAGGAATTTTTCTTTCTTTTTCTTCGACTTTAATGCTTTGAAATCCATGAGCAACCGTTAATGGAATGTCTGAAATATCATGCGGTTTTATCAATGTTGCCGTGATGTAAACGTTCGGAATATCTTCTGCGTTTAGTGGCAATTCTATAGACGCCGTTCTTTTGTCAATATCAACATATTGATAAGAAACTACCTTGTCAGTTTCCATCGTGACCAGCATGTGTCCGTTAAACGGCGCTTTGAACAAGGCTTTCACCTTTTCACCTGTATAATAAGAAGATTTATCAAGCTGAATATCTATCTGCCCTTCATTATCTACTTCAAATGAAGAATTTTCTGATCCCCACCCGTAACTATAAAAAGATTTACTGACGTAACTGTTACTACCCGGGATATATATACGTAACTCATATTCACCCGGTGAACGCGGAATGAACGAATATTTTGTTCCTTCGCCTCCTACAATAATATCATTGGAAGCAATCAATTTATCTTCTTGCTGCGATTCGTATCGAAAATAATCTCCGTTCTTTGAAAGCACAGTCCGGTATTCGTGTTTAACAACCTCAGCCTTGCAGGCAACCCCATGCAGTAGTTTTTCATTCTGGTCCAAAGCAATCAAACCAAATTGCACATTCTGATTCAACGGATAATACCAATAGCCATCATCGGCGATCCCGAAGAACTCCTGCTGGGTAAAAATATCCACTGATGTATTCTTGCTAACCGGTCGTCCGGTTTCATCAAAAACCGTTGCATAAAAGCTTGCCTGCAGCACACCGATGTTCTTGTAGACTTTATTCACCTCATATTTTTCAATGGCGTCGCCTTCATTATTTGTTTTTCCTTCACGAAGAATTTTATCGAAAAAAGAATTTTGATTGGCAAGACTGAAATCGTAATTATTATATTTTTTTGAGTTGAACGATTTTTGCTTTATCTGAATTTCACATTCATAATTTCTGTCGGCGGCAGGAGGACCAAAAAAGTTCACTGCATGAATACTCAATTGCGACAGATCGCCCGGCTCCAAAAATGGTTTATCCAATTTTGCGGTAACCTTAATTCTGTCGGGAACAAATTCCTCAATCTTGAATGGTTGTGTTGTCAGTAGGATATCATTGGACGTGTACACTTCAAGGGAATAACTTCCAGTGATCGCTGAAGGGGCAATATCAATATTGCCTTCAAGCGACCCTTGCTCATTCAAATTTTTTCTGAACGTCTTTAATTCTTTTCCATTCGGTAACAAGAATTTTAATTTCACAGGAATTTCTCCCGGTGACTTCCATAGTTTATCACGAACAATAATTGAAAAATTTATTTTTTCTCCCGGACGATAAATATCTCTTTCTTCATAAACAAATGCGTCCAGACCCGTGCTATTAATATGTTTCCCGCCAATTTCAAATCGGGATGTATTTACTTTCGTAGAACTAAATGGAAGATAATTGAAATCGTCCGCTGTTTTTGCAATGATCATAGCAGGTTTGAAACCGGCAAATTCCGTACGCGCGTATGCGATCTCTGCAACGCCGTCGGCATTTGTTGATGCCATTCCGAGCAATTGATTATTTGCTCCATAAGCGACCATATTGACACCCTGCAGAGCGCCCGCAGTTTTTATTGAATTGGCAAAAACATAAATTTTCTCTTTGCCTTCTTTAGCGATCATCCCGATATCAGACATGGAAACAAAGCGGGAATCGCGCACCCAATAATCCTGCGCTGAACGGATCATTATATGATAGATGCCTTTAAACTCAGGCACTTTATCTTCTATATTGAAATGATACATTCGGCTATTCCCATATCTTGGCAATGATCTTGTGTCAATCTCCTGCTGGTAAATAATATCGCCCGTTGTGGCATCCGTTCCTGCATCCCCATAATCTTCTTCGTTATTATTATTTTCTTGCGGATAATAACCACGCTGTGAAGCAAGCAGATTATTTTCGTAAATTTTTGAAACAATAACTTTTACTTTCTGCACATTTATAATTTTCACCTCAATATTTTTCTCTCCTTTTTGTGAAAGGTATACAGCCTTTTTGCTGGCAAAACTAATTGATGGTTCCAATTGTCCAAATGCGATATTAGCATCGTATGGCTCTTTCAATATGCCGCCGATCCTGCCACGCATGCCTTTTTCAATTTCCAGCGTATAGGTTTTTGATACATCAAAATTGTCGCTATGAATAAGAAATCCATCATCTTCAACTTCCACATTAAATTTTACCTTAGGTTTTACGGCTATGAAGGATGAAATATCACCCGCCGTTACTTGTTGACTCGTAGTAATTTTGATTGTTCCCGTCACACCGTCATGATCAGTTGAAACGTCGTTGATGCGCAATACGTATGGTGATGGCATAACCGAGCTGGTTTCGGTTTTTTCTGTCGTGCCATTTGTTCCGCCTTCCGGAACCAAACCCTTATCCAGGGTGATCTTTACTGAATAATCTTCATCCTGCATTTTTATATTGAGTAACCGCAGGGAAATTTTATTATCAGCTGATAGCGTTTGCATATTAAAATTCGTCGGCGCATTATTAACCAGGACTTGCAATTTTTCCTTTAAGGAATTCGGGTTAACCGGATAATTAAAAAATAAATTAAGCTGTGGTAAGGCTGTGTTGCTGTTTTCATCCTGCAAAACCCAACTCACATTGGTATTTTCTAATTTCAGATCAGGAGTATGGAATGAAAGATTATCCGCCTTGTTGATCTTTCCATATTTTGAATACTGAATGATCTCATTGTTCAACTTTGCTTTGAAGGAAGTAGCTGCCGGCAAAGGTTTCGCCGGAGAGAAAACCAATTCATCATTATGTTCCCAGCGAAACCTCCCTGAAATTTTTGGTTCGAAGGAAACGTATTCAGTAGAATCCCATTGATTCAATAATGAATCTTTTACCAATGCTTTATCAAAACGAAAGGTGAGATTGCCCAATTGAGGAACTTCATCTTTAGCATTGGTATAATCTAAATTAACTGTGCTTCTGTTGCATGAAAACAAAAAAATAATCCCGCAGATCATGGGGATTGTGCAATATGATTTGATACGCATATAAAGGTCAGGTTGAAAGAGTGATTGATGATATTTTCAAATGTGATGTTAAAATACAAATAAAAAAATACACTGCTCTCTTGCAGCAAGATAAGAAAACCGGAAATTAGCGGAGAAGCTATGGAGGATGACCCGAGGAATCCATATAATTGTTGGAATAAATTGGCAATAGAAAATTACATCAACTAAAAAGGTTTTTGCAAATTGCACGAGATAAGAATTTGTTAATTCAGGCATCTGGTGATTTTAAACAGCCAGATGTCTTTCCGAAATGCGCATCACGAAATACCATATCAAAACTTTGGGCAAGAGACTATTCATAACCGTTACAATTGTTATTGTACTCTTTGTTTTATTGAATTGGATATTTCCATTGCCTGATAAGATTGAATACTCAACAATCGTTACGGATAATAAAGGCGAAGTGATCCATGCATTTCTTACCAAAGATCAGCAATGGCGAATGAAAACAGAACTGAATGAAATTTCGCCTTTGCTGCGTAAAACACTCATTGCAAAAGAAGATAAATACTTTTATCATCATGTTGGAATTAATCCGATTGCCGTTTTCAAGTCTCTTTTCAAAAATATTTTCCATATGAAAAGAATGTCAGGCGCATCAACCATTACGATGCAGGTTGCAAGAGCGCTTGAACCGAAACGAAGAACTTACATGAATAAGTTTGTTGAGATGTTTCGAGCATTGCAGTTGGAATCAAGATACAGCAAAGATGAGATTCTGCAAATGTATCTGAATCTCGTTCCATACGGCAGTAATATTCAAGGCGTAAAATCTGCTTCCATTTTGTATTTCAAAAAAAACCCCGACCATTTATCATTGGCGGAAATAACCGCACTTTCCATTATTCCCAATCGTCCTTCCTCATTGGTAATCGGAAAAAATAATATGCAGATAATTTTCGAAAGAAATAAATGGCTGCGGAAATTTGCTGCCGATAAAGTTTTTACGGTTAAAGAAATAGAAGATGCATTAAACGAACCATTGATTGCGACGCGGGGAACTATTCCAACATTCATTCCGCATCTTGCTTACAAACTAAAAAAACAAGGTGGGGACATCATCAAAACAAATATAGAATTGAACAAGCAATTAAAAATTGAAAAACTGGTACAGGATTATTCCCAAAATTTGTCATTAAAGAATATTCGTAATGCCGCAGTGATTATCATTGATAATACATCCCATAAAGTGATCGCTTATGTTGGTTCTTCAAATTTTAAGGATACTTTGGATGGCGGACAGGTAAATGGCGCGGCGGCAATTCGTCAACCGGGCAGTACGCTGAAACCTTTGCTATACGGGCTTTGTATCGACAATGGATTACTCACCCCAAAAATGGTTATTACTGATGTTGCCGTTAACTTTGATGGCTATGCGCCGGAGAACTATGATAAGACTTTCAATGGTTATGTTACCATGGAATATGCCCTTGAACATTCTTTAAATATTCCTGCCGTAAAAAGTTTGAAGGCGTTGGGAAAAGACAATCTGATTCAAAAATTGGCGTTATGCGATTTCTTCCAAATAAAAAAGGACCAACGCAAACTCGGATTATCTATGATTCTTGGTGGCTGCGGCGCAAGTCTTGAAGAATTGACAGGATTATATTCCGTATTTGCAAATGATGGAAAATTTATCAAGCCTGAATACACGCAAAATGATTCTGCCGTGAGTCATTACAATCGCGCAATTTTAAGTCCTGCTGCAACTTTCATGATCAACGAAATATTATCAAAAGTCAATCGTCCTGACTTTCCATTAAATTGGGAAAGCACGGTTCATCTTCCAAAAATTGCGTGGAAAACAGGGACTTCATATGGACGAAGAGATGCCTGGAGTATTGGCTATAACAAACATTATACGGTTGGTGTGTGGATAGGAAATTTTTCTGCCCTCGGAGTTCCTGAGTTGAGCGGAGCGAATGTTGCAACGCCATTATTATTCAAAATTTTCAACACCATTGATTACAACACAGATGAAGAATGGTTTCAAGAACCCAAAGATTGTGATAGTAGAATTGTTTGTTCAGAAACAGGCATGATCCCGGATGATCATTGTACCAATTTGGTAACTGATTATTTTATTCCGATGGTATCTCCGGCGAAAAAATGTGATAATATCCTGGAAGTGATGATATCTGGAGACGAAAAGATGTCATATTGCAAAAGTTGTATGCCACAAAATGGCTATAAGAAAAAGCTATTTAAAATCATTCCGCCGGAAATGCAACGATATTTTGAAGAAAATAAAATTGCTTACGAAAAAATTCCGCCGCATAATCCCAATTGCGAAAAAATATTCAAAGAAGGCGCTCCGATAATCAGTTCATTGGCGAACGGGAATGAATACCTGATAAATAAAAAAGATCCGGAACCGCTTCAATTAAGTTGTAATACAGGAAACGATGTTGCCAAAGTGTATTGGTACATTAATAATAAATTCTACAAAACCAGTGAAGCAAAATCAAAACAGTTCTTCATCCCCGATGAAGGTCCGGTTAAAATTTCCTGTACCGATGACAAAGGAAGAAACAGAGATATTTGGATTAAGGTAAGATATGTTGATCTGTAAAGCAAAGTATTGCCTTGAATCTTGTCTACTCTTTCTTATTAACACTTCCAACGCCGCTCACATGCTGATTTATTTGAGTCGCACCTCCTTTGTAATCCACGCTACCGGCACCGCTCACCTCAGCATTTAATTTCACACTTGCATAAACTTCTGCACTGCCGACACCGGAAATGCCCACTTTTGTATTTTCAGAAAGCAATTCATAACAATGCGCGCTGCCCGCTCCGCTGATATCCATTTCAATATCTTTTGTTTGCCCTTTTAAATATATAGAACCCACGCCGGAAACTTCTGCAGTAATTTTTGGCGCATCCAATTCCATCTTAATATCGCCCGCGCCACTCAAGTTCAATTCCAAATTATCAGGATTGGTGATCTTATTCTCGCCAATAATATCTCCCGCACCCGAGAGACTGATATGATGAAATGAAGGCGCGCTGACATAAACTTTCAAATCGCCGCTACCCTCCAGGTTATAACCTTCTTTGTTCTTGATGGTAATCTCATCACCATCCTGCTCTACTTCAATGTATGGAAGCAGGTTTTCATCACCTTCAATTTTTATCGGCTTGACATCACCTTGAGAAACGTAAACATTAATAGATGCTGAAACTTGCAGATTTTTGAATGATGACACACTGTGTTCTTCCGTCTTAATGTTGCCGTTGCCCCGAACTCTTCTTCCACGCAAATAATGACATGAACTAAACACAATTGCTATGGATGCTATTAATACTAAATATTTTCTCATAATGATTTTTTTCGTGCACAAAGTTGGACTATTATTTTGAAATGAAAAACCATTTCTTCTTATTTGACTACAATCAACGTCACCTGGTTACAGCTAATGCTTTTAGCCGGGGCCATTTTCCTAAATTACAATATCTGCCGTGAAAAAAGGCTGCAAAACTCAAAACGGTAAACTGGCGGCAGTTTTTTATATTTGCACGACTTATGGCTGAAAAAATTCTTATTCTCGACTTCGGCTCGCAATATACCCAGCTCATCGCGCGTGCCGTCCGTGAAGCCAATGTGTACTGCGAAATTGTTCCTTTTCACAAAAAAATCGAGTTCGATGATTCGCTGAAAGGAATAATCCTTTCCGGATCGCCATTTTCTGTGAATGATGCGAACGCTCCTGTTGTGGATGTGCGGGATCTAAATGCACACGTGCCGGTACTTGGCATTTGCTATGGCGCGCAACTCACCGCAAAACAATTTGGCGGCAGCGTTGCGAACAGCAGCAAGCGCGAATATGGGAGGGCATTATTACATAAAGAACATGATGATATTTTGTTGAACGAGGTGACCGAACTATCACAGGTCTGGATGAGCCATGCAGATACCATATTGGAATTGCCGCAAGGTTTTGATGTATTGGCTACAACGGAAAATATTCCTTATGCCGCATTTAAAAGAAGTGAGTATGCATTTCCGTTATATTGCCTGCAATTTCATCCCGAAGTTTATCATTCCATCGAAGGAAAAAAAATATTGAAGAACTTTTTGGTCCATGTCTGTCATTGCGCCCAGGATTGGACCGCAGCGCATTTTATCAGCGAAACTGTTGAACGACTAAAAAAACAAATCGGCAAACGCAAAGTGATAATGGCCTTAAGTGGCGGCGTTGATTCAACAGTTGCCGCTACCCTGATCAATAAAGCGATTGGCAAACGATTATTCGGTGTTTTTGTTGATAATGGTGTGCTGCGTAAGAATGAATTTGAAGAAGTGCTCGAAACCTATAAAAAGATCGGGCTTAATGTTAAGGGCGTTGATGCAAAAAAAACATTCTACAAAAAATTAAAAAATAAGACCGATCCTGAAGAAAAAAGAAAAACGATCGGCAAATTATTTATAAAAATATTTCAAAAAGAAGCAGAGAAAATCGAAGGTATTGGATTGCTAGGACAAGGAACGATTTATCCGGATGTGATTGAAAGCGTTTCGGTCCACGGACCATCACAAACGATCAAATCACACCATAATGTGGGGGGACTCCCAAAAAAGATGCATTTGGAGTTGGTAGAGCCTTTACGCTTTTTATTTAAAGATGAAGTGAGACGAATCGGTCATGAGCTTGGAATTCATGATGAAATGTTACAACGACATCCATTTCCAGGACCCGGATTAGCGATCAGAATTTTAGGCGAGGTAAATGAAGAAAGAGTGCAATTGTTGCAGAAGGCAGATCATCTATTCATACAGGGATTGAAAGATCACCTGCTCTACGCAACAGTGTGGCAGGCTGGTGCTATACTATTACCGGTCAAAAGTGTGGGTGTTATGGGAGACGAAAGGACTTACGAATTCACAGTTGCGCTACGCGCGGTGACTTCTGTCGATGGCATGACCGCTGATTGGGCGCATTTGCCTTATGATTTTCTCGCAAACATTTCCAACGAGATCATTAATAACGTAAAGGGGATTAACCGAGTGGTATATGATATTAGCAGTAAACCTCCCGCAACAATTGAATGGGAATGAGAGAAATTTATGATTGATAATGAATGAATAATTAATAATTGCAAACCGCTGAAAAGAATCAATCAAAAGATGAACTGGAACATAATATCCAAAAGCGCTGTCCATGTCGCTGGACGATGATTAATTGGGCGAGATCTAATGTACACGTATAACTGAATTAATGAAAAGACATTTTCAATATTTTTTCTTCATCTTTTTTATAAACGTTTCCGTTCATTCACAAAACATTCCAGACAGCCAAAATCATCATATTGCTGTTTTTCTTCCGCTTTATTTGGATTCCGCCTTCAATGCATCGAACAATTATCGATTCGATCAAAGTTTTCCAAAATTTCTTAATCCTGGACTTGAATTTTATGAAGGCATGCAATTGGCGCTAGACACCTTGAAAAATCAAAGTATTCATCTCGATGTTCATATTTATGACACCCGTTCTGCACATGATCCCGTTTCACAAGTATTACAGAGCAGCGATTTTCAAAATACAGAGTTAATCATTGGTCATGTTAACCCAAATGAATCGAGATTAATTGCCAATGCCGCATTGCAGAAACATATTCCTTTCATCAACGTCAATTTGCCAAACAATTCTGCGGTTGTAAATAATCCTGAACTCGTTTTGCTTAACTCTACATTAAAAACGCATTGCGAGGCCATTTACAGGTTTTTGCAAAAAAATTATGCAACGTCATCCATAATCTATTTCTACCAAAAAAATGCGATGAGCAATGATCTCAAAAATTATTTTGCTGAAATTGAAAAAAATACAAAAAGTGTTTCGCTGAATCTGCGTTTTGTTCTGCTGAACGATCCTATTAATAAAAATCAACTGCTCGCTTTTCTTGACAGTTCCAAACAAAATATTTTTATTGCCGGAAGTGTGAATGAAAATTTTTCAAAAAACCTTTGCGCTCAGCTTGCGATACTTAATAAATTATATCCGATGACGATTATCGGTATGCCGACATGGGATGATATTGATTTTACAAATCCAGACTATAAGGGACTGGAGATATACTATACCACTCCCTTCTATAATAATCCTAATGATACGCTGGTAAAATATATTCAGCAATATTTCAAAACAAGATTTTATTCGCGGCCGAGTAACATGGTTTTTCGTGGCTATGAAATAATGTATCGTTTTGCAAAATTGCTTGAACTTCACGGGAACGAAACACTTGTAAACATCAGCGATAAAAAATATAAGGTCTTTAATGATTTTGATATTGAACCGGTCTTTCTGAATAAACAGAATACATCGCCCGATTATCTCGAAAATAAAAAACTATATTTCATCAAGAAAAGCGATGGCATCATTTCGAGTGTATACTAAAATCGCAGTTAAAATTTTTGCTCTTCAGCGATTCACAATCCACCATTCGCCTCTTTGTCGTAATTTTAATTCTCTATGAAGAAAATATCGGTGTTGATGGGTTTAGGTCTGATTTGCTTTGCTTTTAATGAAGCAAATCACTATTTTTTTTCCGAAGGTGTTTTTATACCTCCAAGTCCGCAACGCAGTGGCGATGCAAAAAAAGGTTACGATTATTTGGTGACGGGTGATTACCTCCGAAGTGGCATTCCTTATAATTATTTCAAGCTTGCTTACGGAAAAAACAATAGCCGTTATTTAACCCGCGAAGGATTAAATGCCAGTATAAGTTATGAATATACCGCAGTAAAGGCGCCGAACGGAGAAACGGTGGTTGCGCCAAATTGCCTGCAATGTCATGCGCAGGTTTTTGATGATAAATTAATAATCGGATTGGGAAATTCAACAATTGATTTTACCGGAGGAGAAAAATTAAATCCGAATACCGCAGCTTTGGCAGAAAATTTTTTACAAAACGCTGATCCAAAAAAATATGATGCGGCAGAACCATTTTTTAAAGTGGCAAAGGCAATAAGTGCACAATTGCATACAAAAGTTCGTGGCGTAAATGCGGCAGACAGGCTTGCAGCCTTGCTCGCAGCGCATCGCGATCCAAAAACATTTCGTTGGAATGAAAAACAAATGATGGAGATTCCCAACGAAGTAATTCCTTCGGATGTTCCGGCATGGTGGTTGCTGAAAAAAAAACACGGCATGTTTTATAATGGCTTTGGCAGAGGCGACTTTGCCAGATTTTTAATGGCATCAAACCTATTAACCGTTAATGACACCGCTGAATCTGCGGAAGTTGATAAACATTTTAATGATGTACTTGCCTATCTCAATTCCATTCAACCGCCAAAATATCCTTATCCTATAAATAAGCAATTGGCAAAACAAGGCGGGATATTATTTGTAAAGAATTGTGCAAAGTGCCATGGTAGCGGCAATGACTACCCGAATTTATTGATCCCGGAATCAACCATCAAAACAGATTCATTTTTATATAAAAGCAATTATCAAAACCCGCAGTTTGTAGAATGGTTTAATAGTAGTTGGTTTGCACAAGGTGATCATGCAGCAAGATTAGAACCCTTTAATGGCTACATTGCTCCGCCGCTCGATGGTATTTGGATCACCGCACCATATTTTCATAATGGCTCAGTGCCAACGCTCGAGGCTGTTCTCAACAGCAAGCTTCGTCCGAAATATTGGTCGCGCGATTTTAATAATCTTGAATATGATTACGAAAAAGTCGGATGGAAATATAAAACACTAGATGCGCCAGGAGGTACAACCGTTTATGATACCGATCTGCACGGCTACGGAAATTATGGGCATTATTATGGAGATAATTTAACCGACAAAGGAAGGAAAGCGATTATTGAATATTTGAAAACGCTGTGATATTTATTTCCCTTTTTGGTAACCGACTTCAATTCTATTTTCAACGTCTTTGCATCGTCTCCCGTATTTTTGTATTTCTATTCAGCACCACTTATAAAATATTATTCACTAACAAATTTTAGTTGCATCTTCATAAAACCATAGGTTATAAAATCATCAACGAATGGTTTCATTCAAAAAAAATTCAGCCATTTCCCTTCCAAGAAGAAACATGGCAGCATATCATTGATGGAAATTCAGGATTGGTCAATGCCCCGACAGGATGTGGAAAAACTTTTTCGGTTTTTCTTGGATCAGTTATAGATTTCATCAATCGTCATCCAACAAATTATAAAAATAAATCAAAAAATGGTTTGCAGTTATTATGGATAACGCCGCTTCGTGCATTAGCAAAAGATATTGGTCGTGCGATGGAAGAAGTGGTTCATGAATTAGCGATGAATTGGAAAATAGGAATCCGCAATGGTGATACCGACCTGAGCGAAAGGCAAAAACAAAGAAGGCAAATGCCTGAAGTGCTGATCATTACTCCTGAAAGTTTGCATTTATTATTAGCCCAAAAAAACTATCGCGATATTTTTCAATCATTAAAAATAATTGCTGTTGATGAATGGCATGAGTTATTGGGTAGCAAACGCGGAGTACAGGTAGAGCTGGCGATTTCGAGAATAGTGAATGTGGCAGCAGGCAGCGAGTCAAAAGCGATGAGTAACCCAAAAGACCCAAAACTTTCTCTATGGGGCATCTCCGCCACCATTGGCAACCTACAGGAAGCGAAAGGAGTATTATTGTCCCCGCTAAAAACAAATGGTGTTATTGTTAAAGCACTCATCAAGAAAAATATTGAAATTGAATCCATACTTCCGGATGAAATTGAAAAATATCCATGGTCGGGGCATTTAGGGATTAAGTTGATTGACAAGGTAATTCCCATTATTCATGAAAACAGAACAACACTCATCTTCATCAATACGCGCGGAATGAGTGAGACGTGGTATCAACGATTATTAACGGCATCTCCTGATCTGGCCGGGGCGCTTGCATTGCATCATGGTTCAATTGATATGGATTTGCGCACTTGGGTGGAAGAAGCATTGCATGAAGGAAAATTAAAAGCGGTTGTTTGCACCGCGAGTTTGGATTTGGGGGTAGATTTTCGTCCTGTCGCAACCGTGATACAAGTTGGTTCACCCAAGGGCGTTGCAAGATTTCTGCAGCGTGCCGGAAGAAGCGGGCATCAACCCGGAGAAGTGAGCAAAATATATTTCCTTCCTACACATTCCTTGGAACTTGTTGAAGGGGCCGCGCTGAAAACAGCCATGCAACTGAATTTCATTGAGAGCAGGCAACCGATGATATTGTGTTTTGATGTACTCATTCAATATCTTTCAACGCTTGCCATTTCCGATGGTTTCTATCCTGACGAAATTTATCAGGAGGTAAAATCAACACATTGCTACAGCGAAATGACGGAAGAAGAATGGAAGGAGATCCTGCATTTCATTTCTCAGGGCGGTGTTGCGTTACAGCAATATGATGAATTTAAAAAAGTGGAAGTGATTAATGGTTTGTATAAGATCAATAGTCGCAAAGTGGCGATGCGGCACCGTTTGAGCATTGGAACGATCGTGAGCGACGCCATGATGAAAGTAAAATTTATGAGCGGCGGATATGTTGGAGTGATTGAAGAATATTTTATTTCAAGACTATCCCCAGGCGATGTATTTACTTTAGCCGGAAGAAATTTAGAATTCCTGATGATAAAGGACATGACGGCATTGGTGAAAAAATCGAATTCGAAAAAATCGATCGTCCCGAGCTGGCAAGGCGGAAGAATGCCTCTTTCTGCAAATCTCGGGATCATGTTGAGAAGAAAATTGAATGAAGCATCAGCGTCATCTGATGGATCTAACCCTTTGGCTGCCTATAAAGCAAAAAAAGAAATTGAGCTTGAGGCGCTGAAACCGCTTTTTGAATTGCAGGAAAATCTTTCACACGTTCCCAAAGAGAATGAATTGCTGATCGAACATATCGAAACCAAAGATGGTTATCACCTCTTTGCTTATCCCTTTGAAGGAAGATTGGTTCATGAAGCAATGGCTGCATTGTTAGCCTATCGTATTAGTAGAATAATTCCGATCACTTTTTCATTTGCGATGAACGATTATGGTTTTGAACTGTTGAGCGATCAACCGATCCCTGTTGACGATAGCAATGCCTATGAATTATTTTCTCCTGAAAATCTAAATTCAGATATCCAGCGAAGCGTGAACAGTGCCGAGATGGCGAGAAGAAAATTCCGGGATATTGCCGTAATCGGCGGACTAATTTTTCAAGGTTACCCGGGTGAATTCATCAAAGCCAGGCATATTCAATCTTCGGCCTCATTATTATTTAATGTGCTGACAGAATATGACAAAAACAATTTATTATTGCGTCAAGCTTACAACGAAGTAATGGAGCAACAAATGGAAGAAGCGAGATTAAGGAACATGCTGGAAAGAGTTCAGCAAGGAAGAATCGTTATTACTTTTCCCCAACAACTAACGCCATTTTGTTTCCCGTTAAAGGTTGACAGTATGAGAGAAAATTTTTCATCGGAGCAATTGGAGGACAGGGTGAAAAAAATGCAAATGCAGTTGGGAAGATAAAGGACTCAAAGCCGTCTGGATCATAAAGACGGGCTCGCGGTCGAAAGGCTGAAAAAGAATGGAATTTTAAATGACAAGATTGCGTTCCATGGATATTGAAAAAAGAATGGGTGTAAGTTCAAAAAGAATTCATTTGGAACCTAATTACTATTTTTAGGCATAAAAACTACAACATGATAAAAAAGATTTTATGGCTCTTATTGATTGCTATTGTTGTGATACAATTTTTCCACCCTACAAAAAATATTTCCACGGCAGCCTCACCAAATGATATTACCCTTCATTTTGCGGTTCCGGAAAATGTGCAAAACATTTTAAAAAAATCGTGTTATGATTGTCACAGCAATAACACGGTTTATCCCTGGTATAACAATATTCAGCCGGTTGCATGGTGGCTGGCCAATCATGTGAACGAAGGAAAACATGAATTGAATTTTAATGAATTTGCGAGCTATGCACCAAAGAAGCAATATCACAAATTAAATAGCGTCATTGATTCACAGAAAGACGGGTGGATGCCGCTGGATAGTTATTTGTGGATCCATAAAGATGCCATTTTAGACTCGCAGCAAAAACACCTATTGGTTTCCTGGGCAGACAGTCTAGCGCGTGATATAAAAGCAAAAAATAATTTGCCCGATGAACCTGAAAAGAAAGATTAATCATGCATTCGCCAATTCCGTATACCGTTCAAAATCAGCAGCTGTGGCTGAGCCCAGAGCGATTGGCGTTTTGGGAAAATGAAAAAGCATTGATCATTTCCGATTTACATTTTGGCAAAACAGGGCATTTCAGAAAATCGGGAATTGCGGTTCCGCAATCTGTTTACAAAGAAGATCTGCAAAGACTTGTTGCGCAGATACAATATTTTCAACCAACGCAATTAATCATTGTCGGAGATTTTTTTCACAGCACTGCCAACAAAGAATTGGATCTTTTTAAAAAGTGGAGAGAAAATTTTTCAGCAATTTCAATTCATCTTATCAAAGGAAATCATGATATTTTGGAGAATGAATGGTATGGCTCATGCGACATCCAACTCTATGATGAGCATTTAAGCCTGAGTGAATTTTCATTTATCCATGATATTACCGTAGCAGGTCAACAGATTTCAGCTATTGGATTACACCATTCTCAAAGAACAGCAAACCGGAAACGACAAAATACAAACTATTTCTTCTCCGGACACGTGCATCCTGGAATACGCGTAAATGGCGCAGGAAAACAATCATTATGCTTTCCCTGCTTTTATTTTGGAAAGGATTATGCGGTACTCCCGGCATTCAGTCGTTTTACTGGAGTTGCAGTAATTGAACCTAATAAAAATGAAAATATATTTGCGATTGTGCAGAATAAGATTGTTCAGTTGCAGTGACCTGTTGTTCCTTTTTATTTATTGAAAATGGGGGAAAAGAAATGAAATAAAATGAGGCAAAATTGATCATGATCAAATCAAAAAATCCAAAAATCGGTATTTCAGACCTTATCCTTCCACCACCACCAGTTCAATTTTTCCTTTTCCGGTTTGGGAGTCTCCGCGAAATAAACTGCACAACGGAAAACATAGAGCAGGCATCGATCCTGAGTTACACCGATTCGCAGATTTGATAATTGATATAATTTGTCCGGGTTTTTCCTACGCAGATCACTCACTTTGCGAATGCCGATATTGTACAAATCATTGGCAATGGATTTACCAACGCCCGGAATGAGCTGCAATTCACGCAAGGACAATTCCTTTTCAGAAAAATTCCTGGTTAATATGGAAGTTGATTCTTTCATAAACATAGACGTTGAAGCACAAAAAAGCGGGGAGATTTATTCTGTGTTTCGGAGTTTAACTGCGGATTTTTCTTAATTCATTTTTTTCTTGATCACACTCACCTGTTCCTGCAAATTGCTCACAAGACTTGCTAGCTGATTAACATCCCATCGTTGTTGTGTGTTTGCCTTGCTGATGATCATCTGTGCCTTCCACAATTCTATCACATCTTCGGTATTTACGTTGTAGGGCTGATAAGACGTATTATCACTCACCAAAGTCAATTTATTTTTTAGCTTATTATTCTTCATCACTCTTTTATAAACAATGCCTTCACTTCGTGAAACCACAACATAGGTATCGTTGCTCCGCACATCTTCGGTGCTATTTATTTTTTCACCAACAATTACCGAACCGCTTGCGGTCGGCAGCATTGAATCGCCTACAATTTCAAAGGCCCGGTAATTTCCGGGAGCAAGCATAGGTAATGTGAATGTATTTAGCTCATCCAAAAATTCCGGATCGCCATAGCCAGCGAGATAACCCGCTGCTGCTTTGACAGGAACCAACTGAATATCGTTGGAAGCCGCAGCCAGCTTTAATGCGCGCCGTTTTGCCAAATAACCACCTCCGCCTTTCGTTTCACCCAGATCTTTGCGCAACAATTCATCCAGTGTTAGCTTAAAAATATTTCCCGCAATTTCCAGCACTTCAATGCGTGGGTCGGCACGCTCTTCCTCATAAGCGCCGAGCAATGAACGTTTGATCTTTAGTTTCGCAGCAAATTCTTCCTGCGTCCATCCACGGAGTTTACGCAGGTATTTTAAATTCTTGCAGGCAATTGACATAACTAATTATTTTAGAATAAAATTACTAATATATTTGACAATTCAAAAAAATTCTTATCTGCTCGAACACGGACTGCAGGGGAAATATTAGAGGCGACAGATGATGGTCCGGGAATGGCAATACTCCTTTTGTTTTGTAGAAAACGGCAAAAGACAGCTGAACCTGGTTAATGAATGGGCAATCTTATGGTAATTTGAAAATGACATTGCAGTTTCGGGCAGTTATGCTATAAGGTGGCTGACACAGAAAAAGATTTTGTTAATAATGGTTATGGGTGAATGCTAAAGCTCAGTGGCCATGGTAAGTTGAACGGGTTGAGGCACAATCATGTTGAACAGGGAACCGAAGCTCATATCATAAGAGTTTCCAGTAGCCTGTTTCCGCTATCTGGCATCCAATAACCGGTATCCGGCATCTCACATCCTTTCCTTAACTTTGCCCCCCTGTCAATTTGGCTTACAAGGCTTTGTAGCACTTTTTTTGACAAGCATTGTTATTGTTAATCTGAATTATTATTAACTACTGATATCATGAGTATATTTTCGAAAATTTTTGGCGGTAATAAATCTGAAAAAGATATCAAACTTATTGCTCCTGTTGTTGAAGAAATAAACAGGCATTTTGCTTCTTATCAATCATTATCAAACGATCAATTGAGAGCAAAGACAGATGAGTTTAAGCAACGCATTAAAGACTATTTGCAAAACATAGATACTGAGATCTCCAATCTTAATAAGAAAGCCGAAGAACTGCCTTTTAACGATCTTACCGGAAAGGACAGCTTTTATAACGAAGTGGATGTGCTCAAAAAAGAGCGTGACAAAGAAATTGAGAAAATATTAAAAGAAATTTTACCTGAAGCATTTGCTGTGGTAAAAGAAACGGCAAGACGTTTTAAGGAAAATACAGAAGTAATTGCTACTGCAACACAGATGGATCGGGATCTTAGTATCAAGAAAGATCATATTACCATTGATGGAGATAAATCTGTTTATAAAAATAGTTGGACTGCCGCCGGCGGATTGATAACCTGGAACATGGTTCATTATGATGTGCAGTTGATTGGAGGGGCGGTTTTACATGAAGGAAAAATTGCGGAGATGGCAACTGGTGAGGGTAAAACGCTCGTGTCAACCTTGCCTGCATATTTGAATGCACTTGCCGGTGAAGGCGTTCATATTGTAACCGTGAATGATTATCTGGCACGCCGTGATGCGGAATGGAACGGAACTATATTTGAATGGCTCGGCATAACGGTTGATTGTATTGATAAGCACGAACCAAACAGCGAAGCACGTCGCAAAGCATATTATGCCGATATTACTTACGGAACAAATAATGAATTTGGTTTTGATTACCTCCGCGATAATATGGTGCATTCTCCCGATGAAATGGTGCAACGCAAGCATCACTATGCCATGGTGGATGAAGTAGATAGTGTGTTGATCGATGATGCAAGAACCCCGCTGATCATTTCTGGTCCAGTTCCAAAAGGCGATGACCAGCAATATCATATTTTAAGAGGACGGGTGGAGAGATTGATCGACGCCCAGAAAAAAGTGGTTAACACTTTTTTAAATGAAGCCAAGAAAAAAATTGCAGAAGGTAATGATGATCCAAAAGATGGCGGACTGGCATTGATGCGCGCATTTAGAGGATTACCAAAAAATGGCGCATTAATAAAATATCTGAGTGAACCGGGTATACGTGTGAAGTTGCAGAAATCGGAAAATCATTATCTGGCAGAACAATCAAAGCAGATGCCGATTGTTGACAGGGAATTATTCTTTCATATCGATGAGAAAAATAACCAGGTAGATCTAACGGACATGGGGATCCAAATGATCACACGTGAAGGTGAGGATCCGGAATTTTTTGTGATTCCCGATATCGGCATCAAACTCGCCGATATTGAAAAAAGCGATCTCAGCCCGGAAGATAAATTACAACGCAAAGAAGTCTTATTAAATGATTATGCTGTTAAAGCAGATCGCATTCACACAGTTCAGCAATTATTAAAAGCATACACATTATTCGATAAAGATGTTGAATATGTAGTTCTCGATGGACAGGTAAAAATTGTTGATGAACAAACCGGTCGTATTCTTGATGGTCGCCGTTACAGTGATGGTTTGCATCAGGCGATTGAAGCAAAAGAAAATGTGAAGATCGAAGCTGCTACACAAACTTACGCTACGGTTACACTTCAAAATTATTTCCGTATGTACCATAAACTTGCGGGGATGACTGGGACTGCGGAGACGGAAGCCGCAGAATTGTGGGACATTTATAAACTCGATGTTGTTACCATTCCTACCAATGTTCCGGCGATTCGAAAAGACCACCAGGATTTGGTTTATAAAACAAAACGCGAAAAATATAAATCAGTAATTGATGAGATTGAAAGATTACGCGCACAAGGTCGTCCTTCATTGGTTGGTACAACTTCTGTTGAAGTGAGCGAGTTACTGAGCAAAATGCTTGGTGTTAAAAAAATCCCCCATAATGTTCTGAATGCGAAACAGCATGCGCGTGAAGCACAGGTTGTTGCCGAAGCAGGTTTGGCGGGCGCGGTTACCATTGCAACCAATATGGCTGGTCGCGGAACAGATATTAAACTCGGACCTGGCGTGAAAGAGGCAGGTGGTCTGGCAATCATCGGAACGGAGCGGCATGAGAGTCGTCGTGTGGATAGACAGTTGCGTGGCCGTTCGGGCAGGCAAGGTGATCCGGGAACAACCCAATTCTATGTCTCACTTGAAGATGACCTGATGCGCATGTTCGGCAGCGAGCGAATCGCCTCATTAATGGATAAAATGGGTTATAAGGAAGGTGAGATGATTCAGCACAGTATGGTTACAAAAAGTATTGAGCGCGCCCAGAAGAAAGTAGAAGAAAATAATTTCGGAATTAGAAAGCGCTTGCTGGAATATGATGATGTGATGAACAAGCAACGCAATGTTGTTTACAAAAAAAGAAATCACGCATTATTTGGCGACAGGTTGGCGCTGGACCTTGATAACGCATTTTATATTGTTGCTGAAAGTTTGATAAACTCATTTAAAGAGCAAGATGATTATGAAGGCTTCAAACTCGCTTCTATTGTGAATTTCAGCGTTGACAGCAGCATCACCAAAGATGATTTTTTGCAACAGGATGCAGCGCAGCTTGCAGAAAAATTGTATACAGAAGCAACACAGAACTACGAACACAAAATGGATGAAGTGAGTAAGAAATCGGTTCCTGTTTTTAAAAATATTTTATTAACCCAGGGGAGACATGTTGAAAATGTTGTTGTTCCGTTTACCGATGGCAAAAAATCGATCAACGTGCTTGCCAATCTGCAAAAGACCTTGGATACACAGGGTCGTGAGTTGATGAATGCTGTTGAAAGACAAATCACCCTTGGTATTATTGATGATACGTGGAAAGAACATTTGCGGGCAATGGACGATCTGAAACAAAGTGTGCAAACAGCTTACCTCGAGCAGAAAGATCCGCTGGTGATCTATAAGATGGAAGCATTTGAATTATTCAGAAACATGGATAATGAGATGAACCGTGAAATAGTGAGTTTCCTTTGTCACTCTGCAATACCGATTGAAGAAAACAATGCGCCGATCCGCGAAGGAAGAGAGCAGAAAACCGACATGAGCAAAATGAAAGTACGTAAAGATGAACTAGTAACATCTACGGATAGCCATGGTCGTGAGATCATCAATGAAGGTCCTGATTATTATGAACCGACAGAACCGGTAAAACGCGAACCTGTAAAAGTGGGACCAAAAATCGGACGTAATGACCCTTGCCCATGCGGCAGTGGAAAAAAGTATAAGAACTGCCACGGGAAGGATGCAGCGTAGAAAATTATCTTTTTAAAGAAATTGAAGCCGCGCGGAATGTGCGGCTTTGTGTTTTCTTTCCCGGTTTTGCCGATGTCGGCGACCAACAGCATCTACAAGGTTCTTGCCGCCATTTCTCCAACTCATCGCTTAATCATCCTTCCTTTCAATATCTCTTTCATCACCTTTTCATATTGACCCTGGCTTATGGTAACCTTTGATTTGCCAAGATCGATTTCATTTCCCTGAATGTTTTTTATTTTATTAATGTTCACAATAGTTGATTTGTGAATTTTTAGGAAAATATGCTCCGGCAGCTGTTCGGCAATTCCCTTGATCGTTAAATAAACGATCAGCTTTTTATTTTCCGTATGCAACACTATATAATTAAGCAAAGCTTCAACATATATCAATTCATCGTAAAACATTTTTTCAATGCGCCCATCACACTTTACAAAAAAATAATTTAGCTGCAGCGCGTTCGTTGTATGTTCCGATTGCACATTTTTGAGTTCATAATATTCCTTCGCTTTAGTGCATGCTTTCAAAAAACGTTCATATGAAAATGGTTTCACCAGATAATCAAGTACATCCAATTCAAAACCTTCAATAGCATATTCAGTATAAGCCGTTGTCATTATCGAGAGTGGTAACTCGCTTGAACTTCGCAGAAATTCAATGCCGCTCATCTTTGGCATGTTGATGTCCAAAAAAAGGAGATCAGCCTTATTATTATTAAGCAAAGAGTTTGCCTTCAAAGGATTTTCCGCTTTACCGATCAATTGCAAAAAATCGGTGTCGCTGATATATTCCTCTAATAATTTTCTTGCTGCAGGTTCATCATCGATTATAATGCATTTCAGTTTCATAAATTTTAATACATGATGTAATGGTGGCAATTCGTGCCATTAATAATTCATTTCCAAACTTAACCTAACGATATTTTCAAAATCACTTCGTAAAAATCATTATTATCATAAATAGTTAGTTCATGTCTATCCGGATAAAGTAATCCCAGTCTGCGTTTGGCGTTGGCAATGCCGATACCTTTGTGTTCAATACTGTTATTTGCGTTAGCCTCTTTGGTATTACATGATCTGAATAATAAAACATCATCCTGTTTCTGAAAATAAATTTTAACTGCATTTTCTCTTTCATCGCCATTACCTACATACTTGAATGCATTCTCAATAAAAGCAATAAACAACAAAGGCGCGATCATAAAATTTTTTACGTTTTCTTCAACGCAAAGATTTACAACAAGGTTTTCTTCTTTTCTTGCTTTTTGCAATGCGACATAATTTCTTATATAATTCATTTCCTTTTCAATATTGATGGAATTGCTGCTGCAATCATACAATTGATAACGGAGCATATCGGAAAAGGTGATGAGCATATTTCTTGCAATCGCATTTTGTTTATCAATATGACCGTAGATCAGATTAATAGAATTGAACAAAAAATGAGGATTGAATTGAGCATTTAAAAAATCAAGTTCGGCCTTTTCTTTTTCTTTTGTCATTTCATCAACACGACGCTGAATGCGCATTCTGTCCATCATTAATCTGGCAGCGACAATACAAACCACCCAAACAAAAATATTAAGCAAAGAATTCAGGAACAATGCGCTAAATTCCGGTTGCGGTTTTCCAACTAAGAAATAATGTTGATTAAGATATGCGGCCAGCGGCACTCTCAGCAAAGCTGTGAATACAATACCGGCAAACATGCTGGTAACGAAAACAAAATATTTTTTCCGATATAAATATTTTGGAATAGTGAAATAAATATTGAAATAATAATTTGCAGCAACAAAAATCAAATAGCAAAATTCAACAGTAGCTGTGCGGGAAAACGCAAATGCCCTTTTTTGAAAAACCAACACCCAAAAAAAATACAGCAATGCCCAGCACAAAATTTGTAATCCAATTTTATTCCCAATTTTTTTCATTGTAAAAATTCTATTCAAAAATACTAAGGAGCATGACGCCAATCTTATCTTTTATATCAAACTACAAAAAAACTTGATTATCCAAAAAACCCGATAATCAAGAAGTTTTCATGGTTAATGTAATTAGTTTTGGGTTGGATTTTCCTTTTTTTTCTTTTGTGATGAAATTATTTAATCATCGTTTAAAAAATGAAAATGAAAAAAGCATTCTACTGGTTCAGTAATCCGCCTGTTACCGGGCAGTCGACTATTCTTGTTCTTCGTTTGATGGCTGGCGGGGTATTTTTTTGGGAAGGCATCTTAAAATTTGTTTACACAAACCAGGGATTGGGCAGATTTACGAAATTAGGGTTCCCCATGCCTGAGTTAACAGCAAATTTTGTAGCTACTACAGAGATTTTAGGGGGGCTGTTTTTACTATTTGGATTGTTTACAAGATTTACTGCTTTTTGGTTCATTATTGAAATGATAATTGCCATTCTATCGACCAAAATATCTTTGTACCTGGGAACAAGTCCATTACCGCTGCCGCCTGCCCCTCCTAAAATCGGCATCTGGGCGGTACTTCATGAGATACGCTCGGATTATGCGCAATTATTGGTTTGTATCTTTCTGCTCATTGAAGGCGCGGGAAAAAGATCTTTGGATGCTGTTTTGAAAATGAAACAATAAAATTTATTGCTTAATGGCATCTTTTTAATACAAATGCGCAAATCCAGTATGCTTGAACATTGCAATATCGTTGGTTCGTAAATAAATATTTCTGTCTATTGAATTTTTTTAAAACAATAAGAAAGAATTATTTTGCCCTTCAATTTCTTTTATGTCTGAACATGATATTGCGAAACATACCAAAGCTGTCTATACTGTCTGGACAAATCCGCATTTGAAATGGAAGGAAAAAGCAGTGGAGATTGGAATTGAGATTGCGATAATTGTTTTTGCCATTACTCTTTCATTGATGGTGGAGCGCTGGCGCGAGAACGTTCATGAACGTGAGGTTGAAAAGAATTTTTTGATTGACCTGAAAACCGATCTTGGCAGCGATCTGCAACAAGAAACTGATGACAGTTTATCTTATGCATTATTGCTCCGCGGATGGGATTATTTTTATCGCTGTGGAATCAACGGGAAAATTGCTGATAATGACAGCCTGAATAAATACAGCAACAAACTTTTTAACACGACAACTTTTATTTGCAATAACAGCCGCTTTGAAGGTCTGAAAAGCAGTGGTCAGTTATTTGTGATCGAAAACAAAGAATTATTGAACCAGATATTGGATCTGTATCAATACAAAATAACCGGACTTAACATGACCAATGACGCGATCAGTTTTACTAAACAACATTCCCTGATCCCATTTCTATACCAGAAATTTGTTCGGAGAAAAGACGGTTCGAATAACCTCGCCGAATTATTTTTTCTTCCGGAAATGCAAAATTATCTTTCCGCAGGACAGGCTGCAAATGAAGCACTGGAACGCTATCACCAAGTAATGAGCCAAAGCCGGCAAATAATTGCGATGATCAACGAACAATACAGCGGAAAATAATCATCATGAACAGGGATGAAGAAATTAAAAAAATGATCCTGGATAAAGCGGAAAATGATTCCAGGATCAGGTCCGTATTATTGAATGGTTCACGGGCAAACGCAAAAATCGCGAGGGATAAATTTCAGGATTTTGATATAGTTTATATAGTCAGTGAAACAGAAAGTTTTTTATCGGATCACAGTTGGATAAGAATTTTTGGCGATTTGCTTATTATGCAAATGCCCGATGAAATGATCATTGATAATAAAAAGCAGGGATCTTCATTTGCTTATCTGATGCTTTTTAAAGACGGAAATAGAATTGATCTCACTTTATACCCGTCTGATAAATTTAAAAATGAATTTATAAAAGATAGTTTATCCGTTGTATTGCTTGATAAAGACAACTTATTTTTAAACCTTCCTGCACCAAGTGAGAAAGATTATTTAATAAAACGACCAACAGAAAAGGAATTTAGCGATTGTTGCAATGAATTTTGGTGGGTATGCACTTATGTTGCAAAAGGTTTATGCAGGAATGAAATAGTATATGCAAAAGAGATGTTTGAAGTTCCGGTTCGTAAAATGTTTTTTAAAATAATTGAATGGAAGATCGGTATTGAAAATGCTTTTTCTGTTTCTTTTGGAAAGAGCGGGAAATACATGAAAAATTACTTTGCGAAAGAATTGTTTGAAAAGATTCTTTTAACTTATCCTGATCATCAAGGGGAAAATATTTGGAATGCCCTGTTTCTGATGACAGAATTGTTCAGTGCATTCGCAAATGAAATTTCAAGGGAATTGCAGTTCAAATACAATAAAGAAGACGAATTTAATGTAAGGAGCTATTTGAAGCAATTGTTTAATGAAGTTGGAAGATAAAAGTGGCCATTAGACCAGGAGCGGACAAGTAAGAGATTAAAATATTTTTCCAAATAAAAAGTGCAGCCATCATTTTACCTTGCTGCACTTTTTGTTATTGATGGATTTTTTAATTTTTCAGTGAAGCAATGTCAATTACAAACCGATATTTTACATCGTTTTTCAACATGCGCTCATAAGCTTCATTAATATATGAAATGTCAATCACCTCCACGTCAGAAACGATATTATGTTCGGCGCAATAGTCGAGCATTTCCTGTGTTTCGGCAATGCCGCCAATAAGGGAACCGATTATCGAACGGCGTTTCATAATAAGATTGAAAGCTGGAACTTCCGAAGGTTTTGGCGGAGCGCCGACAACGATCATTGTTCCGTTGGTTGTAAGCAGGTCGAGATAAGTAACATATTCATGTGGGGCAGAAACAGTGTTCAGAATCACATCAAAATGATTTTTCACTTTGCTCAATTGTTTTGCATCACTGGTCAGTACGAAATGATGTGCGCCTAATTTTTTTGCATCAACTTCTTTTGAAGGGGAGGAACTGAGCATGGTAACTTCTGCGCCAAAAGATGCAGCGAACTTAACAGCCATATGACCTAAACCTCCAAGACCAACTACTGCAACTTTATGTCCTTTTTTGACGCCAACATGACGCAGCGGGGAATAGGTGGTAATTCCGGCACAAAGTAAAGGAGCAACAGCATCAAGCGGCAATTTTTCAGAGACTCTCAGCACGTAATTTTCATCAACAACAATATTGGTAGAGTACCCTCCATAGGTAACCGTCTTACCATCTTTTTCATATCCATTGTAAGTTCCAACCATACCTACATCACAATATTGTTCCAGTCCGGCTTTGCATTGAGGGCATTCACGGCAACTGTCAACGAAACATCCAACACCGGCCAAATCGCCAATTGCAAATTTTTTTACGTGATCTCCTGTTTTGATGATGCGGCCAACAATTTCATGTCCCGGCACCATAGGAAAAATGGAATTGCCCCATTCATTTTTTACCTGGTGAATATCAGAGTGGCAAACCCCACAATATAAAATCTCGATCTGTACATCATGCGCGCCGACTTCTCTTCTGTCAAATCCAAATGGTGCTAAAGGAGTGGTGGCGCTTTGTGCGGCAAATGCTTTTGTATTACTCATAATTTTACTTTGATTTATTTTATTAGGTTAATGTAACACTTAAAGGTTGAAATTGTTTTTGTTTGATTGAAAAGCGAGGCGATTTACCAATAAAAAATCCCGCCATTGCGGGATCCAGTGAACACAAAAATTTCCAAACTATTGTTTTGTCAATGTCACGCTTAAAGAAGCAGCCTCATGAACCTGAGCCAGAGTTCCACCACCCAGGTCTTCAACCGTATCTTTAACAATTGCCGAGGTCATTGTTAATACATTACCATTAATATGAAATTTATAACCGATTGGAGTTGCCGCTTGAGGCATACCGTTGGTAAGATCAGCCGAAGTAACAAATCCATTTGAAAAGAAAACAGAATCCGTTCCGATGACCTTATAATTGCTAGTGCCGCTTGATGACGGAATAGAAATGGATAAAGGCGAACTTAATGTATCCACCAGAACATTATCTTCATAACTAGATAAAAATAACGTTGTATTGACATCATAAGCAACCGCACTAGTAGCCGCGGTATTACCTGAAAAAGTGATCGTTCCGGCATTATTCTCAGAGGTGTAATTACTGGTTGTTACATCTTTAAAATCATCCCCGCCAATATTGTATTCATCGGTAGCCTGGGTTTGAGATGCAAGTGAAGTGAATTTCCATGTTCCTGAAAGCGCAGTTGAGCCGCCGCTTGTTCCACTACTATCTTTTTTACATGAAATAAAAAGAAGGACAAGGGCAGAACCTGCCAAAATTAATTTTTTCATAAGTGCTGCTTTAATTAAGAGTTGTGCAAACTTATAAAATCATTTTGTTTTTAGGAAGTGTAAAGGCAATTATAAAATAAAACTATTGTTATCAATTTGCTTTCGCTTTTCTTTTATTTCAATCCATATTTGGTCATGTATCGATGATATAATTGCGTTTGTTTATTTTCCAAGCTCACCTCTCGACCTTGAATAAATGCATGAACGAGGATACTTGTACGCATATCAAGAATATCGCCTTCGCTAATGATGATATTTGCGTCTTTTCCAGTTTCAATAGAACCTGTGCGATCATCAATTCCTAAGATCTTTGCAGCATTGAGCGTGATTGCCTGCAATGCCTGTTCCTTTGTTAATCCATATGCGGCCGCAGTTCCGGCGTTGAACATAAGATTGCGGAAACGACTTTCTTCGTGCTCATCATTCAACGCAAACAACACGCCTGCCTTTTGCAATTGAGCCGGTGTCTTATAAGGTTGATCTACATCATCGTCTTCCATCGCTGGCAATGAATGTTCTTCATGCAAGATGACGGCAATATTATTTTGTTTTAAGAGATCTGCAATTAAAAAACTTTCGCTGCCACCGACAACCACGACATCAAAACCGAATTCTTTTGCAAAATCAATAGCGATGAGCATTTGTTTTACCTGGTCAGCATGAACAAATAATTTTTGCTTTTTATCAAACAATCCTTTTACCGCTTCGAATTTTAAATTTGTTTCGGTGTGGATAGCTTCCTGTGAATATGCTTTTGCCTGGCGAAAAAAATTTTTTATTTCATTTATTTTATCGAGCGCCTGTTTTGTTGGATCAGCTTCTTCCTGTTGCAATCTTCCGCCACCTCCGCCAAATCTTCTCGGTCTGATGATGAATGTTGGCATATTCAGATGAATGGCATTATCCATTTTGTATGCAGCATCTTCCCAATTCCACGCATCAAGCTGTACTACCGAGGAGGATCCGCTGATTGTGCCGCCATCCGGTGTTACGCCGGCGAGCAGAATTCCGTTTGCCCGTAATGTGCCGATGATCTTTGAATCGGTATTATAAGCAACAATTGAACGGATGCTCGGATTGAGATCGCCTAATTCACGGAAGTCATTTGAACCACGAACACTTTCCGCAATTTCTTTCAAACCCAAGTCTGTAACAGAAAGTATCAACCCGGGATATACCTGTTTCCCTTTCGCATCAACCACTCTTACATCCCCTTGGGGAATGGCAATATTTTGAGCGACCTGAATGATCTTTCCATTATTTATTTCTATTGTGGCATTTTCGATGACTTGTCCATTTCCAACATGTACATTCCCGTTAATAATGAATAATCGTCCGCTGAATGGTTTTGCAGGATACACGTCGTCTTGTCCAAATGCTGTTGCAACAATCAGCGTAAGTATCAATGTTATAATTTTATTTTTCATAATTATTTATTTGAATTTATTTCTACATCGCCATCAGCTTCATTTTCGTCAATGGTTATCAATCCATCATGATGTGCATGATCACCGCAACTTAATAATACTTCAAAACTTGGTGTGCCCGGTAGTGTAGGTGCACCCGATTTTTTTTCTGCAAGCAATTTTTGAATTAAACGGTTGCGTTCCTGAGAAATATGTTTTCGCAACATCAGGTCGCGCTCCACATCATAATAAATTGTTCCGTCAATAATATCAGTTAATGGTCTTGCATAGATGCTTAACGGATTATCGCTCCACAACACAAGATCAGCGTCCTTGCCCACTTTGATACTTCCTGTCCTGTCGCTCACATGTAATGCTTTTGCGGGATTAATAGTAACCATTTTCCATGCTTCATCTTCACTCATCCCTCCGTATTTCACACTCTTCGCTGCTTCCTGATTTAATCTGCGCGCCATTTCAGCGTCATCAGAATTAATACAAACATTTAATCCTTCTTTCTGCATGATCGTCGCGTTATAAGCGATCGCATCCTGCACTTCCGTTTTATAAGCCCACCAATCGCTGAATGTAGAAGCATTAGCTCCATGCGCTTTCATCTTATCGGCGACCTTATACCCTTCAAGTATATGTGTAAACGTATTCACCCTAAATCCAAATTTTTCTGCAACACGCATAAGTGCGGTTATTTCGCTTTGCACATAAGAGTGACAGGTAATAAATCTTTTCTTATTTAAAATTTCAACAAGCGCGTCGAGCTGAAGATTTCTACGTACAACCATCGGAGTCACCCCTTTCTTTTTGTTGTTGGCATCTGCTGCTTTCATTTCGTTTTCATAATCCCGCGCACGCGTAAATGCATCCATCATCACTTCTTCAACACCCATGCGTGTATCGGGAAAGCGGATATTGTTTTGTGAAGTGGTGTGCTTTACATTTTCGCCCAACGCGAATTTGATGAAAGGATCCCAGTTCTTAAATTTCAATCCATCATCGTCAAGGCCCCAGCGCAATTTTATCAATTGTGTTTGCCCGCCGATACTGTTTGCAGATCCATGAAGGATGTGAGCAGAAGTTACGCCTCCAGAAAGTTCGCGGTAAATACTTATATCCTCTGGATTGAGGTTGTCACCGATCCTCACTTCAGAAGTTACTGAATGGGCACCCTCATTGATAGAAGATGCGGCAATGTGAGAGTGCTCATCGATAATTCCGGCGGTAAGATATTTTCCGGATCCATCAATGACTTTTGCAGAAGCATCAGATAGATTTTTTCCGATCTGTGCTATCTTTCCATTCTTCACCAACACATCGGTATTATCCAACCTAGCTTCAGTTTCACTGGTCCACACCGTTGTATTTTTAATAAGAATATTTTCCGGCTTCGGCAATTCATCCCATCCGTATCCATCAAAAGGATAAGCAACTTTTCCAACGCGGGGTGGGAATTTTCTCCGTGTGCTATCTGTTGCGGTCGGCGCTGTTTTTACAAAATTTGCGGTCCAGGTAAATCTATTGCCAGCGCTGTCCTCTCCATTTCCATTCCATACTTCACCGTTGGCAACGCCGCTTAATAAAAATGTTGCGCTGCCTCTTCCGGCGTTAAACCTGCCGCGCTGCTGCATAGCACTCTGGGCTGTGGTGTCGTGCGATTGTTGTCTTCTGTTATTGCTTGCAGAAGAGAAACTTAGTTTGATCAGCTTTCCATCAAAATTGAATTTTGTTGTCAATGTATCCTTCGCAATTACATTCGCACTGTTATTATTTTTCACATCAAGAACGTAATTGAGTGACCCATTGGCTGAAGTGATCGTCAAGTTGTAGGTGCCCTTGATATCATTCCACTCCTCTTCCTTTACCCCGTATTTTTTCCCCTGGATCCAGTTTTGGATGATCGTCGTTTTTTCGTTGAAAATGGGTCCTGATGTAATCAAAAAATTGGCAAGTTTACCTGCATCAAGGCTTCCGACCTTATCATACACGTTTAGTATTGTAGCTGGAATCTTTGTCAATGCTTCCAGCGCTTTTGTTTCACTTAATCCAAAATCAAATGCTTTTCGGAGATTGGCTGTGAATAGTTTTACGTCACGCAAATCAGCTGTCGTTAAGCAAAACGTGATATTCGCTTTTTCAAAGGCGGCCGGATTTGATGGAGCAAGTTCCCAATGTTTCATATCTGCAAGCGAAATAAAACGGGCATCGTTTGGATCTTCAACATCCATTGCTTGCGGATAATTGAGTGATAAAATAAATGCAGCTTTTGTTGCAGCAATATCATCAATGCGTTGATATTCGTTTCCACCTCCTTTAATAATGTATTGCACACCAAACTCATCCCCAATTCTATCCGCTCGCAGATCATTCCATTTATCATTTGCCTCAAAGATCTGCGGCAAATTCTGATTATCGTTCCATGCCTGCAAACTTAGGTTCAGCCCTTCTTTTGCAGGTTTGCTCTTATACCATTGTGCATCCAAGTAACTCTGACGCAGCAAAGCGATTGTCCCCATCATCGAACTTGGATAGCTTTGTGTTGAAGTTCCTTTACTAAGTGAATAATGTGCAGAAGCTTTTTCTTTTATGATAACGAGATTTTCTTTTTCATTTCCGAGCGAAACAAAAACACCGGTGCCGCGGGCGATACCATCTTTCTGATGTGTGAGTACAGCGCCAAAACCGAGGTCGCGCAAGGGTTTCGCCTTACTGTCATCAACAGTGAAAATTTTTGATGCATCTGTTTCAGGTTTGATCGCCTGGTTCCAATCGAAAGCGCCCTTAGTGTTTGAAGTCATTTGTGCGGGAGCACGGAAATCGAATCCGGTGCGCTGGCGTTCAGGAACCGCAATACCGTAATCAGCGTACATGTCAATGAAGGAAGGATAGATAAATTTTCCTTTGCAATCTATTATTACTGCATCTTTCGGTACTTCAACATTGCTGCCAACAGCAATTATTTTTCCTTCGCGAATCACAAGTGTGGCATTCGTTAATGTTGTTTGTGCATCCTTTACAATAGTCGCATTGGTGAATGCAAAAACATTGTTGCGCGGATCAGCTACATCATTCTCAGGAAAAGTTGTTTGCGCGACCAAGGAATAAGCTGATAACAAAAAAAACAGGAATAAAAAAAGACATTTACTCAAAGAGTAAAATCGGAGTTTTCCCATATGCGTTTGGTTTTATATTGTTGGAAAAGGATTTCGAATTTAAGTAAATGAAGTAATTTCGGCGATATAAATTTATTAACGGCAAATCGTTTTGATGAATATCTGTTCTTACATTGATCACACCTTTTTGAAACCAACGACCACAATAGCTGATATTAAAAAAGTTTGCGAAGAAGCAAAACAGTATCAATTTGCAGCTGTGTGCATACCACCGGTCTTTGTAAAAGAAGCAAAAAGATTAACAGCTGCCTCAAACGTGAAAACGGCTACAGTGATCGGTTTCCCGTTTGGATATTCGGCCATTGAAGCAAAAGTCGCTGAAATAATTTTGGCCATGATTGATGGGGCTGATGAATTGGATATGGTCATTAATATTGCCGCATTAAAGAATAGCGATTGGCAATACCTCGCCAGTGAGATCAGTACCATTATTCCGATGATTCATCACAAAAAAAAGATCATAAAAATTATCATTGAAAGCGGCATCCTGACAGATGAAGAAATTGTTAAATGTTGCGCCTTATATGGAACAGCAGGTGCAGATTTTTTAAAAACATCCACCGGCTATGCTGAAAAAGGCGCATCCATTGAAGCCGTGGTATTAATGAAAAAAAATTTACCAGATTCAGTGAAAATAAAAGCATCCGGAGGCATCAAGACTTATGAATTCGCCAAACAATTAATTGATGCAGGCGCAAGCAGGCTGGGCTGCAGCGCAAGTGTGGCAATAGTTTCAAGCCAACCCGTTAATGAAAAAGTAAATTATTAAAATGAAAGAGGTTATTATCATCGCGCTAATTCTTTCAAACAAATTATACGCGCAAACAAATTCAGGTTCAGTAGTCGTGCATAAAGATGCGCGCGTGGATTCCTTAATCAGTAAACAGATTCAGATTAATGAAGAAACGACAAAAGACAGCCGCCGTAATATCCCTGGCTTTCGCATACAGGTCATTACTTCAAACGACAGAAACAAAGTGTTTGCTGTAAAATCGACCGTCTATTCGCAATATCCCGAGCTTCAGCCATACATTATGTATCAGGCGCCAAATTATAAATTGAAACTGGGCAATTTTAGGACTCAGGAAGAGGCGCAGCCGTATTTTGATAAACTCATCAAATTGTATCCAACAGGTGTTTATATTATTCATGATATCATTGAACTAAAACCGGATGGAACCACGAATTGAAACGAAGTACGTGAAGGAATGAATATCGATTTTGTATTCCTGTAATAAAATTTAACTTTAGTTCGCGTATTGAAAATTTTTCGTAAACATGACTAATTCATCATTGAAAGAAAGAATCAAACAACTCGCCAATAAATATGCTTCGGAATTTATAGAAATTCGTCATCACTTACACTCACATCCTGAATTAAGTTATAAAGAATTTGAAACTTCAAATTTGATCCAGCAAAAATTAACCGAATTCGGAATTCCGTTTGAAATAAAGGCGACAACCGGGGTTATCGGATTAATAGAAGGTAAAAATCCATCCAAAAAGATTATTGCTTTGCGTGCAGATATGGATGCTTTGCCGATCAAAGAGGAGAATATCGTTCCCTATAAATCGCAAAACGAAGGCGTGATGCATGCATGCGGACATGATGTGCACACCTCCGTTTTGCTTGGCGCATCAAAAATATTAAACGAATTAAAAAATGAATTTGAAGGAACAATAAAACTGATCTTTCAGCCTGGCGAAGAAAGAAATCCCGGGGGCGCCAGCTTATTAATAAAAGCAGGCGTGCTCGAAGATCCAAAACCGTCCGCAATTGTAGCTTTGCATGTACATCCTGGGTTGCAAACGGGCAAACTCAGTTTTCGAAACGGAGTGGTAATGGCCAGCGCAGATGAGATTTTCATAACAGTCAGGAGCAAGGGTGGGCATGCTGCCTCGCCGCATACAACGGCAGATACTATTTTAATTGCTTCACATTTGGTCGTGGCATTACAACAAATTATCAGCAGAAATAGAAATCCATTTTCGCCATCAGTCTTAACCATTTCATCTTTTCAGGGTGGTTACACAACAAATGTCATTCCCAGTGAGGTGAAGCTGATGGGCACTTTCCGGGCGATGGATGAAGAGTGGCGATTCAAAGCCCATGAATTGATTCGAAAAGAAGCAACCGGATTGGTTGAAAGTATGGGCGCAGAAATTGATCTTCATATTGATGTTGGCTATCCTGTCGTTCAAAATGATGAAAAATTACATTCACTCGCTGCTGAGCAGGCCATCATTTTCGCAGGTAAAGATAATATTGAGCAAACCGAAATGCGCATGGGGGCTGAAGACTTTGGATTTTACACGCAAAAAATTCCCGGATGCTTCTTTCGTCTTGGTGTAATGAATAAAGAGAAGGGAATCACTTCCGGTGTTCACACTCCTACATTTAATATTGATGAGTCTGCCATCGAAATTGGCATGGGAATAATGGCTTGGCTTGCCAGCTCTATAGATAATATATAAAGATTTTCACCAGAAGGTTTCTGTCTTTTAAGTATCTTGATTGTTCAATCTTTTTTATGAAACGAATTGCTGCTGCCGTTTTCATTTTATTTTTTTCGTTCTGCTTAGCTGAAAAAAATATCGCGCAATCCGATAATGATAAATATGATCGCCGGGAAGTGATGATACCGATGCGTGACGGCATCAAACTACATACTGTTATTTTCATTCCAAAAAATCAAACTGAGGCTTTGCCATTTTTATTAGAGCGCACACCTTACGGAGTAACACAATACCCAAGTCCTGAAAAATTTCCCTACATAAAGGATATGGCTGATGAAGGATATATTTTTGTTTTTCAGGATATTCGTGGCCGTTATTTGTCTGAAGGCAAATTTGAAATGCAGCGATTCAATCGCAATAAAAAAGATCCCAAAGCAATTGATGAAAGCACCGACACCTACGATACATTTGACTGGTTACTGAAAAGTGTTTCAAACAATAACGGCAAGGCCGGCATGTTTGGAATTTCTTACGATGGATGGACAACCGTAATGGGCGCTATTGATCCGCATCCTGCGCTGGTCGCCATTTCGGAACAGGCAACACCTTCTGATATGTTTTTGGGAGATGATTTTCATCATAATGGCGCATTCCGTTTAAGCTATGGATTTGAATATGCATTTATGGAGGAGGCAACGAAAACAGATTCACTTTTTCCTTTTGATAATTATGATACATATGAATGGTATCTGAAGCTCGGGCCCTTATCAAATGTGAATAAAAAATATTTTTTTGAGAAACTTCCTTCCTGGAATGATTTTACAAAACATCCGAATTACGATGATTTCTGGAAAAAACAGTCAACTCCCTATCGCCTGGATTCTCCTCGTGTTAATATTATGAATGTTGCCGGCTGGTGGGATCAGGAAGATTTTTATGGCCCGCAAAAAGCCTATGAGCAATGGGAAAAGAAGGACACACACCATAAAAATTATATCGTGATTGGTCCGTGGAATCACGGGGGGTGGGCTTTTGGCCCGGCAAGTAAGTTAGGTAATATCAGTTTTGATTCTGCAACCGGAGAATTTTTCAGGAAGAATATACAGGCGCGGTGGTTCGCTTACTATTTGAAGGGAAAGGGTGATGGAAATTTTGCAGAAGCGATCACTTTTCAAACAGGAAGTAATACCTGGAAAACCTACAACAGCTGGCCACCAAAAGAAGCAGTGAAAAAAAATCTGTATTTCCAGGCAAACGGAAAATTATCCTTTGAAAAACCATTGTCTGAAACTACGGATACACATGATAGTTATATATCAGATCCTGCCCACCCGGTTCCTTATCGTACAAGACCCATTGAAGAAACTTATGGCCCGGGTTCCCGATGGTACACATGGCTCACAGAAGATCAGCGTTTCGTTCAAAATCGACCGGATGTGTTTAGCTGGGAGACAGAAAATTTAACAGATGACATTACGGTTACCGGAAATATTTTTGCCAAATTATTTGCGGCAACGACAGGCAGCGATGCAGACTGGATCGTGAAACTGATAGATGTATATCCTGAAAAATATCCGAAAGAACCGAAAATGGCTGGCTATGAATTCATGGTTGCCAACGATGTCTTTCGGGGAAGATTCAGAAAAAGTTTTGAGATACCGGAAGCTATTACACCAAATAAAGTGGAAGAATATACGATTGATCTGCACAGCCTCAATCATGTTTTCAAAAAAGGACATAAAATAATGGTGCAGGTACAGAGCACCTGGTTTCCCCTTATTGATCGTAATCCGCAGAAATTTGTTCCCAATATTTTTGAAGCGGCCGGGGAAGATTTTCAAAAAGCAACACAAACAATTTATCGAAGCGTGGAATCGCCTTCCCATATTGAGTTGTCAGTGATGGAAAATCATCAGTAAAAAGTAAATTATGAAATTGAAAAAGATCAGTGCAAGATTTTGGTTCAGCCTTGGCATTATTTTCATTATGCTTGATCCGCTGCTTGCGCACTTAAGCAATGCCGGAGTAATAAAATGGCCGGCTGAATGGAATATGAAAGCAATAAGCCCGATAATAAGCCGGTTGACCATTGGAGGAGGAATATTATTTTTAATAATTGCCTTTATTAAATCACAGTCGGAGAGAAAACCGGGGTAATGAACGACAAAGCATCTGAAAATGCCATCATTTTTTATTTCGTATTTTTGCTGCCCATTTGCTGAATAGTAGATTATCTGCTCAGTGCACGACGCAACGATGCCGAGTAAAGTTGCGGAAGATGGTTACATAAAATTCTTATATGCAAAAAAAGCAGTTGAGGAAGGAACAGGCTCTTGAATATCACTCCAAAGGAAGACCTGGAAAAATTGAAGTGGTTCCAACAAAAGAAGCAAAAACACAACGTGATCTGTCCCTGGCATATTCACCAGGGGTGGCAGAGCCTTGCAAAGAAATCCGCGATAATGTGGAGAACGTTTATAAGTATACGGCGAAGGGAAATTTGGTTGCCGTCATCAGTAATGGAACTGCCGTGTTGGGTTTGGGCGATATTGGCCCGGAGGCTGGCAAACCGGTGATGGAAGGGAAAGGGGTCTTATTTAAAATATTTGCAGACATTGATGTATTCGACATTGAGATAAATGAAAAAGATCCGGAAAAATTTGTGCAGATAGTTAAATCCCTTGAGCCGACTTTTGGTGGAATCAATTTAGAAGACATCAAAGCACCTGAATGTTTTTATATTGAACAGAAGCTGAAAGAACAAATGAAGATTCCGGTAATGCACGATGATCAGCACGGAACAGCGATCATCAGTTCTGCAGCATTACTGAATGCATTGGAAATACAAAAGAAAAAGATTGACAAAGTAAAATTTGTAGTGAATGGCGCAGGGGCCGCAGCCATGGCCTGTTGCAAACTTTATGTTGCACTTGGTGCGAAGCATGAGCATTTTATTTTGTTCGATCGAAAAGGTGCGTTGCACGCAGAAAGACAGGACCTTGATGAAGAAAAGAAAAAATTTGCAACCTCAAAGATCACCACACTGACATTATTGGATGCAATGAAAGATGCAGATGTATTTATTGGACTTAGTGTAGGCAACACCGTTACAGAAGAAATGGTGAAAGCAATGGCCAAGCATCCAATTGTTTTTGCGATGGCTAATCCGGATCCGGAAATAAGTTATGAAGCTGCAACGAATGCCCGCAAGGATGTTATCATGGCAACAGGAAGAAGCGATTATCCAAACCAGGTTAACAATGTTCTTGGCTTCCCGTTCATTTTTCGTGGTGCACTTGACGTTCGCGCAACGCAGATCAATGAAGCCATGAAACTGGCTGCAGTAAAGGCTTTGGCTGAACTCGCCAAAACAGCTGTGCCGGATATGGTGAACATGGCTTACAATGAAAAAAATATTTCATTCGGACCTAATTATATTATTCCAAAACCGCTTGATCCGCGATTATTGTCAACCGTCGCGCCGGCAGTTGCTAAAGCTGCAATTGAAAGTGGTGTTGCCCAGCACATCATTACTAACTGGGATGCCTATTCAATAGAGCTGAATAAAAGGTTAGGATTGGATAATCAGCTGATTCGTGTTGTCGGTAATAAGGCGAGACGCGAACCGAAGAGAATTGTTTTCGCTGAAGCGGATAATTTAAAAATATTAAAGACCGCACAGATCGTTTATGACGAAGGAATCGCTTATCCGATTTTATTGGGCAATGAGACCAAGATAAAAAGCATCGCAGCCGCCAATAATATTGATATAGAGGAATTACCGATCATTGATCCACGAAGCGATGAGCAGGATGAAAAAAGAAAAATTTTTGCGGAGATATTCTTCAAGAAAAGACAACGTCGCGGTTTTAACAAATATGAATCGCTCAAAGTAATGCGCGATAGAAATCATTTTGGATGCATGATGGTGGAAAATGGCGAAGCTGATGCCATGATCTCCGGTCTGACAAAAAATTATCCCGATACTATTCGTCCGGCTATTCAAATAATCGGGACAGAAGAAGGTGTTAAAAAGATCGCCGGTATGTATCTCATGCTTACCAAGCGTGGTCCGCTTTTTTTAGCAGATACCACAGTGAATTTTAACCCGACCGCTGAAGAATTGGCAGACATTACTTTGATGACAGCAAAAGAAGTCCGCAATTTTAATTTGAAACCAAGAATTGCGATGCTGAGTTATTCTAATTTCGGAACAAGTGATTCTGCAGAAGCAAGACTGGTAGCACAGGCAACAAAATTGGTAAAACAAAAAGATCCTTCTTTGATCGTTGATGGCGAAATGCAGGCCAGTATGGCATTTAGCAATGATATCCTCAAAGAGAATTATCCCTTCAGTTCATTGATTGATGAGGAAGTGAATACATTGATATTCCCGAATCTTGCTGCAGGCAACATCGCTTACAATCTATTAAAAGAAGTAGGGGGCGCAGATGCGATCGGACCCATATTATTGGGGTTAAAAAAACCGGTGCATGTATTGCAATTAGGAAGTTCGGTGCGCAGCATATACAATATGTGTCTGGTTGCCGTCATTGATGCGCAAATAAAATGTAAGAATTCAGGAGAAGAAGCGATTAATAAATCACATTGGTGGAAGCGTTTAAAAAAACCCGCAAAGACTGAGGTTAACAATAATTAAAAATCACTAAAAATAAAAATTATGAACGCGAACATTGGCATTTCCAAAAAAAATTCATTGGCGGTTGCTGAAATCTTATTTGTGTTGCTAGCAGATGAATATGTTCTTTATACCAAAACACGCAATGCACATTGGAATGTTGAAGGCATTGATTTTTATGCCAAGCACACCTTTTTTGAAAAACAGTTCGGTGAACTCGACGAATTTATTGATGAGGTGGCAGAAAGAATTCGCACGCTGGGACATTACACGCCCGCAACCTTAAAAACCTTTTTGTCGCTCACGCGCCTGACAGAACAATTAAAGAATAATAATTCAAGTGAAGGATTTATCAAAGAATTGCTCAGCGACCACGAAAGCATCATTATCAAATTACGCGAAAACATCAATCATATTGCAAGCGATCTTCAGGATGCGGGCACCAGCGATTTTATGACCGGGCTAATGGAAAAGCATGAAAAAATGGCCTGGTTTTTACGCGGTCACCTGAAATGACCTTTAAAAATAATATTCAATCCTTGCACTCTCATATAGTTTTCTCAATCGGCAAAAAAGAAAATTGTATTTTCATTGCTGATTCAATGCTTGATATTATTTCGGCTGACTGAATTAATATTTATCATATGAATTAAAGTCGGATTACAGGAATTCTTGTAATATTCATTTGATTTAACACCAATCATTATCTAAACAGCGATGACATTTTTTACTGAATTCGGTCGTTACCTGTTAATGTTGAAAGGCATGTTTTCCAAACCGGAAAACGGCAGGATGTATTGGAAAGAATTCATGCACCAATGCTCGGAACTTGGTATCGGTTCTCTAGGAATTGTTGCGATCATTTCTGTTTTCATGGGTGCTGTTTCTACCTTGCAGACAGCATACCAGTTAGTAAGTCCGTTCATTCCCAAAGCCACCATTGCGCAAATCGTTCGAGACACAGTGATCCTGGAGTTCGCGCCCACATTGGTTTGTATTGTTCTTGCCGGAGTTGTTGGCAGCAAAATTGCCAGTGAGTTGGGCAATATGCGTGTTAGCGAACAAATTGACGCACTGGAGATCATGGGTATCAATACAAAAACTTACCTCGTGATGCCCAAAATCGTTGCCGCATTGGTGGTAATCCCGATGCTGGTTGTCATTTCCGGTGTACTTGGTATTTGGGGTGGAAAATTCGCAGGCACAGTAACTGGCATACTCTCAGCGCAGATTTTCGACAGGGGGCTGCTTCAATATTTCCAGCCCTACAATGTTTTTTTTGCATTGATAAAAGCCTACACTTTTGCATTTATCATTTCAAGCATCCCGGCTTATTATGGTTATTATGTAAAAGGAGGTGCGTTGGAAATCGGAAGAGCGAGTACAAAATCAGTTGTAGTAAGTTGTATAATGATTTTATTCGCAGATTATTTATTAGCACAATTGTTATTGAATTCACCTGGAGCGTAGACTATGATCGAAATAAAAAATATCAAAAAAAGTTTCGGCGACAAAATAGTTATTGATGGAGTCAGCGCAGTGATGCAATCTGGCAAATGCAATCTTATCATCGGCACAAGCGGAAGTGGAAAAACAGTATTGATGAAATGTATGGTTGGATTGCTCGTCCCAGACAGCGGAGAGATTTTGTATAATGGAAAGGAATTTGGACATATGAACACCGAGCATCGAAAAGAATTGCGTCAGCAAATCGGAATGTTGTTCCAGGGTTCCGCATTGTTCGATAGTATGCATGTTGAAAAAAATGTGATGTTTCCGCTGAACATGTTCACCCATGACACTTATGCAGAAAAATTAAGACGCGTTAATGAAGTTCTTGATCGGGTTAATCTAAATGGCGTTAATAAAAAATTTCCTGCGGAGCTAAGTGGCGGCATGAAAAAAAGAGTGGGTATTGCGCGCGCCATCGTTCTTAATCCAAAATATTTATTTTGTGATGAACCCAATTCAGGTCTTGATCCGCAAACATCATTGCTCATTGACAAGTTGATCCAGGAAATCACCATCGAGTACAACATTACAACGATTGTAAACACTCACGATATGAATAGCGTGATGGAAACCGGTGACCACATTATTTACATGTACCAGGGATTGAAAGAATGGGAAGGGAGCAGAAAAGAAATTATTTTTAGCAAGAACAAACGTCTGAACGATTTCATTTTTGCCTCAGAGTTTCTGCGCGATGCAAAAGACATGCGCATGCTGGAAGCAAAAGGGAAAATTGATAATGATAGGGATATGGATGAACTGCTTAAATAGGTTTGAGTTCGTCGTTAATAGTTTTTGCCAAAAGGGTCAATACTTCAGATCCTTTTTATTGATTTTTCCTTTCGAGTTGTTTTGCCATGATTAAAGTATGTTCCAAAGATCTTGTACTGCTCCAGTCATCATGCCCAGGAATGATGTATTTAGGGTTTTTGAACTTTCTTTGAATTTTTTCAATCGTTGAAGCATACCGTTTTTCATTACCATCTCCGAGATAGCCCAAGTCATCAGCGTCCGCACTTTTTATCAAACAACCCCCATAAAGAATTTTCTCCTTATCAAACCAAATAACAATATTGTCTGCGGTATGACCTGGTCCTGGGAAATAGGTCTGAAACGAATATTGCCCGATGGTGAAAATAGTGTCATTTTCAATCAAGAATTCAGCCCTCTTCATGCCGTTTTTTTTACTAAGTTCATCAGTTTGTCTTGTCGTAAAGGTCTTAATACCTTGTTGCCGATAATATTCAAGTCCGGCGGTTCTGTCGGCGTGAAAATGTGTTGCAATGCATAGTATTACATTTTTATGGTGCCTGATTTTTATACTATCGAGCAATGGTTGAAATTGCGCTGTGTCCCAGGGTGTGTCAAACAAAACAACACCATTAGCGGTAACCAAATACATGGCGTTCGCCGATATCCTTGAGCCTTTATATAAATTAAATGTTCTGAAAATATAGAAGTCGCCACTTAAATGAGAAATTTTCAAACTGCTGTCTGTTGTCTGTGCTGAAATATTTGCTAAGAAAAATAAAGAGATTAATGTTGTGGTTATAAGTCGCATAAAATTGTCCTTAAATTTAGCGCCGCCTGCTAAATGTACGCAATTACCCAAAATTTGTTCCAAGTGTCGGGTAGTTTTAATTCAGTATAAATCTGTGATACAAGGATGCTAATTAAAAATCAAATGCCGGCAGCAAAAAAGCGATTACTTGTGAGCAAAACAGGAAATCGTAACTCGAAACTGATTTTCCCCTATTTTTGTTGCACTTAATTTTATTACATGAGCATTTTAGTAAATAAAAATTCCAAAATTATTGTGCAGGGGTTTACCGGAACGGAAGGAACTTTTCACGCAACGCAGATGATCGAATATGGAACTAAAGTAGTTGGTGGCGTTACCCCGGGAAAAGGTGGCAGCGCGCATTTGGACCGACCCGTTTTTAATACGGTTGCCGATGCAGTAAAAACAACCGGCGCAAATGTTTCTATCATTTTTGTTCCACCGGCTTTTGCTGCGGATGCAATCATGGAAGCAGCAGAATCAGGAGTTGAATTAGTGGTGTGCATCACCGAAGGAATTCCAGTTCAGGATATGGTGAAAGTAAAGAACTATCTAACGGGGACGCGCACACGATTAATAGGGCCGAATTGCCCTGGGGTGATAACCGCAGATGAATGTAAAGTGGGGATTATGCCCGGGTTCGTTTTTAAAAAAGGTAAAGTAGGCATTGTATCAAAATCAGGAACACTTACTTACGAAGCGAGCGACCAGGTTGCTAAAGCGGGTCTCGGAATTTCAACAGCAGTGGGCATTGGTGGAGATCCCATAATCGGCACCCCAACAAAGGAAGCTGTTGAATTATTAATGAATGATCCCGAGACCGAGGGTATCGTAATGATCGGTGAAATCGGCGGTAGTATGGAAGCTGAAGCCGCCAGATGGATAAAAGCAAATGGTAAAAAACCTGTTGTCGGTTTTATTGCCGGGCAAACCGCACCCCCCGGAAGACGCATGGGACATGCAGGTGCAATAATCGGCGGAGCTGATGATACCGCAGCTGCTAAAATGAAAATTATGGCTGAGTGCGGGATTCATGTTGTGCAAAGTCCTGCAGACATCGGCGCTACGATGGCAAAGGTGTTGAAATGATATTTTCGCATTTGTCATAACGGTTTACTTATACAAATTAATACTGCATTTTACTTACGCTTCAACGTGAGAAAACCGTTTTTGTGGTTTTCCACATCATGTTGACATTTCTCTTACTTGTTCTATCACGTCAATGTATATTATTGTATTATACCTGACCTGCCTTATCAACTTCTGTAGCAAGCTTTTTTACCGTATCCAACTATTTGCTTATCCTTCCTGAAAATGGTCGAGCGTAATTTTTATTACTATTTTGAATATAACTTAACCTCTGATGCACATTTTTACCTTAAGAAAATTATATTCCTTATTTATTTTTTTAGTGCTTTCACTCGCGAGCCGATCGCAATGTTTTACCGATGCATTAAAATTTAACAGGGGTCAGCAGCAGTTTGCTACCCTCCCTCAAAATCTGGCTTCATCATTGACGGCAGATTTCACCATCGAAGCATGGATCTATCCAACAAGCAACCTAAGCTTTCTTCAGTCCGAAAGTATTTTCAGTTTCGGGAACAGCAGCAGTGATTTTATGACACTCGCGCTTTTTTCGGGAAATAATTCGCCAGTTTTTTCTTTGAATGTGGGGGGAACAGAAGATGATATAATCACCGGTGCAAAAGTTACCATTAATACCTGGCATGATATTGCCATTGTTTCATCGGGTGGAACTGCAACCCTATACCTCGATGGTCATGCCATCGGCTCAACAACATTAAGCAACACTCCATCTGCTCTTGGTGGGGGTTCCGGCACAACTGATGATTGGCTTGGAAAATCAGAGTTTGCCTCTGAACCTACTTTTTCAGGTTACATGGATGAATTCCGAATTTCTGATGATGCACGCTACTTATCAAACTTCACTCCTCCGTCAAGTGCTTTCACCCCGGATGTTAATACAACAGATCTTTATCATTTCGATGATGGTAGCGGGCAAACAATTACTGATGCTTCCGGAAATGGAAATAATGGAGTACTTGGAGCAACCAGTGCAGTGGAAAGTACAGATCCCAGTTGGCAGAGTTGTGCCACACTACCCATATTCCTCACTAACTTTTCTGCAGTGTTGGCAAATGATATTGTCCATTTAACCTGGACGGCTTATAAGAATGATCCTTATCCGGGAAGTTTTGATGTTCAGCACAGCACCGATGGGAATAATTTTTCATCCATCGGAACTGTCGAAGCAAATGAAGTTGAAGGTACTTTCAATTATAATTTCGATGATCCTCATCCTGACAAAGGAAATAATTTTTATCGTTTGCTGATGATCGATCCTGGTTCCGATAATAAATATTCAAACATTGTATTTGTATCCAATAATAATGATGTAAAGTTTGCCGTATTTCCAACGCTCGCTCATTCTTCAATCAATATCCAATTGGCTGCGCCGGCAAATATTATGATACTCGATGCTGCGGGTGCAACTGTTAAACAAATCTATGCAGCGCAATCGCAGGTTGTTGATGTTTCTATTTTGGCTAAAGGATTCTATTTTGTTGTGAATAAAGAAACGGCTCAGGTGGCGCGATTCATAAAAAACCAATAAAACGATTTTCGTAAGATATTAAAATAGAAAACCCGGACACCATCGTCCGGGTTTTTTCTTTTGTCGAATCAAAGGAATCAGAAAATCTTAATGTTAATATTTGTGAAATTTTTGATGACGCAAATGTCTGCGATCGAACCTGAGATCACGGCGATCTTTGCGTAAATCCCTGCGATCATGCCTGACCTCGCGATGATTACCAAACACTTCATCATGACGGATATTTCGTTTGTCGGCATACATTTCTTTTTTATCATATCTCACATCGGCCAAATCATGCCTTGAATTTAGCGTTTGAGCTTGTGAAGCAACTGCGAAGAATAAACCCGCAGCTAATAAAAGTGTAAATTTTGATTTCATAATTTTTGTTTTTACTTGTTAGGAAATTTCAAACACATTAATAAGATGGCTTTGAAGAAAGAACGTTTAAACACCAGTGATTATAATAATGTTAAAAGAAATTATGCATTATTACCTTTGGCTGCATCTCAATTAAGAGACCTATAAAAAAAGTAACTTTAAAAAAGATTCATTCTATGATCTGGAAAATCTTGGCTCTCGCAACGGCATTAATAACCTGCTCTTTTCTTCTCCCGGCGCAAAATCCGCAAATGAACTATGATGCAAAGTGGAAGAAAATCGACTCGCTCATTACAAAAAAAGGGCTCACTCAATCTGCATTACAGGAAGTCAGTAACCTTTATGTGTATGCGAAGAAAGAAAAGGACGATGCGCAACTCCTAAAAGCATTATTATACAAAATGAATCTGCAGGAAACGAAATTGGATGAAGCCGAAAAAGTCAATATTACCGACCTGGGTAAAGAAATAAGTACAGCCAATCAGCCGGTGAAATCAATACTGGAAAGTATTCTTGCAGAAACTTATTGGAAATATTTTCAACAATACCGGTGGAAAATTTACAATCGGACAGCAACCCTCAATTTTAAAAACGATGATCTGACCACGTGGAGCATTGATGATTTTCATAATAAAATAAGCGAATTATATCTTGCTTCCATTACCAAGAATAGAATTTTAGAGCAAACCAAACTTGAATCTTTTGATGCAATTATTGTCAAGGGAAATGTGCGCTATCTGCGGCCGACGCTTTTTGACCTGCTCGCTCACCGCGCATTGGATTATTTTAAAACGGACGAAATGGATATTAATAAACCAGCTTATGCATTTGAAATAAATAATCCGGAAGTGTTTGCTGATAAAAATGTTTTTGCTTATTATCATTTTAGATCCAGTGATTCAAGTTCTTTTCATTTTAAAGCGCTGCAGTTATTTCAGGAACTGATTCTATTCCATAATAATGATGCAAATCCGGATGCTTTGATTGATGTTGACATTGAGCGAATTCAGTTTGCCAACCAATATGGTATAATGGAACATAAAGACGAGCTATACCTGAAATCGCTGGAAAATATCACCAACAGGTATGCTCAAGAAAAAGCGGCCAGCGAGGCCTGGTATTTACAAGCTCTTGAATATGCGAATAAAGCAAGTGAATATAATCCACTAGCTGACACCATTACCCGTTATGCATACCGGAAAGCAAAAATAATTTGTGAAAATGTAATTCAGCGAAAAGACAGTTCAGGAGGCAGTATAAACTGTCAAAACCTCTTGGGTGATATCTTACGAAAGGAATTGAATTTGCAGACAGAAAAAGTCAATGTCCCGGATAAACCATTTCGTGTTTTAGTAAGCTACAGGAATTGTCCGCAACTTTATTTCCGCATTCTTAAAATTGATCGGGCATTAAAAGAAAAGCTGGGAGACAATAAATGGATCGATGACTATTGGAAAAAAATCATTGAACAAAAATCATTAAGATCCTTCTCGCAACAATTCCCTGAAACCGGCGATTATCAATTGCATAGAGCTGAAGTAAAAATTGATTCATTACCCTTTGGCGAATATGCTTTGGTTGCCAGCGTTGACGAGAATTTTACTATGCAGAAAAATATTATGTCGGTGCAATATTTTTATGTTTCTAATATTGCATACATCAGTAATGGTCTCGATTATTTTGTGTTGAATCGTGAAACGGGCCAACCTCTGCCAAGAACGGATGTACAATTCTGGTACCAATATTACAACAACTCACAAAAAAGGTATCTTGAACGCAAAGGAGAAAATATTGTTACAGATAAGAACGGTTATTTCAAGGTCAACCCTCCAAAAACCAATAACAACAGTATCTTCAGCATTGAATTCACATCGTTCAATGATCATCTGTTTCTTGATGATGATCAAATTAATTCATACAATTATAGAAATGACGAGGCGGATAATGACGCCACAATCAGATCAGAATATGAGAAAGATAACCTCAGAACTTTTTTCTTTACCGATCGTTCAATTTATCGCCCCGGGCAAACAGTATATTTCAAAGGCATTGTAATCACTAAAGATTTCAACACGAAACAATCGAAGATTCTTACTCAGTTTAAAACGAAAATCATTTTGTACGATGCGAATGAAAGCAAAGTTGATTCTGTATTTGTGACTACGAACGATTTTGGTTCCTATAATGGCAAATTTAAATTACCGGAGAATTTATTAAATGGCGAATTTAAGATCACTGATGATTCTACCGGTAATGAACAAATGATTGCTGTTGAGGAATACAAGCGCCCAAAATTTTACGTTGATTATGAAAAAATAAAAGGTTCATATCGCATGAATGACACCATTAAAATAACAGGCTCTGCAAAAGCCTATGCAGGAAATAATATTGATGGCGCAAATGTAAAATACAGGGTGGTGCGGCAATCGCGATATCCATATAGTTGGCTTTATTGGCGCTGGGGAAATCCGCGAAGCCAGTCCAAGGAAATTGCACATGGAGAAGTTAAAACGAATAGAGAAGGAAATTTCTTCATCACTTTTGCTGCGATTCCCGATAACACAATTAAAAAAGAATTAGAGCCTTTGTTTGAATATTCCATTTCTGCGGACGTAACCGATATTAATGGGGAAACAAGAAGTGGGCTGACACAGGTTTCGGTTGGTTATAAAGCTTTAAATCTTTCAATCAGTTTGCCATTGGGAGATAATATTCCGTCTGACAGTTTGAAAAATATCTATATCAAAACAGAGAATCTTTCCGGTGAATTTGAACCAACAGCAGTCGATGTTGCGATCTATAAACTAAAATCTCCAGATAGATTGATCCGCGAACGCTACTGGCAACAGCCCGATCAATTTGTAATGAGTAAGGAAGAATACCTGAAATATTTCCCCAATGATGAATTTAGCAACGAAACAATAAAACAAACCTGGGAGAAAACGGATAAGGTTTTTGAACAATCAGATTCTACAAGGCAAAACGCTGTATTCGTCATTCACCACGCTCCTTTGGCCAATGGATGGTATCTAATTGAAGCAAATGCAAAAGACAAATATGGAGAGGCGGTAAAGAACATACAATACATTCAGCTTTATGATTCCAAGACCCTGGAGCCGGCAAACCCGCAATACAATTGGGTTTTCAATAATTACCAAATGGTGATGCCGGGAAATAATGCGATAATGAATATTGGTTCCTCCGCAAATAATGTCTTTGTGATTGAGAAAAAGTCCGAAGCCGGAACTCCAACCTCCGGGGTTGAAGATACCGCTAATCATTATAAATTCTTTTTGTTGAGTGATGAAAAAAAATCTTTCTCCATTCCGGTAACCGAAACCGATCGCGGAGGCATTGGAATCAGTTATGTTTTTGTAAAGAACAACCGTTTTTATTTTGATAATAGTAAAATTGATGTTCCCTGGACAAATAAAGAACTCAGTATTAGTTACGAAACTTATCGCGATAAAACATTACCTGGCAGTGAAGAAAAATGGAAAGTGAAAATTGAAGGCAATAAAAAAGAAAAAGTAGCCGCAGAGATATTGACCAGTATGTATGATGCCTCTCTTGACCAAATTAAACCACAAAATTGGAGCAAGCCCGATATTTATGTGAACTACAATTTTGAGAACAGCTGGAACCCGGGAAATAATTTCTTACAAATCCTTTCGCAGGAAAGAGATTGGAATGATAATGCATACCATTATTTCACCAAAAACTATGATGCCCTTTTTGGCTTTAATAATAATGGATTATTACGATTACGGGGGATGGCGTCACCACAAGTGTTAGAAGCAAAAGCATCAGGCGTAACCATTATGGCTAACCGCAACGATCCTAACGAAGTTGCGGCAACTGGTCTAGGAATTCAGAGGGAACCAAAGGTAATGATGACCGATACTTCCCGTAAGCTCGATCAAGTCGAAGAAGGAACAGACAATGAAATCAAAAAAGGGCCACCAACTATTCAAGTCCGCAAAAATTTTAACGAGACTGCTTTCTTTTTTCCCGATTTGAAAACAGATGCAGAGGGAAATATTGAATTTTCTTTTACCATCCCCGAAGCATTAACACAATGGAAATGGATGTTATTTGCGCACACAAAAGATCTTTCATTCGGATATTCTGAAAAAAATATCGTTACTCAAAAGCAATTGATGGTTCAACCAAACCTTCCAAGATTTTTACGCGAGGGAGACAAGATTGAAATGAGCGCAAAGATCGTTAATCTTACAGACTCTGAAATGACCGGACAGGCTGAGCTGCAGCTTTTCGACGCAACAACAAACGAACCTGTTGACGGATTATTCATTAATCGGGAAGCCAATCAATATTTTACTGCTGAGGCCAAACAAAGCGTCCCTGTAAATTTTTCGATTGATGTTCCCTATCAATTTAATAAACCAATTGCTTACCGTATTATAGCGAGATATAAAGATATCAGCGATGGCGAAGAAGCTGCGCTACCGGTGTTGAGTAACCGGATATTGGTCACGGAAACGATGCCGATAAATATGCGTACTGAAGGAACGAAAGACTTTAAATTTGAAAAATTGTTGCAAAGCGGCAAAAGCGAAACACTGACGAATCATGCACTAACAGTCGAATTCACTACAAATCCTGCATGGTACGCCGTTCAGGCATTGCCTTATTTAATGGAATTCCCTTATGAATGCGCCGAACAAACCTTCAATCGTTTTTATGCGAATTCACTTGCCTCAAAAATCATGACCAACTCTCCTCGCATCAAAGAAATTTTTGAGAAATGGAAGACCGCGGACAGTTCAGCGCTTCTTTCTAACCTGCAAAAAAATCAGGAATTAAAATCTGTTTTGCTGGAAGAAACGCCATGGGTTTTACAAGCGAAAAGCGAATCACAGCAGAAAAAAAATATTGCGTTATTATTTGACATGCTTAAAATGAACAGCGAATTAGCATCTGCAATAAATAAGTTAAAAGATATGCAGCTTGAAGATGGAAGTTTCGCGTGGTTCAAAGGCGGAAATTCGGACAGGTATATTTCCCAATATATTGTAACAGGTATAGGCCACCTAAAAAAATTAAATGCAATACCTACAAATGCAAATGAGAAAATAAAAGAAATGCAGACTAATGCAATTTCTTCTCTGGATAAAAAAATAAAGGAAGATTATGATGATCTGATAAAATATAAATCCAATCTTAACGAAGATCATCTTGGTTACACGCAAATCCAGTATTTATATATGCGCAGTTTTTTCCCCGAATATTCGATTCCGGGAGAAACATTTAAAGCAATGAATTATTACAGAAAACAATCGCAACAATTCTGGTTGCACCAAAATAAATACATGCAGGCGATGATCGCTTTATCATTATTCAGGACAGGTGATGTAAAAACAGCGAAAGATATTCTTGCTTCATTAAAACAAAATGCACTGTACAATGAAGAGATGGGGATGTATTGGAAAGATATTGCTGCGGGATATTATTGGTACCAATCCCCTGTTGAAACGCAATCATTATTGATAGAGGCCTTTTCCGAAATCAACAATGATAATATATCGGTCAGTGATATGAAGACATGGTTGCTCAAACAAAAGCAAACACAGAACTGGGAAACCACCAAAGCTACAGCCGATGCGTGTTATGCTTTATTATTACAAGGAACAAATTGGCTTGCTGAAGATAAAAACGTTCAAATTCGCTTAGGGAATAATGCCATATCTTCTGCCAATAACGATACAGAAGCGGGAACAGGTTATTTTAAAAAGATAATTGATGGTAATTTTGTAAAACCAGAAATGGGGAATATCAGTATAACCATTCCCAAACAAAAAAATCAACCAAACAGTTCATCATCATGGGGTGCCGTGTATTGGCAATATTTTGAAGATCTCGATAAAATAAGTTCATCATCAACACCACTACGTCTAACAAAAAAATTATTCATTGAAAGAAATACCGACAGGGGTCCGGTTCTTGAACCTGTTCTTGAAAATGCAACATTAAAGATCGGTGATAAAATAAAGGTAAGGATCGAATTGCGGGTTGATCGCGCTATGGAATATGTGCACATGAAAGATATGCGCGCCGCTTGCATGGAGCCGGTAAATGTATTGAGTGAATATAAATGGCAGGATGGGCTGGGTTATTATGAAAGTACAAAAGATGCAAGTACCAATTTCTTTTTTAGCTGGTTACCAAAAGGTACTTACGTTTTTGAATATCCATTATTCATTACGGCAACCGGCAATTTTAGCAACGGAATTACTTCCATTGAATCGATGTATGCACCGGAGTTTTCCAGCCACAGCGAAGGCATAAGAGTTTCGGTTGAATAATGTGTCCAACGCATTATACAGATCATCGCAGAAGAAATGAATGCAGGCTCATGTAATCTGGAGAAATAAAATTGGTATTAACTTGCAAGATGCAAATTGATGTTATTATTATCGGACAAGGAATATCCGGAACTTTCTTGTCTTATTATCTTCAAAAAAAGTCGTTATCATTTATCCTTATTGATGAATCCCGGCCAAATACGGCATCGAAAGCAGCCGCGGGCATGATTAACCCGGTTACCGGAAGAAGAATGGTAAAAACCTGGATGATCGATGAGCTGATGACGTTTTCAAAAAATGCCTATCAACAGATCGGTGATGAACTAAATATGGAATGCATGACGGAAAGAAAGATAATTGATTTTTTTCCGACTCCGCAAATGCGCAATGCGTTTATTGATCGCTTTAATGAAGATGCTGATTATTTGGATCTTCCGGCTAGTGAAAATGAATGGAGAGAAAACTTCAATTATGAATTTGGTTTCGGAGAAATTGCGCCAATCTTTCTGGTTGATATTAATGGATTGCTTTCTTCTTTTAGAGAAAAATTAATTGCGGATGGTCAATTGATGGAAGAGAAATTTGATATTAATGAATTGCATACAATTGAAAATAAAATTCAATATAAGAATATCAGCTCGGATAAGATTATTTTTTGTGACGGAATAAACGGAGTGGATAATCCTTATTTTAAAAATCTTCCTTTTGCTCCAAATAAAGGGGAAGCATTGATCGTTGAAATAAAAGAATTCCCTTCTTCGCATATTTTTAAAAAAGGAATCAATATTGTTCCGCTAAAGAAAAATTTATTCTGGATCGGTTCATCGTATGAGTGGGATTTTAAAGATGAGCAGCACTCTGAAAATTTTCGCATGCAAACCGAATCTGTTTTGCATCAGTGGCTGAAAATGCCGTTTAATATTGTCGATCATGTTGCCTCGGTTCGCCCGGCAACGCTGGAACGCAGGCCATTTGTGGGTTTTCATCCTGCTCACCAGAACATTGGCATATTAAATGGAATGGGAACAAAAGGTTGTTCGTTGGCTCCTTACTTTGCAAAACAACTTGTGGAAAATATGATTAATAATTCCATCATCCTACCAGAAGGGAATGTACAACGCTTCAATAAAATTCTACTCAGAAGCTAGAAATGTAAATATGAATCTATATTATCGCCTTTTTCTTTGAATTATTTCCTTCCGTTTCCCTTTCTGCAGATCGTCTAATTATTGTCAATTTCCCTTTTAAGGCACTCAATGGATCCTGATTCAAGACACGCGTCATTGATTGATATAATTCTGGCAATTCATGTTTGAAGCGAACCGGGCTTTCAAAAAACATTTCAACTGCAACTGCCCAAAATTCATGGTAATTTGTCGCAGCATAATCGCCCAATAGATTTTTATTCCCAAGTTGCATCCCGGAAAAGATCGGTTTTGCAACTTTTGAAAATTTTGGAAACTCTTTTATAAAATTTTTATCTTCTTCTGTTGCAGTAATAAAATTTACGTATGCTAAGGCATGTCCCATTTCGTGCAAACCAATATTACAATCAGGCATTTGTCCAGACAAACCCTTAATAAAATTGTCCCACGATAAATAAATTCCGGATTGATCAACGTGACCCATAAAAGGGCGTGAATAGAATCCGTAATGATAATCATCGCGCAAAATGAAAATATCTGAAAAATAATTGAGCATGAATTTTTCCAGACCGAAGGTAAGCTGAACGGCAACAGCGCTTACAAGGATGGGCATTTCTGCGCTTTCCTGTACCTCTATATAATGAAAGCGTTTTGCCTTTTTAAATAAAAATGTTCTGAATAAAAACTTACGCTGATCCTCCAAGCCAAGCCTGTTATAGTACTTAACATGACTTGAAACAACGGAATGGTAGAATGTTTCGCTGGAAAGAAATTTTCGAAACTGTTGCTTTATATAAATTTTGTTAAAAAGGAAAGCAACCGGCTTGTGGAGAATAAGGATTCCCAACACAAATGAAGCAATAATGATGATTTCCATAAGGTCCATTTTCTTTTGTAATTGAGGTTGAACAATCTGTAAGATTGGGTCTTACATTGGCTTGGATGGAACCATTATTTCTTAGTTGCTAAGAGCAAAAAAGGTATGGATAGTTTAATTCAGAGGAAATGAATAATAGATGGGATAACAAAGTAGAAAGAAATCTTTAAAAATGAAAGTTTTTAAGCAAAAAATGTGCATCGTTTTAATGTACATTTGCCGCGCGTGTTATAAATCAATAGAATATGTACAGAACACATACCTGTGGCGAGTTAAGAAGCACAAATATCGGCATAGAAGTTATGCTTGCCGGCTGGGTGCAAACAGTAAGAAAATTCGGAAGCATCACATTTATCGATCTGCGCGACCGTTATGGCATTACGCAATTATTATTTGGTGAAGAGCTGAATGACCAATTAAATGAAAATGCATTGGGCAGAGAATTTGTTTTGCAGGTAAATGGAACTGTTTCAGAAAGAAGCAGCAAAAATGCGAATCTTCCAACAGGGGATATCGAAATAAAAGTCAGTTCATTTTCTGTTCTTAATAGATCAGTGACTCCCCCATTCACCATTCAGGATGATACCGACGGTGGTGATGATCTGCGCATGAAATTTCGTTATCTTGATCTGCGCAGACATGAAGTGAAGAAAAATATTGAATTGCGATATGCAGTTAATCGTGCTGCCAGGAATTATTTGCATGAAAATAATTTCATGGATATTGAAACGCCATTCTTAATCAAGTCGACACCTGAAGGCGCTAGAGATTTTGTTGTTCCTTCAAGAATGAACGCCGGACAATTTTATGCATTGCCTCAAAGCCCGCAAACTTTCAAGCAATTATTAATGGTGAGCGGATATGATCGTTATTACCAGATCGTCAAATGTTTTCGTGATGAAGATTTACGTGCAGACAGGCAACCTGAATTTACGCAGATCGATTGCGAAATGAGTTTTGTTGAGCAGGAAGATATTTTGAATATGTTTGAAGGTTTGATAAAATATATATTCAAACAAGTGAAAGGAATTGATTATTCAGAAACCCTTGAGCGTATGACCTGGGAAGATGCCATGTGGAATTATGGAAATGATAAGCCCGACATCAGGTTTGAAATGAAAATTGCCAATTTGAAATCGGCGTTCAAAAAGGACGGAGAAATTATTGCAACCGGAGAGCTTATCCATGGTGCTGGTTTTGGGGTATTTGATAATGCTGAAACTGTTGTTGCCATTGCTGTTCCAGGTTGCAGTGAATATACACGCAAACAAATTGACGAGCTTACTGAATGGGTAAAACGCCCGCAGATTGGTATGCAGGGGATGGTAAATATACGATGCAATGCTGATGAAACTTTTAAAAGCAGCATTGATAAATTCTATAGTGCAGAAAAATTAAAATCAATCGCTTCTTTTGCCAAAGCAAGAGCCGGCGATTTAATTCTGATTTTAGCAGGTACAGAGGAAAGAACGCGAAAAGCAATAAGCGAACTCCGATTGGAACTGGGTCAACGATTAGGCTTCAGAAAAAATAATGAATTTAAATTATTATGGGTTTTAGATTTCCCCTTGTTTGAATACAGTGAAGAAGATAATCGCTGGGTTGCCCGTCATCATCCGTTCACCGCGCCAAAGCCAAGTGATATTGGAACCATGATCAATAATAATCCGGTGATTGAAAATCCTGCAGATTATTTAAAACATCCCTATGCGAACATCAAAGCAAATGCTTATGATATGGTGTTGAACGGAAATGAAGTTGGCGGTGGTTCAATAAGAATCTTCCAAAGGGAACTTCAGGAGAAAATGTTCACAGCGCTTGGCATGAGCAAAGATGAAGCATTACATAAATTCGGATTTTTGCTTGGGGCATTTGAATATGGCGCGCCGCCGCATGGTGGAATTGCATTTGGTTTCGACAGGCTTTGCGCAATTATCGGTGGTAGTGAGGGTATCCGCGATTTCATTGCCTTTCCAAAAAATAACGCAGGAAGAGATATGATGCTTGATGCGCCATCAACCATTGATGAAAAACAATTGAAAGAACTTTCGATCCAGTTAACCGTGCAATAAAAAAATGTATCAATAATGAAAAGAGCAATTACAGTTTCCAATATTTTATCCTGGGTTAATCTTGTTATCGGAGGTTTTTTAGCTCTATGTTCATTGTTTTTCATCATTGCATTGCCACCGCTTGCCGTGTTAATATCATTTGTATTGGTCGGGTGCATTGTTTTACACAGTTATGCCTCGTTACAATTAAGAAAAAGCATTTTAAATTCTGCGATTCCATTAAGTAGGCAAACACCCGTGGGCATAAGAATGATGGGTTATGTTTCCCTTTTTTTTGCATTCATGCTTTTTACCAATGCGATCTATATGTTGCAGCATACAAAAGATTTACTAAAACAGGTTAAAATTCCTTCCCAAATAAAAGAATCGGATTTTATCAGCGCCATTCACTTAACCGCCATTTTTATTTTGCTATTTACGGCGAGTATCATTATGAATGTTTTGTTGAATTTCAGATTACTGAAATGGTACACTATTTTCACGCAAAACAATAATAATCCCCAATAAATTTTTTATTTATTTCTTTTTTCTGAATGAAATAAAAATGATCAGCAAAAAGCAAAATATACCAATGCTTATCAGAATGCTCTTTGCCTTGCGCGATTCAACATCTTCATTTTTTTCGATTCGCTTATTACAATCCGCGATATAATTATCAATGGTGGGATAATGTGGATTTAGCTTTTTTGCTTCTTCAAAGCTGTTCAAAGCTTTTCGGTAATATTGCTTGCCAAAATAACCAAGTGCTTCAGAAAAAAGTTTGGTGGCTTTACTTATATTAGGCTGAATGCCCGCTGAATCAATGAATTCATTTAATATGGAAACGGGAATTGAAAAATTAAGTCCGGCAGCAAGGGCTCCTGAGTTTTCAAGACTACCAAAAGTAGTAAGACCAACCACGTCACCTTCTTCATTACAAACCGGCCCGCCGCTGCTTCCATGATTAATATTTGCATCCATTTGTATTACGGGCCAACCATTAACTGATTTTTTTATTGCACTGACAATTCCTGTTGTGAGAGTTGGTTCTATCGCTGATTCTACAGAAACAAAATCATTATTTGTTACAGGACCCGGATATCCATATACCAACAATTGCTCTCCTACTTTTGGCAATTCACCCCCATCAATTTTAAGCGTTGGCAAGCTTGTGTCACCTTCAATTTTAAGAATCGCAACATCTTTTCCGGGCATCGGTGAGCCTTTTACGATTACGGTTGCGGGTCTTCTTACCGTGGAATCATTCCTACCATTATTATCAGAGCGATAGACGATGAACACATTTTTTTTAAGGTCAAACAATTCCATCGCAAATAATCGAGAATACACAGACGCAAAGGTATTATACAAGGAACTGCGTTGTTGTTCAGAAAATTTCGCTGCCCAGGAATTTTCAAGCGCCTGAATATTAGCATCCGTAATTTGCTGAAATGCAGTCAATATAAATTGACGACGAATAAATGTGTTATTGCTCTCAATAAGATGGCAATTCGTTGCCACGTAACCATCACCGGTGATAAAAAACCCCGTTCCTGTAGCTGTTATCTCCTCGGGTTGTTTAATATAATCAAGAGTCGGTTTAAAAAATTTAGATGGATGATTGTTCATTTCCCTGAGAACAATATCCAGTTTTTGTTCAGATGTGAATGCCGCGCCGCTTGTATCAACACGTTGAATCGAATCCAGAAGCTTATTGAATTCCCGGTTCGCCACATGCATATCTTTAACATATACATTGGCAGAGAAGACCGTTTTTATCATTACAACTCCAGGTCTGTTCAACGCATAATTTTCAACAGCCGAATAATGCTGAGCAGTTGCATTGATACAAATACAGGTAGAAAGGAGAAATCCGGGAAGAAATCTTTTCATCTTTTGGTAAGCACCTTTTAAAAACATAGAATTCCTGCTTTGAAATAAAACTCTAAAACAGGTAAGTTGTTGTATTATTGTTATTGATTTTGTTATGACATCTCCATTAGCAGAGCGACTTCGTCCGCAAACACTTGATCAACTCGTCGGTCAAAAACATCTCACGGGTAAAGGTAGCATTTTGCGTGCAGCAATTGAGCAGGGCAAGATCCCGTCTATTATATTGTGGGGGCCGCCAGGCTCCGGCAAAACCACGATTGCTAATATTATTGCACACACATTACAAGTTCCTTTTTACACGTTGAGTGCAATTTCATCAGGAGTAAAAGAAGTGCGCGAAGTCATTGAAGAATCTAAACAGAAACCAGGAGCTATTCTATTTATTGATGAAATCCATCGTTTCAATAAAGGACAGCAAGATGCTTTGCTGGGTGCAGTAGAAAAAGGAATTATCAGATTGATTGGTGCAACAACCGAAAATCCTTCTTTTGAAGTCAACAGTGCGTTGTTGAGTCGCTGCCAGGTATATGTATTAAAGCCACTTGATGAAAAAGACCTTGTTCAACTTTTACGAACTGCTATTGATAACGATTACGAATTAAAAAGGAAAAAAATCGAATTGAAAGAAACCGCTGCATTGATTAATATCTCAGGTGGGGATGCAAGAAAATTACTCAATTTACTTGAGTTGGTTGTCGATGCTGCTCATGACAATTCCATAATAATAACCGATGATCTGGTGATGGATGTTGCTCAAAAAAGAATTGCGCTTTATGATAAAAAAGGTGAGCAACATTATGATATCATCTCAGCGTTTATAAAATCAATGCGCGGCAGCGATCCCAATGCTGCTGTTTATTGGCTGGCAAGAATGATTGAAGGCGGAGAAGACGTAAAATTCATCGCCAGAAGAATGGTAATACTCGCCAGCGAAGATATTGGCAATGCAAATCCAAACGCACTGGTTCTTGCCAACGCAACATTTGAAGCTGTAAATAAAATCGGCTATCCTGAGTCAATGCTTATATTGTCCCAATGTGCGACCTACCTTGCTTCATCACCAAAAAGCAATGCTGCAACTGTTGCCATTGCAAGTGCCATGAGTGCAGTTTCGCAGTTCGGCGATCTTCCTGTTCCGCTTCATATCCGCAATGCGCCGACCAAATTGATGAAGGATCTGGATTATGGCAAAGATTACCAGTACAGCCATAGCTTCGATAACAATTTTTCAAGCCAGGAATATTTGCCGAAGGAAATTTCAGGGAAAAAATTTTATGATCCGGGAAAAAATGCAAGAGAAGAAGAATTGAGGAAATTCTTAAAAAATCTATGGAAAGAAAAATATGGATATTGATAGATTACAATGTTGAGTTTGTGGTTCCAATGTATCATGACGCACCAACCCGAAACCTTAAACTAAAAGTTTCAATCTAAATGGAATGGATTTGTAAAAAATTTGATGAACTTACTTCGCATGAATTATATGCTATCCTGCAATTGCGCAATGAAGTTTTTGTTGTAGAACAAAATTGTGTATTTCAGGATGCGGATAATAAAGATCAATATTGTTATCATGTAATGGGTTGGCAGGAAAATAAATTACTTGCTTACTCAAGAATTCTTCCACCGGAAATTTCCTATAGTGATTCTTCTATAGGCCGTATCGTAACTTCACCAAATGCAAGAGGCGCAGGTATTGGCAGAGAGCTTGTTCAACAAAGCTTAAGGGTGTTGTATAATGGATTTGGCAGAATTCCGGTAAGAATCGGTGCTCAATTTCACTTAAAAAAATTTTACGAGTCATTTGGTTTTATTCAAACAAGTGATATATATATTGAGGACAATATTCCACACATTGAAATGTTACTATCAGTTTCTTAGCAATTCCTCATTTGGGAAAAAAATAATAAAAAAATTTCTGTTCATCTACACACAAAAAAAGTATTTTCTGCGTTTCTTGTATGATACCCAGCTTTTGAGTATTTTGAAGTTGGAATCCAAACCATAGAAAACTAAAATCTAATATTCATGGAAAAAAGTTTACACGGACTTGTGTGTAAATGTGCCCTGCTGTTAACCTTTACACTCGCACTCAGTTATTCTTCCTTCAGTCAATTATCTGCAGGTACTTATGTAGAAGCCGGCGTAACCGTTGGTCCGATGGGATTTTTAGGAGATCTTGGCGGCCATGTTGGCAAGGGAACTACATTTCTGAAAGACTATAATATGAACACCACGAAATTATCTGTTGGTGCTTTTGTTGCAGTTTATCCCGCAGAATGGTTAGGTTTCAGATTTGCATTCAACTACGGCGGTGTTTCTGGTAATGACGCCCTTATTACCGCTAAAGGTGGTGATGAAGTCTCTCGTAAAGATAGAAATCTTGATTTCCGTTCTAAAATAGCGGAAGCATTTGTAGCAACTGAAATTTATCCAACCGTTTTTTTTGAAAATGAACCTACAGATGTACAAGGAAGATTAAGACCTTATGGCTTAATCGGAATTGGTGTTTTTCATTTTAATCCACAAGGAAGTTATACAGATCCTGCCAGTCATCAAACGACATGGGTTGATCTGAGACCGCTGCATACAGAAGGTGAAGGCTTCGCAGAATATCCGGACAGAAAAGAATACTCACTTACCCAAATAAATATTCCGATGGGCATTGGTGTAAAATATTTCTTCAACGAAAATGTGAATCTTTCATTCGAAATTGTACATCGTAAAACGTTTACAGATTATTTGGATGATGTGAGTACAACTTTTGTGGATCCAAGTTTATTTTCAAAATATTTGTCACCTGCACAAGCTGCAATTGCAACAGCAATGGCAAATAAAAGCCCATTGCAGGGAGTAAGTGGAAGCGGATATAATCCTGGAAATAAGAGAGGCGATCCAACCCAGAATGATGCATATTTTACTGCAGGTTTTAAACTTGCGATAAGATTAGGTGCTGGTAATGGAAGAGAATGGAGAAATTCAACACGTTGCCCGATATTACGATTCTAAGAAAAGAATCTTAAGATATTTAGTTGATCCGTACCCTTTTTTTGTATTGATTCAGTAAATCAATATACCCGATGAAGAAAACTATACAAAAGAAAACACAAAACTGCTTTTTCATTTTATGCCTGCTTGCTATAATTATATTATCGCCTGCATTAGCATCAGCGAACATAAAAGCAGCAGCACCTGACCGATCAAATCATTTATTACTGCGTAACGATACTATCGTTATAAAAAAATCCCTGGACAACAAGAATTTTAAGTTTTATTCACCTTCTGGAAAACAGACATTATTTTTTTCAACAAAGCTCAAGCAAAAAAAAGTGTATCGCTTTTATATGTTTGATGTGGAGGGAAATTTGGTTGCAGAAAATAATATTGTCAATCGCCAGGGAATTCAGTTCACCAATATGCAGAAGGGGAATTATTATTTTGAAATATTGTGTGACGACGAAAAGATTGAGAACGGCAGTATGATCATCAAATAGAAAAGTTCTTTGCAGTGCTATAACTTAAAACCAATAAGCAGCGGGGAAATTGGTAAAATCTGATATCCGAAAACAAAGGTTAATTGTAACCTGATCCGTTCCCTATTTTTGGTACCCTTAAAAAATGATTTTATTAATCACTCTCCGCATTCGCTTATTGGAATTTTCAAAAATTTGGATCCTATCCAATATCTTCAGTAGCCTGCGATGAGTAATTGCAGGCTATTTGTATTATTGATGCTTATTATTTTAAAAAAATTCCCGCAGCCTCTTTCCAGTTATTGATACGATCGTATCCGGTGATCGTCAGGTTATGCGCCGCGGTAAATAAATATTTTTTCCCGTTAAAATATTTCAGATTTTTCAAATGATCATCAATCATAAAATCCCCGTACACCAGTCTTTTATCTCCACACAATGCAATTTGCTTCCACGTAAAAAAAGGGAAATGTTCAAGAAGCCATTCCATTTTATCTTTTAATGAATTTGGAAATTCCGTCGCAGCAGAAACAATGAACACCTCATAGCGCTGGTTCATTTCTTTTAGCACATCAACACTGTCAGGCATTACCGGCAAATTTCTGAAAAATCCCGGCGCCAATAATCTTTCCAAAATCAATTGTTGATGCTCATCCGGAAATCCTTTCAACCACGAGCCCACAAGCATTTTTTCCCAATCCACATCCTGTTTATATTCTTTCCTGTACCAATCAATCATTTCATTCATCGGATCAGCAATTACTTCGTCCATATCAACAATTACTCTTTCCATAAAATTCTTTTACTTCAGTTCTTCTTTTAAAAATTTTGCAGTAAAACTTTCTTTATTTTTTATTAATTCTTCCGGAGTTCCTTCAAACAAAATCTTTCCACCACCATCACCGCCTTCCGGCCCCAGATCGATAATATAATCAGCGACTTTTATTACATCAAGATTATGTTCTATCACCAGAACTGTATTTCCTCTGTCAACTAATTTATTAAGCACATCAAGTAAATGCTGGATATCTTCAAAATGCAAGCCTGTTGTTGGTTCATCGAGGATATAAAAGGTTTTCCCGGTATCTTTTTTCGAAAGTTCCGTTCCCAATTTAACGCGTTGTGCTTCGCCACCACTGAGCGTTACGGCAGATTGCCCAAGTGTAATATACCCCAATCCCACTTCGTGCAATACCTTTATTTTACGATAGATGAATGGAACATTTTGAAAAAATTCAACTGCTTCGTCAACCGTCATATCCAACACATCACTAATTGATTTTCCTTTGTAACGAATTTCTAAGGTTTCCCGATTGTATCTTTTACCATTACATTTTTCACAGTGCACATAAACATCTGGTAAAAAATTCATTTCGATCACGCGCATTCCACCGCCTTCGCAAACTTCACAACGCCCGCTTTTTACATTAAAAGAAAAACGTCCGGCATTATACCCGCGAATTTTTGCTTCAGGCACAGATGCAAACAATGTTCTGATATCGGTAAAAAACCCACAGTAGGTCGCCGGGTTACTTCTCGGCGTTCTCCCAATCGGCGACTGATCTATTTCAATCACTTTATCAAGATTTTCCAAGCCCTTTATTGACTTATACTCCAGCGGATTTGACTTTGAATTATAGGCATGCTTGCTGAGAATTGGGTAAAGCGTTTCATTGATAAGCGTTGATTTTCCACTTCCACTAACTCCGGTTACCACAATAAATTTTCCTAACGGAAATTTTGCGTCGACGTTCTTAAGATTGTTTCCCTTCGCTCCTTTTAGTTCCAAAAATTTCCCATTCCCTTTTCTTCTTTCTGCCGGTACCGCAATCTTTTTATGATGATTAAGATAAGATGAGGTGAGTGTATCTAATTTTAATAAATCCTTTGGAATTCCCTGGGCAACGATTTTTCCGCCGTGATGACCTGCGCGTGGACCGATATCAATCAAATAATCGGCTGCAAGCATAATATCTTTATCGTGTTCAACTACAAGGATGCTGTTGCCAATATCGCGCAGATTCTTTAAGGCATCAATCAAGCGATGATTATCACGTTGATGTAAGCCGATACTCGGTTCATCTAATATATACGTTATCCCCTGCAGCTGTGAGCCAATTTGCGTTGCCAGCCTGATTCGCTGAGACTCGCCGCCGCTCAGCGTTCTGGAAGGTCGGTTTAAAGTAAGATAAGTCAGTCCGACATCTAATAAAAATTGCAATCGCTCACGAATTTCTTTCAGTATGTCCTTGGCAATAATATTTTGCTTATTATTTATTCTTTTTTCAATTCCTTGGAACCACAACATTAATTTGTTCAGATTCATTTCGCTTATCTGCGAAATATTTTTTTCATCAATCTTAAACCACAAACTTTCTATTTTTAATCTTGCGCCACCGCATACTTCACATTTTTTTAATTCCATATATTTTTCAACCCAGGCCCTCAGTGTTTCTGTGCTGTATGTTGAATAAAACCATCGCTTCAACATCGGAATTATTCCTTCATAATTTCCCGTGTAGGTCTCCGGAATCGTTTCATCATTTGCATCAACGTCAAAACTTTTATTTGCATTTCCATCTCCATATAAAAGCAAATCGAGTTGGGCTTGAGGAAGATCTTTTAATGGTCTATCCAAGCTGATCTTATGTTTTTTGGAAAATCGAACTACTTGCTGAAACACGCTAGCATCGCGTTCTTCACCCAATGGCACGATACCGCCGGCGTTAACGCTTTTCGTTTTATCGGGTAAAACAGAATCCATGCTTATGGTGTAAACATCCCCCAATCCCTTGCAGGTCGGACAGGCGCCGTACGGTGAGTTGAATGAAAAACTATTTGGCGAAGGTTCTTCATAACTAATGCCGGTGTCTTCGCACATCAATTGTTTACTGTATTGAATTATTTTATCATCATCATTAACCAAAATAAACATTAACTCCTTTCCGACCTGCAATGATTTCTGAACGCTTTGGCTCAGCCGCACCTTCATATCAGTTGTTACAGCAAGCCTGTCAATCACAATTTCTATATCATGGATTTTATAACGATCGACCTGCATTTTAGCAGTGATATCCTTTATTTCTCCATCCACCCTCACTTTCAAAAATCCTTTTTTCCGAATGTCTTCAAACAATTCGCGATAATGTCCTTTTCTTCCGCGAACAACAGGAGCGAGTAATGTGATCTTTTTGCTTTTGAATTTTGCAAAAACATTTTCCACTATTTCTTCTTCACTGAATTTCACCATTTTTTTTCCGGTGTTGTACGAATATGCTTCGCCGATTCTCGCATAAAGCAATCGCAAAAAATCGTACACTTCAGTAACCGTTCCCACTGTACTCCGCGGGTTTTTATTGGTCGTTTTTTGTTCAATAGAAATGACCGGGCTTAATCCGGTGATCTTATCAACATCGGGTCGTTCCATATCTCCGATGAACTGGCGTGCATAAGCGCCGAAACTTTCCATGTAGCGACGCTGGCCTTCTGCATAAATAGTATCAAATGCCAGGGATGATTTTCCGCTGCCGCTGATACCTGTAATAACAACCAATTTATTTTTGGGGATCTTAATATCAATGTTCTTCAAATTATGTACGCGTGCGCCTTGAACTTCAATATTATCATCTGGCAAAATAATGTCCTTGCGTATCTTCTCTTCTGAAACGATCATAAAATTCTTCTTCAAAAATTAATAATGGAAACCTAAGATAAGAACAAAAGCAATTTGATTTGGTTTGCTGTCATAAAGAAAAAAAAAGCCCTGCAGATTGCAGGGCCTTTGCTGATTATAGAAAAACCTATTGATGTAAAGTAACGGTTGGCACTTTTGTTACTGAACCTGAGTCAACAACAATATTGGTAAGCGTGGTATCATTATATCCATGGTGACCGAGGATAGAAATGCTGTATGTTCCCGCATTTACTCCCCGGAACATGTAACCGCCACCCCAATATGGAATTGCATATAAAGTGTCTGTACTGCTAATGGCTTCAACAAGCGGAGATGCTCCCGGCGGTAAAACTACTCCTTCAATTTTTGCAAGATGCATGTCATTGAATGCAACTACATATGGTTTGAGGTAGAAAGTTCCGCTCCAAAAGAAAATCGATCTTTCCAAATTAAAGTCGAGCCAAAGTTTGAAATCATTGTTCGTAATACTAAATACATTTTCTCTGCGAACATTGATGTCAAAATAAGGGTTAGGTCCGAAAACCACAAGAGGATAGCTTGTTACACTATCGGTATAAACAGAATCGTCAGAACCTAAAGTAATTCTTACTTTCAATACTTTTCCTGTTGGGTAGGTTCCAGAACCTAATAGTGTATCAGTACCGTTTCTCAGATCAAGAAGATTATAAACCCCGGGGGCGATGGAAAGGGTATCCCAGATCAATGATCTGTCATCAGGACCGCGATGAAAACCACAATAGTTATTATCCCATTGATTAACACCATCAGAGTCATTTTGTAAAGTAGCTGTATCAATAAGCACCGCAACCTGCCTGATATCTACCAATACTTTGTAATAATCGATCGGTCCATCGCTCAGATAAATTGACATCTTTGATTTCCCTGCCGGAATATTAGATCCGGAGTTGATTGAGTTTTCTTTGTTACAAGCTCCAAATAAAATGAGAGTGAATACGCCAATAATGGCGTAGAGCCTTGTTGTTTTAGTTTTCATGTTATGTAGTTTTACGTAGAATTACGATCATCGTTAAGAAATTAATTTCAAAAACCGTTCCGACTTTGGTTTTGATCTCGCATTTGCCTTTCATTAACAATCGAAATACAATTCGTCGGTGTTAATATTGTTGACAAAATTCAACAGACCAAATACATGATTATAAACAGAACGGTTGCCTGCAATTTAAAAATCAGCTAACCTTAACATTCTTTTCAAAAAAATAATGCCGAAAAAAATGAATTATTAATAAAGTCCACTAAATTTGTTGGGTATTCAGCTCTAATGCAAACAAAACAGCACCATATTTCTTTACCTCCGCAGCAAAACATTTGTTGTATTTGTTGCTGTTGTTGTATGCCGCAAGGCATACTTTAATTTTTTCCCGAACCTTTACAGGACCTTTATCGTTTCTTATTAAAAGCCCATTAAAAATTCAATTTAATAGCAGATTTATATTTTTCACTTTCTAAAAAAAATGTCATGATCAGTCATCGTTTTGAAACACTACAGTTACATGCGGGTCAGCAAATTGATCCGACAACAAAAGCAAGAGCCGTTCCTATTTACCAAACAACATCTTATGGTTTTGACAATTCCGAGCATGCTGCTAATCTCTTCGGATTGAAACAATTCGGAAACATTTATACGCGCATAATGAATCCGACAACAGATGTCTTTGAACAAAGAATTGCCGCATTAGAAGGAGGGGTGGCGGCGCTGGCAACCAGTTCAGGCCAAGCGGCGCAATTTCTGGCGTTGAATAATATTTTACAATCAGGAGATAATTTTATTACCACGAGTTATTTGTACGGAGGAACCTACAACCAGTTTAAGGTTGCGTTCAAGCGTTTAGGCATTGACGTTAGATTTGCCGATGGCGATAATGCCGAAAGTTTTGTAAAGCATATTGATAAAAACACAAAAGCGATCTATTTAGAAACAATTGGCAACCCGCGTTTGAATATTCCTGATTTTCAAAAATTTGCCGATCTGGCAAAAGAATATGATCTGCCATTGGTAGTTGATAATACATTTGGCACTGCCGGATATTTATTTCGTCCAATTGAATGGGGAGCAAATGTTGTAGTTGAATCTGCAACAAAATGGATCGGCGGACATGGAACAACCATCGGTGGGGTTATAGTTGATGCGGGAAATTACAATTGGAATAATGGGAAATTTCCGCAATTCACTGAGCCTTCGGAAGGTTATCATGGCTTGAAATTCTGGGATATTTTCGGCGAAGGCAATCCCCTTGGCCTGCCGAATATTGCATACGCGATTCGTGCAAGAGTCGAAGGATTGCGGGATTTTGGCGCTTCTCAAGCCCCATTCAACTCATTTTTATTATTACAAGGACTGGAAACATTATCGCTCCGCGTCCAGCGCCATGTTGATAATGCACTGAATTTAGCGCAATGGCTGGAGCAACATCCGCAGGTTGATTTTGTACAATATCCGGGGTTAAAGAGCAGTCCCTATAATGATCTTGCAAAAAAATATTTGAAAAATGGGTTCGGCGGTATTTTGAATTTTGGTGTCAAAGGAACCAAAGAAAATGCGAGCAAATTCATTGATTCATTGAAACTGGCAAGTCATTTGGCCAATGTGGGTGATGCCAAAACCTTAGTGATACATCCTGCGTCGACTACCCACGAGCAGCTCAGTGAGGCAGAACAAATTGCTGCAGGCGTGCAACCAAACCAGGTACGCATTAGTGTGGGTATAGAACACATTGACGATATTAAAGCCGATTTTGAACAAGCATTTGAAAAGGTGTTTGCAAAAGAATTAGTTGGATAGAATTTAATGACCTGCCACGGCTTTAAAGCCGTGGCAATTAAAATTGAAAATTGCCGCACCAAACTTTCATACACGAACATCCATTTAAACTGGAATCTGGAATAATTCTTCCTCAATATCATCTTGCCTATACCACGCATGGAGAATTGAATGATAAAAAAGATAATGTTGTTTGGATATTTCATGCGCTTACAGCAAACAGCGATCCTGCAGAATGGTGGCCAGGCCTGGTTGGTGAAGGAAAGTTATTCGATCCTTCAAAATATTTTATTGTGTGCGTTAATATGCCGGGAAGTTGTTATGGGAGTATCGGACCATTAGATCATAGCTCACTTACAGATGACCGATATTATCACGATTTCCCTTTTTTCACGCCTCGGGATATGATCCGCTCCTATCAACCATTCAGAAAATTTTTAGGTATAGAAAAAATTCACATTGGCATTGGCGGTTCAATGGGCGGCCAGCAATTATTGGAATGGGCAATTGAAGAACCTGATTTATTTGAATTTATTTTTCCGCTTGCAACAAATGCACAACATTCGCCATGGGGAATCGCATTCAATGCTTCACAAAGATTGTGCATAGAAGCTGACGCATCCTGGAAAGAAAAAAATGATCTTGCCGGAATTGAAGGAATGAAAGTAGCTCGCTCTGTCGCATTGCTTTCTTATCGGCACTACGATACTTATTTAGAGAGTCAGCACGATGAGAATGATGGAAACATTCAAAATTTCAAAAGCGAATCTTACCAACGTTACCAGGGAGACAAATTGGCCAAACGATTTAATGCATTCAGTTATTATAAGTTGAGCCAAAGCATGGATTCACATAATGTTGGCAGAGGCCGCGGCAGCATTGAAAAAGCGCTAAAACTCATTACAGCAAAAGCGCTGGCAATTGGTATTGAAACAGATATTCTTTTTCCACTTGTTGAACAGCAGTTTATTGCAAAAAATATTCCAGATGCATCGTACAAGACCATTCCCTCTAATTTTGGGCATGATGGTTTTTTACTGGAGTACGAATCAATCAGTCAATTAATTAACGAATTCATTCACGCAAATAAAATTTCGAAGCGTAAATTTGCCGCTTCGAACTGAAATAGTTTAAAAACAAAACACGAATTGTCAAACGGTTTGATGATCTGGTGTGATGAAATACTTGATAAAACGCAATTAATTTAATACGACATGGAAACACATAAGCAGTTAACTATCGGATTATTTGGTTTTGGAACGGTTGGCGAAGGGTTGTACAAGATTTTGCAGCAAACCCCTTCTCTCAACGCGACTATAAAAAAAGTCTGTATTAAAAACCCGGATAAAAAAAGAGATGCACCAATTGAATTATTTACCACAGACAAGAACGTTTTACTCAACGACCCCGAGATTAATGTAATCGTTGAAGTGATCAATGAAACAGAACCCGCATTTGAAATTGTTTCTACGGCAATAAAAAATGGGAAAGAGGTTGTAAGCGCCAGCAAAAAAATGCTTGCTACTTATTTGCCCGAACTTTTAGGATTACAAAAAAAATACCAAACCTCTTTATTATATGAGGCGGCGGCATGTGCATCTATTCCTGTTATCCGCAACCTGGAAGAATATTATGACAATGATCTGCTACATTCCATTAAAGCAATTGTAAACGGATCAACCAATTTTATTCTAACCAAAATGTTTGAGGAAAAAATAGATTTCCAAAGTGCATTATTAATGGCACAGCAGTTGGGCTTTGCTGAAAGTGATCCATCGCTTGATGTTGAAGGTTATGACGCCGTAAATAAATGGACATTGTTATTATTGCACGCTTATGGAATTGTTGAACATCCGGATAATATTGTTTTTAACGGCATTCAAAATATTCAATCAACGGATGCTGTTGTTGCGAAAGAAAAACATTATGATATCAAATTGGTAGCGCAGGCAAAAAAACTCATTAATGGAAATGTTGCCGCGTTTGTGTTACCACAATTTGTAAAGCATGATGACCATCTCACTTTTGTACGGAATGAATACAATGGTGTGGTAATTGAAAGCGGGTTTGCGGACAAACAATTTTTTTATGGAAAAGGTGCCGGAAGTTTTCCTACCGCGTCCGCAGTATTAAGTGATCTGTCTGCATTGCGCTATCAATACAAATACGAGTATAAAAAATTATATCATCACAAACCAAATATACTCACCAATGATTTCTATGTGAAAGTGTACGTGAGTTTTGATGAGCTGAAATATATTCCAAAAGAAAAATTTGAGTGGATCGAAGAATGGCATTCCGATGCTGATCGCAAATATCTTGTTGGCGTAATTCACTTTAATTATATCAAAGAAAATACCTGGTGGAAAGAAAATAATACTTCGCTTATTCTTGCTCCTGAACCGATCATTGAAGATATTGAAGTGAGAAAACTTAGAAAGAAAAGTTTAGAACTTGCCGGAATATTATAAGATCGTTCGGCCATATACAAAAGCAGAAATTGGATTCCGGTTTCTGCTTTTGTCTTCTATAATTGCTGATGCAACAAGTATTGCCATAATAGCGTCCTTCATTTTGTATCATAAACGAACACTGTGTGTATCGCAAACGAACTATTTCGTACTATTCGGAAATTAATCTTTTGCAAATCATAAGTTTATGTTCTGGCAATAAAATTGAAATACTAGAACTGTGAAAAGCATAGTAGAGTATTTAGTAGCGACTGGTAAGCATTCAGCAAGGCTTACCTTTCGCTGTTTATCAATGTATCCCATCAAACGCTAAAACAAAAAACTCGTGCTAAAAAATTATTTCACCACTGCATGGCGCAATCTCAGAAAGAATAAAATTTTTTCCTTTATTAATATCGCTGGTCTTGCCATTGGAATGGCTGCTTGTTTGCTGATTTTGCAGTACGTAAGCTTTCAATTGAGTTATGATCAGTTCAATAAGAATACGGACGATATTTATCGCGTATATAACGATCGGTATCAAAATGGAAAATTAATCCAGCATGGAACGATTACTTATTCAGCGATCGGCAAAGCCATGCAAAACGATTTTCCGGAGGTCATCAATCATACCAGGGTGGAACCATGGGGAAAAACGATCATCAGTCTTAACAATTTCAAAAGAATCGGTGAACAGGAAGTGCTCGCTGTTGAAAATAGTTTTCTTACCATGTTTTCCTATCCCATGATCGCGGGTGATCCAAATACGGCTTTGAAAGAACCATATTACACAGTACTTACTGCAAATGCTGCCAAAAAGATTTTTGGCGTTGCTGACAAGAACCTCGCGTCGCTGGTTGGTTCGACAATTATCATGGGAAAAGATTCATTGCCATATAAAGTAACTGCGATCTTAAAAGACGTTCCTGAAAATTCTCATTTACAGTTTGATATTCTTGCTTCTTATTCAACCATGCTCGCCGGAAAAAATCCATGGAAAGAAGCGGACTATGATTTTACTGATTCTGATTTCTGGCATTATGTACAGCTGAAACATGGAACAAATTACAAAGCGCTTCAGGCAAAATTTCCCGCGTTCAGTGAAAGACATTTCCAGGGAAATAAAATTTCCGGGAGTGTTGAAAAATTTTATTTACAACCATTGGCAAAAGCGCATCTCTATTCGGATTTTGAGTATGAAATTACAAACACCGACAGTGCAACCGTTGTGTGGGGTATGTTGATCATTGCACTATTCATCATTGTTATTGCCTGGGTAAACTATATTAATTTATCTACTGCAAAATCTGTTGAGCGAGCCAAAGAAGTTGGCGTGAGAAAAGTTTCTGGCGCCACTCGCCAACAACTCATCAAACAATTTCTGACCGAATCATTATTTATAAATGTTTCCGCATTAATGATCGCATTGATCATTGTATATCTCGTTCAGCGTCCTTTCAATACACTCATTCAACATCAACTTTCATTATCAGATCTGTTTCAGAGAAGTGAAATAAATTATTTCATCACCGGTGGATTTATTGCATTGATGATCACCGGGATTTTTATTTCTGCCTTTTATCCTGCATTTGTGTTATCCGCTTTTCAACCGGTTATGGTTTTGAAAGGAAGATTTTTCGCTTCAAAAAAAGGGATCCTTTTACGCAAAGGATTGGTCATCGGGCAATTTGCTATTACGGTAACATTAATCATTGGCTCTTTTGTGGTGTATAAACAGATCCGATTTGTAAACGAACAAGATCTTGGCGCAAACATTTCGCAAATGCTTATCGTAAAGCCACCTAATCTTACCGATTGGGATTCTACATTTATTTCGCGGGAAAATAGTTTTTCTTCGGAGATAAAGCAGATCCCCAATGTAAAAGCTGCCGTTTCTTCATGGAATGTGATGGGCACAGAAACGGGTAGAAATTTTGGGATCCGAAGAAGTGATCAGGATGCAAAAACACATTACACCATGCGTCAAAATGCCATCAGCATTGGGTTTATGAATGCTTACCAGGTAAAGATATTAGCAGGAAGGGATTTTGATAATGCAGATTACAACCCCAATTTTGGCAAGCTGCATACCGTTATTTTAAATGAAACTGCCATAAAACTATTGGGGTATTCTTCTCCGCAAGATGCAATTGGGAAAGAAATTTACAGAGGAGACAAAAAATGGGATATTATAGGAGTCATCGGTGATTATCATCAAAAATCGCTGCGTTATGCCATTGATCCAATGTTGTTCATTCCTGCATACAGTAATGGCAGTACCATTTCTATAAAAGTTAACTCAAGAGATGTTTCGGCGACCGTGGCTTCAATACGAAAAGTGTATGATCAGTTTTTCCCCGGCAATTTATTCGATTACTATTTTCTTGATGATAAGTTTAATGAACAATATAAAAATGATGAATTATTCGGGGAAGTTTTCGGCATTTTTGGAAGCTTCGCCATTTTTATTGCCTGCCTTGGCTTGCTGGGATTATCATTATTTGCAACAACACAACGCACCAAAGAAATTGGTGTTCGCAAAGTGCTTGGTGCATCCGTAAGCAATATTGTTTTTCTCTTATCCAAGGATTTTATCAAGTTGGTTCTTATTGCTTTTATAATAGCTGCCGCTGTTGGCTGGCTGGTTATGAATAACTGGTTACAGAATTTTGTTTACCGGATTAATATCAGTTGGTGGATTTTCGCGATTGCGGGAATGCTGGCGGTTTTTGTAGCATTTTTTACAATCAGTTTTCAGGCTATTAAAGCAGCAGTTGCCAATCCGGTAAAAAGTTTGAGAACGGAATGATTACCAATTTACGATTTGCTCATTTTCCTAATTGAGCAAATATAAATTTCATGTATGTTCAGAAACCATTTAAAAAGCGCATTCAGAAGTCTTGAACGAAACAAGGTTTATTCTATCATCAACATCGAATCAAAACAAAACGATCAAAATGGCAATACCGGTTTTTTACAAGGACCGACGTTTACACAAAATGTACCTGGAATAAAATATTTTGTTCGTTTGGAGGGTGGTTTTGAAGCTGATGCAAAGTACCAAAGAATCAAAAATATTTTTTATGTTGAAGAATTATTTTAAGATCGCCATCCGCAATCTTACAAAACAAAAGACACTTGCCTTCATCAATATATTTGGATTATCTGTGGGCATCGCCTGTTTCAGTTTATTCATGCTGTATGCGATCAATGAATTTAATTTTGATGGTTTCCATAAAAATGCTGCTAACACCTACCTCGTTCTGGAAGGCAATGGGAAACCATATCCGAAAACAATTGAAGGGCATATCTATACCCCTATGCCGCTTGGACCTGCAATGAAACGGGAGTTGCCTGGGGTTGAAAATTATGTTCGTTTTATTCAGCCTTACGAAACATTTATAAAGATCAAAGATGAAAGAAGACGGGAAAATATCGCTTATGCAGATCCTTCGTTCTTCAACATCTTTTCATTTAAATTCAAATATGGAAATAATGAATCCGCTATTCGTGACCTGCACAGCATGGTGCTGACTGAAGAAACAGCCAATAGACTGTTTGGCAAAACAAATGCCATTGGCGAATCATTACAGGTGAAGATCGAAGATGTATTTGAAACCTTTATTGTTTCTGCCATTATGGAAAACCCACCATCCAATTCCTCATTTCAATTTAGCATGCTTATTCATTTTGATTGTTTTGCGAACACCGTAGAAGGGAAATTGGGAAGTGAGGACTGGTGGAATTCTTATATGACCATTGTTCAGTTGAAACCGGGAAGCACGTTGGCTAATAACAATAATCTCCTTGCTGATTTTAAACATAAGCATGTTAAGGCTGGAAATGGAGGATACGATCTGGAGCGCATTTCGGACATACACACCAATCCAAAACTGATTGGTATTAAAGTTGCGCCTGTTGATCCAAAAATGATCTGGATATTATTAAGCATCGCTGCCGGTGTTTTATTAATCGCCTGTATCAATTTCACCACTCTTTCCATTGGCCGCTCAGCAAGTCGTGCAAAAGAAGTTGGTGTTCGTAAAGTCATTGGTGGAAGCAAGAAAGCGCTGATGCTTCAGTTCTTAACAGAATCATTATTGCTTGCTTTTCTATCAACACTGATCGGTCTGGCGCTTGCCAACCTCCTTTTACCTTTTTTTAATCAATTATCGGGTAGAGAATTAAATTTCTCTTTTGCGCAATTCCCGCAATTAACAACGTTGATGATTGGCTTGATGGTGCTTGTTGGTTTGCTATCTGGTTGCTATCCCTCTTTGATATTATCAAGCTTCAACGCGGTGGAGGTGTTAAAGGCTAAAATAAAATTAGGAGGCGCTAATTTTTTTACAAAGACACTTGTTACTTTTCAATTCGTTCTTTCTGCTGCGCTTATTATTTCTGCTATTATCATTATGCAGCAATTACATTTTATGCAATCAAGAAACCCCGGATTTGAAAAGGAAAACGTGGTACAAGTCAATGCATATAGTGTGCAAAACACCAAACAGCTTTTTCCTGTATTAAAACACGAGTTATCCAAACTACCTGAAATTGCAAGTATAGCCAGTGCTGACAATGGATTGGGAGAACATGAAGGAATGATGCATACCGGATTTGATTACCGTGGAAAATCAATAAATATTGCTCAGTTTTATATTGATCCTGATTATGTGCCAACGCTAGGCATGCATTTGGTGGCAGGAAGAAATTTTGATCAGACAATTGCATCAGATACAGTAAATGCAGTTATGATCAATGAAGCGCTGATGAAAGAATTGGAATGGACCCCCGAAAATAGTGTTGGTCGCAAATTGGAAGGTTATGGAAATTTCGGTATTGAAAATCCGATAGTGATTGGCGTTGTCCGCAATTTTAATTACCAGGATCTCACTCACACTATAGAACCATTGATGTTTCACCAGTTCGCAGCTTCAATGAGTAAACCCTATCATTTTTTTGTGCGCTTACGACCTGGCGATCCCGGGAAAGCGTTGGCGGCGATACAGTCAACCTGGAAAAAACTAGCTCCTGATTACCCATTGAAATATAATTTTCTTGATGAAGATCTCGGTCGCTTTTATATTTCAGAATCAAGGCTAAGCAATATTATTGGCTGGGCAGGGGGTATCGCTATTTTTCTGGCATGTCTTGGCCTTCTCGGACTCGCTGCACTTGCCGTGGTAAACCGGACTAAAGAGATCGGTATCCGCAAAGTGCTGGGTGCATCTGTTTCAACCATCATCAGCCTAATCTCAAAGGATTTTTTAAGACTTGTTATTGTTGCATTCATTATTTCAATACCGATAACGTGGTGGTTAATGAATAAATGGTTGCAGGACTATGCATACAGAATAAATATTGACTGGTGGGTGTTCGGAATGACCGGAATGGCGATTATTTTCATTGCATTGTTAACCGTATGCTTCCAGGCAATAAAAGCAGCGATAGCAAACCCGGTAAAGAGTTTGAGGACCGAATAGCTTTAAGGATATAGCCAATAACTATTAACGATCACGAAACGAACTATAATGTAAACCCGAAAATAAAGCAATCAAAAATCATCAAATCAGAAATACTTTATCATGTTCAGGAACTATTTAAAAACAGCACTGAGAAACCTTTCAAGACATAAAAGTCATTCCTTCATCAACATTGCAGGACTAACAGTTGGTTTTGCGGCTTTCCTTTTGATATTTTTTGTGATACAATATGAACAAAGTTTCGACGACTTTCATCCGAGAAAAGACAATATTTATCGTTTGGTGCGTAATGGGAAAAATGCAGTAGGCAAGGAATATCGGTGTGGTGTTCCTTTCCCGGTATCTCAGGCAATGCGAACAGATTTTCCGCAGTTGGCAAATGTCGCTGCCATTTATGGTAGTGGCAATACGCAGGTAAATGTAACGGCGCAGGATGGGACAGTTCTAAAAAAATTTAAAGAACAGCGGGGTGTGGTTATTGCTGAGCCCCAATTTTTTCAAATGTTCAATTTCCCTTCGCTACAAGGTAATATCGCAAAAGCAATGAGTGAACCAAACTCAGTATTATTGACAAAAGACATCGCGACAAAATATTTTGACGATTGGAAAACGGCAGTTGGCAAAACGATCTCCGTGTTTGGAAAGAACATTAAAGTAAGCGGCATTCTTGAAAACCCTCCTGTTAACACTGATTTTCCGCTAAAAGTTGTTGTGTCTTACGCCACCTTCACCAAGGATTTTGATTTGACCGACTGGGGCAGTATTTCTGATTATAATTATTGCTTTGTTCAACTTGGCGATAATACTTCCAGAAGTCAGGTTGATCAACTACTTGTTGGTTTTGTTGACAAACACATCAAAGCAGTAAATCCTAATTACGATCTTGCACTTGAGCCGCTGAGAGAAATGCATTATGATGAACGTTACGGAAATTTTAATGGTCGTACTTTCAGTAAAGACCTGATTCTTGCATTAAGTTTGATCGGACTTTTTTTATTAATAATAGCGTGCGTAAATTTCATTAATCTGACAACGGCTCAGGCGGTCAATCGTGCGCGTGAAGTTGGCGTAAGAAAAGTCCTGGGCGGTAATCGCGCCCAATTAATATTGCAGTTCCTTGGCGAAACCGGAACGATCAGTCTAATTGCGTTAATTGGTTCCTTAGTTATCGCGAGTATTTGTTTGCCTTTTTTAAATAACCTGCTCGAAATTCATTTATCCATTTCCATATTGTACAGTTTGAAATTAATTCTATTTACGATTTGTGCTTTGGTCGTCGTTACCTTACTTTCCGGATTTTATCCGGCACTGGTATTATCATCATTTAAGTCTGCCGAAGTGCTGAAAAGCGCCGTGAATACAGATAATAAGAAAGGGATTTTTTTCAGAAGAGGGCTGGTCGTTTTTCAATTTGTAATCGCACAGGCCCTGATCATCGGAACATTGGTCGTCGCATCTCAGATGGATTATTTCAGAAATGTCGATATGGGATTTAATAAAGAAGCAATTATCAATGCAGGTTTTCCTGGTGATAGTCTAAGCCGCACAAAAACCGGAGTGCTCAATAGCGAGTTACTCAAATTACCTGGTGTCAAAGATGTAAGCTTCAGCACTTTTCAGCCCGCCGGCGGCGGGGGTGCATATACAGATCTTTTCCCGGACAATGATCGGAGTAATAATGCACGCATTATTGTAAGCATTAAACCCGCTGACACCAGTTATTTTCGCCTGTATAATATGAAAATTGTTGCCGGAAGAATATATTTTCCGTCCGACACCATGCGCGAATTTGTAGTGAATGAAACTGTCGTGCATAATCTCGGAATTCAGGATCCGAATAAAGCAATTGGCAAACTCGTCAATGTGAACGGGTCCACTTTTCCGATAGTCGGCGTGGTAAAAGATTTTCATGAGAACTCGCTTCGTGATCCCATTCGTCCGGTGGTAATGACAACGATCAAAAATGCCTATGGAATGGCGAACATCAAGATTGATCTCAACAATGCAAAAACAATTATTGCCACGATGGAAAATATGTGGAAGAAAGATTTTCCCAATTATGTTTTTGAATATAATTTCTTGGATCAATCCATTGCTGATTTTTACAAACAGGAAAATCAACTTTCCCAACTCTATAAAATATTTTCTGCCATTGCCATTTTTATTTCCTGTCTTGGCTTGTACGGATTGGTTTCCTTTATGGCTGTTCGCCGCAAAAAAGAGATCGGCATTCGCAAGGTGCTGGGAGCACCTGTTAGAAATATTGTTTTCATGCTTTCAAAAGAATTTACAATTCTTATCACCATCGCTTTTCTTATTGCTTCACCAATAGCATGGTATTTTATGCATCAATGGTTGCAGCAATATACTTACAGAATTATGATAGGAATTGGGTTTTTTGCGGTAACCATTGCATCATCAATAATTATTGCATGGATGACCGTCGGGTACACTGCCGTAAAAGCAGCAACTGCCAACCCGGTGAAAAGTTTGAGGACAGAATAATTCGCTAATTTCTCAATGGCTTAATTTCTCCATTGAGCGATTGAGAGATGGTCTCATTTCGCAATTATAAATTTTTTATATGATCAAGAATTATTTCAAAACCGCATTCAGAAGTTTGAGCCGTAATAGGAATTACACCATTATCAACATTGCAGGCTTAGCAGTCGGCATTGCCGTTTGTATGATGATCTTTATCATTATACAATATCAAACAAGCTTCGAAAATTTTCACTCCAAGAAAGATCGAATTTATCGTGTACTGACGGAATCTCATCATGCAGAAGCAGGAACGGTTACGTATGGGAAAAACGTTCCCTTTCCATTGCCCACAGGATTGAAATCAACTTTTCCTCAGCTTGAACAAGTAGCTCCTATTTATGCAAGCCACAATGATGAGCTGCAGGTACTCGATGATAATGGAACCCCTGTAAAGAATTTTAAAGAGCATAGCGGTGTATTTTATACATCGCCTTCATTTTTTGCCATATTTAATTTTCCGCTGCTCATGGGTTCCTACGAATCTTTAAAAGATCCCAACAATGTGTTGCTTACCAAAGAGATTGCAGAAGATTATTTCGGTGACTGGAAGACGGCAATAGGGAAAACCATTAAAATAAAAGGATATTATAGCATGGGTGCGGGATTGTTTCAGTTTCCGGCGACATCATTAAAAGTTTCAGGCATTCTCGCAACAATACCGTCAAATACAGACTTCCAGTTAAAACTAGTAGTTGCCTATGGAACAGATTTTACCGGAGATGCACAATACGGATTTGCACAACCACAATGGAATCAATCAGCACCTGATTTCGGTTGTTATGTTTTGCTGCCATCGAACATTTCCATTGGCAGCTTTAATCAACAACTAAGCGCATATGCAAGAAAAGTGCAATCTGCTGACAATAAGGATAGCTATATCATCCAGCCATTAAGTGCGGTGCATTATGATGCAGCAACAGGAAATTACAGTAACAAAACGATCAGTCATGAACTGATCAATGTATTATGGCTGATTGCGGCATTCATCCTGTTAATTGCTTGTGTAAACTTTATCAACCTGTCCACTGCGCAAGCCGTCAATCGGGCAAAGGAAGTTGGTGTGAGAAAAGTTTTGGGAAGTAATAAGGCGCAATTACAGATTCAGTTCATCGTTGAAACATTTTTGATAGTTACTATTGCGGTAATCCTTGCCACCGTTATTACGCTTCTTATTTTGCCTTATGCAAATCAATTGTTAGAACTTTCGCTTTCATTGAGCATACTAACCCGTCCTGTAGTCATTCTATTTCTTTTGGCTCTGACCATTGTTGTAACAGCACTTGCGGGCTTTTATCCCTCTATTGTTTTATCGCGTTTCAACCCTGTTCATGCTTTAAAGAGCAAACTCACCGTAAATACGGCAAAGGGAATTTCGTTAAGAAAAGGATTGGTCGTGTTTCAGTTCGTCATTGCACAGGCACTCATCATCGGGACACTGATCATTGTACAGCAAATGAATTATTTCATGAATCAACCGCTGGGCTTCGATAAAGATGCAATCCTAAATGTTCCTTATCGTCCGGACAGTACCGGCGTCAGGCTGACGGATTACTTAAAACAGCAGTTATTGTCAAGCGGGGTGCAGTCCGTGAGCTTCAGTTCCAACACCCCCGTTGAAGATGATAATAATATGTTTTCCTCATTCAAATTCGACCATGCAGTAAAGGATGCAGATTTCCAGGCTATTACCAAATTTGCGGACAATGACTATGTACCGACTTATAAATTAGAACTGGTAGCCGGAAGAAATTTGCAACCTTCAGGTTGGACAAGAGAATTTTTGGTGAATGAATCATTCGTAAAAAGCCTGGGGCTAAAAAAACCGGAAGACATTTTGAACAAGGAAGTAAGCATAATGGGTGGTTTGATAAAATGCCCCGTGGTTGGTGTATTGAAAGATTTTAATGACAGGTCCCTGCGCCAAAATCTGGCACCATTGCTTATTGCCACAAACAGCACCATGTATCGTGAAGCTTCTATAAAACTTTCAACCGCAAACATGGCGTCTAGCATGAAGTCCATCAAAAAAATATGGGAGAAAAGATTCCCAAATAATGTTTTCGAATACAGGTTCCTGGATGATAAAGTTGAAAGTTTTTACAAACAGGAAACACAGTTGTCGCAGTTGTATAAAATTTTTGCAGCCATCGCTATATTCCTTAGCTGTCTTGGGTTGTATGGCTTAGCCTCATTCATGGCGGTGCAGAGAATTAAAGAAGTCGGCATTCGAAAAGTATTGGGTGCCACAACAGGCAATATTGTTTATTTGTTTTCAAAAGAATTTATCGTGCTCATTGCAATTGCTTTTGCGATCGCTACGCCCCTGGCATGGTACTACATGAATCAATGGTTGCAGAATTATGCTTATCGTATTGATGTGAGTTGGCTAATATTTCTTGCAGGTGGACTCGCTGCATTGACCATTGCTCTTGTAACGATCAGTTTCCAGGCAATCAAAGCAGCGCTTGCAAATCCGGTGAAAAGTTTGAGAACAGAATGAAAGGATTTGACAATTGATAGTGGAATTGTGCAAACTGCAAACTAACCGGAATGCATAGCTGAGCGGAAACAGGTCATATATCATAAACCAACTTTTATGTTCAGGAACTACTTTAAAACTGCATTCAGAAATTTCGCGCGAAACAAGGTTTATTCATGCATCAACGTTGCGGGGTTAAGTCTTGGGTTGGCTTGCGCAATGCTCATTATGCTGTATGTAAAAGATGAAGTAAGCTTCGACAGGTTTCACAGAAATGTAAACAACATTTATCGTATTGTATCAAAATCCTCAGAACATAATATGGTGATGACCGGCCCTTTGCAGGGTCCTCGATTTTCACAAAATGTTCCCGGCATAAGATCTTTTGTGCGTATCCGCAATGGCGCTGAAGATATAAAAAAAGGAAACTACGTGCAATCACAGGATTTGGTATTCGTAGATTCAAATTTCTTCTCTGTATTTACATTTCCCTTATTGTCGGGCGATGCTAAAACCTGTTTAACTGAACCACATTCCATTGTTTTGACTGAAGATATCGCAAGAAGACAATTTGGCACGACTGACGCTCTCGGTAAAATCGTATTGTTAAAAGACGACAGCACCTTTGTTCCTTATAAAGTAACAGCAGTTGCAAAACGCTGTCCACAAAATTCGTCTATCCAGTTTGAAGCATTGCTACCCATCAAAATATCCGACGAAGAATCGAAGAATACCAATAGTTGGTTTGGCTTTTCTTTAAACACTTTTGTTGTGCTTGACGATAAAGCAAACTTGCAAACGGTAGAGAAACAAATGCAAAGTTATTATGTTTCGGATGCAAAGCCGGCCTTTGACGCATTGTTGAAAAAGCATGGCATTAATAAAGGCAGAATGGCTACCTATTTCTTACAGCCTTATTCTGCTATGCATTTAAGCACGGAGCTTCCTGTAAATAATAATTTCGGGCATTTAAGCAAGAAGGAAGTTCGTGCAAGTAATGGTTTAACCAACTCAAGCGATCCCATATATTCCTATATACTTTCCGGCATTGCATTGTTTGTGCTGCTGATCGCGTGCATTAATTTTGTGAACCTCACTGTTGCACGCTCAGTTAAACGTGCCAAAGAAATAGGCATTCGTAAAGTTATTGGCGGGGACAGAAGACAACTGATCATTCAGTTTCTTGGCGAATCATTTTTTTTATGCACCATTGCTTACGCGTTTGCAATTGAATTGGTACAATTGGTATTGCCGCTGTTCAGCGATCTTGCCAATAAAGCATTATCACTTTCTTATTTGTTTGATACAAAATTGGTTGCTGGTTATATTGTTCTTTATATCACCACGGGTTTACTGGCAGGTTTTTATCCCGCACTGATTTTATCAGCCTATGATCCGGTTAAGACTTTATACAGTCGATTTCAAATTGCGGGAAAAAATTATTTGCAAAAATCTTTGGTTGTATTGCAGTTTACATTGGCATCATTTTTAATTATTGCAACACTCATCATTTATGCGCAATTCAATTTTCTCACGAAAACAAATTTGGGATATGATGACAGCAATCTTATTATAACCGAGGTACATGATACCAAGCGTGCAGATGCGATGACATTTAAGAATGAATTGATGAAAAATCCGAACATAGTTGGAGTAAGTGCAAAGAACTGGGGGATTATGCAGGCAACGACCATGAACGTTGTTGATTCGGGTATAAACTTTCGGTATGAAACAGTTGACGAAAATTATTTGCCTTTACTAAAAATACCTTTGATAGCAGGAAGAAACTTCTCGCCGGCACTTTCATCAGATTCGGCGCAATCTGTCATCGTAAATGAAAGTTTTGTGAAAGCAATGCACTGGAAAAGTGCGATAGGCGAAGTGGTCAATTTGGATTGGGGCGTTATTGAAAGATATCACGTGATCGGCGTTGTGAAGGATTATCACTTTGCATCACTGAACGACAAAATAGTTCCGCAACTATTTGTAAGTAAAAGCACCAGCAACTTTGGTAAGTATTATATCCGGATAAAACCCGGGTCAGAAACGGCCAGTTTAAAATGGATACAAAACTTGTTTTCGCAGTTTTACCCGACAGATCCGTATTCATACGTCTTTAAAAAAGATGAGAACAAGAGAGAATATGCCAATGTTGAACAATGGAAACAGATTATTTTGTTCGGCGCCATATTGACCATATTTATTTCCTGCATTGGTTTGTTTGGCTTGTCCATTTTATCTGCAGAAAAAAGAACAAAGGAAATTGGCATACGCAAAGTGTTTGGTGCGTCCGTGCAAGACATCGTTACGATGCTTGCTGCCGATTTCATAAAGCTGGTTGTAATGGCTCTGGTAATTGCATCTCCGTTGGTATATGTGGCTGCAAACAAATGGTTGCAAAATTATCCTTATCGAATCGCCATAAGCGGGTGGTCATTTGCCTCAGCCGGAATATTGGTGATAATGATTGCTTTGATAACAGTGAGTTTTCAATCCATCAAAACTGCGATGACAAATCCAGTGAAGAGTTTGAGAACAGAATGATATAACTGATAATTATTTAATGTAAATTGATTATGCAGAAATCAGGCGTCACAAGATCCTATACCAACAATTCTTTTTTATGTTTAAAAACTATTTAACTATCGCAATTCGCCATCTCGGAGGCATAAATTATTTTCTGTCATTAATATTTTTTGCCTTTCCATCGGTATTACCTTCTCCATAATCATTGGCGTTTATGTGCTAAACCAGGAAAATGTAAATGCGAATCTTAGCAACATCAATAATCAATATCTCATAAAAAGCAAATGGAAGCAGGGGAATTTTGGTCCGGATATTACAACCCTTGGTCCATTAGCAAAAACGATGAAGGATGAATATCCGAGCCTGATCGCGAACTATTATCGTTTCGACCCGGTAGGAAATATCGTATCGGTGGGCGATAAGCATTTCAGAGAGGATATTTCAATAGGTGATACGACTTTTATTTCCATGTACGGTTTCCCATTGTTATACGGCAATTCACAAAAACCTTTTATTAATGATCAGTCAGCTGTTGTAACGGAAGATCTTGCAATAAAATTTTTTGGTAAAACAAATGTGATCAACAATGTCATTACCATTCAAACACCAAGCGATGGAGGCAAGCATGATTTTGTAATTTCTGCCGTACTGAAAAAAATGCCCTACAACACCATTTCAAATTTTGCAGTGTCAAAAACAGAATACCAGGTATATCTTCCCATGTTCAACAATCAATATTTTCAGGGGGGTGACAAAGGCGATAACTGGAGTAATATTTTTGTAGTTGGTATGTTGGAGTTGCAAAAAGGAGTTACTCCTAAAGATCTTGAAAAACCATTTGAACAAACGCTTGCCAAATATCAACCCACATTTGTAAAAGGGAATTTAAAGGCAGAGCTGGCGCCAATAAAAAATTATTATCTGCAAAGTGGTGTCCAGAAAATGATCACTGCACTTTCTTTAATTGCATCATTTATTTTATTGCTGGCTATCATCAATTTTGTGAACATTAATATCGGTACATCGTCGTATCGTTTAAAGGAGATCGGGCTGCGTAAAGTATTCGGCAGCGCAAGAATGCAACTCATCATTCAATTTATTACAGAAGCTTTATTACTAACTTTCATCGCGACCATTTTTTCACTAATAATGTATCAATTATTACTACCTGTTTTTAATCAGCTTTTACATACCACTCTTGAACCATTCTGGCAATTTAACTTCAGTAAGATTTTATTCCTATTATCACTGGTGATTCTTGTTGGATTTATATCCGGATTATATCCTGCCTTCGTATTGAGCTCATCCAATATCATTAATTCTGTAAAAGGAAAGATCAATTCATCCAGGGGAGGATTGGTATTGAGAAAATCATTACTTGTTATTCAATTTACGTTGGCAATCATTGTTTTCATCTGTGCGTTGAATGTTTCCCGTCAGGTGGCTCTTTTTTTCAATAAAGATTTGGGTTACAATAAAGATCAGGTGATGATCATTTCTTCCATACCCCGTCAATATGATTCAGTAGGGGTGATGAAAATGGAAAGTATTAAATCAGCGTTGTTACAAATGCCACAGGTCAAAAGCGCAGCCTTGTCATATGATATTCCGGATAATAATGGCGGCGGCAACGTAAATATTTATACTCAGAATAGCAGCAATTTTACCAGTATGATCATGTTTGCTACAGACGCAGATTTTGCTAAAGTATATGATATAAAAATGAAAGAAGGTGTTTTCTTAACTCATGACAATAACAAATTCATACCCGGTCAGGTAGTGTTAAACGAAACTGCAGTAAAAGTGTTGGGATTAAATTCCGCAATTGGAAAAACAATCAACATTGGAGCAGCTAACGGGCAATTGCTTACCGTTGTTGGCGTAATAAAAGATTTCAACTATTCGTCATTGCAATTTTCTATGCAACCGCTTATCATCGCGGATATAAGAGAGCCTTTCACAAGATCATACCGGTATTTTTCGCTTAAATTAAATACTGCCGATATAAGCAATTCGGTAAATGCTTTGGAAAACAAATGGAAAACTTTATTCCCTGACGGCGGTTTCGAATATGTTTTTATGGATGATAAATTTCAATCCATGTATCAGGCGGAACTACAATTAAAAAAAGCTGCAAATATTGCGACGGCATTAAATCTTATCATTGTTTTCATGGGAATATTTGGCGTAGTGGCATTTACCCTAGTCAAGCGAACCAAAGAAATTGCGTTACGTAAAGTGCTTGGCGCTGATTCGCACAATATTATTTTATTATTCATTAAAGATTATGCGATACTGATATTGATTGCAAACATCATCGCCTGGCCGCTTGCTTTTATCATTACCAATAAATGGCTGGAGAATTATACCTATAGAATTGAGCAAACAGCAACTCCTTACCTTGTTGTATGTGCGTTTGTGTTTATTGCTGCATTTGCGCTAATAGCCGCACAATGTTTTAAGGTGGCATCAGATAATCCGGTAAAAAGTTTGAGAACGGAATAAGAAGAATGCTTTTATTAACAGATTATCATGACGGTTAGACGCTCAATTTTTGCAGCGCTTCTTTCAATCCTGCAAAATTGACCTGCGTTTTCAGATTTGCAGTTTCTTCGGAATAAGCAACAGTACCATTTCTATCCACCACCACTACCCCTCTTTTTGCAACGCCTTTTATTCCTAAAATGAAGTTGCAATGGTACATCTCGTATTCATGAATAGTCAGTTTATTAAAATCTGATAATAATTCGTAATTGAGGTTATGGTGTTCTTTGAATGCCTTCAGTGAAAACGGCATGTCAACTGAAATGCCAACAACACTCGCACCTAGATCATCATAAAAACTCAGCTCGTCTCGATTGGTGCACAACTGTTCGGTGCAAACACCGGTAAATGCTGCCGGAAAGAAATTCATCACAAGGATTTTTCCTGCAAAATCTTTCAATGCTACTGGCTTTCTTTCAGTATTGAATAATATAAAATCCGGGGCCTTTGTTCCAACTGCAATTGGCATGATCTTTTTTTAATGCAAAATACGTAAACAATTTGTCCTTGAATCAAAGATCGTGTCTCCTCGCAAATTCAATCTACGAGTTGAACGGATCAAAAGCGGCCAACCATTTCATCACATCTTCTGGTGGTTTCATCACATTCATCAAAAAACCTTTTATTGTTATATTAATCTTGCTAAAAATCAATAATTATGAAAGTGAGATGGAGACAACATGAAATGATATTCGCCAATGTAATCGGTGCAATACTACTAGTCAGTTATTTATTGCAGCTTCATAAGACAGATATATCCATATTATCAAAACCATTTGCGGATAATAACCTTTCGTTCAATCTGTATAAAAATGTAATCATTCCTCAAATTGGTGCAGCATTGCTCATGTATCTTTCTTATTTGTGGGTGAGTCTGTATACAATTCCGCGTCTGCTTTTTCCGAGAAAAGTTGAGGGGGGCACTTCGAAGATCAGCATGACATTATTAAAAATCTCCTTTCACGGAATGGCAAAAAAAATGCTGAAAGAATACTCATGGCTTCTTATGCAAATCATTTTGATCATCTTCATCCTGGGCACGGCATTTGATTTTTCAACCTATTATTTGCATCAATGGCAGTTTAACTATCCGGAATTTTCTATTTTTTTTAATAAGAATGATCCCAGATCGCAAATAGATATCTACTTGGGCTATGCAGTTGCTTCATTCTTAATAGGACTATTTGCTTTGTATGTCATCGTTCGCGAGTTGATTATTGCTTTCATAGAGCGCTCCGGCAGCAAGAAAGACTTCCGAGCTCTGATTTGTAACCAAATCACCGCTTTTTTCATAATTTATATTATAATTTATGTTGCTTTAAATGGGTTTGATTTTGTTCATGACTACGCTTTTCAATTTGTTTATTTTTTAGCAATTCCTCCAATGTTTGCCATGTTCATTAGCAACATGTATTGGCTCTTCCCAAAAAAAGGAGACAGCAGATTTTTTAGCAGGAAAATTATTTCAGGACTGTTATACTCATCTTTTATTTATTCAGTTCCATTTGCTTTTTTTTCGCGGCAAGGAATGCTGGGATATTTTGCTCTTGGTTGCGCGATGCTATTATTTTGCATAACGCCCATTACCTGGTTATTATATCAAACACAAAAGGATAAAATACTATTATTACGAGGAACGGAAAAGGCGTTGGCAAAAACAAAAACCGATCTGCAATTCTTACGCTCACAGATCAACCCACATTTTCTTTTTAATGTGCTGAATACCCTGTATGGAACAGCCTTACAGGAAAAGGCGGAACGCACGGCGAGTGGTATTCAAAAATTGGGCGATATGATGCGCTTCATGCTTCATGAAAATAATCTTGATTTTATAGACATGGGCAAAGAGATCGGTTATTTAAGAAATTATATCTCCCTTCAAAAATTGCGCACCCAATCCTCGCCTGATATTATCATCGAAGAAAATATCAGCGATCAAAGCTGTCGACATAAGATAGCACCCATGTTGCTGATACCTTTGGTAGAAAACGCTTTCAAGCATGGCATCAGCCTCAAAGAAAAATCATGGATAAAAATCGATCTTTCCTGCACGGAAAACAATATTTTGTTCGAAGTGAGAAATAGCATGCACATCAAACAGGAAAACGACCCTGAAAAGGAAAGATCAGGCATCGGATTTAAAAATGTTCTGGAAAGATTAAAGCTTATTTATCCCGGGAAATTTCAGGCTTCTGTGAATGGAGACGGGAAAGAATTTTTTGTACAGCTTTCCATTCAACCATAATTATTATTTCATTTTACTAAATCTATTTTCAAATGAGAGCAATCGTTTTCTTTCTATTCTTTTTTATTACTGCAATTTCTTTTGCACAGAACCGCAATGAAATCATCATCGGAAAAAAAGACAGCGTGTATTCTAAGATTCTGAATGAGAAAAGAGAATTATGGATACACGTTCCGGAAGAGTATTCTCCCGACGGCGTTTTTGCAAGACAGCATTATCCTGTCATTTATTTGCTTGATGGGTGGGAACCGAATTTCAGCGTGATGACAAGTATTGTCGAGCTTTTGAGTGGAGGAGGTGGCAATCTTGCTTTTCCCAAGATGATTGTTGTGGGCATTCCCAACACGGACAGGACAAGAGATTTGACGCCTACTCATATTATTTCTGCGCCCATGATGGATAGTAATGCAGCCAGAAATTCCGGAGGTGGCGAAAAATTCATTTCATTCATTGAAAAAGAATTAATGCCGCATATTGATTCTTTATATCCTACAGCACCGTACAAGATTTTTATCGGTCATTCACTTGGAGGCTTAATGTCCGTATATACGATGATCAATCATTCAGGTCTTTTCAACGCATACATGGCAATTGATCCAAGTATGTTTTGGGATGACAAAAAAATTTTACTGCAAGCAAAAGAAGCGCTTGAAAAAAGATCGTTTGCTGGAAAGAGCTTTTTTCTTGCCATCGCCAATACTATGAACAGCGGGGAAGATACAAGCATTATCGGACCCATTATGCGAGCCACATTTCAATTGGCTGATTATTTAAAATTCAATAAAAATAACAGACTGGTCTGTTCCAGTAAATATTATTCTGAATACGATCATCAGTCTGTTCCTACTGTTGCAGCATATGATGGACTGCGATATCTATTTAGTTTTTACGGTTTAAGATTCCCTTACCAGGAATTTTTCACTCCTGATTATAAAGCAGACACCATTTTGAGTGAACATTATAAAAGGATCAGTCACCAAATGGGATATACAGTTTCTCCTCCGGAAGAATTTGTAAATGGCATTGCCTATCAGTTAATGTCAATGAGTCAATTTAAGAGAGCTTATTATTTTTTTGAAATGAATATTGAAAATTATCCGGTAAGTTTTAACGCGTATGATTCAATGGGTGATCTTTTTGCACAGACTGGTGACAAACAAAAAGCCATTGAATATTATTCAAAATCGCTATCATTAAAAGCAACCGCAGAAACAAGGCAGAAGCTGGAGAAATTAAAATCGGCCAAACAGTAGATAATGGTGCGATCATTTTAATTAACTTCAATATCCAATGTTACAAGCAATTGCTATAGACGATGAACCCATTGCATTGGAAGTGATAAAAAATCTTTCCTTAAAAATTTCTTTTATTGAACTAAGAGGCTTTTTTACCGACGCTTTCAAAGCAATTGACTTTTTACAGAAAGAAAAAGTGGATTTGATTTTTCTGGATATTAAAATGCCTGATATTTCGGGAATTGATTTTTTAAAATCAATCTCCAATCCTCCGATGGTCGTTTTTACAACCGGATATAGCGAACATGCTGTACAGAGTTTTGAGTTAGACGCGATTGATTATTTATTAAAACCATTTTCACAATCCCGTTTTTTAAAAGCATGCAATAAAGCTAATGAACTTTACAAGTTGAAAAATAATCCTCCCGAATCTGCAGCAGCACGAGATTCTATATTCATTAAAAGCGGTTACGATCAGATACGCATAATGCTTGATGAAATTTTATATATTGAAAGTAGCGGCAACTATATGGAGTTTGTGTTACCCAATCAAAAAATATTATCGCGATTAACGATGAATGAGGTAGAAGATCTTTTGCCTGGTTATTCTTTTGTAAGAATACATCGCTCATATATTGTTTCAAAAAAACAAATCACTAAGATTGAGAAAAATTCAGTTTGGATAAAGCAAACGGAGCTGCCCATTGGCGCTGCCTATTTAATGGAAATAAAGAAAATTACAGAATGATAAAAAAGTCCAGCCTTCTGATCGCAATAATAAGTTGTATTTGTGTTACGGGCTTGACACAGGGTGAACAAAAAAATTCACCGCGATTCAGTGTGCTGGCAATTTATGAAAATGGAGGTCACCATATTCTTTTCTCACAAAGAGCAAAAATATGGTTGGATAAATTAGCAGCGGACAGTAATTTTTCAATCGAATATATTACCGGCACAAAGAACATTACTGATTCCTTCCTGGATAAGTTTCAGGTCTTTTTGCAATTGGATTATGCTCCATACGGATGGACAGATACTGCTGTTCTTTCCTTCGAAAAATATCTGTCCGATGAAAAGCACGGCTGGCTTGGCTTTCATCATGCATCCTTATTGGGTGAGTTTGATGGTTACCCCATGTGGCAATGGTTTTCAAATTTTATGGGTGGTATCAGATGGAAAGATTATATCGCAAGTTTTGCATCAGCAAAAGTAAACGTAGAAGACGCTTCGCATCCATGCATGAAGGGGGTTCCATCTTCTTTCATCATCAAAAAAGATGAGTGGTATACCTATGATAAAAGTCCGCGGTCAAATGTTCATGTTATTGCCAGTGTTGATGAATCTTCGTACACACCACCATCAAGTATAAAAATGGGTGATCACCCCGTGATATGGACAAATGAGAAATTTGCCGCAAGAAACATTTACATATTCATGGGTCATTCGCCGGATTTGTTTGATAATATTGCCTACACAACACTTTTTAAGAATGCAATTTTCTGGGCAGCGCACAGGTGATGGTGAAAGGATATCTCAAGATTCATGAATCAAGAACCCATCATTTTCAAAAATGATCTGAAATTGCCGTTTGTAATTTTTCTGCAGAAAATATTTTTTAGATAAAATAACTTTCAGCAAAATATTATTGTTTCACACTAATATCTTCAATCATGAAAATGCTAACTGTTCTTGCTTTGTCAATAATTTCATTTGCTCACGATGATTTGAATTCAGAGAAAGTCTTAAAGCAAATGTATGATCGCTATGCCGGCAATTGGTATCACACATTTACCTTTGTTCAAAAAACCGAGAGATATAAGAATGATACGCTTGCACAAACGTCAACCTGGTATGAAGCATTGAATTTCCCGGATAAATTCAGGATTGATTTTGGAGATATTAAGAACGGCGATGCGGTCATTTTCGCTAATGATTCGGCATACAATTTCCGCAAAGGCGCATTGAAAACTGTCACCGCAGACAATAATGATCTGACTTTTTTATTAGGAGGATTATATTTTTACTCATTTGATAAAGTGTTAAGCCAGGTAAAAAGTCTGCACTACGACCTCAACAAATTTCATATGGACACCTGGGATAATAAGCCTGTTTATGTAATTGGCGCCAATACAAAAGACGAAAGAGTAAATCAATTATGGATTGACAAAGACAAATTGGTGTTGGTACGCTTTATAAAATTTGATGATAATAGGAAAGAAGAAGGGATTTTAGAAGATCATAAACAATTTGCTGGTGGCTGGTCGGAAACAAAAGCAATATTTTACATTGATGATAAGCTTATTCAAAAAGAATATTATCGCGAATGCAAAGCAAATGTGGATTTGGATCCGAAAATATTTCAGCCATCTGAATTTGGCAAAACACATTGGTATAAAAATTAATCTTCCAGCACTCGTTCCATTTGCATGCTGCGTGAGCCTTTAACAAGAAATGAAACGTTGTGAAAGCCTTGTTTGATAAACCATTCTTTTGCCTGTAAGCTATTCTCGAAACTCAAATAAGGATGATTGATCTTTAAAAAATCTCCCCCAACTAAAATCACTTTTTCCCAGGAATAATGATTGATGAGCTCAATGATATTTTTATGTTCCTGCAAACTTTCATCACCCAATTCTGCCATCGCTCCGAGCATTAATATCTTATTATCGCCGGGTAATTTTGAAAAATTTTCTATTGCAGCCTTCATGCTTGAAGGGTTTGCATTATAAGCATCAAGAATAATTTTGTTTGAATTTTTCTCTATCAATTGCGAGCGGCTGTTTGATGGCGAATAGTTTTCGATCGCGGCTTTTATTTTTTCGTCATCAACTTTAAAATATTTTCCAACAGCAACTGCCGCAAGTACATTTGGCAAATTATAATCACCCACCAATTGGGTGGAAATATTTTTGATTGACATTCCTTTGATCATTCCGATTTCAAGAAAGGGTTCACTTTTTATTGCAAGGCCTGAAACGTCGGTCCCTGTAGTTCCGTATTTAATGATGTTCTTAATTCCCCTGCACATGATGCGCAGGTACTCATAATCCCACATGACAAAGGCAGTTCCATTATTAGCACGTAAAAAATCATACAACTCACCCTTCCCTTTTTTTACGCCTTCAACACCGCCAAATCCTTCCAAATGCGCTTTGCCAGCGTTGGTAATGATCCCATGTGTGGGTAAAGTGTATTTGCAATAAGCTTCGATTTCTTTTTGATGGTTGGCGCCCATTTCAATGACGGCAATTTGCGCATCTTTCCTCACCTGCAGAATAGTCACGGGTATGCCTATGTGATTGTTTAGATTTCCCTTGGTAGTGTATGTTTTAAATTGTGACGATAAAACAACATGAATAAGTTCTTTCGTAGTTGTTTTGCCATTGCTGCCTGTAATGGCAATAAATGGGATATTAAATTCCTGTCTGTGATATTTTGCAAGCTGTTGTAGTGTTTGCAGTACATCATCAACCAAAATAATACGTTCGGAATCCTTTGGTTGAGCTTCGTCAACGATAACATAGGAAGCTCCATGTTCAAGCGCCTGTGTTGCAAAGGCATTGCCATTAAAGCTTGGTCCTTTTAAGGCAAAGAAAATATCATCAGGCTGCAGCTTTCTTGTATCCGTTTGTATGGAAGGATATTGTTCATAAATTTTATATAGCTCTTCAATGCTGATCATGATCGCGCAAATTTAGACAACAAAAAAGCCATCCCAAATTTTGAGATGGCTTTGCTGAATAATTTTTTCTTATTGCTTTCGGGAATTTTGTCTTCTTTCTTTATAACTCACTCCGGTCTGTCTTCCATTTCCGGCCGGACTTCCTACCCTATCCATAGCGCAGCGGAAACCAATGGTAGAGCTTGCCTGATCTTCTTCAAGGAAACGACGTGTGCCTGGGCTTAACCAATAAGGGCGATCATCCCAGCTCCCGCCTTTTACCACTCTTGATTTATCGCTTATCAAAGTAGTAATTCCGTATCCATATCCTTTTGCAGAATCTTTAGTATAGGTGACACCCATTACCAATGAATCACCATCAAGATAATTTATAACGTTACCCTTTTGATAATTGCGGCGGTTCTTGCTTTCCTCATCTGTTACATAACGCATTTTGATTCTTCCCAGACTATCTCTTTCTGCTTTATTATCCTTGCCCATATCAATTTGCTCAAAACGGTTACCACGATATGGAGCTACGTCATTGACATCAATTCCGGAGAGCGGACGATACACATCAGCTACCCATTCGCTCACATTTCCAGACATATTATACAATCCAAAACCATTTGGAAAGAAAGATGTTACCGGAGCCGTATAAACTGCGTTATCATTTAATCCACCCGCAACACCCATATTATCGCCGGAACCTCTTTTGAAGTTAGCAAGGAATGTTCCCTGCCAGCTTCCATGACGTGTGTCGCGCAATCCATTTACATTATTGCTCCATGAATAAACTTGTTTATTTGTTATTAATTCTTCACCGCGTTTACTGTCTTTTTTACTTGCCAGCGGATTTTGGTTGATATAACCTAAAGCCGCATATTCCCATTCAGCTTCTGTCGGGAGACGATAATTTGGCAGTAGTATTCCATCTTCAAAAGTCACCTGTGTCCTTGGAGTACCATTAGGATTCTTTAAAGGATTGTTTTTATTTTTTGCCGCTGTTCCCGGAGTTGCCTGGTATTCTCCAAGCAAATAAGCTTTTGTATTAAAATTTTCCTGACCCAATCCCTGAATGTTCTTTAAAGAGTTTTTGTTGATGTAGCCGCGATCAACCAAGGCCTTTTCATTAACACGGTCGCTTCTCCACAAACAAAAATCATGTGCCTGGCGCCAGGTTACCCCCACTACAGGATAATAATTATAGGATGGGTGACGAAAATAATATTCAACCATCGGTTCGTTATATGCCAGTTCGCTTCTCCAAACCAGGGTATCGGGTAATGCCTGTTCGCGAACTTCTTTGTATTCATCGCCATCAAAAACATTATCTATCCAATAAAGATACTCACGGTAATGAACGTTGGCAACTTCGGTTCTATCAATATAAAATGAGTTTACGGTTACTCTCCTGGGAACGTTATTCCAATCAGCCATAACATCTTCTTCGGTAGCACCCATCGTGAAGGTACCGCCTTGCACAAAAACGAGACCGGGACCTGTACGCTGTTCTTTTTCAAGCGAAACCTGGTAGCCACCCATATTTTTGTCATTATAATTCCACCCCGTTACGGTAGATTGTTCGGGTTTTTTATGGCAAGAAGCCAACAAAATCACTGCGCTGCTAAAGAGAGTTAGGTTTTTCAGATTCATTGTGCAAAAAATTTAGCTATGATTGAACATTGGTAAACGCTGTTTTTTACTAAATATTGTACTTATTTTATTTTGTTTAACGGCAAATTTACCCGGGGGCCAATATAGGCAGTTTTTTATAGAATAATATGGTAATAATCCTCATTTTACATAGAGAAATAACGATTTGGCAAACCCTTGCAATAACATTGAATTTGAATTCGTTCAGGTATTCCTGCAGAAATACTTGTCCGTTAACGAAAAAAATAAAAAGATTACATTTTTTATACAATAAACTAGCCCTGAAATCGTTGAAGAAAATCAACGACAAAAGGTCAACTAAAAATAACGCCGCGATGATAAATTTTTACGCTTAAGTTTTCGGTTGACGAGTTTCGGTATCACCTGTGTTAACCTGAAAATTGTATTCCTTTATCCAGACATCATTAAAGAAAATAAGACAACATGAAAAGATTGACCTTTCGACTAACAGCTTTATTAATGATTTTTTCTGCTTCAGCAAATTTTGTAAAAGCACAAACCAATGGATTGAATGTGGTAACCACTGCTGTTCCGTTTTTAAGAATCTCTCCCGATGCAAGGGCTGGCGGAATGGGTGACCTGGGGGTAGCTACTTCGCCAGACGCAAATTCATCGTTTTATAACCTGGCCAAGACTCCCTTTTCAAAACATGATTATGGCATTGGCGTTACTTATACTCCCTGGTTAAAAGATTTGGGATTGAATGATGTTTACCTGCTTTCTGCTGCAGGTTTTTACAAGTTAGACCAGAATCAGTCCATTTCTGCCTCATTAAGATATTTTAGTTTGGGAAATATTCAGTTCACCGATTACCAGGGACAACCTCTAGGGGAAGGTCAACCCAGAGAGTTTGGTGCCGATTTCGGATATTCCCGCAAGCTTTCTGACAGGTTATCGGTGGCATTAGCATTACGGTATATCCATTCTAACCTTGCTTCAGGATATGCAACCAACGGCCAAACATACAAACCAGGGACTGCTGTTGCCGGCGACATTTCTTTGTTTTACAATCTGGCAAATGATGCTGGGCAAGGTTGGGCTTTTGGCGCCACACTGACCAATCTTGGTTCAAGAATCGGCTACACCAATGACGCGACCCAAAAAGATTATATTCCAGCCTCCATAAATTTAGGAACGAGCTATACTGCTGTCTTTGATGAGCAGAACAAAATAATGTTCGGAGTAGATCTTCATAAATTATTGGTGCCTGCTCCTCCTGTAGCCACTACGGATTCTGCTACAAATAGCAATAACCTTATTGCTTATAGAAGCAAGAGCGTGGTGAGCAGTTGGTTCAACTCATTTTCAGGTCCGGATCAATTGAAATTGATTAATGTCTCCATTGGAGCAGAATATTCTTACCAGGACCAGTTTTTTGTGCGCGTTGGGTATTTTTATGAAGACCCAAGCCAGGGTGATAGAAAATATTTTACTGTTGGTGTTGGATTAAAATATAATGTGATCGGCTTAAATTTTTCGTACCTCGCTCCTTCCGGCAATGGTGTTACAAGAAACCCATTATCAAATACCATTCGTTTTGGGTTAGTGTTTGATTTAGATAAGAATGAAGGCGGTGGAACAACTACCACACCAGCCCCTGCCAATCAATAATTGATAAGTTTATAAAAACAAAATAATTTTGAAACGTCCTGTAAAAACTGCAGGGCGTTTTTAATTTAAATATTATGTCTTACAGAATTGGTTACGGAATAGATTTTCATCAACTGCTGGAGGGAAGAGCATTTTGGTTGGGGGGAATAAAAATTCCTTTTAATAAGGGCGCGGTTGGACATAGCGATGCAGATGTCTTAATACATGCTATTTGTGATGCATTGCTTGGCGCACTTAATCTTTGTGATATCGGCATTCATTTTCCCAATAATGACGCACAATACAAAAACATTGACAGCAAAATTCTTTTACAAAAAACCTTTGAGTTGATCTGTGAAAAAAATTATTCTGTCGTAAATATTGATTCAACCATTTGCCTGGAAGATCCGAAGATCAGCAAATACACAAACGAAATGCGCAATGCGATTGCCGCTATTCTTAATATTGCTGCAAACGATATTTCTATCAAAGCAACAACCACAGAAAAAATGGGATTTGTCGGGCGCGGCGAAGGGATAGTCGCATATGCATCGGTGTTATTAAAGCAGGATCATTGATGCACAAAGCAATTGAAATGATAATTATTAATTAAGAATTAAGATAACAAAGCATCACACGCAATAAAATCGCTCATCCTTCTTACCTTTGCGCATGTCGCGAATAAAAGTAAAAGTTGTAAATAAATCAGATAACCCGCTACCGGAATATGTTACAGAAGGATCAGCAGGCATGGACATTCGCGCTAACCTAACCGAAAACATCCTGTTAAAACCATTTGAAAGGATATTAGTTCCTACAGGCTTGTTTATTGAATTACCCATTCAATATGAAGCGCAAATTCGTCCGAGAAGCGGGTTGGCCATAAAAAATGGCATCACCTGTTTGAATTCGCCAGGAACAATTGATTCTGATTATCGTGGAGAAATAAAAGTGATTTTAATAAACCTTTCCAATGAGGAGCAGCATATTGTTCATGGCGACAGGATTGCGCAAATGATAATCAGCAAGGTCGAAAAAGTAAAATGGAAACTTGCAAAAGAAATAAATGTTACAAAACGTAATGAAGGCGGGTTTGGCCACAGTGGTAAACAATAAAAAATTATGAAAAGGATCTTATACTTACTCGGATTTTGCCTCATCATTATGATTGCAGGTTGCCTTTCCGCAAAAAAAATTCAGAAAGTGATTACTACCCCGGTACAAAAAGATACAGTGAAAGTGGTTGTTACAGATGATCCAAAAGCAGATTCCATAAGATTTATTAATAACGTTTTACAAAAAGTGCAGGCAAATAGAATTGATTTTAAAACTTTTTCTGCAACAATAAAAGTGCACTACCAGGCAAGCGACGGCAAAGACAATGATTTCACTGCTCATTTGCTGATGCTGAAGGATAGTATTATCTGGGTTCGGATCAGCGCTACCATTGTTGATTACGAAGCTTTCCGTTTATTGATCACACCCGATAGTGTAAAGCTGATCAATAATCTTGATAAAATTGTTCAGCTGCGATCGGCAAGTTATTTGAAGGATGTGATCCATATTCCCCTCGATTTTAAAACACTGCAAGATCTGCTTATCGGTAATCCTATTTATCTTGATAGCAATATCATCTATTACAAAAAAGAAAAGAATAATTTATTCCTGATGAGCATTGGTTCAATTTTCAAAAATTATGTTACGCTGAGTAATAATAATTATACTCTTCAACACAGCAAATTGGACGATGTTGATGTTACGCGGGCGCGCACTTGCGAGATAACCTATAGCGATTATGATCAGATGGACAGCACCTTTTTTTCAACATACCGGCAGGTTTCGGTGACTGAAAAAGCGAGCGTAGATATTCAACTTAATTATAAACAATATAATTTTAACAAGCAATTATCTTTCCCGTTTAAAATTCCAAAAAATTATAAACGGAAATAAGCGTTATAGAATTCATTATAGAATAGTAATCGGTTTTTTTAGCAATAAAAATTATTATGTTGAAATCTGCTTTCGTAATATTTGCAATGCTGCTTTTTTCGATTCAATCATTTTCGCAGCAAACACAAAGCCGCAGCGATCTTGAAAAAGAACGCGCCTCTATTCAGAAAGAAATAGAAGATGTAAAACGATCTCTTGATGAGACAAAGAGAAATCGCAAAGAAACGCTTGGTCAGCTTGCCTTGTTACAAAGAAAGCTGCGTTTACGGGAAGCTGCTATTCAAAATATTAATCAGCAAATTAATTATATACAAAGCGACATGAATCAATCGTCGCGAGAAATTGTAAATCTTCGCAAAGAACTCGACACACTAAAAAAACAGTATGAAGAGAGTGTGATTTACGCGTATAAAAACCGCAGCAACTACGATTTTCTAAATTTCATTTTCGCGGCAACAAGTTTTAATGATGCAGTGAAGCGGATTGAATATTTAAAAACATACCGGGCTTATCGCGCAGAACGAGCAGAAAATATTACCAAAACGCAGCAGTTGTTACAAACCAAAATCAGCGGATTAAGGGTCAAGCGCCAGGAAAAAGATGAGGTCTTACAAAAACAAAATAAAGAAAGAGAAGTGCTGGAAGATGAGAAAAAAGAAAAAGATCAGTTTGTAAGCAAATTAAAATCGAGAGAAAGAGAGCTGAAAAAAGAAATGGCTGATAGAAAAAGACAGGATGATAAATTGCAGGCAGCCCTGCGTGCTGCCATTAACAGGGAAATTAAAATAGCCCGCGACAGAGAAGTTGCAGAGCAGAAAAAACGCGATGCAGCCAATGCGCCCAAAACAAATAATAATAGTGAGAATAATGCCAGCGCAAATACAAAGCCAGTAACGACTTCCCCTAAACCTAAAAGTGTTTTTGAAGCAACGCCTGAAGGACAAATTGTTTCTGCAGATTTTGAAAGAAACAAGGGTAAGTTACCTTGGCCCGTCGAAGCTGGTCAGATCACCATTCCATTTGGAATTCAAACGGTTGAGGGATTGAACAATATTAAAGAGGACAATCACGGAATCACTATCGGAACGCAAATTGGCGCTGCAGTTCATGCTGTTTTTGATGGAGAAGTGTCATCAATTTTTAATATAGAAGGTACAATGGCTGTTTTTGTAAAACATGGAAAATATTTTACGGCTTACAGCAATCTTTCTTCAGTAAGTGTGGCAAAGGGAGAGAAAGTAAAGGCGGGGCAGTTATTGGGTCGCGCCGGTGAAAATGAGGACGGAAATGGAGAGATCAATTTTATACTAATGAACGAGAGTAAAAATGTGAATCCCGAATTGTGGTTAAGGAGAAGATAAGCCAAATGGAGTAAAAAGAATGAAAGATCTAAAATAAGGAACTGCATAGCCCAAGTTTCTGAGCAATTAAAGACATTTACAAAACCTGTTATACAAAGCTTCGTATTGTGGAACTATTTTATGAATATCAAATAATTTCGCATGTGCGGCAGCGTTAGTTTTAAATTTTTTCAGCACTTCATCGCTCTCTAGGATAGTAATCGCATTTTTACTCATATCTTCTATATCGCCAACATCGCTCAAAAAACCGGTAACGCCATTAATATTTATTTCCGGCAAACCGCCGACATTGGTAGATATTACCGGAACGCCCGCTGCCATTGCTTCAAGCGCCGCCAATCCAAAGCTTTCATATTCTGAAGGAAGTAAAAACAGATCTGCAACAGCAATGACCTCTTCCATTTGTTCCTGCTTTCCAACAAAACGAATATCATCACACAAATTCAATTCACGACAAAGATCTTCGGCTGCCGGGCGATCAGGACCATCGCCCACAAAAAGCAATTTGCTGGGAATTTTTTTATTCACTTCAGCAAAAATGCGGACTATATCAAGCACGCGCTTTAATTTACGAAAATTGGAGGCATGTAATAAAATTCTCTCTCCGTTTTGGGCAATAACTTTTCTAAATGCATCAATCGGTTTTTTATGAAAGCGGCGCACATCAACAAAGTTGTGAATGACCTCTATCTTCTTCTGAATATTGAAGATTTTATAAGTTTCATCGCTGAGGTTTTGTGAAACAGCGGTGATCGCATCACTTTGATTAATGGAAAAAGCAACTACCGGAGCAAAAGTTTTATCTCTCCCCACCAAGGTAATATCCGTTCCATGAAGTGTGGTAATGACAGGAATATTTTTCCCTTTTTCTTCAAGAATTTTCTTTGCGAGATAAGCTGCAGACGCATGCGGAATAGCATAATGAACATGCAACAGATCAAGTTGATTATTGGCGATAACATCAACCATTGCACTCGATAATGCTGTTTCATACGGGGGATAATCGAATAAAGGATATGTGGTTACTCGAACTTCATGATACGTGATGTTGGCATTAAATTCATTCAACCTTACCGGTTGCTGGTAGGTAATAAAATGCACCTGGTGACCCTTATCAGCTAATGCTTTTCCCAATTCCGTTGCCAGTACTCCGCTTCCTCCAAATGTGGGGTAGCAAACAATTCCGATGCGCATACAGTCGTGTTTAATTTTTGGTTATCGAAGATAAGATAACTGATCTAGGATTTTAGATTTAAGATGCGGACATCGAATATTATCACATTTCCACATTTTCATATTGTTCGCCTATCTTTAGCAAAAAATAACACAATGACCCGTTTGTTGTTCACTACATGTTCAATTTTATTTTTTGGTTCATTATTCGCTCAGAATGAAGATTCATTATTAATACGCAAAATCGCTGATGAGATATTGATGAACGGAACGGCTTATAGCAATCTTCACACACTCACAAAAAAAGTGGGAGGCAGGATCACCGGTTCACCGCAAATGTATAAAGCTGAAGAGTGGGCACAGAAAGCATTGAAGGAGGCAGGCGCTGAGAAAGTGTATTTGCAGGAATGTAATGTTCCGCGATGGATACGCGGCGCTAAAGAAGAAGCAAAACTGATAATCGGAAATAAAGAGGAATCATTGGCTGTCCTTACTTTGGGGAACTCTGTTGGAACCGGAAGCAAAGGAATCACAGCGCCCGTGATATTGATCAATTCATTTGATGAGTTAGAACAGAAGAAAGAAGAGATAAAAGGGAAAATAGTCTTCTACAACTATAAATTCAATCCCAAATTTATTCAGACTTTTTTCGGTTATGCCGATGCTGTTCGCTACCGGGGTGGAGGAGCGAGCCGGGCTGCGAAATATGGCGCTGTTGCTGTTCTGGTAAGATCAATCACGAATTCCACAGATAATTATCCTCATACCGGTGCAATGGGTTACGATAATGCAAATCCTAAAATTCCTGCACTTGCTGTTGGATTATGGGATGCAGATAAAATTGCGGATGCGCTTCAAAAAAATAACAACGTAAAAATTTTTATTAAATCAAATGCTTACACGTTGGCCGATACAGTCGGGCATAATGTAATCGGTGAATTAGCAGGAACAGAATTTCCTGATCAATACATTTCCGTTGGCGGTCATCTTGATTCCTGGGATCCTGCGGAAGGGGCTCATGATGACGGAACCGGTTGTGTTCATGCCATTGAAGTGTTGCGCGCCCTTAAGGCGATCGGTTATCATCCCAAACACACTATCCGTGTGGTGTTATTTGCAGATGAAGAAAATCGTGGCGACGGCGGAACAAAATATGCAGAACAGGCAAAAGCAAAAAATGAAAAACATATTTTCGGATTAGAAAGCGACGCCGGTGGTTTTACTCCACGCGGATTCAGTTTCATATTATCAAAACAAAAAGCGGAAGACATCAGCAACAAATGGATCCCGTTGTTAAAACCTTATGGCGTGTATGAATTTACCACTGGTTTTGCCGGTGCCGATGTTGAACCTCTAAATGTAATGCTTGGAACGCCTGCAGCAGAATTAAATCCGGATTCACAACGATATTTCGATTATCATCATTCTCCAAATGATGTTTTTGAAAATGTAAATAAAAGAGAATTGGAATTGGGCGCCATTAATATGGCAGCATTAATTTATCTGGTTGATAAATACGGCTTATAAAACAAAACCCATAATGTCAAAAAAGAATGGCTATGAAAAAATTTCTCGCCTATACGATCTTAATAATAGTAGTTGGACTGATATTATTTTTCCTCGCCCGTTATTATTATGTTTTTGGTGAGGGAGTGAAAGCAGGGCAATTAAATTATGTGGTAAAGAAAGGATATGTATTCAAAACCTATGAAGGTAAATTAATTCAAAGTGGTTTTCGTGCCACGACACCCGGCGCCGTGCAATCTTACGAATTTGAATTCTCCATTGAAAACAAAAGAATCGCGGATACGCTAATGCTCAACAGCGGAAAAGAAGTTGAATTGCATTATAAAGAATATCTTGGATCAGTTCCCTGGCGTGGATACAGCGAATTTATTGTTGATAGTATCATTTCCATTCATGATGTAAAGTAGCAGTCGGAATGTCGGGAGGCCGGCCCGAAAATCTTCCGGACATGCGCGCTTTTTTGAGATCGGCACTACACCGCCAACAAACAAAATATAGCCGGTTGCTTATGCAAGTCAGGAAGATGTTTTTTCCACTCATTAATCGGTTTTGTTCTGATGAATTCATTTGCAGAAGTGAGGTTTGCTGCAATACAAAGTTTTGTTGATGGTTGACAGGTCTTCAACATAGTTTCCATCAGTTGATTATTCCGATAAGGCGTCTCAATAAAAATTTGCGTACAGTTCTTTTTCCTGGATTCATTTTCCAATTCTCTTATAATCTTCATTTTTTCAGATTGCTCAACAGGTAAATAACCAACAAATTGAAAATGCTGTCCATTCATTCCGCTTGCCATTAAGGTAAGAAGAATAGAACTTGGACCGACCAATGGTTTAATTGTTGCGCCTGCGTGATGAGCCGCTTCAACCAAAATTTGACCCGGATCAGCAACACCGGGACAACCCGCTTCACTAATGATACCAACTGTTTTACCTTCTTTTAATTTCTGCAAGAAGGTTGCTTTTTGATTTTCTTCCGTTTTATGAATGGTGAACCACTCATAATCATCAATCACCATCTCTTTCCATAAACTTTTTAAATAACGCCGGGCGCTTCTTTCATTCTCCGTAAAAAAAACCTGGCATTTTTTTACCGAATCGATAATATAATTTGGGATTACGCTTGGTGATTGTTCGTCCAGGTATGCTGGAATCAGATACACGTTGCTGCTGGTTTTCATTTTATTCCAGGTTCTGATGATATAAACTGATTGTGGCCGCAATTACTGCATAAGAGGGAGCCAAAAACGGAATGCAATGGAAAAGATAAAATACCAACCCATTGCCTACGGCTAATCCCCGGCGCTTAGAAATAAAAGCGATGCTTGCAGATGGAGAAAGATTATGTCTTTCGCAGCTGTAATCAAGCATGGAAAATCCGTAATAATAGCATTCAACAAATAGAGAAATCACCGGAGTTATCCATCCTATCAACGGAAAAAAAGAAAGAATGAGAATGGAAACTGTATAAACTGTTTGCCAGAATATATTGCGCAATGCCAATTTGATGCCGCGCGCCATGTCTTTGAATAATAACTTAAAACTAAAAATGAATTCTCTCCCTTCAATGATCGCCTCGGTTCGTTCGCTCAAATAAGCAAACAGCGGCGAGCCGATTATTAAGAACAAATACTTGAATAAAGAAAAATAAAATAACACCAATATCAATCTGACCATAATGCCACCCATGATGAACAAAAAGCTAAGTGCAGCGCTGTGTTGGCGATGCAACCATTTCTCAATGCCGGTAACCTGGCTTAAATAATTAACAGCAGCATCTGCAGAATTCCAAAAAAAATATAAGCCGATAAAAAAAAGAATGGCGTATAAAATTCCCGGAGGTATAATCCATTTCCACAACTTATGTTTGCTGATAAATTGATGTGCTTTAAAATAAGATTGAATAGCTATGACAATTTCCTTAAGCAAAACTTAGTTGATTTCTGTGTTGGTGGATTGATTCTTCAAACTTAAAATAATTTTATTGGTGAGCAAGATAAAAAAATTAGATCATTCTTTTTACCAGCGCAATGACGTGCTAAAAATTGCCAAAGAATTGCTGGGTAAAATACTCATTACTCAATTTGACGGTCAAATCACATCCGGAAGAATTGTGGAAACGGAGGCCTATGCCGGTGAAACGGATAAAGCATCACATGCATATAAAGGGAGAAGAACAAAACGAACGGAAATAATGTTTGGTGAAGGCGGCACGGCCTATGTTTATTTGTGTTATGGAATTCATCATTTGTTTAATGTTGTTACCAATAAAAAAGATATCCCGCATGCCGTGCTCATTCGCGCTTTGGAACCTTTGGACGGAATTGATATTATGCTCGACCGAACAAGAAAATCAAAATTAGATTTTACATTGACCCGGGGTCCTGGAAATGTTTCTAAAGCAATGGGATTGTTCACCCATCATTCCGGAAAAAATTTATTGCAGGAGGAAGTGTTCATTGTAGATGATGGTTTCAAACTAAATAAAAAACAGATTGTGATTTCTAAAAGAATTGGCGTTGATTATGCTGAAGAAGATGCTTTACTTCTTTATCGGTTCGGTGTGAAAGGGAATAAATTTGTCAGCAAACCATGATTATTTCCAACGGTGCGGAATGATTAAAACTTTGGACAAGGAACCTGTTTTCGTCCATCTCCTGGTTTTTTTATGTAAATGAGCGAGAGCTCAATGCCACCGCGGCTTTCTGAGGCAGATTTTAAAGAAGACACATTAACATCATAAGTAAGTCCTAAGGTAAAACTTCCAAAATCGAGACCCACATAAGGAATCCAGGCATCAATCAGATTGCTAAAACGCACCCAGCTTCCCGCATAAAAATTGGTGGGGTTATCATTATCGTTATTTACGTTAACCGACCATGCACCGCCAAGTACTACGTCTGTTGCATTATCCTGTCTGCTATATAATCCGCTGAAATGAATGTAACTGGTGCTGCCTTCAATGGGTTGAGAAAATCCCCCATGAACCGTAAAGCGGGGATGCAATGTGTAGGTATCATCGCCAAGGAAGGATTCGTGCGGGCGGTTGATATGATATAAGGATGTGCCGACGTAATAATTATTAGCCCCGTTGGTGGTAACGCTGTACAACAATCCAAAATTCATGTCAAAATAATTGATATTGACCTGTCGACCTGAGATTGTTTCTTCACTGGGTAAGGACCATCCACCCTGCTGATCCAACTGGTCTTCAAAATGCAATTTTGTTCCATCAAGCATTTTGGTTCCATAAGTTCCCTGGAATCCCAGTCCAAGTTGCTGGTATCCGTTTTCATCGACACTTAAATGGTAAGCAGTAGAAAAAGAGATATAGTTACTGGTCAGTATTCCGTCTGCGGTCCTGTCTGTCATACCCATTATGCCAATTCCCCAGGTATTATTATCGGGCAGGCGGCTTCTTAAAATCGGCATATCTACCGAGACGGTGGAAGTAATAAATGCATTATTGATCGCCGGCCATTGATTTCGGTAATTACCCGCCGCGCGTACATCGCCGTTGAATTTTCCGGTGAGTGCGGGATTTAAGGTCAGGGGTGAGGCAAAAAATTGCGAAAATGCAGGATCCTGGGCACCGGCATTAATGATTAAAGACAAAAAAAGTAGTGACAAAAGAATTTTTTTCATAAACAGCATAGTCAATAAAGTTCTACTAATTCTCTACGAGCAATTTAACACGCGGGTTGTTTGAAAGGGTATATAACTGTAATTGGTTTTTTGCCCGTTTGTTATGTACTTAATTATAGGGTTTGGATTTGAAAATTAATAAAAAATATTAATAACAAAGAATACCGCGCAACAAAAATTTACATCTGCAACTTATTACCAAATGCCAGGTCGCCCGCATCACCCAGTCCCGGAACAATATAGCCTTTAGCGGTAAGTTCATCATCAATCGCTCCGCACCATATTTTAGCCTGAGGTTCACTGCGCTTAACATATTCAATTCCAACCGTGCAAGCTATTGCCACCACAATATGAATTTCCTTAGGTTTACCCTCTTCGCGCAAGAACTGTATGGTTTTTACTAAGGAAGAACCCGTTGCCAGCATCGGATCAGATATAATAACGACTCTGTTTTCCAATTCAGGACATGAAACATAATCGAGGCTGATTTCAAAAGAGCCATCACGATTATGTTTGCGATAAGCAGAAATAAAAGCATTATCGGCTTTATCGAAATAATGCAGTAACCCATAATGCAGGGGAAGTCCGGCACGCAAAATTGTAGCCAGGACCGGTTGCTCTTTTAATACTTTGCAAACAGCCGTACCCAAAGGTGTCTGAATTTCCCTGTCCTCAAATTCCAGATGCCTGCTTATCTCCAGTGCTGCGGCTTCGCCGATACGTTCAAGATTCCGACGAAAACGCATTCTGTCGTTTTGAATCTCGACGTCCCGCAATTCAGCTATCCAGTCGGATAGCAATGAATATCTTTCGCTTAAATTAACAACCATGAGCAATTTTTGATGAATGGGAATCAATGAACCAGCGCTCGCAAATTACGGCATTTTCAAATTGGGCATTGAGTAATTTTCGCATTTTCATATTTTCACACTCACAAACTACTTTATGGTATATAAAGCGATGGGCATAATGAGTGGAAGTTCCTTAGATGGATTGGATATTGCCTATGCGCATTTTCAGGAAAGTGGCGGCAGATGGAACTTTGAAATAATAAAAACGGCTTGTTACAAATATGATGATTCGTGGTTTAAGAAATTGCAAACTGCTTTCTCATTATCGGCATTCCAATATCAATTATTACATGTTGAATTTGGGCATTATATAGGTGAAAAAATAAACCATTTCATTGAACAAAATAATTTGCATTACCAGGTTCAATTAATTTCGTCACACGGCCACACTGTTTTTCATGCGCCTGAAAAAAAAATGACCGCACAACTGGGCGATGGCGCTGCAATCGCTGCAGAAACCTGCATCAACACGGTAAGCGATCTACGCGCCATGGATGTCGCACTTGGAGGACAAGGAGCGCCCATCGTTCCTATCGGAGAACAATTATTATTGGGCCATCATGATTTTTATTTGAATCTGGGTGGCATCGCAAATTTATCTTTTAAAAAAGATGATACGTTGTTTGCATTTGATGTTTGTGCGGCCAATCGTGTATTGAACTTGCTGGCAAAGGAATCAGGTAAAGAATTTGATGAGAACGGGGAATTGGCATCGGCCGGAAAAATAAACGATGAATTATTAAATAAACTGAATGCACTTGAATATTACAGTACCTCCTATCCTAAATCTTTAGCAAATACTTTTGGAACCGACATTATTTTTCCATTAATAAAGGATGCAAATGGATCCATTAATGATGCACTGAGAACTTATGTTGAACATATCATCATTCAAATAAAGAATGCGGTGAAAATTTTTGCCGAAAGCAATAATAATCCTGTTGATGAAATCCCAATACCTCAAGTTTCAAATTATAAAATGCTTGTTACAGGTGGCGGCACACATAATACTTTCTTAATAAACCGATTGCAAGCAATTTTACAAACGCTGAATATTTCAATAATAATTCCTGAAAAAGAGGTTATTGATTTTAAAGAAGCATTAATTATGGCATTTATGGGTGTACTGCGCTGGCGGGAGGAGAATAATGTTTTAGCATCGGTGACCGGCGCAACAAGAAGCAGCATTGGCGGCGCAGTGTGGATCGGGCTGGAAGCTTGATTACAATTTGAATGGATTGTTGTAATTATTTTTGCAGAAACTAACTGTTCAACGTTCATTAAAATGAATTTAAAAATCTCGAAAAAATTAAGAAGGCTATTATTTATTGTTCTTGGATCCCTGCTGGCATTAGTCATCGTCTCCCTATTTTTTCTGTCATCTATTGTAAAATATCTGATAGAATCACGAAGTGAAGAGTACACCGGAAGAAAAATAAAAATGGATAATCTCCACATCAATCTTTTTTCCGGGAATATCCGTTTTGACAAACTAAAAATTTTTGAAGCTAAAAGCAACAATGTTTTTTTTGTTTGCGATAAGATAGAAGCAACCATTGCTGTTCACAAATTGCTGGCATCAAAATATGACATAACCGAATTAAAATTTGATAAACCGATTATCAATATCATCCAAAAAGGGAATCGGTTTAACTACAGTGATCTGATAAAAAGATTTGTTACTGATTCGCCACCAGCAAAAAAAGAGGCTAAGCCAACGCAATATTGGATTCATGATCTACTGATTGATTCGGCGCGGGTGGTCTACGTGAACTCTTCTCCGTACAACAAGGTTGAGGTGATCGACTGGACCACAAGAATTCCGCAGATCGCATGGAATGATCCGGTTTATGCTATTACTACAAGTTGTGCGGTACCAACGGGAGGAAAGCTAGCGGGAAATCTCAGCATCAATACCAACTCATTTGTGTACAAAACAAAATTTGATCTGCAGAAATTCAACATTAATGTGCTTTATCCTTATTTAAAAGATTATCTAAAGGTGAAGTCGCTGGATGGCTTGCTCAGTGCGAGTTTGGCGGTCAGTGGAAATATGCATAAGGCAGAAGATATCGCTGCGAGCGGGAATGTGAGTACTGAATATTTTGCGATTGTTGACATCACGTCCGACAGATTAACGGCAGTTGAAAAAATGGAAATCCAGGTTGATTCCATAAACACAAAAAATAATTTTTACAATTTTAAAACCATTGATATTACCAGACCATACCTGGAAGTTTCCATGTATGATGATGGGTATAATTTTCAGCGATTGATGACGACTCCGGGAGGTAATGCCATTGATACTGCAGTAACGGCTTATGCAAATATTTTTATTATGATGGCAGATTATGTTCAAAGCATAATGAAAAATTATGTGGCAAGTAATTACAATGCAAACCAGGTAAGAATTGAAGGTGGCCACCTGATCTTTACTGACTATACGCACGGCGATAAATTCCAGTATGATCTTGATTCTCTGCAGATGCTCAGTAATAAAGTAAATAGCAATAATAATCGCATTACACTTAATGTTACCTCATTGCTCAACCGCTCTGGGAATTTAAAAACAACCTTGATCGTCAGTCCAAAGAATTTTGAAGATATGGATGTTGATGGAGTGGTTTCCGGGTTGCTTGTTTCAGATTTCAATCCCTATTCAAAATATTATGTAGCAACTCCGTTTCTAAATGGAGTAGCCACATACACCAACAAAACCACCATCATCAATAGAAAATTGACCAGTAAAAATGTTTTGGATATCGTTAAGATCGAAGCCGGCAAGAAAGTAAAAAATAAGACGGCGATGAATATTCCTGTAAGGCTTGCCGTATCACTATTAAAGGATGTCCATGGGAATATTCACTTAGACATTCCTGTTAGTGGCAGCCTCGATGATCCGAAATTCAAATGGGGAAAGGTTATTTGGCAGGTGATAAAAAATATCATGGTGAAGGCGGCAACAGCGCCTTTCAAATTTTTCGCCAATGTTTTTGGGGGCAAAGAAGAAGATTATAACCAGGTGAATTTTGATTACCTGCAAAACAACATTAGCTCCCCTCAAAAAAAAGTGCTGGATAATCTTGCAAAAGTATTAACACAAAAACCCGAATTAAGATTGCAATTGGTGCAGGTTACCAGTAAAGAAGATGAAGCAGAAATTTATTCACTCCAACAAATAAAAAAACAATATTTGAACATCACTGCAGACAGCATCACTGCCCCTTTGCAAAGCAGAATCGATTCAGTTGATAATAAAGACTCCCTTTTTAATCATTATGTAAACTCAAAATTGCAATCCGGATCTGCATTTATGTCCGTGCAGGAAAAATGTATTCAAATGATTGGAAAAGAAAAAATGGGTGCAATCGTAAGTTCTATAATGGAAAAAAGAAACCAGGTGGTGACAGATTATCTCATTCAGCAAAAAAAGATCGCTCCAAATCGTTTATCCATTTCGTCTGCAAAAGATGAATTATCAAGAGGGCAATTACCGAAGTATGTGATCAATATTGCAGGAGAAGAAGATAAAGCGGATGCAAAAAATGGAAAATAAATAACCGCGAACATGCACTACAATCCCAATACCTGCTTCAGTTTCGCGTACCCCGTTTTGCTTACAGGAACCTGCGCGCCGGATTTTAATATCGCAAGGTGACTATCTTTTTCATAAGGTTCAATGCGTGTAATCAGCTGCACATTCAAAATATAAGAACGATGTGTGCGAACAAAATGTTGAGCATCCAAAGTGTTCTCAAAATAATTCATTGTCTTATTTTTCAGGAACGAACCTTCTTTGGTAAAAACCTTCACATAATCATCGGCAGCTTCGAGGTAAAAAATCTCATCAACAGGAATAATTTTTATTTTACCGGCAAGTTTAACAACAATTCGGTTATTCTGCATCGGCGAATGTGAGACTGATTCCAATAAGGATTGTGTATTTGTTTTTGCGTTGGCATTGTTTGATTCCATCCATTTTTGCAAAGCCTTGTCAAACCTTTCTTTGCTGAATGGTTTCAACAAATAATCGACCGCATGGCTTTCAAATGCTTTTATTGCATATTCATCAAATGCAGTGGTGAAGATAACTGCAGGCGGATTATCAATCAACTCGAGCATCTCAAAGCCATTTATTTTTGGCATTTGGATATCGAGGAAAATCAAATCGGGCTGATGTTGCTGAATCGCTTTTATTCCTTCGAACCCATCATTACATTCCTGCGCAATTTCTATTTGTGGATAAGCTTGTAAATATTCTTTCACAATTATTCTTGCCAATGGTTCATCATCAATTATTAATACTTTCATTTTTATTTTTTTAAACCAAACGTTGCATGAAGCATTCAGTGTTATGCATTCACCTGCGGTATTTTCACTATTGTAATGAATAAATTGTTTTCTGCTTTTGTTTGCAACAAGTCATTTCTTGCAAACAATAAATACAATCTGCGTTGAACGGAACTCAAACCAAACCCCACGCCTTGTTTCGGATTACAGGTTTCGGGATCAAATGGATTTGTTACCCTTACAACAAGATTGTTTTCTGTTTTTTTTGCATCAATGGTAATCGTTACATCATCGGTTGTATCATACAATCCAAATTTTATCGCGTTTTCCACAACAGGCTGCAATAATAATGGAGGAAGTTTCAATTGCCTGCATTCATCTTCGCATTCAACATTTGCAGAAAGCCTGTGCCCGAAACGTACTTTTTCAATATCAAGGTATAGTTCAAGATACTGAAATTCTTCTTCAAGATTTACCAGCTGGTGTTCTTCTTTTTTTAGAGTGCCGCGCAAAAAATCAGAAAGTTGATGGACCATTTTTCTGGCCTGTTCCGGTTGCACATTTACTAATGCGCTGATGGAATTTAAGCTGTTGAACAAAAAATGTGGTTGCAGTTGTTGTCTCAACTTATACAGCTCAGCTTCTTTCGCCAAATTCTCTGCTTCAGTTTTTCGGGCATCCATTTCTTTTTGTTCTTTTTGTGTGTACCATAAAAGGCATAAAGTTGCCATACAACCAAATATCAAAAAAGCGACAGCATAACGAATGGTTGATGAACTGCTGACCATTGCCAGATAGGTGTTTTCATTTTTAAAAAAAGCCCAAAGCAACAAACGTGTTGCTACCAGCCAGAGGCAAGCCAAGCCAAAACTCATTGCAAGAACATACCAATATTTTTCCCTGCGCGGCAAATAATACCGCATATTGTTTATGATGAGCAGGCAGCAGCCGGCCAATAAAATATTACTAATGAAGCTGTCGGCAAATGCCTGCAATTGTGTAATACCATAATTCAACAAAACACTATAATGCACGGCAAACCAAATTAGCCACCATATTGCAAAAACAAACCTGAATTTTCTGTTGGTTGAGTTAGACAAGATGCTGTTTATTGTTGATTGTTCATATATGACTCCTCATTGCATTTCGACAAGCCATTCCCTGTTCACGATGATTTTTCAATTAAGATGCACTGATTGCTTCATGCTGTTTTCTAAAATATGTGCAGCTTTCAAATTCGTAAGACTAATGAAAATTTCCGCATCATCATCTTCACGAATGCTGGAATATACTTCAGCACCATCAATAAGATCGTCCAATTTATGCAATTCGCTTACATTAATAAATTTCCAATGCACCGGTTTTTGCACGGCATTCAAAAAATTATCCTGCTCCCGTTCGCCAATCAGCTGGGCTTTTTGGAATGCATGAAATTCATCACTCGCTTTGATCAATCGTAATTGTTCATCAAACTGGGGCGTATGATCGCCATCACCACAAATAATCCGGTAGACAATTTTTGCAAGATACCAGTTCATAAATTTAAAGTTGTTAATGATAATTATTATTGTATTGCCAGCCGCTGCACCACAGTTTGTTTACATCCGGCTTAATAATTTTTTATTTCCAACCCTCCAAAAAAACAGGTGCCTTTTAGTATCAAAACCTTATCCGGATTGGGGCTGAAGGGCTGCCGCCTTTTATCTTCGACGCCACCAAACACTGGCGTAATCTGATTATTCACCTGCCAATCGGATGGAACAATTATTTTTCCTCCTCCAAATACCAATGTCAGATCAACTATGGCCGGTTTTATGATATCTGCCTGGGTAAAATCAATTTCACATCCACCCATAAAGCAGGTAACATCACCGCCTTTAAAATCTTTAGAGATAATAACCCTTTTCGAAGCGCCGAAAATAGCAGTGGCATCAAAAAAATCCTCTGCTGAATAATTCGGATCACCTTTTGCCTGATTAACTATTTTATCGCGTTGCCAGTCACTCCATTCCGGTCTTTGCCAATTTCGGCCACGTTTTGGTCTTAAAATCATGATCAATCCGACACTAATAATAATTACCGGGACAATAAACCGATGCAGGTTAAAATCCAAATTCATGTCATCTAGTAAAAAAAAGCCTCCGATAATGATCAGTATGATCCATCCCGGATTTCGAAACTGATGCTTGATGCCGGTGTAAATTCCTATCGCAATCAATATCATTGGCCATGTAAAAAGCCAATCAGGAAAAAATGGAAAAGCCATTGCTCTCATAAAAAAAACGGCGCCCACCACCAATAAAAAAAGCCCTGCAATTATCCGACCGTCGCGTTTGTGTTGGTTGTAATCATTATTTTGATCCTGGTTATCCATAATTTTTAATTTATGCCCCAAAACTATTGGGAAAATCGATGGATTAAAAGCGGGAATAGGCAATGCTGAATAAAGAGGCGGTGAAAGGAAGGCTTTTGTCGGTAAAAAGGCCCGGGTATTATTTTTTGAAGAATTTCTGCGCAGAACCATCAACCTGCAAAACATATAAACCTTGTGACAGATCTGCAATTGATAATTGAATATTTTTCGCGGAACCGTTTGCTGAGAGAGAGGCGATCGTTCTTCCCTGCAAATCTTTTATGGCGATAAAATGGATGAGGGTCGTGCTGGCAATATTAATTTTTGAAGAAGCCGGATTGGGATAAATAAAAACACCTTCATTTATCTTTTGGGTAACCGATTGTATGGTTGAATATCTTGTTGTCCCATCTTTGTTGGTGATTAAGAGCCTGTAATAGTTTGTGCCGTTTAAGGGATATTCATCATCACTGGAATATTGTAACTGACCATTTACGGCATAATCTTCAGCAATATTTTCCCAGCTATTCATATCGCCAGATCGTTGAACAATAAATTTTGAAAAATCATTTTGCTCGGAAACCGTCCATGAGATCACATCGTAATTTGTTTTTTTTGTCACCAGAAAGTTTTGCAATGATAAGGACAAAACACCGGGATCAACATAACTAACGGTAATGCGTACATTGGTGACAGACGCGGTTTCGGTTAAAGAAACCAATGCCAATAATTTCGCAGAGACAGCTACACCAAAATTGCTTGCATTAATATCTGAAGGCTGCCATGTTGCAACCCCCCACGTATCGCCAGAATTGCCGTAACTAATATAAGCGCCGGAGCCAGGCCATGATGTACCGCTTTTATGTTCAGTGCCGGTGATGACTCCTCCTTGAATAATTTTTACAGAGTTATCCGTAATAGAACCATCAAGAACGATCAAGCCATTGGAGTTTCTTTCCACATCAACCTGGATACCGCAAATGCTGGCGGTCGATGGTATGGAAAATCCAAAATTTTCAACAGTAAGGTATTTAGTAATATCAGATGGATGAAGTATTATCACCAAAATAGAACTTGCTGAATAAGGTGCTCCGCCCGTGCTCCAGGAAACAGTGCCTACCGAGGCATTGTTGGCAAAACTGCTTCCATAATTGGGTCCGGTCGATGTACATTGACCAATTCCTGTATCACAACAACTTATTATTGCAGCTAAAAAACAAGCAGAAAAAAATATTTTTCGCCAGGCAAAGTTTGGGTACGTCAACATAAAAAATGTTGTTGATATAACCCATTAACATTGATTGTCTAAGTATTATTATTCCATAACTAACGCATGTTCCACAAATACCCATTAATACTTATGCCGAAGTAGAATAATTATTTATTTTTCTCTAAATGAAAAGATTTAGAAAGAGGATTCAGATCAATGCGAATTTATCACCATCAAATAATCCTTTATCGCTCAATTTAAGATGGGGTATGACAAGAAGCGCCATAAAAGACAAGGTCATAAATGGCGCTGATAATCCTGAGCCGAGATCTTTCGCCATCGCATCAATTTCGGTATAGGCTTTTGCAATATCGTAACCGTCTTCATTGCTCATTAATCCGGCAACGGGTAGTGCAAGGACAAGTTCGGATTCATGGGTTACGCAACTCACTCCGCCCTTATTTTCGATGACAAGATCAACCGCTTTGCAAAGACTTTCATCATCAACTCCAATGGCAACAATATTATGACTGTCATGTGCAACCGAAGAAGCGATCGCTCCTTTTTTTAATCCGAAATTTTTAATAAATGCCTTTGCAACGGGCGCATCCTCATAACGATTTACCACGACGATTTTCAAAATGTCCTTTTCAACATTACTTTCTAAAAAACCATTATTAATAATTACTTCATTTATTTTTTTTTCCAGCTTGTTTGTTATTAATTGGCCATCCAGTGCTTCGATAACATACACCTGTTCCATATTTTCTTCATCGCCGTATTTGTTGAGTAAATAGCGAAAATCTTCAAGAGTTTTTTTTGCGCAGTTGAATTGATTTATTATTTCAGATTGGACAGTTTTGATCAATGATTTACCATTTTCAGCAACAAGTTCGCCGTTAATATAGGTTTGCACTGTTTTGAATGTCTGCAGATCTTCCACCACGATAAAGTCCGCGTCATCATTTTCGCGCAATAATCCAACATCCAATTTGTAATGCAGAACCGGATTAATACATGCAACTTTTAAAACTTTGAAAACATCAATTCCTTTTGCAACCGCTCTTGCACAAAGCTGATCGATATGTCCGGAAACAAGACTATCGGGATGCTTATCATCGCTGCAAAACATCATTTCATCTGCATGATCATTAAGCAGATCGATCAATGCATCGAAGTTTTTTGCTGCGCTTCCTTCGCGGATGATGATCTTCATTCCAAAATTTAATTTATCCAGGGCTTCTTCTTTTGTAAAACATTCATGATCGGTGCTAATGCCTGCATCAATATACCTTTTTGCTTCTTCACCACGCAAACCAGGAGCATGACCGTCTACGGGTTTTTTTAAATTATGTGCGGCGGCAATTTTTTTCATCACTTCTTCATCATTAAATAGCACTCCGGGAAAATTCATCATCTCACTCAGATATTTTATCTCATCTTTTTCAAGTAATGTCCTTACATCTTCCGCATCAATTGTTGCGCCTGCGGTTTCAAAATTTGTTGCTGGCACACAGCTCGGAGCGCCAAAGTTGAATTTGAATGGAACTTTTTTCCCGTTTGCAATCATATATTCGACACCAGATAATCCGCAAACGTTGGCAATTTCATGAGGATCGCTTACTGTAGCAACAGTACCGTGTACAACAGCCAGCCGTGCAAACTCAGAGGGAATAAGCATTGAACTTTCAATATGTACGTGCGCATCTATAAATCCGGGAAGTATGAAACCGGTGGGTGCAGGGTGATCCGCCGTCAAAGGGGTGACAGCAATAACTTTCCCATGATCAAATTTTACTTCAGCAGGATAAATTTTTTTTGCAAAAATATCAACTACATTTCCGGTGACCGTATGCGGCATTTTGTTTTTATTGTTGAAAATTAATAACCTGAAATTAATACCTAATTTATGAACCCCGCCGAATAATTACCATTAAAGTTCTTCTGTGTCGAATCTTTATCATTATTATCGCTATTTAACTTTCGTTTTATAAGAAATTATTCAAAAACAAATATTGTGCGCAGTAATGTTTTGCCAGAATCCTATCTTTGGCACTAAACTAAATTTAAAAATCTACTATCATGAAACTTTTAAGATTTGCATTGATCGCCCTGGTTATGTTCATCGGCGCTTCGACGATACAAGCTCAAACTGCGGATGAAATAATTAGTAAACATATTACTGCGGTGGGTGGAAAAGATATATTGTCGAAGATGAAAACCATTTATGTTGAAGGTGCAGTAACCGCTATGGGTTCAGATTACAATACTAAAATAACCAGCATTTTGGGCAAAGCCCTTAAAAGCGAAACTGATGTAAATGGTTCGTCAATCATTCAATGCATTACCGACACCGGCGGATGGAGCCTTAATCCTTTAATGGGACAAAGCGATCCGACCGTTATGAATGCAGAAGAGTATAAACTGGCAAAATCTTCACTCGACATCCGCGGACAATTATATGATTACCAGGACAAAGGTTTTGCCGCAACTTTAGTTGGGCGGGACAGCGTACAGGGAGTTAGTACCTATAAACTGAAATTAACCGACAAAAACGGGACAGAATTTACTTATTTTATCGATCCCGCTACTTATTATATCGTAAAATTAGACACGAAAGCCTCGCTTGCCGGAAAAGATATCAGCAACAGCAGCTCCTATTCCAATTACAAAAAGACCGACTTTGGTTATGTAATTGCGGGAACGATTGCCACTACCAATATGGGTTATGACATTGTCATCAATTACAACAAAATTGAGATCAACAAAGACATTGATCCCAAAGTTTTTGCAATGAAATAAAGCGGTTTTAAAAAGTTTAGAAGAGAAGATCAGATCTGCTTCCTGCTTCTGTCACAGATCATTGGATAAGATATCTGGTCTTCTTTCTTTTGTTCGTTGGTTCGATTGGTCATTTCGCCACTCATCGACTTTTTTTGGATCACCGCTTAATAAGACGTCTGGAACTTTCCATCCGCGAAAATCTGCAGGTCGCGTATACACCGGAGCCGCTAATAAATCATCCTGGAAAGAATCAAAAAGTGCTGAAGTTTCATCATTCAACACCCCGGGAATTAATCTGCCGATCGCATCAACCACTATTGCAGCGGGAAGTTCGCCGCCACTCAATACATAATCACCCACTGAAATTTCTTTGGTGACAAAATTCTCGCGAATGCGTTGATCAATGCCTTTATAATGACCACAGATAATAAGCAAATTATTTTTTAAGGAGAGTTGATTCGCCATTTTTTGATCGAACTGTTGGCCATCAGGGGTCATAAAAATAATTTCGTCAAATTTATTCTCCTGGGAAAGACTTTCAATTGCATTTGCTAATGGCTCACACATCATGACCATTCCGGCCCCACCGCCATATTGATAATCGTCAATCTGTCCATATTCATTGATAGCCCACCGACGAAGATTATGTACGTTTACTTCAAGCAATTTCTTTTCTCTCGCTCTTTTTAAAATGGAATGAGAAAAAGGACTTTCCAGTAATTCTGGTAAAACAGTAATAATATCTATTTTCATGGCACAAATATAGCAACGTGAAATGGGAAAGGTTAGCAGTGAGGTTGTAAGTATCAAAAACCTGGTATCGGGTATGCTAAAAATCAGGTATCTCACCGCTCTCCATTCAGGTCTCAGCATCAAATAAACAAATCATGCCAACCATACTTATTACCGGCGGAACGGGATTGATCGGAAAAGCATTAAGCAAAGCACTCTTAGAAAGAGGATATAAAGTAATTGTGCTAACGCGGAAGATCAAAAATCAGCCGCAAGAGGATAAAGGTGTAGAATATCGGGAATGGATTATTGAAAATGAATTCATAGATAAACCAGCTATTCAACAGGCGGATTATATCGTGCATCTTGCCGGCGCCGGCGTCGCGGAAAAAAGGTGGACGGAGAAAAGAAAAAAAGAAATTGTCGAAAGTCGTACAAAAAGCAGTGCGCTGATCGTAAAATCATTGAAAGAAATTCCGAATAAAGTAAAAGCGGTAATCAGTGCTTCGGCAATAGGCTGGTACGGAGCAGATGTTTTTACAACAGCTCCGAAACCCTTTATTGAAACAAATCCTGCTAATCATGATTTTTTGGGAGAGACCTGCCGGCATTGGGAAGAAAGCATCGAGCCAATAAGTGTAATGAATAAACGATTGATAAAATTGAGAACAGGAATCGTTTTAAGCAGGGAAGGCGGAGTTTTGAAAGAATTTAGAAGACCATTGCGATTCGGAATAGCTGCAATTTTAGGAAGCGGCAATCAGATGATCAGCTGGATACACATCGATGATTTGTGCAGGATGTATATTCAAGCCATAGAAAATGAAAACCTAAATGGTACTTATAATGCCGTTGGGCCAAATCCGGTCAATAATAGAACATTAACCTTAACATTAGCAAAAGCGATAAAAGGGAATTTTTTTATTCCCATTCACATCCCTTCCTTTATCTTAAAAATGATATTGGGAGAAATGAGTATCGAGGTTTTGAAAAGCGCAACTGTCAGTGCTGACAAGATCAGGCAATCAGGATTTCAATTTCTTTTTCCGACAATTGACAGTGCAATAAAAGAACTGAAAATAGATAGTTGATGATTAAAGATCCCTGCGTTTGTTGATCCAGAAGCAAAAGGCCCAGGTCAATAATATTAAGATCAACGTATAACCAATATGATATTTTACTGCATCTAAACCTTCCTGGTAAGATTTTTGATCGAACTTTCCAAAGAAAGCCGGGCGCGGCAAAAGTTTATGGGAGACTTCTAAGGGGAAAAACCTGCCGATTGAGCTATCGAATTTGAATTTAAGAAGATTAACGGCAATCGGTTCTAACACAATAAAATAAAAAGCAAAAATAGCAAGAGCGATAAATGATCTGCGCACAAGCAATCCGACCATAAAAGCGAGGGACAATTGCGAAAAACTTTGTAAAAAAAACAAGCCGATGTAATAAGCGAGATTCCATTTTGAAACTGATGTATCTGTTGTGTTTGCCAGTCCGATAACTACTGCAACAATAGTGTAAAGCAGCGTCACTAATGATGTTAATATGAGTACATCGATCACTTTGCCCGTCAGAAAATCATTTCGGCTCCAACCATCAATAACATTTTGGCGGTTTGTTTTATAACTGAATTCATTAGTGATTAGCATGATGATCACAATTGCCGGAATGAATATGAATAATGATGAAAAATAAGCTACTGTTCGCCATGATTCCGGCAAAGCAAATGGATTTCCGAGAAGCGCTTTGAATAATTCATGAGCGCGATTTTCATTGCTGATGATCTGAAGGTAGATCCGGTAGAACATATAATTTATCCCTGGATAAGTAAATGCAGTTATTCCCATCACCCACCAAAAAGCGGGGTATTTTTTTATTTTGAGCCATTCGGTTCGTACAATAGTCAACATGAAAAATAATTTAAAGATTAGTTGTTGGTAAGTTCAAAGAATTTCGCTTCCAGTCTTTTCTTTTTAAATAATAGATGATTCAGTACGATGCCATGGCTGAAACAATAATTATTAATGTCATCCAGTTGTGCCGTGCCCTTCGGAAGAGTCAGCTGAAGCAAGTTTCCATCGCGGTTGATTTTTATTCCATTGCCATAATTATTGATCGCAGTCAGCAGCGCATCAATATTGGCAGCGCTGATTTCCACGAGATCGTCATCAACCAACACATCATTTACATTTCCGGTAGTAAGCAATGTCCCTTTTTTTAATATCGCAACATGGGTACATACTTTTTCCACTTCATCCAACAAATGGCTCGCCATGATTATGGTATGCCCTTTTTTACTAAGCTCGATTATCAGCTCGCGTATCTCCGCGATACCAACAGGATCGAGTCCGTTTGTTGGTTCATCAAAGAACAACACCTGCGGATCGCCCAGCAACGCAGCTGCAATGGCAAGCCGCTGTTTCATACCTAAACTATATGAACTAAACCGGCTGTTTCTTCTTTCAAATAATTTTACCTTTTCAAGCACATCATCGATGCCCTTTAGGTCACCACGACCGCTAATGCTGTTCGTGATCTTTAAATTACTTACCGCTGAGAGATAATGATAGAAATTGGGGGTTTCTAATAATGAGCCGATCTTTTTTCTTTGCTCAGGAGAACCCGGTTTCCCGAACCATAAATAATTTCCTGTATCTGCGCTCAACACATTCAGGATGATGCTGAGCAAAGTTGTTTTACCACTTCCGTTTGGCCCAAGAATTCCAAAAACAGAACCACCGGGCACTTCGAACGATACCCCATCAAGGGCTCTAATTTTGCCGTAATTTTTGGTAATGTTACTAAGCGATAAAATATTTTCCACGAAATGAATTTTTGATGAACAAGATAAAAGTACACATCATTTTAGTTCTGTACATACCGTTGTTGTAATTATATTACTCACTATTTTTTAAAAAGTACTTTGAATATCAAAGTAAATACAAAAAACCACCCCATCAAAATATTTTTTATGATGAGGGCAAATGCTTTTGGTGATAAAGGCTCGAAAAATCACCGATCATAGCTAATCCATTCTTATTAAAGGAAAGACGATGCAACCGCAGATCATCGATATCACTTTGCAGCACTTTACGCGCAAAAGGATTTAGTGTTCCGCCGGGCTGGAGGGGCAATGCATTGACATCATACTGAAACTGTGGATCGCAGATAGTTCCGCGCGGGTACATGATTCCCGGTTGTCCTTTACCGCGTATGTCAAGAATATTTGGATGATCCAAACCTAATGTATGTCCGTATTCGTGCGCAGCAGTGGTGGAATTATTAAAAAGATTATCAAGTTTAAAGTATCCGGTATTACATTTCAATCCATCAACAGAAGATACGTGATTGACGGAAAATTCCTCGATCCGGAAATAGTTATTCCTCGGGTTTGTGTTGTACCAAATTGTTTCGGGCTGAAGGTTTGGTTCATAATGGCCTTCAATATTGAATTTTACTTCAACCCAATCGTTTTTGAACTGTATACTTCCTTTCGGTTCGTTCCAATGGTTACTGATATCTTCAGCAATTTGCAGCGCCAATTGCTCCGAGGCAGCATCGCCATAAAAATAAAATACAGAATGAATAACGAGTTGGTGGGATTGTTTGATAAGTTCTGCTTCGCCCATTTTATTTCAGCACTTCTGCCAATTTCTTTTCCAGGTCTTCCCCACGCAAACCTTTGCCGATTATCTTTCCGTCCTTATCGACCAAAAAATTCATCGGGATTCCCTGCACGCCATATTCGGCAGCGACACTATTTTTCCATCCCTGCAGGTCAGAAACCTGGGTCCAAACCAGATTATCTTTTTTTATCGCATCTTCCCATTTGTCTTTTTTCTCATCAAGTGAAACACCTAAAATATCAAATCCTTTGGAATGAAATTTTGAATATGCCTTCACCACATTTGGGTTTTCTGCACGACAGGGGCCGCACCAGCTCGCCCAAAAATCAACCAGCACATATTTTCCTTTGAACGAGGATAGGGAAACCGGTTTGCCGGATGCATCATTTTGTGCAAACTCAGGCGCTGTCTTTCCAACTGCTGTTTTCTTCGCAATGTCCAAAACGTCTTTAATCTTCTTCCCGAAGTATGAATTTTGAATGCCAAGGGCAAGATCATTATAAACGCTGTCTAATTCGGCAGCATCGGGATTATAAGAAAATTGTTGATAAACCTCAAATGCTGCAATAAATGAGGACGGATGACTTTTTGCATAATCTTTTACAAATTCTTTTTCCTTTTTGCTGAAGCCATCAAATATTTTTTCCAAACTATCTGTGCCGCGCTTATCTCCTTTTGTCTGCAGGCTATCATAGAGTTTCCCCAATTTCTTCTCTTCTTCATCAAGCGGCTTCCGACTTGCCAGGAAACTCTTGTATTCATCCTGCGTTGCCGATCCCGTAATAACTGCATCGGCTACAGAATCCTTCTTGCCGGAAATATTAATCTGGCCGTTTTGTACAAAAAATCCCAAGCGATATTCTTTATGACCATTATTAAGTATTCCCAAAAGAAAAAACGCCGGCGAATCGGCTTTTCCGGTAAATGAAAATGTACCGTTCTTAATAACAGACGAATCCAATTTTTCAGCGTCGGATTGGCGATTGAACAAATAAACCAACCCTGAATCGAGTCCGGCAATTTTACCTGTTATTGTATAAGTAGAATCGGTATTGGCGGTTTTTGAGTTTTGCGAATTTGGCGACTGGCAGCCCTGAATTAAAATAATGATCACTGCACAAGTAGTTAGAAAATATCTCATAAAAATTTTTATAAAAATATTGCTTTGCAATTTCTTTTGAAACTGTTATTTGTTAAAATTTAATTCCGGATCGGTCTTCCGGTCTTCAGAACACTTTGAATTCTTTCTAAAGTCTTCTTTTCGCCACACAAACTTAAAAAAGCTTCTCTTTCCAAATCCAAAATATATTGTTCGCTTACGAATGTAGGTTCGCTCAAATCTCCTCCACACATTACATAAGCCAGTTTTTTTGCGACAACGACATCATGATCGGTGGCATAATTTCCGCGCCACATGCCATTGATCCCGGCATACAAAGCGCCGAGTGCAGAACGGCCAAGAACTTTCACGTCTTTACGTGGGATCGGCATGACGTAACCATCGTTAAATAATTCAATCACCGCTTGTTTTGCTTCAGCGATCCTTCTGCCTTGGTTAATGCTCACAAAATCTCTTCCTTTCCTCAATATACCAAGATCAAACGCATCGTATGCCGAGGTAGAAACTTTTGCGGTGGCAATGGTGAAGAAGCGATTTTTTAAAGTGATGGTTTCAGGTTCATCTTCGTGCATTTCATCTGCAGCGCGCAACGTAAATTCTTTCGTGCCGCCTCCACCAGGAATTACGCCAATGCCCAATTCTACCAAACCGATATAAGATTCAGCGGCGGGAATAACTTTATCTGCATGCAAACTTAACTCGCAGGCGCCGCCAAGCGTTAAGGCGTGTGGCGCAACTACGACCGGCACTGCCGAATATCGGGCGCGCATCATCGTGTTTTGAAATTGACGAATTGCCATATCCAGTTCGTCATAATCCTGTTCAATGGCAAGCATAAATATTAATCCAACATTAGCACCTGCACTGAAATTGGGGCCTTCATTCGCTATCACCAATCCTTTATATTTTTCTTCTGCAATGGCAATTGATCTTTGAATTGCTTCCAACACCTCACCGCCGATACTGTTCATTTTTGTGTTCCATTCCAGACCTAAAACATCCTCGCCCAAATGATATAAGTTGCAAGCACTGTTTTTCCAAACTGTTTGGTTCGCAAAATTCCTCATTACAATAAATGCTTCACCACCCGGGATCTCTTTATAAGATTTAGAGCTAACATCATAGCATAACCGTTTTCCATTGTCAATCTTATAAAATGATTTGGCTCCGCTTGCAATCATTTCATCAACCCAGGCCGCTACGGAATAACCGCCATCTTTCATTTTTCTTGCTGTGCTCTCCACTCCTAAAACATCCCAACTTTCAAACGCGCCGATCTCCCAACCAAAGCCTGCCATCATCGCATCATCAACACGATAAATCTCATCGCTTATTTCGGGGATACGATTGGAGATATAAGAAAATAGACCGAAATGAAAATGTCTATAAAACTCTCCTGCTTTGTCTGTTCCGTTTACCAATACTTTCAACCTGGCCTTTAAATCGTCAATTGGTTTGGCCGTTTCGACGGTTGCAAATTTTGATTTTGTTCTTTGGACATATTCAAGCGTTTTCAAATCCAGCACCAAAATCTCTTTTTCGCCTTTTGCATTTGGCGTTTTCATCTTCTTAAAAAATCCCTGTCCTGTTTTATCGCCAAGCCAATTATTGGCAACGACTTTTTCAAGCCATGATGGAATGATGAAGGCCTTTCTTGCTTCGTCATTTGGACAATTATCATAGACCCCTTTTGCCACTTTTACGAGTGTATCTATGCCGACAACATCTGCTGTCCTGAATGTTGCAGATTTTGGGCGGCCGATTATCGGTCCGGTTAATGCATCTATTTCATCAATGGTCATTTCTAATTTTTCAACCAGTCCAAAAATGGCCATGATGCCGTAAACACCAATTCTGTTTGCAATGAATGCAGGCGTGTCCTTGCAGAGTACGGTTGTTTTGCCAAGATAGAGATCGCCATAATGCAATAAGAAATTAACTACTTCAGGATCGGTGTGCGGAGTTGGAATTATTTCCAGCAATCGCAAATATCTGGGCGGGTTAAAAAAATGGGTCCCGCAAAAATGCTTTTTGAAATCGTCGCTTCTTCCTTCCGCCATCATATGAATGGGAATGCCAGAAGTATTAGAGGTGATAAGGGTCCCGGGTTTTCTGTATTTTTCTACCTCAGTAAAAACAGATTGTTTAATATCCAATCTTTCAATAACAACTTCAATGATCCAATCACAGGAAGTAATATCTTTCATGTTATCCGTAAAATTTCCGGTAGAAATTTTTTTGATGACATCTTTTGTATAAACCGGTGAAGGATTTGATTTTAATGTTGACGCAAGCGCATCGTTTACGATCCTGTTTTTCACTGCCGGATGGTCAAGCGATAAATTTTTTGCTTTTTCTGCATCATTTAATTCTTTGGGGGCAATATCCAACAGCAGTACCTGTAATCCAATTCCTGCAAAGTGGCATGCAATTCTTGAACCCATCACACCGCTTCCCAACACAGCAACTTTTTTAATGATTCGGTTTGGCATATAGATAAAATTAGTTAGTTAAACAACCAATTAACCCGTGAAATTAATTAAAATTTTGTGACAACCGTGTTTGAGCCTGGAGTCAATGAAAAAGTCCCGTTGCGTAACAGGACATATCTGCAATTAAGTTATTGAAGAACCATTCTCAATCAATGAATCAGGATTTACAAAATGCAATTTCCCATTACTGTCTTCTGCCATTAATATCATTCCATTGCTTTCGATGCCACGCATTTTTCGCGGAGCGAGATTGGCAACAACAGCAACCTGTTTGCCGATAATTTCTTCCGGTTTAAAATGAAGAGCGATCCCCGAAACGATTATTCTTTTTTCAAATCCAAGATCAATTTCAAGCTTCAATAATTTATCAGCCTTTTCAATTTTTGCTGCCGAAAGAATCGTTCCGACTTTCAAATCAAGTTTTGCGAAATCGTCGTATTGGATTGTTGATTTATTGGGTGGTTGAATTGTTGCCGGTTCCGGGTTAACGGTTTCTGGCAACTGGCTACTGGCAACCAATCCGTTTTTCAATTTTTCAACCTGTGCGGTGATTTCTTCGTTTTCAATTTTTCTGAATAATAATTCCGGGGCACGTAAGCTATATCCAACACTTAGCAATTTTATTTTCCCTGCATTTTTCCATTCCAGCATTTTATCAACTACTTTCATTAAGTGCAACATTTTCTTTGCAGTACCAGGCAAGAAAGGATTAATAAGAATAGCAAGATTTGCGGTAAGCTGCAAGCAAAGATGGAGACAATTATCAATTGATTTCTGATCACCGGTTACCGGCAATTGGGTACTGGGAACTTTCTTCCAGGGTTCTTTCTTTTGTAAATACTGGTTCCCTTTTCTGCTCAGATCGATCACTTCAAAAAGCGCATCCCTGAATTTATAATTCTCAATGTTATCTTCAACTTTCTTTTTTGCACTTTCTATTTGATCGATAATAAATTTATCATCTTCATCCAAAACATCGGTGTGCAATGGCGGCACTTTGCCTGCGCACAATTTATGCATCATCACCAATGTGCGGTTCACAAAATTGCCAAAGATGGAAACAAGCTCGCTGTTATTTTTTTCCTGAAAATCTTTCCAGGTAAAATCATTGTCTTTTGTTTCAGGCGCGTTTGAACAAAGAACATAACGAAGCACATCTTCGCATCCGGGAAAATCCTGCAGATATTCATTGACCCACACAGCCCAATTACGTGATGTAGAAACTTTCTCGCCTTCAATGTTTAAAAACTCATTTGCAGGAACATTATCAGGCAGGACAAAATTCTTATGCGCTTTCAACATCGCGGGGAAAATAATACAATGAAAAACAATATTATCCTTACCAATAAAATGAACAAGCTTGGTATCTTCTTTGCACCAATAATCAGCCCAATCATTTGTCAATTCTTTTGTTGCTGAAATGTATCCGATCGGCGCATCAAACCATACGTAAAGCACTTTCCCTTCTGCATCGGGCAGTGGAACCTTTATTCCCCAGTTACTGTCGCGCGTCATCGCACGCGGCTGCAAACCATTATCCAGCCAGCTTTTGCACTGACCATATACGTTATTCTTCCACTCTTTATGTCCTTCCAAAATCCATTCCTTCAACCAATTTTCATAATCCTGCAAAGGGAAATACCAATGCTTTGTTTTCTTTTTTACCGGAACAGCATCACTCAATGCACTGCGCGGGTTGATCAGCATTTCCGGGCTCAATGAAGAACCGCAATTTTCGCATTGATCTCCATAGGCTCTTGGATTACCACAAACCGGGCAAGTACCAACAATATACCGATCGGCCAAAAAAGTCTTGGCTTGCTCATCATAAAATTGTTCAGTTTCTTTTTCTTCAAATAATCCATCATTATATAATTTCTTAAAAAAATCAGACGCTGTTTCGTGATGAATTTTATTGGATGTGCGCGAATAGATATCAAACGAAATATTCATTTGCGCAAAACTTTCCTTTATTAATGCATGATATTTATCAACTACCTGTTGTGGGGTAATTCCTTCTTTCATCGCGCGAATGGTGATTGGCACACCATGTTCATCACTTCCGCAAACAAATTTTATATCACGTTCTTGCGCGCGCTGATAACGCACATAAATATCGGCAGGCAGATAACAACCCGCCAGGTGACCGATATGCACCGGTCCATTTGCATAAGGCAAAGCGGCAGTAACCAGTATTCGTTTATAATCTCTCATTGTTCTTTAGGTTAGTTAATAGCTTTCAGCTAACGGCCAATCGCTTTTTATGTTTCCAGGATTAATTCACCCTTCATCATGGCTGCGTCGTACAATTGTCCTGGACCAATTCTATTCAGCTTCCCTCGAAGGCAGAAGCCTGCAAAAATACCGCAATCTTCACCAACGCCAAAATGACTATTTTCCAATAACTTTAAAATATGAACCGAAAGAATTTCTTGTCTTCTGCAGTTTTAGCCGGCGCTCTGCTCTCCTCTTTTAAAAATATCAATGAGGATGAAAAGGAAAAGGCTCCCACGATCCCAAAATACTTAAGACCCGGCGATATCATCGGCATTACATGCCCGGCAGGAAATATCATGCTCCCGGAAATTCAATCAGCCATGCAACAAATGGAAAACTGGGGATTCAAAATTCGGGTAGGTGACACCGTTGGAAAAAAAGATTTCACTTTTGGAGGCACCGATGAAGAACGTACAAGAGATCTGCAGCAAATGCTCGATGATAATTCCATCAAAGCCATCATGTGTGCGCGCGGTGGTTATGGTTCAGTGAGAATTATTGATGATCTGGATTTCACCAAGTTCGTTTCACATCCAAAATGGATAGTCGGTTTTAGCGACATCACCGTTATCCATTCGCATCTCAATCGCCATTTCAATATTGCTTCTATTCATTCAAAAATGTGCAATAGTTTTCCCGATGACTGGAGCAAAGCAGAACAAGTGCAAATCGATTCGATCCTTTCCATCAAGCAGGCTTTGACAGGTGAGAAAATCAAATATGATTTCCCACCGAATACCAATAACAATGAAGGCCTTGCCGAAGGACAATTGGTGGGCGGAAATCTTAAGACGCTAGAGTCGCTTTCTGCAAGCAGATCGGATATTCGAACCGCAGGAAAGATTTTATTTGTCGAAGACACGGGTGAATATCTATACAGCATTGACCGAATGTTCTGGAATTTGAAACGAACCGGCAAGCTTTCGCATTTAAAGGCTTTAATAATTGGCGGCTTCAAAGCCAAACCAGATGACCCAGGAGAGGATTTCGGAAAAACAGTTTACGAAATTGTTTCAGAGAAAGTGAAAGATTATAAATATCCCCTTTGTTTCGATTTCCCCGTTGGTCACCAAAAAGAAAATTATGCATTGAAATGCGGGATTAAACATAAGCTCTCCGTGAGCAGCAATAGCTGCACATTAACAGCAATGGCATAAATTTTTTTCATTTTCCTTTTCGCAACAATATTTTAAAGCCTTCATCGGTATCATGGTAAATGTCTTCATACTCACCAAGATGATTCGAATCGCTTTCAGAGATATTTTCAATGATGCAATCATAATCATCTGCCGGAGAAAATGATTTGTAACGCAAACTGTTTTGAGCAGCCATGCGGAGATCAATAGAAAGACCTTTTTGATGATAATAATATTCGAGTGCAGGATAATAATAAAAGAAACGCGAATCGGGCGCATTATCGTAACAATTATTTACATGATGCTGCATCAATAATTCGGAAATGGTAATTGCATTCTTATCGGAACGCACATTCCATGATCTGAAATAATGAAAGTGGGTAACCACGCACATGAGTGTGAATAGAAATACAATTGACAACGATACAAGGTATTTCTTTACGTGATCTTTAATGATGGAATAGATCAAAAACCCGCATAGTGGAACGATCAAACCAATAAATGGGATAGCCCTTTCAGCAATATAAATACGTTGAATAATGCGGACAATAAGCGGCAATATAAAAAGCGCCACCCCGCACGCGAATAAAAAAATATTTTCCTTCCTGGTTTTCCTGAAAATCATCAATACTGATCCTGCTGATAGTAAAGCAATAACAAACCCGTAAGAATTTCCGGTAAAAAATAAATTGATATACTTCATGAATGGAACAATCCCAGTCCATGGATCTTTATTATTTGTTTGTCCAAAAGCAACATTGAGGATGAATGAGAACCCCGAACCGATCAATACCGGCATATAAAAGAAAAAAGAAAAAAATAATATAAATCCGTTGCTGATCAAAAATGGTTTCAATAAATATCTTCTATAAAAAGAAATATACATAGACCCGACGATCAATTGCAAGGCCCAGAAATAAACATGGGTGAGCATCGCATAAAATCCGGCAACATTAACGATCACAAAAACCAAAAGATATCTTCTTGCAAAATCTTTTTTCAAGAAAAAGACGATACAAAAAAATGAAATAATGGCAAAAAAAAGTTCGAGCATTACCCCTTTTGCATAAAGCATATAAAAGCTGTTCCCCGGCAAGGAGGCGAATAAAGCAAAGCAAGCCATGGCAACCAAAAAATTATTCGAAAGTTTTTTAACGCCAGCATAAATAATGATGCAGGAAAAAATACCGGCAAATAATACGGGCAGACGCAAATTTATTTTTGCCGAAAAGGGTAACCACTTAAAAGCATGGGTGAGCAGTTCAAACAATGGATAAGTGCTGAAACTGAAAAAATTAAGATAGAAAGGCCGTGATGTATAATAATTATAGCACCACATTTCATCGTATTGCAAGTCGGTGGTGATAATATAATACAATTCCTTTGCGATAACTACGGAAAGCAGCAAAAGAAAAATGAAATTCTCTTTTTTACTACTCGTCTTGAACGGAGCGATAACAGCGAGACATGCATGCCGGACAGAATTGAAAAAGAAAAAAAGAAAATTCATTACCCTTTCTCTGTATCGATATAATAGAAAAATCACTAACCCATCAATCGATATTAATGCAAAACACAGGTAACGGATCAACAAAAATTTTTTCGAAGTAATGATTGAATCATGCAATATGCCTGACAAATAAGGTCTTTGAAGATGTCTTAACAAGAAACCAATAAAAGATTCTCTGTCGAAAGAGATCATAAACAACGAAAAAAATAAAATAGTTATGGCAACGATGATGATACTGGCTATATAAAGGCGGGTGGCTTTTATTGAGTGCATAACTACAAACGCTGGCGTACAAATGAGAAATTCAATATTTTATCAAATATAGAAATTACATTTCGGGTAAATTATTTCTTCCTTTGCTAAATTGCAGACAATATTTCAATAAAGCTGTTTCAAAATTATTATGATCAAACTACCACCATTTTTGAATGTCAATGACACCATAGGAATTATTTGTCCCGCAGGATATATGTCTCTTGAAAGATCGCAAAGATGCATCAATACGCTGCAGGAATGGGGTTATAAAATTAAGATTGGAAAAACATTAGGCAGCGATTCTGAAAATTATTTTTCAGGAACCGATGAAGAAAGACTTTTGGATCTTCAACAAATGCTCGACGATGATGAAGTCAAAGCGATATTTTGTGCACGTGGCGGTTATGGAATTGGAAGAATTATTGAACAGATCAATTTTAAAAAATTCAAACAATATCCAAAATGGATAATCGGGTTTAGTGATGTTACCATTTTGCATTCTCATCTTTATGTGAATTACAAAATCTCTTCGTTGCATGCACCAATGGCATCAGCGTTTAATGATGAAGGCGATAAAAATGAGTTTGTTCTTTCTTTAAAAAATATTTTGGAAGGAAAGAAAATAAAATATGAATGTGCGATTCATGAGTTCAACAAAAAAGGCGAAGCGATCGGTGAATTGGTTGGCGGCAACCTTTCCTTACTAGTGCATCTTATCGGCTCGTCATCTGATATAAAAACAAAAGGAAGAATTTTATTTTTAGAAGATGTGGGGGAATATCTTTATAATATTGACCGGATGTTTTACCAATTAAAAAGAAGCGGGAAACTAGATAAGCTGGCCGGATTGATAATCGGTGGATTCACTAACATGAAAGATACAGAACGTCCTTTTGGAAAAACGGTTTATGAAATTATCCATGATATTGTAAAAAATCATGATTACCCGGTTTGTTTTGGATTTCCAGTAAGTCATGAAAAAGAAAATTATGGCCTGAAAATCGGAGCAGGATATAAATTAAAAGTGGGAAAAAATAAAGTGACTCTGGAAGAATAAAAAACCTGTCAGTTTATCAGACCAACAGGTTTTGTGCTCATGTTTTCCGGATAACCATTGCGGCTCATCATTGCTTATCAAACCGGTCAAGGTCCATGACCTTGCTCCAAGCGGCAACAAAATCTTTCACAAATTTTTCCTTTGCATCTGTGCTTGCATAGACTTCTGCCAATGCTCTTAATTCTGAGTTTGAGCCAAAGATCAAATCAGCGCGCGTCGCCGTCCATTTTATTTCGCCTGTTTTTCTATCACTACCCTCAAACAATTCTTTATGGTCATCCATTGCTTTCCAAACGGTGCTCATGTCAAGCAGGTTTACAAAGAAGTCATTGCTTAATGTCCCCGGTTTTGTGGTGAACTGGCCATGTTTAGAACCATCAAAATTGGTATCTAAAACCCTCATACCGCCGATCAATACGGTCAATTCAGGCGCACTAAGCGTTAATAATTGTGCTTTATCTATCAATAATTCTTCGGTTGAAACGCTGAATTTTGATTTCAAATAATTGCGGAAACCATCAGCAAATGGTTCCAGCACTGCAAAAGATTCCACGTCGGTTTGTTCTTGAGAAGCATCTGTGCGGCCAGCAGAGAAAGGAACCATAATGTGGTAGCCTGCTGCTTTAGCGGCTTTTTCTATGCCGGCACAACCAGCCAATACAATGATGTCTGCAAACGATACTTTTTTACCGTCTTTTTGGGCAGCGTTAAATTCATTTTGGATAGCTCCCAAAGCATCCAACACTTTTGATAACTGAGCCGGATTATTAACCGCCCAATATTTTTGTGGGGCAAGGCGTATACGTGCCCCATTAGCGCCACCCCGTTTATCAGAGCCGCGAAAAGTAGATGCGGAAGCCCAAGCGACAGAGACCAATTGTGAAAGGGATAATCCGGAATTGAGGATCTTGGTTTTTAAAACTTCAATATCGTGCTCATCTATCTTTTTAAAATCAACTGCAGGAACCGGGTCTTGCCAAATCAATTCTTCTTTGGGAACTTCAGGTCCTAAATAACGCGCACGGGGTCCCATATCGCGGTGGGTGAGTTTGAACCATGCCCGGGCAAACGCATCTGCAAATGCATCGGGGTTCAGGAAAAAATGTCTTGAAATTTTTTCATAAGCCGGGTCAACCCGTAATGCCAGATCTGTTGTCAAAATGGTAGGGGCATGACGTTTAGTATTATCAAATGCATCGGGAATAATATTTTCTGCATTCTTAGCTATCCATTGATGTGCGCCTCCGGGGCTTTTAGTGAGTTCCCATTCGAAGCCAAATAAATTCTCAAAAAAATTATTACTCCATTTGGTAGGCGTTTTTGTCCAAATAACCTCCAGTCCGCTTGTTATTGCGTCAGCACCTTTGCCAGAGCCAAAACTATTACTCCAACCAAAACCTTGCAGTTCAATATCGGCAGCTTCCGGCTCTTTGCCCACATGGTCTGCAGTAGCTGCGCCGTGTGTTTTTCCGAAACTGTGACCCCCGGCAATCAAAGCAACTGTTTCTTCATCATTCATAGCCATGCGCTTGAAAGTTTCTCTGATATCACGCGCTGCGGCGATGGGATCGGGACTGCCATTGGGTCCTTCTGGATTTACATAAATAAGTCCCATTTGTACGGCGGCAAGAGGATCTTCCAGTATACGCGAATGATTGTCACCATTTGCAATATTATCTGCGACAAGCACCGCGTGATTCTCTACTGCTTTTTCAGAACCACTTGCATAACGGATGTCTCCACCAAGCCATTTGTTTTCAGAGCCCCAATACACGTCTTCTTCTGCCTGCCATACATCTTCTCTTCCTGCCCCAAAACCAAATGTTTTAAAGTTCATGGACTCCAATGCTACATTGCCTGCAAGTATCAAAAGATCTGCCCAGGAAATCTTGTTGCCATATTTTTGTTTGATTGGCCAAAGTAAGCGGCGCGCTTTATCAAGGCTTACATTGTCAGGCCAGCTATTGAGAGGTGCAAAACGTTGCTGCCCTGATCCGGCGCCACCGCGCCCGTCTCCTATCCGATAAGTACCGGCACTGTGCCAGGCCATGCGTATGAACAATGGTCCATAGTGCCCAAAATCGGCAGGCCACCAGTCTTGTGAGTCCGTCATTAATTGATGAAGATCTTTTTTCAATGCACCGAAATCAAGCGTTTTAAATGCTTGTGCATAATCAAAATCTTTATCCATGGGATTGGACAAAGAAGCGTGCTGCCGAAGAATATTTAATTTCAGTTGATTAGGCCACCAATCACGGTTTTGGGTACCGCCGCCGCCAAAACTATTTTTTTTTATTGAGCCATTGTGAAACGGGCATTTGCTGATGTCCTTTGACGTGTTTTCCATTCTTATTATTAATTTTTAAATGATTCAATTGGGTTTAAGTATAAAGGTCGCGAAAATTTGATTATAAATTAAATTGATTGATCTTATGATAACATAGATCTAATCTATAACTTTATATTCGCATTATGACCTTTACTCAATTAGAATATATTGTTGCCATTGATACTTTCCGGCATTTTGCCAGTGCCGCCGAACATTGCTTTGTAACGCAACCCACCCTGAGCATGCAAGTGCGGAAATTAGAAGATGAACTGGGAATAAAAATTTTTGACAGAAGCAAGCAACCGGTAATTCCCACAGAAGTTGGCACCGACATTATTGACCAGGCCAGGAAAATACTTTCTGAAAAAAGTGTCATCGGAGAAATCATTCAAACGAAAAAAGGTTTATTAACAGGCGAATTGCGCATCGCCATTATTCCGACACTGGCCCCTTATTTGTTACCCTTGTTTGCCAAAAGTTTTACAAAAAAATATCCACAAATAAAACTGATCGTCAATGAAGTGACCACAGAGGTCATTATTACAAAATTACGCGAAGGTAAAATTGATGCCGGAATTTTAGTTACCCCTTTACAGGAAACCGGAATCAAAGAGCACGTTCTTTTTTATGAGGAACTATTGGTTTTTGTGTCAAAGGAAAATGCAACCTATAAAAAGAGTTATGTGCTGGCGCAGGATATTGATCCAAAAAAATTATGGTTGCTGGAAGAAGGGCATTGTTTCCGATCACAGATTGTAAATCTTTGCGAGTTGCGCAAAGCCAGCAAAGAAGGGTCGAATTTTGATTATGAGGCCGGTACCATTGAAACCCTCAGCAAAATGGTTGAATTGAATGATGGCATCACTATTTTACCGGAGCTCGCCACCACCTATTTTAGCAACAGGCAATTGCAACTCATCAGGCACTTCAGGCAACCTGCCCCCATGCGCGAGGTAAGTCTTGTTGTACATCGCGATTTTATAAAACAGCGACTGCTGCAGGTATTAAAGCAGGAGATTGTGCTGGCATTACCGGACAAGATCAAAAAAAACAAAAATCAAAACGTCGTTCCGCTTTAACTAATCTTGATCATTGCAAAAAACATTTATTAATATAATTGTATTTTTAGCCGCATGAATTCGATCAAAAAGATTTTGCTCTCTCTATTGGGAGAAAAAAAATATTTGAGTTTGCTTGCATTGATTTTTCAACGCATTTATCAAACAGGATTGGCAGGAATCAATTACCAGGATATCTATTTTTTAAAAGAGTTCATTAAAGAAGGAAATTATTGTGTTGACATTGGCGCACATCTCGGGTACTACACGTTGCCATTGAGCCGCATGGTGAAATCTGCGGGAAAAATCTTTGCTGTTGAACCCATGAGTAAGTTTCACGATACCCTTATTAACTTACTCAAAAAAAATAAAATTCAAAATGTGACGGTTTACCAAACTGCGTTAGGCGGCGAAGGTGAATATGTGGAAATGGGTATCCCTAAAATCGGCAACACAAAAAAATTTGCCTATGCCCGGGTGAAAAGACAAGATGCAGCCCTTGATTATCTGGAATCAGAAAAAGTGAGAAATGAATCCGGCGATAATTTATTCAAACAATTACCTCGGCTTGATTTTATTAAATGTGATGTGGAAGGGCTGGAAGTGCCTGTTTTCGCTTCTATGATGGGAACCCTAAGTGTTCATCATCCTGTTTTGTTATGCGAACTTGCAGATAAAAATGAACGCATCAAATTATATGAAATGATTGCTCCGCTCGGTTACCAGTGCTATTTGCTTCGCAATAAAAGACTCTATTCACTGGATGTTTATTCAAACGAAAAAGCCATCTCACACAATCATTATTTCATTCCGCAAAAACGTTTGGGGGAATTTAAAAATTTGATCGCCTGAATTAGCATGATGAAAAAGAAATTCCTGCGCAGCATCATTTCAATGCTCACTACTCATCGCTCACCTCAACAGAGAATCGAGTTTTTGATGAAAGATCGGGAAATCATTTAGATCATTGTGGGAACCATGTTCAATGGTAACAAACTCATCATTGTTTTTTAAAACTTCGTTGAGCATGTATGCGTTACCGTAAGGAACGACCCAATCACTTGTTCCGTGAAAAATAATGACTGGCGCGGTTACTTCTTTTAAATATTCATTATTCGGAAAATGATAATGGAGCATTTGTTTGACAGGATAAACCGGAAAATAATGCGCAACAAGAGAAGTCATGTTATAACAAGGCGTTTCGAGAATTAAATATTTACAATCGCGTACGGATGCAAGTTGCGATGCCAGGCAGCTGCCAAAACTTTTCCCGTAAATGATAATGTTTGCCGGTATGAATTTTGTTCTGGCGAGTTTATATAATTGTAATGCATAGTCGTATAATCTTTGTTCTGTAAATTTTCCGCTGCTTTTACCAAATCCCGGATAATCCATCATCCACACTTCGTAATTATGGGTTGTAAAATTTGAAACATATTTTTCATAATGGCCGATATTTTTTTGATTACCATGAAAATACAACACTACTCCTTTTACTGCAGTATCCTTTGTTTTGAATTGAATAATATTCAGGTTGGTCTCATTATCGTAAGGAATGTCAAGTTCTTTATAAGTTTCCTTGAAATCATATTTTGAGTTCTTGGCTAATGGTTCCGGGTGAAATAGGATCCGATCCTGCAAATAATAGCCTGCAATGCCAATTGCGCAATAAACGATTATTATCAATTTAATCCAGCGAAAAATAATTTTCCTTTTCATGAATGCAATATACAAACAGGTGTTGTTATCAATATTTCAAAATGTCGCGAATGAAATTATGATATTCGGGAAATGAAGGAAGATTATTATGCCGGCCACCGATAATTCGGATCAAGGTTATCTTGTCTGGATTTAATTTCTGCAATTCTTCGCTCTGTCTGAGGGGAATAAGCCTGTCTTTTGTTCCGTGAATGATATAGGTATGACATTTTACATGCATTATCCATTTATCCGTTCGCAATCGATAGCGCAAAATAAAACGAACAGGCAAAATCGGTAAAAATCTTTCCACCACTTTTTGAAAATTATAATAGGGAGAGTCAAGAATCAAATAACGCGGATTATTATCAGAAGCCAATTTCGCAGCGAACCCGCTGCCGATGCTTCTTCCATAAACAATAATGTGTTGTTCGGTATACTGCTCCGCTAATTTTGTGTAAACAAATTGCAAATCATCCATTATTTCTTTTTCACTGCGTTTGCCGGTGCTCTTTCCAAATCCGCGATAATCAACCAATACAACATCGTAATTGTAGCGATAAAAATCCTGCGCATATTTTGCCCATCCCTTGATGCTTCGCGTATTGCCATGAAAATATAATATTAATCCAAACGCTTTTGGCCGGTAAAAATGTAATCCATTGATCCGTACGCCGGGTTCAACATCAAAAAATAATTCTTTAAAAGGAATATCATAATGATAAGCAAAATCTGCAGGGAGTTTTTCGGGTCTGAAAATAAATTTCTCCTGCAAAAAATATCCTGCAATGGAAAGCGCGGCAATCCCGATTAAAATATAAATGATGAGATTACTCAATAAGCAAAAGTTAGTTACGAAAGTTAATTAAACAACTACAAACAACAAACAGTCGCTATGATTCTGCAGTTCTTTTTAAATTGAAATTGGGAATAGGAGAAACGATGAGCGGGAATTTTTCTACCGTGACGTTTGATGGATCGAGCCCGAAGCCACGTTCTTCAGAAAGGCTTATTTCCTTCAGCCAGAAATATAATTTCATAACTATTCTTTCAAAGAAAGGCAGCTCATTATCCTGGCTCAAATATTTTTCCATCACAATGAATTGAAAATCGCCTACAACATTATTGCGTTCAAGAGATTCATAGCGGCTTGTAATATTCACTTCTTTATTCGTTACCAATTCTTCTACAACACGGCGGAACATGAGATTTATCTTGGGAGCAATTCTAAAACCCAATCTGAATTCGACACGAATAATATCGTTTGGTATAATGTGATCAACAGAATATTCTGCGGTGTACGGATCATCCAGGGTATCAACGTGAACAAACCAATAAATATCTGCGCGTTTTGGTTTTTTATTTAAGATTGAATAGATGATCTTATGTTCAATTTCGCGCGGATTATTGGCGCTTGTCATGTAAACCAGGTGCGTAGCGGATTTGATAACGGTTCTGTCATTGCTCAACTCCTGGATTTGCGGAATATAATGTTCCATGCGCACAAATTCCACGTATCGGTTCTTGATTTTTCGGGAACGGTACCAAACATACATGATCACAAATAATGCTCCGCCAACAATGAGCGTTACAAAACCGCCATGTTTGAATTTATCCAGATTGGCAAAAAGAAAACTCAGTTCGATGGTCAGGTAAACTGCCAGATATAAATAAATGAATGGTGAAAAGACGCGTTGAGAAATTAAATAATTTGAGAACAGCACAGATGTTGCCAGCATGCATAAAGTTATGGCCAAGCCGTAAGCTGCCTCCATATGCGATGAATTGCGGAAATATAAAGTGATGCCGCAACATCCCAGGAATAACAAAAAGTTAATTGCGGGGATATAAGATTGTCCTTTTTCTTCAGTGGGATAGCTGATGCGCAATTTCGGCCATAGGTTCAGTCGCATGCTTTCACTGATAAGGGTGAATGAACCACTGATCAAAGCCTGGCTGGCTATTACCGCCGCAGCTGTTGCAATAATAACGCCGGGAATTAAAAACCATTGAGGCATGATGGCATAAAAAACACTCCCTTTGGATATGTCGAAGAACTTTCCGCTGTAATTGGCCAATAGCCATGCACCCTGACCAAGATAATTCAGGATAAGACAGCTTTTCACGAATATCCATGAAATGCGGATATTTCCCCGGCCGCAATGGCCGAGATCCGAATACAATGCCTCGGCTCCCGTGGTGCACAAAAAAACCGCGCCGAGTATCCAAAATCCTTTGGGATAGGTAGTTAATAATTCGATGGCATAATGCGGGCTAAGCGCTTTAAATATATACAGGTCATCCAAAAGATGCGTGCTGCCTAATACGGCAAGCATTCCAAACCAAACGAACATGATTGGTCCAAATAATTTCCCTATGGATTCTGTTCCGAATTGTTGAAGAAAGAAAAGGATCACCAATATCCCTATCACAATATAAATAATGGTGGTTTGCTCAATATTTTTTAATGAGGGCATTTGCCGTAAACCTTCAATTGCAGAAGTAACAGAAATTGGCGGCGTGATCATACCATCTGCCAATAAAGCAGCACCGCCGATCATCGCGGGCAGAACAAGCCAGCGCCTTTGTCTGCGAACCAGTGCATACAATGAAAAAATTCCGCCTTCCCCTTTATTATCGGCTTTTAAAGTAAGCCACACATACTTGATGGTGGTTTGGAGCGTAAGCGTCCAGATTATGCAGGATAACGCGCCCAGTATAAGTTTTTCTTCAATGATTTTTCCTCCAACAATGGCATTGAGAACATATAACGGAGATGTACCAATATCTCCATAAATAATGCCTAATGCGATAACTAAGTTAGCGAGTGTTACTTTGTTAATCTGTTTGTTGCTCACGGAACAGTAGATTGAATAATGTTTTCAGCAGGAACGTTCATATTTGGGCAAACAATTGCGCTGGCTTTTTCCGGCGCTGTGCAAAGGTATAGGGAAATAAATTAATGAACGACACAAGTTTAATTTCATGATTTACATTGCTCAAAAAATTTCGTATATCAATAACAATTATCGTAATAGCTTTGTATTAAACTTTTGCCTAACTTACCTTTCACTAAAAAAAGAAATGCTCCATGCGAAAAGTTTTAAGCTCATTTGCTTTTTTAGCCATTTTGATTTTACCCGCTGCATTATTTGCCCAACACATAGTATACACCGATCCTGAAAAAGATGATGTTAGACGAACAAATTTCGATATTATAGGAAAAATCGGCGGCAATGTCTTGGTTTTTAAAAGCAATAGAACAGACAATGCCATTTCTGTTTACAGCCTGGATATGAAATTAATCCAACGCGTAAACCTGGATTATATGCCCGATAAATACACCGATGTCTATTTCATACCCTATCAGAACTATTGTTACATGTTTTATGAATATCAGAAAAAAAATATTGTTCATTTAACCGTGGTAAAATTAGACGGGTTCGGTAAGAAATTAGCAGAACCCGCAGATCTTGACACAACGCATATCAGTTCATCGGGAAGCAATAAAATATACACCACCGTTTTTAGCGAAGACAGAAGTAAAATAATCATCTTTAAAATCAATAGTAAAAATTCAAAAAACTTTCTTTTTACCACATTCCTGTATGATTCAGAATTACAACTCCTGGACAGGCATCGGCTGTGGATACCAATGGAAGACCGCAACGATTATTTCACTGATTTCTTTCTTGACAATGATGGCGGATTAGTATTCGCCAAATTTTTGAAAAGCAATAGTAACGATTTTGTGTCCAGGGTTTCGATGGTTACAAAAGCAGCAACTGCAGATACATTTTCCATTAAAGATGCAGGTACAGCTGATCATATTCTTGATGAAATAAAAATTAAAGTTGATAACCTTAACAAACAATATATTCTAACCGGTTTTTATTACCGGCAGCGAAAAGGAAATATTGAAGGATTATATTCTGTGACCTGGGATAAAACTTCTGATTCGAAAGTGAAAGAAACACTCACTGTCTTTAATGATGAATTGCGCTCATTGGCCAAGAGTTCCGAAGAAAATTTAAAAATGGCATTCAATGATTTTTTTATTAAGCAGGTGATCCCGAAAAAAAGCGGGGGCTTTATTTTGATTAGTGAAGCCGAATACACGTCCTCCCGAGGGGGATATTTTAACAGATGGGATTATATGTATGGTTCTCCGTTTTATTCGCCAATGGACTATTATGGGAATCCTTATTACAGCAGGTATGGTTATGGTTACGGAAATCCATACAATAATCCGGTTCGCTATCATGCAGAAAATATCATGTTGGTTTCATTTGATAATAATGGCAATCTTGAATGGAGTAATGTGATTCCCAAAAGTCAGTTTGATGACGAATCTGAAAATCTTATATCTTACCAAATCATGAATACCGGTGGGGAACTTCATTTCTTATATAATGAATATGATCATCGCAACATTTTACTTAATGATCAAAGCATCGCACCCGATGGTAAAGTTACCCGCCATCCAACCTTAAGAAATTTAGATAAAGGCTATGAATTCATGCCGCGTCATGGAAAGCAGATCAGCGCCACACAAATAATCTTTCCGTGCCTTTACCGAAATTACCTTTGCTTTGCGAAAGTTGAATTTTAATATTATTTTAGTTACGTGATCGGAACCTTTAAACAAAAAAACCCCGGCAATGCGTTGCTCTTATTGGTGTATGCATTAGTATTGAAATTCTCCATGTTCCTTCATCCGGTGATTCCCACAATACAAGAAGGTGATAACTATTTGTATCGTTTTGTATTGAATACACTTCAATCCTTCTTCAATGCTCCTGCTTTTGTTTTTCAGTTGATCACTTTTATTTTATTATTTACACAGGCAACCTTATTCAACCGCATTTGCAACTATCAAAAAATATTGCCCAAACCAAATTTTTTGCCTGGCATGTGCTATATTCTTATCACTTCACTATTGCCATCTTGGAATCATTTTTCGGCGCCTTTATTAATCAACTCCATAATGATCTGGGTTTGGTACAAAATGATAACATTGTATAATAATGAGCATGCCTCTTCGTCCATTTTTAATATTGGCATTTTAACAGGAATTGTAACCCTGCTTTATATCCCGGCAGTTGCTTTTTTATTATTGCTATTTTTCGCCTTGATTGTTATGCGACCTTTTCGTATTCGCGAGTGGCTGATGGGTATTCTTGGCTTTACTTTTCCATATTATTTTTTGTTCATCATATTATTTATCTCCAACAAGTGGAGTTGGAATGATATTCTTCCTAAGATTGCCATTACCATTCCATCACTCCCATCTTCGATTTGGATAAGCGTGGGAATGGCTTTACTGGTGATACCTTTTATTATTGGCGGATTTTTCATTCAAACCAACCTTAATAAAATCCTCATTCAGGTAAGAAAAAGCTGGGGGCTTTTATTAATGTTTCTCATTACTTCCGTCATCATTATTCTTATCAATCATGTAAACTCTTACGAAAACTGGATTGTTGTTGTGATTCCTTTTGCGGCCTTTCATGCTGCTGCTTATTTCTATTCCACTGATAGAATCCTGACTTCCATATTACATTGGTTCACATTTATTTTTGCAATGGGTGTGAATTACTTTATATAGCGTTTTCCTGTTCATTAGAATAGCGCTAACTTTACAGCGAAAAAATCTATTTACCATCATGAAATTCGGAGTTGTCGTTTTTCCAGGTTCCAATTGCGATCGGGATATGCAGGAAGCCTTGCAAGATGATCTTAATCAGGAAGTAAGAATGTTGTGGCATAAAGATAGGGATCTGAGCATGTTCAGTAGGGAAGATTGTATTATTTTACCAGGCGGATTTTCCTATGGCGATTACCTGAGATGCGGGGCCATCGCCCGTTTTAGCCCGATGATGCAAAGCGTGATTGAGTTTGCCAGTAAAGGCGGAAATGTATTTGGCGTTTGCAATGGTTTTCAGATTTTATGTGAATCACATTTATTGCCCGGCGTTCTATTAAGAAATGCAAATCAACAATTTGTTGGCAAGAACATTTTTTTACGCGATGAACATAATGATACCAAACCGATGAAAATGCCGATTGCGCATGGCGAAGGCCGGTATTATGCTGATGAAAAAACCCTGGATGAATTGGAAGCAAACAACCAGGTTTTATATCGTTATTGTGACGAGGAGGGAAATGTTAATGACATAGGAAATCCGAACGGGTCCTTGCGCAATATTGCTGGCATTTGCAACCACAATCGAAATGTATTCGGCATGATGCCCCATCCGGAAAGGGCCTGTTCAGAAGCCTTGGCAAACACAGACGGCAAATATATTCTTCAATCTCTTTTTATCAATAAAGACAGTTTTGCGCTTGCAGAAAAGCAACTGGTAAATTTTTAAATTTTCCTTAGCTTTTCTTGTACCACCTTTGTCCTCTTTTTTACGTAGTATTAATGTTATGAAAAAACTATTCTTATTTGCTGTTATTTTTTCATCTGTAAAGCTGCTGAGCGCACAATCAAGCAAAGAAGTGCAGTGGACCTACACGGCAAAAAAAATTGCCGATAAGGTTTACGAGGTACACATGACAGCTTCAATTAATGGAGATTATCATTTATATGCCCAGGATGCAGGCGGAGACGGACCGATACCGACGGCATTCGCTTTTACAAAAAATCCGATCTTATTATTGGACGGGAAGGTTAAAGAAGTGGGTAAACTGGTTAAAAAATTTGACAAGACCTGGAATCATGATTTGAAGTATTATGAAAAGAATGTGGATTTTGTGCAGGTAGTAAAACTCAAAGCAAATATAAAGACCGACCTTATCGGGAAAGTGGAATTTATGGTCTGTAACGACAGACAATGTCTGCCGCCCGCAGATGTAGAAATAAAAGTTAATGTTGGCAGTTAGTCGCCAGTACGACGATTATTATATTTTAAAAAAGAGTTCTTTGTGTTGAAGAACTCTTTTATTTTTAGCAGATGTTTAATTTAAGATGAGAAGAATAATTCTATCCATTATTTTCTTTGCTTTGGCTTGTACAGCACATGCACAAGATAGTGCAGCATTTACGTGGAAGGTAAGCAGCAAAAAAATCTCGCCTACTGAATTTGAATTGCATTTTTCTACAAAACTCACTAATGGCTGGCAATTATATTCTCCCAATCAAACCATTGCGGGGGTAGCCTCTGCGGAATTATCATTCCCCGATTCATTGATAAAAGCCGATACGATTTTTAAGGAATCCGGTACCAGGAAAAAGATAATCAGCAAGATATTCGATAATGCTTCATTTACTATTTATGAAGAGAGTGCAGAATTCATTACGCTCATAAAATTCAACGAAACCGTTCCCGAAAATCTATCGGGGACCTTTAAATACACTTATGGAAAAGGCGATCAGTTCTATTCCTTGATTCCAAATTCATTTTCAGTAAAATTAGAAGGGGGTGTTCGTTCAGTGGCAAGAATCAAAATAAATAGTTTTGATATTGATCATCCGGCAACCAATTGCGGCGATGAAAGCGCACAGGGAAAAGGGTTGCTGAATATTTTTTTACTGGGATTGATTGGTGGGTTGATCGCATTGCTTACGCCATGCGTGTTTCCGCTTATTCCGTTGACGGTCTCTTTTTTCACCAAACAATCAGCCAATAATAAGAAGGGAATTGGTAATGCCATGTTATATGGCTTTTTTATTTTCCTCATTTATATTTTACTCAGCATTCCTTTTCATTTGCTCGATCATCTGGATCCCGAAATATTGAATAATATTTCTACCAACATCTGGCTTAACTTAACATTTTTCGTCATTTTTGTTGTGTTTGCCATTTCATTTTTTGGTTATTTTGAAATCACATTGCCCGGGCGTGTCACCAATGCGGCAGGCTCAAAATCGGGTGCAGGAAATTTGGTTGGTATTTTTTTTATGGCGCTCACATTGGCCGTCGTTTCTTTTTCTTGCACTGGTCCAATTCTGGGTTCATTATTAGCCGGAGCATTATCCAATAATGGCGGTGCCCTCCAATTAAGTTTTGGAATGGCTGGATTTGGTTTTGGATTAGCATTACCATTTGCATTATTCGCCATGTTCCCCGGATGGCTCCATTCCTTGCCAAAATCAGGCGGGTGGCTTAATTCCGTGAAGGTGGTCTTGGGTTTTTTGGAATTGGCGATGGCGATAAAATTTCTTTCAAACGCAGATCTTGTTGAACAATGGGGAATAATAAAACGAGAGTTATTTATTGGTTTCTGGATCATAGCGGGGGCGCTGATCATTCTTTATTTAGCTGGTAAAATAAAATTTCCGCACGACAGCCCGATAAAAAAATTCAGTAAACCGAGAATTGCATTCATTATTATTTTCGGAATTTTCACACTTTATTTGATTCCCGGAATTACGAACACATCTTTTGCAAACCTGCGATTGATCAGCGGGTTCCCGCCACCGTTGTGTTATAGTTTGTATGCAAATCCTGTGAATTGCGAAAAAGGAGTAGAGCCGTTAAAGAATGATTATGAAACCGCATTGCAGTTGGCAAAAAAAGAGCACAAACCTTTATTAATAGATTTCACAGGATGGGCCTGTGTGAATTGCAGAAGAATGGAAGAGAACGTATGGACAAATCCGGATGTCAAGCAGTTAATGCAAAATGAATTCATAGTGGTATCATTATATGTCGACGAGAGAAAAAATCTGCCTGCTGTTGAGCGAACTATTTTTGCTACAAAGGACGGATCTCAAAAAAAGATAACCACCGTTGGTGATAAGTGGGCAACATTTCAATCTGAAAATTTTAGCGCAGTGTCGCAACCGCAGTACGCGATTATCAGTCCGGATGAAAAAGTGCTTACCAAAACAAAATACTACACTCCCAACGCCCAGGAATTTGCCAATTGGCTGCAATGCGGCTTGGATGCCAGCAAGAAAAGCAATGTTAAAAATCAGTAAGCCTTGTAGCTGATGAGGAATGGAAAGCAACTATTAAAGGCATAATTCTGTCTGTAATACTGGGTACTACCAAATCTTTAAAACGATCTGCTTCTGTGAAAAGAAATTATTTATTGCCAATACTGCAATTTTTTATATTCTATTCTGTTGCAAAAGCGCAATCCTATGTTGGTATTTCAACAGGCATTTCGCGAGACTTGAATAATATTAAGGAATCATTTTATCATATCCCCGTTTCCATTCAGTGGAAGCCTTTTGGAGCTGTACATAATCGTCCGGTATTTCTTGAATTGGATTATGATATTCCCTTTCCCGCCAATGGCTCCGACAATGCTTATACGCTGAACTCGTCCTTGCCACAACAAATAACCTTACAAAAAGAAATTCGCGCTTATGTTTTTACCGCAAGTATTGGCTTCATAGTTCCTATTTACAGGAATAAGAAATCCAACAGTCTTTATCTTAACCTTTTACCGGTTGGTATTTGCAATCAAAGTTTTAAAGTGGAATATAACAAATATGACAAGGCAAATTATACAATATTAAATAGGGATGTAAATACCCATTTAACATCGCTGGTCACTTCAATGGAAGCGCAGTTTAATTTTCACAGAAAATTTATGATCATGCTTCATTTGCAAAGTCCTTTACTGGCAAACAGGGGCGACTATCCCCTGTCATACCGATTTGTTGCCCCACTGCAATTCACTTTTGGTTACAACTTCATTTATCACTCAAAATGAAAACAAGAATATATTCATATGGCTGCCTATTGATCATGCCGATAATTTTTTTGGCATGCGCGAAAAGGAATTTTTTTCCTGATCCGGATAATCCCGGTTTAAGTCGGCTTACTGCTTATGGTTTTGATGTAGCAACAATGTATATCAATGGAGCGCCTTATATTAATCCTTTTTCAAAGCTTAATGGAAACGCTCCTCCAACGCTTAGCAAGTATATTTCCAATGGTTCTGTTGATACACTTTATTTGAGCTGGACGATCGTATTGAATGATAGTAATCAGATGCCCAATATTAATTATTCATTCATCACTATTGCAATACCAGTTCCAAAAACTTTTGCGCAAACCGATCTTTTGAATTGGAACGGGAAAAGGATGGACTCAAGCTCAAATGGGATACAAATCAATTTCGACTATACACCAAGACCCGCCGCCGGTAATGCAAATCTTTATTTTGTAAAAATCATTGTAGATAGCACTGATTCAATAAAGAATTATACATTAAGTGGCCTTTTTAACGGGAATATTAGCAACAGTATTTTGGTTACAGACGGACGATTTGATTTTGAATTTTATTCCAATGATCTCAACTTTTGAGCGGAATTGAATATTCAGACAATGAAAAAATCCCATCAAATTCTTGATGGGATTTTTAATTAGGCGTCATTCTGGTCCAACCTTCCGGCGCAAGCAATCTTCTATTTGCCTGATGGAGGAACAGAATGACAAGCATATGCAAAAAAAGTTCCCGCGTTTTGAGCAGGAACTTTTAATATTTTAACCAGTCTATTCACTCATTAAAGTTAGTGGTTAATGCATTCAGCAAAATTTAGTTTTAGTTAATAATTCTTAAAAGAAAACGTGGTTAAAGCGCAATCTTTTTTTCTGTCATCATTTTGCGAAGGTTTATTAAACCATAACGCATACGACCGAGTGCAGTGTTAATGCTGCAGTTGGTCAATGATGCAATTTCTTTAAAACTTAAATCTGCATAGTGACGAAGAATGATCACTTCCCGCTGGTCTTCGGGCAGCATGTCAAGCATCTGTCGCACGCTGTCGTGACTTTGGCGTTTCATCATTTTAGTGTCGGCGCCTTCTTCGGTAAAATTAATCACTTCGAAGATGTCGCGGTCATCGCTGGTCTTAATGGCCGGAGTACGTTTCACTTTACGGAAATGATCTACACAAAGGTTGTGCGCAATACGCATAGCCCAGGGTAAAAATTTGCCTTCCTCGGTGTAACGTCCGCCGCGAATGGTGTCAATAACTTTGATGAGAACGTCCTGGAAAATGTCCTCGGCAAGGTATTTATCCTTAACCAGGAACAGGATTGAGGTGTACAGCTTATCCTTATGCCTTAGAATCAATGCTTCTAATGCATGTAAATCGCCGTCGCGAAATTGATGGATAAGTTCATGGTCGGTTTTTTGGCGTAGTGATTTCATAAACTTCTACGGTTTTGAAGGTGATAGGATATATGTTTGGATTTAAAAAATGAAAATGCTGATTTTGGTTTTTCTGAGTAGAAGTGAGACGTCGATAGGCAATGAGTTTAGTTGATAAATAGCGTACAAATTCGGATTAAAGATAGATATTTTTTTCAAAAAACAACATTTTCACCGATTTTTTTGTTTTTTTAGGATTATTTACAGGTTACCCTTTAGAGAAGTATGCTTAATGCTTTGCTGCTCAAATAAAAATCTCCTGAATTATTTATGGATATGGAACAAAGTACGAAAAAAAAACGTGGGGGTGGTGCTATCGCTAAACCGGCAAAAGATGCCATTTTGATAAAGGGAGCACGGGTTCATAATCTTAAGAATATTACCGTTGAAATTCCTCGTAATAAACTGATCGTGGTAACCGGGGTTTCGGGTTCTGGCAAATCATCCCTTACCATTGATACTTTATTTGCCGAAGGTCAACGTCGTTATGCCGAAAGTCTGAGCGCCTATGCACGCCAGTTTATGGCGCGGATGAACAAGCCCGACATCGATTATATAAAAGGATTGTGCCCCGCTATTGCGATTGAGCAAAAAGTGATCACCCGCACCCCACGCTCTACCGTAGGCAGTATGACCGAAATTTATGACTACCTCCGGCTATTATACGCAAGAATTGGAAAAACAATTTCTCCGGTTTCCGGTAAACAGGTAAAAAAAGATGACGTTAATGATGTGGTGGAAGCAATAGTTAATTTGAAAGAAAATGATAAAGCACTGATTCTTGTTTCTTTCAAGCAACACAAGAACCGCGATGCCAAAGAAGAACTGAATATATTGTTGCAAAAAGGATTTTCCCGGATATATACCAATAACGAAATCGTTCGAATAGAAGATCTTTTGGAATTAAAAGATAGCGAACTTAAAAAGAAGCTTGCGTCCAACATTCCACCGCTCACACCTTATATACTCATAGATCGCCTGGTGATAAAACAATTTGATGAGGACGACAAACATCGTATAGCCGATTCCGTCAGTACGGCTTTTTTTGAAGGTGAAGGAGAAATAATCCTGGAAGTCAATGGAGAAAAGCAATTACCCTTTTCGGATAAATTTGAACTTGATGGAATAAAATTTGAAGAACCGTCTCCGAATTTATTTTCATTTAATAATCCTTACGGCGCATGTCCAACCTGCGAAGGATTTAGCCAGGTTTTAGGGATTGATGAAGATCTGGTGATTCCCGATAAAAGATTAAGTGTTTACGAAGGCGCAGTTGCCCCATGGAAAGGAGAAAAATTAGTTTGGTGGAAAGATCAATTCATCAAAGCTTCAAAAAAGTTCGATTTCCCAATCCATAAGCCGATTATGGATCTCACCAAAGAACAGTACGAAACCTTATGGAAAGGAAATAATCAGGTCTATGGCATTAATGGCTTTTTTGATGAAGTTGAACGAAATCTTTACAAAGTTCAATATCGTGTTTTACTGTCGCGTTACCGCGGAAGAACATTATGTCCCGAATGCCATGGCTATCGGTTAAGAAAAGAGGCCTTATATGTAAAAATTGGCAGGAAAAATATTGGCGAATTATGCGAAATGCCTGTTGTTCATTTACATCAATGGTTCGACGAATTGCTACTGACCGATTTTGATAAGAAGATTGCAAAGCGAATCCTTTTTGAGATCAACCATCGTCTGAAAACATTATTGGATGTTGGTTTGGGATATCTTACGTTGAATCGGCTAGCAAACACACTCAGCGGGGGCGAAAGTCAGCGCATCCAGTTAACGCGTTCTCTGGGAAGTAATCTCACCAATTCTTTATACATCCTTGATGAACCTTCCATCGGTTTACATTCTCGCGATACAGAAAGGTTAATTCGTGTGCTGAAAGAATTGCGCGATCTGGGTAATACGGTCGTTGTTGTGGAGCACGATGAAATGATGATGCGTGAAGCAGATTATATTATTGATATGGGACCTCTTGCCAGTCATCTGGGCGGAGAAGTGGTTGCGTTTGGCAATTACGACGAAATAACGGCTAACAAAGAAAGTTTAACGGGAAAATATTTGACCGGAGAGCTAAAAATTGAAGTTCCCAAAACTACCCGCAAATGGAATCGCTCTATCATTATTGAAAATGCAAGACAACATAACCTTAAAGACATCACTGTTGAATTTCCTTTAAATGTGTTGTGTGTGGTCAGTGGAGTCAGCGGAAGCGGAAAAACAACTTTGGTAAAACATATTTTGTACCCGGTTTTACAAAAAATGAAAGGCGAATTTTCCGAGAAAGCAGGCTTTCATAAAGCAATCACGGGTGACACAGATTATATCTCACAAATTGAGTTGGTTGATCAAAATCCGATCGGTAAGTCTTCGCGCAGCAATCCCATCACCTATATAAAGGCTTACGATGAAATAAGAGAGCTATTTTCAAAACAACCGTTGAGCAAGATCCGCGGCTTTCAACCAAAACATTTTTCTTTTAATGTAGATGGCGGCCGCTGCGATACCTGCAAAGGTGAAGGTGAACAAATTGTGGAGATGCAGTTTCTTGCAGATGTTCATCTCACCTGCGAAGTATGTGGCGGAAAACGATTTAAGGAAGAGGTGCTAGAAGTGACGTACAACAATAAAAGCATTTTCGATATTCTGGAATTGAGCGTTGATGAATCGCTGGAGTTCTTTAAAGCCGAAAAGGATATTGTGCAAAAAATAAGACCACTCAGTGATGTTGGATTAGGCTATGTAAAATTGGGACAATCATCAGACACATTATCCGGCGGGGAAGCGCAGCGCGTAAAGCTTGCATCGTTCTTGGGAAAAGGTAAAAGCCAAGGGCATATTCTTTTCATTTTCGACGAACCAACGACCGGTCTGCATTTTCACGATATAAAAAAATTGCTCGCTTCTTTTAATGCATTAATAGAGCAGGGTCATTCTATCATTGTTATTGAACATAATACTGATGTAATAAAATCTGCAGATTGGGTTATTGATCTCGGTCCTGAGGCTGGCGAAGGTGGCGGGGATATTGTTTACGCCGGTGTTCCATCGGGTTTGAAAAAAATAAAAGAAAGTTTTACAGGCAGGTTTCTATAATTAAAAATGCGGAATATTTAATAAGAGACTGGAAAGGGAAATGAGTTACTCAGATTCTTTTCCCATTTTCTTCTACCTCAGCTTATCCATACTCTTCACCAATTTTTCATCTTTATAAATTCCTCTTGCAGCCATTATAAAAAAGACGATCATTAGAAAAGGAATAAGCGCACCTAATTGATAAAAGCCGGATTGAAAATTATATGTTGCTTTGAAATCATCAGTCTTTATGTATTCAAGAACGACCGTCACAATAGAGAGCAATACGCCGACAATTACAAGCCGGAATTGCAGCTTGCGATTCTTGAATAAAAAAATACAAACAAGCGCCAATGCTCCCAATCCGAATATTAATGGGAACAATAAAAAACTATCAGGAATGAAGAATTTTTTCTCTGTATTATTCAGCAGATGACCGGAGTATAAGGGTAATGAATAGGTAACAGATGCACTTGCAGCAACCAATAATAACCAAATGCTTTGTATGCGTTGAATCATAAGCGGTAATAAAGTTCATCAAATATATTGATTTCAGGCTAGAGAATTTGTGGCAATACTTTTTATTGATGGTACACAAAAAATAAAACAGGCAAATTGATGCCTGTTTTATACATGAAGCCCGGGAGTTTTTAATTTTTGTCGAGATCTTCTATCAGTTCCATTTGACCATCGCAAACTTTTACTTTTTTCCAGGTTTTTTCGTCTTGCAAATGAACGAGATAAACAATCTTATCCGCTGTATGAATTTCTTCTACAAAAGGAATATCACAATCATAATAGGTACTTTTCACTATTGCACGTATATCATGAGGTAATTTCTTTCCATCATAATAAGTGATGGTGTAGGTTAGATTTCCTTTTTTGTCAAAATACGCGCGGTTAAAGTTTTCATTTTGAGTGAAACTGGCTGAAAACCCATCTACAATTCCTGCCCAGCTAACATTAATAGCGCCTTTAAATGTCTTGTCGAAATTTCTTGATGCCTTAACATTAACAGAGCTGGCACCAGCGGCACTTAAATTGGCTGAACCGATTGTCGCCGTGTCTGCTTGTGGAAACAATAAATAATTTGCGCCCTTAACCAAAAGTGTTCTTACACTTGACTGTTGTGCATAAGTGTTGCCGATGAAAGCAACAGCGGGAATTAATCCCAAAGCTGAAATTAAAAGAATCTTTTTCATTTTAAATAAGGTTTAATAATTAATGAATTTGATTGCGTATAAATCTTATATCGCAATGTTTTTTCTATTTTCAGGGTCACGGGAACATTAATTTCGAAATAAAGGTTTGCCTATTTGGTCGCAATTATTGAAATGAAGGAAACACTTAGACATAAATTTTTTTACGTTCTTTTTTATAAGTACATTGGAATAGACCAAAACTTACTATGGATAACGCCGGCATTTCATCAAAAGCTTTCGACGAGGAACTCATTCGAAGCCTGAAAGGATTTGCTGCTGACAAGAGAAAAGCAGAAGAACAACTATTTAGCAAATACAGTTATTTTATTAAGGAAGGCGAACGAAAATACGTATTGCCGCAGGATGAAATTTTTAATGCCTACGCCGATGCCATCATAATAACCATTGACAAGATCCGCGACAATACTTTTAAGGGGCTTTCGTCTTTAAAAACATATCTATATCAAATTTTCCATAATAAGTGTGTTGACCTTTTACGAAAAAAAACGACAAACAAGCAAGGCGTACATCAAACCTCATCATTAACGGAGATGATGTCGCAATTATCAGATGGTGCAAAATCAATCATTCAGCAACTCGTTGAAAGAACTGATTTTGATCTGTTAAAACAAAGGTTAAATGAGATCGGAGATAATTGCAGGCAATTACTATTAATGTGGGCAGATGGATACAGCGACAAGGAAATCGTAGCTAATCTTGCATACAAAACAGCTGATGTAGTTAAGACTACAAGATTAAGGTGCATGGACAAGTTACGGCAATTGTACAAACACTAAACTTTATAAATGGAAAATTCAGATTACATAGATCGCTATTTTAATAATGAATTGAACGCCAGTGAAAAAACTCAGTTTGAACAGAAGATAATTGACAATAAGGATTTTGCGGAAGAAGTTGCCTTTTATTACAGCGTTTGGGCATCGGCAAAAAATGAAGTCACCGAAGAAAAGAAAAAGAGATTTGGTGAAATTTACCAGAACACTGCCCCAAACAAGACCGGTATTGTAAAAAGGATCAGCATATACCTATCTGCTGCCGCAGCCGTTGTAGCAGTCGTTTTAATTGTGAATGTATCCATGAAACCTGATTCTTCTCAAAAATTGGCCGATCAATACATACAGGAGCATTTGAAAACATTAGGTGTCTCCATGAGTAGCAGGCAAGATAGTATCCAGGTCGGTTTGGACCTGTATAATGATGGAAAACTACAGCAGGCATTAGGGCAATTTGAAGCAATTATTGCCAGGGACACGGTCAGATCTGAGGCAAAAAAATATGCCGGGATCGTTTCCCTTCAGTTAAGAAATTACGACAAAGCACTAGCATACTTCTCGCAATTAGAAAATGACATTAGTCTTTTTTCCAACCCTGCAAAATTATACAAAGCACTTACCCTGATGGAACGCAATCATGCAGGAGACGCTGAACAGGCCAAAGCATTATTGCGCCAGGTTGTACAAAACAATCTGGATGGAAAGGAAACCGCTGAAGAATGGTTAAGCAAGAAATGGTAATTCTATTTGATAAACTTTAAAATTGCTAATTATGGGTAAGACTGTATTATCATCCAGCGGTACAAACTATCCGTTGAACCCCTGGGTGAGCTGGTATTTCCAGTATTTGGGTTCTTTGTCTCCAAAGGACCGGACCAATAAAGAGAATACTCTTTTAAGTTATGTAAAACAATATTTTGCTCTGATAACATCCTCGGTTGGAGGTTATACGGGATTTAGTAACTATTCAATTGTTTCTGATGGACTCAGATTAATTTCAACTGTTGACGGCACTGAGGAGTATTGTTTCTCTGTAAGTTTAGTCTCTCCAATTAAAGTTAACAAGCCAAAACAAAAATTGCCGGTGCCTATTTTGCTCCATGGCATACCAACTTTTGTAACTGAAAATCCCGATAATCCCGAATTTGAAAGGCTGGCTACAAAGACAAACCCTGTGAAAATGATTATCAAATCGGGAACGATTCAACTTGCAACAACAAATACTACGGGGAATAGCGGTAGTGGTGGTTCGGGAACTCCTCCTCCGCCTCCGAAACCGGTTTCTTAGTAGCTTTCATTGGCAATAATGATCAAAAAAATATCTCGTTGCATATGAAATATGCAAAAAGAAAAATTGTTCTGATTGGAATTAATTTGATGGTAGTAATATCATTGTCGGGGCAATCTCCCGACAATGATTCCTTATGGAACAAGCTTAATTATCTATGGAATTCCACAACCATTTCCATCGTTGATAAATTAAATGAAGTATCCAAATACGAAATCAAAATAAATAGTTACTCTGGCATTTCGGACTCAACCAGATCTTTTCTTGCATTATCTATTGGCAGGTATGCCCTCAAACACGATGAGCTTCTTAAAGCGCTGCAATATGAGATTCAGTCAATCAACATCATTGATGCCAGTTCGGATAGATCTGTGGCAAACCAAAAACATAAGATCAGGTGCTATTACCTTCTCTCAGTAGTTTATGATTCTTTACACAGAATTACCGATAAGATCAAAGCGCTTGACAGTTGCGGTGCGATTGCAATCAGGCTCAACACCATTGACCTTTACGCTTTAAATGCGATGTCCACGGAAGCACAATATTATTATGATATTGGCGATTACCAGCGTTGCATCAATATTACAGTCAAATATGAGAAGCTTGCAAAAGACTACTCCACTAGTGGCGGGGTTAATGAACGTGAAGCAGGATTGGCTTATGTTTCCGACGGAACCCATTGGCAGGCAAATGCGCTATTGGCATTGAACGAGACTGCTATTTCGGAAAGTATTCTTCACAATAAAATCAAAGAGTATGAAGAAACCGGGATGAAAAATTATTTGGGTATCCTGTATTTACAGTTGGCAGAAGTAGAAGTGAGTAAGAACAATTTCAAACAGGCATTAGATTATTACAACCAATCTTTCCAGTTTAACAAGAAACGACACGATACCATTCAATGTAAAGTTATATTGAACCTTATCGGTCTTAAAATTTACTACTGGCATTTACATGACAGGGATAATGCAATGGTATTTTATCGAAAAGCACTTCTGTATTCTTCAAAGAATTCAGAACAAAAAAATATGGATGCCACTGAATCAATTCCGGAGTTTATCAATATTGCAGTTATTTATGCTGACAAAGGATATTATGATTCTGCATTACAATATATTCAATTGGCATTTGATCAGTTAAAACCAGGGATAGATGAGAATGATCTGTTGCGAAGCTCATTGAGCGAATTCATCAAAGCAAGTAAAATATATTATTTGACCGATCTGTTAAATAATAAAGGTCATATCATTCTGCAAAAATTTAATGCTACCAAACAATCAAAAGATATTGATGAGGCGATCAGGTTCTATAAAATAGCGGACCGCCTCTTTGATAAGATCAAAACCGAGCAATCAGAAGAACAATCGAAACTTTTTTGGCGAAGCACAGCGCGTGAATTATATGAAGATGCCATTGAAGCTTGTTACAAGGCAAAAAATACTCAAAATGCATTTTATTTTTTTGAAAAAAGCAGGGCTGTTTTGCTAAATGATCAACTCAATGAACAGCAATGGATGAATAAAACCGACATCTTCCGGCTTTCAGAGGTTCGAAAGAAAAAAATTAAATCAGAAAATGAATTAAAAAACGCATCTCCTTCTTCAAAACAATACGACAGTCTACAATCGCTCTATTTTAGTCAGAATGAAGAAATGATAAGGTTGCAGGAATTGGTGAAAACAGAAAATCCGCTTTATTATCAAAATTTTATTGACACGGCGACCATTAATTTGCAAAATGTGTACGGGAAACTATCAAAAAACAACCAGCTTTTTTTGGAGCTGTTTGACGGGGACAACAACATTTATGCATTATTCATTACCCAATCAAAAACCATTTTAAGCAAAATAAACAAATCTGATTTTGACAGTACGACAAAGAAATATATCACTTACATTTCAAATGGCAGCGAATTAAACAGTCATTATTATGAATTCAATAAAACAGCATCGCATTTATATGAATTGATTTTCGGAAATATGCCTTTGACCGACAATCGCATTATTATTTCTCTTGATGACCAATTTTTTCCATTTGAATCATTGGTAACCAATGCTGATTTTCAATCGCCGGATTATTTTCTGAATGATCATGCAGTCAGTTATACTTATTCGGCAAGATTCTTACTAAATGATTTTAGTGAGTCCAATTCCCGGAGCAATCAAAATTTTCTCGGTTTTGCGCCGGTAAGATATACATCATCCCTTTCTCTGCCTTCTTTAAAGGGAAGTGATCTGTCATTAAAAAGAATTGAAGACTATTTTGGCACCTCAGACGATTACATTTTTGATAAGGCTTCAAAAAATAATTTCATCACGCAGTTTTCAAAATTTGCAGTAATTCAGTTATATACCCATTCATCAGACTCGAGCGCCAACCATGAGCCGGTTATTTTTTTTGGAGACTCCGCTTTATTTCTGTCTGAATTAATTCCCGAAAACAAACCTTCCACGAAACTCATTGTCTTGTCTGCCTGTGAAACCGCCAACGGTCAACTGTATCGCGGCGAAGGGGTGTTCAGCTTCAACCGTGGATTTGCCGCCTTGGGTGTTCCTTCTTCTATAACTAATTTGTGGTCTGTTGATGATCAGTCCACCTACAAGATCACCGAACTTTTCTACAAATATCTCGCCCAGGGATTGCCCTTAGACATTGCATTACAAAAGGCAAAAAAAGAGTTTATACAAACGGGCACAAAAGGGAGCTCGCTGCCTTATTATTGGGCTGCAGCCATATTGGTAGGAAAAACTGACCCAATTGAGTTGCACCATAATTTTTCATGGAGCGTTTTGCTTTTATCGGTCGCAGTTTGCCTGGTATTTTTCTTTACCGCAAAATATTTTATAGCTCGGGGTAAAGCGGGAATTGCTGCATGAATGAATTTACATGATGCCGGATTGATTCCAGATGAGTTTCATTATCAGCGTTCATGAGTGCATCATCAATAAAATTCACCACCGTATTCATGTGCTCTTCTTTCATACCACGTGTGGTGATTGCAGGCACACCAACACGAACTCCGGAAGTCACAAATGCGCTTTTATCGTCAAAAGGAACCATATTTTTATTTACGGTAATATCTGCTTTACCCAATACACCTTCTGCCTTTTTACCACTGATATTTTTATTGCGAAGATCTATCAGCATTAAATGATTATCTGTTCCGCCGGAAACAATATTGTATCCTTTTTCTAAAAATGCGTTGGACATACTGGCAGCGTTAACAATAATTTGTTTTGCATAAACCGTAAAATCATCACTCAAAATCTCTCCGAATGAAATGGCTTTTGATGCAATAATGTGTTCAAGGGGACCGCCCTGGGTGCCGGGAAACACTGCCATATCAACCAAATTACTCATCATACGCGTATTCCCTTTCACATCTTTCAATCCAAAAGTATTTTCAAAGTCTTTTTTCATGAGGATGATGCCACCCCGGGGACCGCGTAAAGTTTTGTGCGTGGTTGAGGTTACAAAATGACAATGATCGAATGGAGAGTTCAATAGATTTTTTGCGATCAACCCTGCAGGATGCGCCATATCGCACATGACAAACGCGCTTACGCTGTCGGCAATTTCTCTGATGCGCGGATAATCCCAATCACGACTATATGCAGATGCACCGCAAATGATCAATTTCGGCTTTTCTTTTTTTGCAACTTCTTCCATCATATCATAATCAACTAGCCCGGTTTCTTTTTTTACGCCATAAAAAACAGGATGATATAATTTGCCCGAAAAATTTACGGGCGAGCCGTGCGTGAGATGTCCGCCCATGCTCAGATCCAAGCCCAATATCTTATCCCCAGGTTGTAAGATCGAAAGCATTAATGCAGCATTGGCTTGTGCGCCGCTGTGTGGCTGCACATTTGCATATTCGCAACTGAAAATCTCTTTCAAACGATCAATAGCCAATTGTTCACATTCATCAACAACTTCGCAGCCGCCATAGTACCTTCTGCCGGGATAACCTTCTGCATATTTGTTGGTCATTACATTGCCCATTGACTGAACGACTTGAAGGGAAGCAAAATTTTCCGATGCAATTAATTCAATTCCGCGGCGCTGGCGCTCGAGTTCCTTATTGATGAGATTGAAAACTACAGTATCTTTTTGCATGAACTGATTATGATGATTAATGGTATTAATGTCGAAGCTTGTGACATAGCAATATTGAATAATCATTCAAATGCCGGTCAACAAAAAATATTTTCGCAAATATAGGGAGTAACAAAGAAGCTGCAAGGAAGAAGATTCAGGATTTATTGCAAACGTTCAATCGTTAACTTAAAAATAAATTCAGTATTTTCACACGCTTTTTTAAAAGCTGTTACGTTTTATGTGGTAATGACAGTTAATTGAAGTGATGATTACCATTAATTAAATATGGTAAAACCAACAAGCGAGCATGAAAGCTATTATTCCTGTAGCCGGCGCAGGCACTAAACTGCGACCGCATACATATACACAACCAAAGGCGTTGATTCCTCTTGCCGGTAAGACAATATTGAGCATTATTGTTGATCAATTGCAGGAAGCTGGTATTAATGAATTCATTTTTATCGTAGGATACCTGGGAGAAAAAATTCATGACTATGTGAAAGAAAAATATCCTGAGCTCACTACTCATTTTGTTTATCAGAACGAAAGACATGGAATCGGTCATGCTATTTTATTGACCCGACGCATTGTTGGTGAAGATGAGGTTTTTATCGTGCTTGGCGATACTATTTGCGAGTACAATGTTAAAGAAGTAATTGATAATCCGCATTCGTTATTGGGCGTTAAGCGTGTTGATGATCCCCGCACATTTGGCGTTGCGGAAATTGATGAGCATGGTAATATCAGTCGCGTAGTCGAGAAGCCGCAAATTCCAAAATCGAATATGGCCCTGGTTGGGATTTATCGGATAAAAGAAACTGCTTTTCTTTTTAATTGTCTTGAAAATAATATGCGCGAACAGGTAACGAGTTATGGGGAATATAACTTGACCGATGCGATTGAATGCATGATAAAAAGTGGCGCAAAATTTCAATCCTTCAAAGTACAAAACTGGTTTGATTGTGGGAGAAAAGAAACATTGATAGAATCGAATGCGAAACTGTTGAAGAAATTCGGAAGCAATATTAACCCCGAGCACCAGTTTGAAAATACCATTATAATTGAACCGGTAAGCATTGCCGCAGGCTGCGACATTAAGAATTCCATTGTTGGACCGAATGTTGCCATCGGAGAAAAAACAATCGTCAACTATTCGATCATTAAAGATTCCATCATCGGTTCTTTTGCCAATTTATACGATATCGTTTTAACGCAATCATTGATCGGAAGCGATACAGAAGTAAAAGGCGAAAGCCGGAGCCTCAACATCGGCGATAATACGGAAATAGATCTGGGGGAAAGCTGATGATGTACTGCCGAAAAATTCGTTCCGGTTAAATCTCAGAGTCAGAAATCTTCAAATCATACATTAATATGATTGCTTTTTCCAATCGCATTACACAATTGTTTAAGATTGATTATCCCATTATTCAGGCTGGAATGGTTTGGGCAAGTGGCTGGCGCCTGGCAAGTGCAGTAAGTAATTCCGGGGGGTTAGGATTAATAGGCAGCGGAAGCATGTATCCGAATGTCTTAGAAGAACATATCCGTAAGTGCAAAGCAGCTACCAACAAACCTTTTGGCGTTAATGTACCGTTGCTCTACCCCGATATCGGCAAACACATTGATATCATTATAAAAGAAGAAATAAAAATTATTTTTACTTCTGCCGGTAACCCGAACACGTGGACGAGCGTCTTAAAGAGTAATGGTATAAGTGTAGTTCACGTTGTAAGCAGCAGCAAATTCGCCAAGAAAGCAGAGGATGCCGGATGCGATGCGGTTGTGGCTGAAGGTTTTGAGGCCGGCGGACATAATGGTCGGGAAGAAACAACAACTTTGGTTTTGGTACCGGCGGTTTGCAATAGTGTAAAAATTCCGGTAATTTCAGCTGGCGGAATTGCAACAGGAAGGCAGATGTTAGCGACTATGGTATTAGGAGCTGAGGGTGCACAGTTTGGAAGTCGATTTGTGGCAAGTGAAGAGGCTTCATCACATATTCAATTCAAGGAAGCCGTGATCAAGGCAAGTGAAGGCGATACTTTACTAACGCTAAAGCAACTTACTCCTGTTCGCCTGATCAAAAATAAGTTTTTTCAGGAGGTCCAAAACGCAGAATTAACCGGGGCTTCAAAAGAAAGATTGACTGAACTTCTCGGAAAAGGACGCGCAAAAAAAGGAATGTTTGAGGGAAACCTGGAAGAGGGCGAATTGGAAATTGGACAATCGAGCATTTTAATAAAAAATATTTTACCCGCTGCAAAAATTGTTCAGAATATCTGGTCAGAGTTTGCAGAAGCCTTATCTCAACCAATATGTAAATTGTAAAACTGTTTTATGAAAAAGATCAAAATCTCCTTGCTGGCCGCCTTACTCCTTTGCGCTTTTATGTATGTAAAAGCCAGTGATGGTAAATCAGAAATTTGCCTGCACGGTTATGTTACCGATGCCGTTACAAAAAAACCCGTTCAGGGAGTGGTTGTTTCTGCAACTGTTCCGGGCGTAAATATGTCAAAAGAAGTTACTACGGATGCTGATGGTTATTTCAGCTTTACACAATTACCTGCAACGCAGGTTAATATTCAATTTGATAAAAAAGGTTACCAGTCTTTCAAAAAAGCGGGAGTTTTAGTAAAAGAAAAAACGAGCATTAAAGTTAATATTGAATTTCTGCCGGAAAGCAATGATGCGAATGCAGAAGAAAGTGAATATCCTTTATTAAGGATGCTGGAAATGAACTGATAAAAATTATTGTTCTTATAAAAAATAAAACGGGGCTGAGAACAGTCCCGTTTTTTCTACTACACATGAGAGGGGTTTAATCATCATTTGTGATGTTAAACTCTCCATTCTTTTTATAAATTTTTATATTGTCTTTCTTGAAATAGTCTTTATATTTCTTCTCCAGGTCCTGGGATTGCTTTTGACCGTTAATAAACAATTCTCCATCTTTATATTCAACACTGTAATCTTGGTTGGTATTGATCAAACCTTCCTTCTCCATATCATCCAACATTCTCTTATACCCTTTTAATTCGTCTTTCGCCTTTTTAATTTCTTGCTTTGCTTTACCCATTTCTTCTTTCATGTTCACTTTATCTTTTTCCATCTCGTTTTTTGCTTCTTCAATTGCTTTTTTCACTTCGTCCATATTAACCTTCTTCGCTTCATCAATACTTTTGCGTATCTCATCATTATTAATTTCCTTTCTCGCTTCCGTTAAGGCACGTTGCACTTCTGCATTTATTTTATTAATGTCTATATCTTCTTTTACGTGCTGCAAGGCAATTGCCGTTTCTTCTTTGATCTTGTCAAAATCGATATTTTTAATAGATTCATCAATCTGTTTCTGAATCTGTTCCATATCTACCTGGTGATTTTTCATTTCCTCATTTGCTTTTTCCATGGAAGATTGAACCTGTTTTTGGATCTCTTCCCAATTGATCTTGTCAACTTTTGTATCAATGGTATTCAAAGCATCATCAAGTTTCCGCATCTCTCGGTCTATATCTTTTTGATTGGTATCTTCATTTCGCATTGATTTTTGACGATGCTTTGCCGGTACAGTATCCTGAGGATCATAAAAATTATTATTGTTTCCTGCGCCTGAATTTTGCCAGGCAATGGCTGTAATAGCAATGCCAGTAGGCACTATAGCTACAAGCCAGTGTTTTGCTTTTAATTGAAATGACATGAGGGAAATTTTAGAAGTTAGCCATTTACGACAGTATTCGTATAAAAGTACGATGTGATTCGTAAAATGTTGCATGAGGTAAAAAGATTTTTTTTATTTTAACAATTGAGCAAACGCGTGGAGATCTTCAGAAGATAATCATCTTCCGATAGCAGGAATAACCGGAAGGCTTTCATTTCCATCTTCACTTACCGATTGAACCGCAAAAAAATAATTGTCTTTTGAATATGGCAATCGCATTTCCGTTTGAAGCGTAAAAATTTTTCTTTGCCATTGGGCAGCAGTTGTCTCACGGATCAATACATAATAGCCTTTTATTTTTCCGGTTGGCGAAGCTTTCCAATATAGATAGGTGAAGTTGGTCAGATTTCTTACATCAATTTTTACATCTTTCGGCAGAGCCGGGGATTTTGCCAGGTTTGCAAGACTGGAAAGGTTAAGCGCGGTGTTTTTTCTGAGGTATTCATAATCCATGAATTCCGGCAGGTCGCCATATTGAATATTTTTCTCTACCCGTACATCCTGGTGCTGGTGATTATAATTTTCATTCATTTCTGTAATACGGACTGCGGTAAATCCGTTTTGCACAAATGGATTATGATCACCGCCTCGCAAAAAACGATCATTGCGATAAATCATCATCACTTCAAGATTAGCAACATATCGTTCGCCAATTTCTTTTACATATCTAGCCAGTTGGCGGCTCGCACCATCGTTCTCCCAGCCATTCTGGCGAATGGAAGCCGCTTTTTTTTCAAGGTCAACAGCAGGCAACCCTTCACTGAAAACGCGCACTTTTGTGTTGTCAATAATATTTGTTTCGTTGCTGTTGTTGCTTCCAACGATATCATTATTAAGCATGGCTTCAACATGCCAGTCATTTTGTTTTGCGCGTTCCGCAAGATGCGTGCTGCCATATAATCCTTGTTCTTCTCCACATACAGCAACAAAAATTATTGTTGCGGGAAAAGAATGTTTACTCAATATGCGTGCGGATTCAATAACCGCCGCAGTTCCGCTGCCATCATCGTTTGCGCCTGGAGCATCTGTTGTCCGGTTCATTACATCGCTTATGCGACTATCCATATGCCCGCTGATAATAAAAACGCGTTTATCGGCTGTATCCGTTCCGTGTAAGATAGCCAAAGCATTTGCCATGTCTGTATTCACATCAACCCGTTTGCTATCTGCAGGTAATATCCATCTGTCCAGTTCAACGGACATACGATCGTTGGTCACAGCAAATTCTTTGAATTTAGAAATGATCCATTCTCTTGCGGCGCCAATTCCTCTTTTTGAGTCTGAAGTTGTACTTAATGTTTGTCGCGTGCCAAAACCGACCAATTTATTAATGTAAGATTTAAGACTATCCCCATTTACTTCGCTAACCATTTTTTCAATTGCCGGGTCTTTTTGAATTATTACCTGAGCATTGACGTGAATAACGAACGTGCAGATTATCAATATGAACATGAACTTTTTCATTCCATTAAATTACGTCAAAAAAAATGCAGGAAATATGAAAAATAGTAAGCAGCGAACCATGAACTACTTTCTAAAAGCCCATTTCAACATTTCTTTCCATGTTGGTTTTTTGCCGTATAACAAAATGCCAGTGCGATAAATTTTTCCGGCAAGCCATGATGTAAATAAGAATCCTGCAATTAATAATGCCATTGATAAACCCAATTGCCACCATGGAACCGTGCCCGGAACTCCAAATGGAATACGCGACATCATTATAATGGGCGAACTAAATGGAATGATGCTTGCCCAAACAGACAAGTTGCTAGATGGCGCGTATATAGAAGTTGTCATGATCACAAATGAAAGTACGATGGGCATGGTAAGGGGAAGTGAAAGTGACTGCGCTTCCTGGATATCTTCATTTACCACACTGCCAACTGCAGCAAATAATGATGAATAAAAAAGATATCCGCCGGTAAAATAAAAAATAAAGCAAAACACGATAAGTATCCACTTTGTTCCGGCGAATGCATGTGTAAATTCTGAGATCTTCGAAGTAGCATCGCCAGCTTGCGCCACGCCTGAGTTTGGCATATTATGCGTTGCCTGTTGTACTTGTTGTAAAGCATCATGCGAAAGAAATGCTGTTGCCGCTGATGATATGACAAGTATCAAAACTATCCACATCAGAAATTGGGTTAGTCCAACAGCAGCAATACCGACAATCTTTCCAATCATCATCTGAAATGGTTTTACCGAGCTGACCATGACTTCTGCAATACGATTTGTCTTTTCTTCCATTACACCCCGCATTACCATCATTCCGTAAATCATCATGGTAATATATATTATCATGCCGCTTGTAAAACCAATTCCATAAGCCGCCCAAAAATTGGATTGCTGTATTTTTCCTTCTTTTTGTTTGTATGCATTGAATTCATAAACATCCGTTACCGAAGTTTGCAAAATGGAATCAACAGCATCTTTATCAAACTTTTTTTCTTTGAATAATTTTTTTTGAAGCGCCGAACCCAATTGGCTCTTTACATATTCCTGGGTGGGCAGTCCCAGTTCTTTTTCAGAAACGAGGCGGACCGTATCTTTATGAGCGCTGTCATATTTTGGAATAATGAGCACAGCCTTATAACCGTTTGCCGAAAAATTATCAGCAGTAATATTTTTATCGTAAACGAAAGTTACCTGAGAAGAATCGCTTTTCAGATTATTGGCAAAATCACCGCTCACATCATTAACAGCGATCGTTGTTTTTTCTGAACTATGCGTGGCAAAATAAATAACGCCGGCAATAAATAAAGCCAGGACTACCGGCAATAAAAAAGTGGAGATAATAAATGTTTTATTGCGAACGCGCGTGAGATATTCTTTTTGAATAATGATAAGGATCTTGTTCATAAATAAATTTTAAGCAGTTAGAGGTTGAAATTGTCTGGCTAATGGGGTTCCTTCAACCACTTTAATGAAGATATCGTTTAAAGAAGGCAGTATTTCTGAAAAAGAAACAATGCCGATGTTCTGCTGAATAAAAAATTGCAGCACATTATTCGAAGTGTATCCTTCATTTATTTTTACAATAAGGCTCTTATCTTTTGTGCCGATGACTTCAAAAGCCTGACTGGCGTGGTTTTCGGGAATCTTATCAAAGCCAACTTCAAAAAGATCTTCCTTGAATTGCTGTTTAACGCCAGCAACGCTGCCATCAACAATTTTCTTTCCTTTATTCACCAATATGATGTGATCGCAAATTTCTTCCACTTGTTCCATTCTGTGCGTGCTGAAAATTATTGTTGCTCCTTTCTGTGCAAGGTTATATATCTCATCTTTGATAAGATTTGCATTAACCGGATCCAGACCACTAAAAGGTTCATCAAGAATGATCAGTTTGGGTTCATGCAAAACAGTTATTACAAATTGAAGTTTTTGTCCCATTCCTTTACTCAGGTCTTCAATTTTCTTATTCCACCAGCTCTGCATTTCAAATTTCACAAACCATTCTTTAACATTTTGTATCGCATGTTCTTTTGTCAATCCTTTTAATCTTGACAAGAAAACAGCCTGTTCTCCTATCTTCATTTTCCTATACAATCCACGCTCTTCTGGCATATAGCCGATCTTCACTGCATCATCATCTGGGTGAAATTTTTTCCCATCAAAAAAGATCTCGCCTTCATCAGGATAAAAAATTCCGGTAATCATTCTTATTAATGTGGTTTTGCCGGCGCCATTCGGACCAAGCAAACCAAAGATGGAACCTTTTTGCAGGCTAAAGCTGATATCATCGACTGCTTTTTGCGTAGCAAAATATTTTTTCAGATTTTTTACTTCCAGAATATTCATGAAGCATTTTTTTGGTCAGCAAATATAGTTTACAAAACAAGAAACGGCTTAAAAAAGATGATTCATAATTCCCGCGCAAATAAGATTTATCAACAGAAATCTAAGCTAATATTTGAGCAATTTGGTTTGCCACTCTTTCTCCATCCATAGCAGCACTCACAATGCCGCCGGCATAGCCTGCGCCTTCGCCACAGGGGTAAAGATTTTTTATTTGTGGGTGATGGAGTGCCTCTTTATGTCGTGGAATCCGAACCGGCGAAGAACTGCGCGATTCTGTCGCAACAATAACGGCATCATTGCTATAATAACCTTTCATTTTCTTCCCGAAGGCGATGAAAGCAGTGCTGAGCCTTTCAAAAATAAAACCAGGTAGTACGTCCTTTAAAGAGGCAGATTGGATTCCCGGTAAATAAGAACAATCTGGCAACGAAGAAGATATCTTATTTTCAACAAAATCAATCATCCGTTGAGCCGGAGCTACAAATTTTCCACCACCCGCGGTAAAAGCTTTTTGTTCTACCTCTTGTTGAAAATGCATCATTATTAATGCATCATTTTTTAATTTTTCATGTCCAGGTATGTCTTCCATTTCTACCTGAACCACCATTCCTGAATTTGCATAAGGATTATTTCGTTTGGAAGGCGACCATCCATTTACCACAAGCTCATTATTATTGGTAGATGCCGGTGCTATAATTCCGCCGGGACACATACAAAATGAAAAAACGCCTTTATTATTTACCTGCTCGACCAAACTATAAGAGGCAGGTGGCAAATATTTATCACGTTTGGCACAGTGATATTGAACATTGTCTATTAGACTTTGCGGATGTTCGATGCGAACGCCCAAGGCAAAAGGTTTTGCTTCGATGAGTATCTTTTTTTCATTCAATAAATAAAAAATATCCCTTGCTGAATGTCCTGTTGCCAATATTATCGCATCAGCACTAAAAATATTTCCGTCGCTGGTTTTTACAAACTGAATTTTTTCATTGCTAATCACAAAATCAACCACTTTTTTTTCAAACAAGAAGGTTCCGCCGCAATCAATTATTTGTTGCCGCATTGCAGTAATAATCCCCGGCAATTTATTGGTGCCGATATGGGGATGAGCATCGAACAAGATATTTTCATCGGCGCCAAACTGAACAAATAAATTCAGAATGTTGTCAATACTCCCGCGCTTGTTGCTTCGCGTGTACAGTTTTCCATCACTGTAGGTACCTGCGCCGCCTTCGCCAAAACAATAATTACTTTCCGTATTGATGATCCCTTCTTTATTTAATAGCGCAAGATCTCTTCTTCTCGCACGCACATCTTTGCCTCTTTCCAAAATGATCGGTTGAATTCCGGACCTGATCAATTCCAAAGCGGCAAACAGACCTGCGGGTCCGGCCCCAATGACGATCACTTTTTTTGAAGCCTTTGAAACATCAGTGAAGCTTGTAGTGATCAATTTTCTTTTTAAAAAAATTTCATTAATAAACACCATTACCACAAGTATGATCCATACTTGTTTCCCTCTTGCATCAATTGAACGTTTTAAAATATTGAAACCGCTAATGTCTGAAATTCGCTTTCCGCTTGCATTCGCGGCGTAATGCATAATGATGGAATCATTATCTGCTTCTGAAGGAAGTAATTTTAGCTGAAGTTTTTTTTGCATCGTGTCAGGTAGTTAACCCAAAAACGCTTTATTAAATGTTGATCAAGATTAATATCTAAACAAGCAAATTAATTGCAAATATTTCTATTAATAAAATTTTAAAAGACCAGAAAAAATATTGTATCTTCAAGGAATAGCAAATTCGTTTTTTTGATGAAAGAAATGTCCGTCCTCAGCTCTTTCTCTTCAAAACAAAATTCAACTTACCGGCACGGCTCAATAATTTTTATTTCTGAAAAAAACCAATTTTTTTGAATGATCAATTTTGATTTATTTCAATCTTATTGGCGGTGTATTAATAAGATAAAGAATAAAAATTATCTAAAATTTCAAGCTTAAAATTTCGATTAATTCAGGTTCCCTTTCAAATTAAAAAAACAGGTGAATAAAAAATTTTTTTTTCAATAAAAAATTTTGATATTCGTTGCCCTGCAAAGAAATTTTAATCACGTTTACTTTGAAGATATTTGGACAAAAATCATTAAAAATTTGATCTATAAAACTGTTTATTGAGTAATGGCTAAAACGTTTGAAAAAGTCTGGAACAATTGCCTGGAAATAATTAAGGATATCGTTGAATGGCAACATTACCAAACATGGTTTGAACCTATTAAACCCGTAGAACTAAAAAATAATGTTTTAGTTATCCAGGTTCCAAGTCAATTTTTTTTCGAATACCTCGAAGAGCATTATGTTGTTTTATTAGCAAAAACTTTACGCCGGGTTTTGGGAAAAGATGCAAGATTGGAATATCGCATTATGGTCGACAGTGGCAATCAACAAAACAGACCATTGACCATGGATGTGCCTGCACAAGGATATAAGACTTTTGTAAATAATGAAATGGATTTCCCTCTTATTATTAATAACCCGGTTAAAAATCCGTTTGTTATTCCCGGTTTAAAAAAGATGCAAATAGATGCACAGTTAAATCCTGTGTACACTTTTGAGTCTTTTATCGAAGGTGATTGCAATCGTGTTGCCCGCCGTGCGGGAAAAACAGTTGCAGAAAAACCGGGAGCAAATTCTTTTAATCCATTGGTAATATATGCAGGCGTTGGTTTGGGTAAAACGCATTTGGCCCAGGCAATCGGAAATGAAGTAAAACGCACCCATCACAATAAGGTAGTGTTATATGTAAGTTCTGAAAAATTCATCAACCAGTTTATTGACCACAGTCGTAATAATGCGATCAATGATTTTATTCATTTTTATCAATTGGTGGATGTGCTCATTATAGATGATGTACAATTTTTCAATCGTGCAGAAAAATCGCAGGATGCTTTTTTCGCCATCTTTAATCATTTGCATCAATCCGGAAAGCAATTAATATTGACCTCTGATAAATCGCCCAAAGACCTGGAAGGACTGCAGGAAAGATTATTAAGCCGATTCCGCTGGGGATTGAGCGCTGATCTGCAAATTCCGGATTATGACACGCGTATAGAAATTTTGGAAAGAAAAATGAAGAATGATGGATTAGAAATGCCGAAAGAAGTAGTTAAATATCTGGCTTATAATATCAATACCAATGTACGCGAGTTGGAGGGTGCATTAATATCCCTTTTGGCACAATCTTCGCTCAATAAAAGAGAAATTGATTTGGAATTGGCAAAGAAAGTGCTTCGCAATTTTGTGAAAACCAGCAGTAAAGAAATTACCATCGAGACCATTCAGCGCATGGTATGCGAATTTTTTGATGTGCCTTATGATAAGCTGTTGCAAAAAACACGCAAACGCGAAATCGTTCAGGCCCGCCAAATAACCATGTACCTGGCAAAAGCATTCACCAAAAATTCTTTAAAAACAATCGGCGAACATTTTGGAGGAAGAGATCATACAACAGTAATCCATTCCTGCCAAACTGTAAAAGATTTGATGGATACGGACAGCTTGTTTCGTGAAAACGTAACCGAGTTACAACAAAAGGTCCAGTTGGAAGCCATGTAAAATTTTTGATATTATTAATAAAAAAACTCATTCAGCAATGGATGAGTTTTTCTATTTCTGGCTGCTAATGAAGATAATTGTGAAACTTCTTTTTGCGATCAATTACCAATTATCAATTATTAATTTTATTTTTGTCTCCCTTAAAAATAAAGGAGAGGTGCCTGAGTGGCCGAAAGGGCCGGTTTGCTAAACCGTTGTACGAGCTTAAACTTGTACCGAGGGTTCGAATCCCTCCCTCTCCGCTGGAAGGTCTATCACAAATTATCAAGAGCCCGTAAAATGCAGTGTTTACGGGCTTTTTTATTTTTAGCCAACAAATACTTCCGGCGGACCATGATCATGCAAATCTGCGCCAAGTGGTCAATGTCCTCCGGCGCTTGCACAAACCCAATTGAATAGAAAAATTATCCGAAATTGCCCCAAATATTAACGCAATTCTGTCCAAGAATTAAGGGGTCGATACACAAGCCCGGTTCGTTAGCGGTCATTGTAAGACACCTGACTTTTAAGACACTAACAATAAGAAATGATACTCGACAGAAAACATTTTGACATCAATAATAAATGTGCAATTGAAAAATTAATAATCAAGACACCATTAAGACTTGGCTCAGGTTTTTTTCAGGACGAAGCCTGTTTTATTTACCTCAAAGAAGGTGAAATATCTTATACTTCACCAACTGACAACGTAGCCATTCAAACAGAGGAAAGTGTTTTACTTAGATGTGGTAACTACTTCGCAAACGCTATTCGCAAACATCCTGCTAAGACTTGTGAAATTTTTGCCGTTCATTTATATCCAGAAATTTTGAAAGAATTATACAAAAACGAATTTCCAAATTTCCTAAAAGAATATGCTATCAAACCCTATATCAGGAAAATAGAAAAACAAAGTGTTATAACCCATTTCATCCAAAGCCTTAATTTTTATTTTGAGAACCCAAACTTGGTCACAGACGATTTGCTTAAATTAAAATTCAAAGAACTCATCCTATTGCTTCTTCAAACAGACAATGCAGAAAATATAATTACTTTATTCTCTCATTTATTTAATCCAAGACAAGCAGGTTTGTTTGAGGTAGTAGAAGCACATTTATACTCATCTATTTCTATAGTCGATTTAGCCCGTTTGACTGGAAGGAGCCTCTCAACTTTTAAGAGAGATTTTGAAACACAGTTTAGTGATACACCAGCCAATTTCATTAAAGAAAAGAAATTGGAAAAGGCTCTTGGGCTGCTACAATCAACCGAATTATCTGTATCTGAAATTTGTTTCGAAGTTGGCTTTCAAGATACTTCTCATTTCACAAAGACCTTCAAACAAAAGTATAATCAATCGCCTTCTGAGTATCGTAAGAAGTAGATGAACTGAATTTACCAGTTTTTGAACTTTACCGCCAAGTTTGAATTTGTTTTAAGTTTCATTTTTGCATCGTCATTTTACATTAATAAAAAGACGATAAAAAAATGAATGAAAGTATATTAATAACCGGAGCAAATATTGGGCTTGGGAAAGATACTGCCCGGCAGTTGGCATTGAAAAAAGAAACAAAAAAGGTGATTCTTTTCTGCAGAAATCAAGCGAAAGCGGATGCGGCAAAAAGAGACCTTGAGGAGTCAACGGAGAAAAAGGTTTTTGAAATCATTATAGGGGATGTTTCGGATGCAAATTCTGTAAGAAAAGCAGTAGAAAAAATAAAGGAACCTATTGATGCAGTAATTTTAAATGCTGGTGGAATGGTTGGGAAAACCGCTGCGAAAGTTACGTCCTCCGGTATGAATGAATTGGCTGCTACCAATATTTTAGGTCATGTAATTTTAGTGGAGGAATTAATAAAACTTGATAAGTTAAAAAAAGCAGTACTATCAGTAAGTGCGGAAGCTGTCCCAGGTGTAAAGATGCTCGGAATGAAACCAGTTTTAATGAGGACTTCTTCCATAGATGAGTTTGCTGCTGTTCTTGATGGATCATATTTTGGTAATAAATTTGATGCAACGCAAGCATACGGATACGTTAAGTATGTAGTAACCATGTGGACATTATCCATGGCAAGAAAATATCCTAAGCTCAAATTTGTTGTTATGAGTCCTGGGAACACAAAGGGAACTCTGGCACCAAATAATCTTCCCCCAGCAATGAAATTTATGTTGAAGTATTTAATGATGCCTGTTGTATTCCCATTGATAGGCGGAATGGTGCATAAGCTGGAAGTAGGTGCAAAACGCCTTGTAGATGGTATTTCGGATGAGCGATATAAAAGTGGCGTTTTTTATGCAAGTAAAGAGGGTAAGTTATCAGGGGATGTGGTTGACCAGAGCACTTTTTTTACTTCTTTGAAAAATACTACATTTCAAGATAACGCTGATCGAGCAATTCACCGGTTTATAAAATAAATATTACGAAATACAAGAAAAGAACGAACCGCCAACATGATGTTAATTGCAAGAAGGGCTGGACATTGAAACTTCAGCTGTTTCCATCGCTGTACTTTGGTTCGGGCTTGACGGAATTCTGTTGACCTTTTAATTGTTAACTTGCAAGCGCTCGAGGACTTTGACCACTAGGTACGGATTTGCATAACCATAGCCCGCCGGAAGTATTTGACCATAATAAATATATAGCGCAGGATGAATTCATTGAAATTGGCAAAAATAAACTTACTGGTCAATCCGCTCCAGCTTTTGGTGGTCAATGTTTCAGGCTCATCCAGGGTAATAACCTTTCTACTTTCTGATTAAGTTATTTTCACCGCTAATAGGTCTAGAACCTCGAAACTCTTCGGGCACTTTTTTTGCCACCCCTGCGCATGTTGGAAAAGGAAGAAGTAGTGGTCAAGTTTACCGAATCGGTATGCATCATGGGGTTGTCGAAAGGATGGGCTTTCACAACAGTTAAATTCTTTTTGATCAGTTTTTGAATATCCGTCAAAAAGCTTTTCTCCGTCCAATCGCAAAAGGAGATCGCGACACCCGTTGCGCCCGCCCTGCCCGTTCTGCCGATGCGGTGCACGTAGGTTTCCGGCACGTTCGGAAGGTCATAGTTCAGGACATGCGTAAGTTCCTCAATATCGATACCCCGGGCTGCGATATCGGTCGCCACCAATACTCGTGTTTTGCGGGCCTTAAAATTGTCCAAAGCCCTTTGCCTTGCCCGTTGCAACTTGTCACCGTGGATCGCTTCACAGTGAATGCCTGCTTTGATCAGCTGCCTGGTCAATTTATCGGCATGGTGTTTCATCTGAACAAAGAGGAGCATGCTTTCAATGCCTGGGTCTTTTAGCAAATGGAGGAGCAAATCGAATTTATCTGTCTTCCCAACATAATACACTTTTTGTTCGACAAGGTCTACGGTCGAAGAGACCGGGGTGACTTCCACCTTCACTGGATTATGCAATAATACATTGGACAGCTGTTTGATTTCTGGCGGCATGGTGGCGCTGAAAAATAAGGTCTGCTTTTTAGCCGGCAATTTGGAAATAATGCGCTGCACATCCCGGACAAAACCCATATCGAGCATGCGGTCTGCTTCATCCAGTACAAAATAACGGATATGGTCCAAATGAACTATATTTTGTTGCATCAGGTCCAGAAGCCGCCCAGGGGTGGCTACCAAAATCTCCACCCCATTCTGGATGGCTTTTACCTGGGAGGACTGGGGCACGCCACCGAAGATGACTACATGTTTGAGAGGAAGATAACATCCATAAGCCTGGATGCTTTCGCCGATCTGGATCGCCAGCTCACGCGTAGGTGTCAGGATCAATGTTTGAATGACCCGCCTTTCTCTCTGTCTGTCAAACCCCTGAAACATAAGTTGTAATAAGGGAAGGGTAAAGGCCCCGGTCTTTCCAGTACCCGTCTGCGCACAACCGAGCAGGTCTTTCCCTTCCAGGATATGGGGGATAGCTTGCTGTTGGATGGAGGTAGGGGTGGTATATCCTTGTTTACGTAACGCAGCCTGCAAAGGCTCAATGAGTGGCAAATTATTAAACGACAATGGTAATTATTTTAGTAGGTGTAATATTTGATAAGGCTATCAGGAAATGCCCTGATACTTTATCCGCCTTAGGTTCGAACAACACTCATTTGGGGAGAACCACAAACAGGGAAAGTAAAACCATAAAGAATGACAAAGATAAGAAAAATTTCCATTTACTCATACTTTAACAATACGTAAACCTCCTATGCCATTTTTGAGATATGCATCAGCGTTAGCTTTCAAAAATCACTTAGGGACTGTTTTCACCAGTCTTTCACGATTTGAAAATGATTAATGAATCATTCTTTTGAGTTAGCGCAGCCAATGATAAGAGCAAATCAATCAGAAGAAGGCCCAATAGTTTAATCATCGGGTTAAAGCTAATACATAAAAAAAATTTCTATACTACTTATTGGACTCAAATAGAATAATTTTGTCCTGGGTATTTCACTTAAGATTATCGCAAAAACATTTCAATAATTCGCGGCTTCATTTTTCAGATAACCACCGGATTTCACTGTCTAGGCGTAATTCATCGGTGCATCAAGCTACTTTAAAAAGTTGTTCAGATAGTTTAAAATCGTTGTTGTCTGCATCATCAGACTAACATGTCCTTGCGAAGGAACAATAGCCAATTGAGATTTAGGCATAGGCTGTAGATCTGCTGACACAACGCCTCCCAACAATTGATATGTTTTAATCAACTCAATTTTATCCAGCCCGTCGTTGTCACCAGATATAATTAATATCGGCGCAGATATTTTCGCAATATTGGAGTCACCAACATTAAATGGCTCCTTAGCAAAAACAAGCATCTGCGCCAAGAATTTTCTCCATTTTGTTTTATCTGGCGCCACTAAATCGTATGCAGTTTTTAATGGGGTGTTATCAAAAAATTCAGGCTTAAAATTATCAAATGCGCTATTCACTATTGGTAGCCATCCCTTCGATTTGTACGTAGAAGAAATAATTACTAGTTTCTTTAACCGCTTAGGGCTTTGCACTGCAAATTGGTAAGCCACCGAGCCACCCATACTATATCCTGCCACATCAGCACTGTCAATTTTCAGATAATCCATTACTCCTTCCACATCGCTTGCTAATGCAGTAATCGATAATTTTCTTTCCGAAAAAGGTGTGTGCCCATGTCCTTGCATTTCAATGGCAATTACTTTCCTGCTTTTTGACAGTTCAGGAATTAATTCCCCCCAATTCATCTCAATTGTATAAAAAGCGCCATGCAATAAAATTAAAGGTTTACCCTCGCCAAATGTTTCATAATAAACTTTAATGCCATTGACGGATGCGTAACCACTATTGGAAGGCTTTACTTGCTGGCCATTTGATCTGAATGCTGCAAAAATGATCGCAATTACTAGCATTAAATTTCTCATATTACTGTTTTAATCTTAATTCGATAATTTATTGACAAAACAAAATTATGATTCACTTCAGGATTAAAAGCAGTGCAAAAACGACAAATTAAGGTGTGAATTCCGTCCAGGTATTTTCAGGACGAGACATTGTCTCTGAAATTACACCAAAAGAGTACAATTTTCTACCTCCATTTGTATAATCCTTAATTTGTAGAAAATTGTTTTTAGCGAAATGCTGCAATTTGCAACATGCTGCAAAGAAGAAAAGCGGGGAGAAAGAGACAAATTTCGAACTCTTTTGAAAAGGATCTAAGAAGAGTTGAGAAATTTATTGCAAGTGAAAGAGTAGAAATTAGCGAACTAACTACCCAATGATTTTTTTGCATTTTCCAACTTTTGAGTTTCATACTTATGGACAAGTGCCCGCAAAACATCAGTGTGGATCCTATGGTGAACCAAAAATAAAACATAGTTTCACATCCGTTTAATTTACAAGAGAAAAATGTTTGAAGAAAAAATTCAGCAGCTGCCATTAAGTGTTCGGGAAAATGATTTGATCGCTTGCAATCTGTTAAAAGGGATTGATCGTTTTGAACAATACACGATTCTTTATCGGCTTGAAGATACTATGCTCAAAAGAATTTTTGATGTCGCTTTGTCAGATGTTACATCCTTAAGGTAACGGTCATGTTTAACCGAAAATATACCAGTCAGCTTTTATTCAAGCTTCTTATTTTTTAAATTAATGCGTTTCGGTAAAATGCCCGGCCGATATTACTTTAGCGAGAGGGGAAAATTAGTGAACTCGTTAGTCAAAGATTTTATTGCATTTACCAGTTTTTGAGGATTACATTATCTATGAAATATTAAAATTCGTTTCCGTCAATTTATCTTCATTTTGTAGATCGAATTATTGAGACGAAAAAAAAGTGCTCCAAGACTTTCGATAAATTATTTATTGGAGAGTTATTTAATTTCCAGACATGAACTTGTAAATTGAATTCAGCACATCTGTTTCACTAGAAATAAAGATATAGTGCATTCCGCGCAATTTGATCACCTTTGCAGCTGGGATGCTAACCTTAATCGCATTTGCCTGCCTGGTAGCCAAACTATCAATTTTCGTGAAGTAAATCTCTCCGTCTGTCCGCACATTTGGGTTTGTACTGTTCAACATCCATGCTTCTAGAGTATGGGGGATCGCAAAAATTGCTAAGCAAGGAACTTTAATCCAAGTGTGTTTTATCGAATCATTCATAATTATTGAAAAGATGGTAAAGCCTGGAAAGTCCCGGGGTTTCGTTGGACGTCCGTCACTTGCGGAGTCCCAAGTCTGCCTGAATTCTGATTCGGGCATTTGAAATCCGTATGTCTTTGCGTCCCATTTTTGCAAGGCATTAAAACTCGCCAAATCTTTTTCACTTGGGGATGGCGCTGGCTCCTGCGGGCCGGCGATTTCCATGAAGTCATTCATTTTCGGAGTTTCTTCATTGCTGAAAGCATAAGGGTAAGCGGCTTCAAGATAAATCAAAGCGGTGATCCGATCAGGTGAAATACGCGCAACAGAACTTAGCTCGGAGCCGGCAACGGAATGCCCCATTAATACGGGCTTGATGATCTTAAGCGAATCGATTACAACAAGTATATCCTTGCCAAGCCTATCCACATTGTCAACTGCTGAAAACCCGGAAGCTCCAAATCCACGTCGGGTGATACCGTATACATGGAAATTAACAGAAAGCTTTGGAGCAAAATCATCGAATACATGAGCGGTGTTCCCGCCTCCAGCAAGCAAAATAATTGGTTTGCCATGGCCGCCCCAATCAAGAACTTCTAATTTAACATTTGTATCTACTTTAATAAACTGGATAATATGTGGAGAAGGATCATGCCATGATTTGAGCTGTTGCGCATGAATAGAAATCACCAAAGTATTGCACAATAAATGGCAGCACAGTTTCGTCAAACTCCAAAATTTCGTTTTGTAGTTGCTCATAAAAGCTTTGACGCACTTCAAGAAAGCTAGGTTACAACAACATTTCTAAATTGAACTCAGAGGGAGTTGAACCCTCGACTTCCAGGTTGGTCTAATTCTTGCTACGACAATGCTCAGAATATAGGGCAATTTTTATAATTTCGGTTATACATGACTGTTAGTTATAAGTTGAACCCCACGTAAGCCTATACTTTTAATTGTCAACCAATATCATTTTAAAACGTGAGTCAAGCTATCAGGTTCATGTTTTCTCTGACAAAATGAAGTTGCGGAAAATAAAGAGAAATAATTTTGTCATAATGTATCCCATGTTGTGTGCCTTTTTCTGTGTTCTTTACCACTGTAACTTGAGGGTCTGCTCAGATGGTTTCACATATTGAAGTATTAAGTCTCGGTGACCGATCCACACCCCGTTACTATTCTTTGTCATTTTAATTATAGATGGTGTCCCCCCATAATTGTTATTCAATTTAGTACGGTTCTTATCTGTAATCAAATCATCACCATCAAAGAAATAGATAATCGGGAACTCGGGGAAGTCGGGTGCAGAGATATGCCCGTGAATATGTGCCGGAGTAGTATGACTTGGGTATTGAGCTGGTTTGATTGTTTGAAACTCGTATTTGCCATCAACGCCTGTCTTCATTCTTCCATGTAAACGAGGATGTAATTCGCCTGCGCCACCACCGCCTGCTATATAATTTCCTTTTGCGTCTGTTTGCCAAACAGAAAGTATCGCACCATTTGCCGGTGTCTTTCTATCAGGCAAATAAACAGTCCCCGAAATAACCATTGGTTCACCAGGCTCACTGTCCGTAACCATTTTTATTTTTGCAGGAAGCTCGAGTGTGTCATTATCTGTTGTCGTAAGAGGATTTGAGTTTGTTCCTTGTCCACAACTGCAAGTCAAAATATTGAACAATAAAAGTGTGAAGTGAATTTTTTTCATTTTATTTTAATTTATATTTCAATATCAGCCGATCTATGCTGAGGTTGTCCGTGGCAGAAATCAATATTGTCAAACAACAAATCAAAAGAAGAAAAGTCGTCATTCCATTTTGAAGCAAAAGCCCTTTGTGAAAAACAAACGTGGCTATTGTCATATCTATAATGATAACCAGGCAAGCTGCTCTTTTTAAAAAGCCTGTCATAATGCAAGCGCCGGACAACATTGACCACCAGGCGCCGATTTGCATAAGTATAGTCTGCCGGCAGTATTTGACCACTATAAATAGTTAGTGCCCAATGAATCATTGAAATTCGTAAAAATAAAGTTACTGGTCAATCCGCTCCGTCATTAGGTGGTCAATGTCAGTGGCTCATCCAGAACAATTACAAAAATATCCACAAATGACTGAAAATACCATTCTATGATCAACCACGGAACCTTTTCGTAAAATCCTGATAGCCCAGTGCAAGGAACAATAGACTGTAAACTGCATTGAACCAATAGAAACCTTGACGGTTCAGGACAGCGGTCACTTTATAATTTAGCATCTGGAATGGCGTGGCATAAGGCAGGTAAATTATATTGTCCCAATTTTTTAATAATAATCCCATCAACAACCCGAATAGCCCAATCCCTAAAGAAATGACCAGGTTTTTCACTCGGAACGATATCCAGTATTGAACAATGATCATTGGTACGATAGAAACCAAAAAGTCGAGAACAAACCGGAAAATATATTCATTGGGCAGGGCATAACGTGAAAACTCGAGCGCAGGTTGAATAAATCCCAGCATATGGCCTGACATGATCGCAAAAACAAAATACAAGAGAAAAAATAAAATGATCACGGAAACGACCAGCGCCATCTTGCTGAAGTAAAGCTTCCCCCTGGCCAGTGGCATAGTGAACAAATGTTTCCAGCTATTCGCTCTATGTTCAATATTTAGTATCAAACCAATGATGAGCAAGATAAATCCCAACGAAAAAAAACAGCACCCGTTAAACGTCCTTAAAAGATAATCATACCAAGGGTCAACTTGAGCATTGGGAATGAACTCTTTCCATTCGAATAGATAGGTGGTGAATAACAGCAGGGGCAAAAATAATGCGCCAAGTACCGTTAACCACAAAGCAAATGTGTTTTTTAATTTAACTAGTTCTGCAGATAGTAATTTCATCATCGCTTGATCAGTTATTTACAAATGATAAAAATGTTTGTTCCAGGCTGCTTTCAATCAGTTGGATACGGTAGATAGCCACGCCTGCTTTTGCAAGCAATGCGATAACATCTGACAACTGGTATTTGTCCAAGTATTTTACTTCTAAGAATTCTTTTCCATGCTTAACAATATGATTGTTATCCAATAATATTTGAATTGCAAGACTGTTTTGATTGGTATCTATTTCAATAATAGATTGCTCCTGGCTGATTTCATGGAGCTGCTCAATAGTGCCCTGGAAAAGCATTTTACCTTGGTTCAGGATACCGATATGGGAAACCAGTTTTTCTATTTCTGAAAGCAAATGACTGGATATTAAAATGGTAACACCATGGTCTTTGCTTAAATGCAGCAGCAGTTCTCTCGTTTCGATGATACCATTGGGGTCCAGCCCGTTTGTCGGTTCATCAAGTATCAACAAGTCTGGTGAAGAAAGCAACGCCAGCGCCAGGCCTAACCGCTGCTTCATGCCCAATGAATAATCCTTCACGTACAGGTGCCCGCTCGACTTCAATTGGACAATGTTCAGGACTTCCAACAGCCTGCTTTTTTGGATGTTCCTCATTTTCGCCGTTATCAATAAATTATCAAGGCCGGTCAGGTGCTCGTAAAGTGAAGGTGTCTCTATAAGTGCTCCGATCCTGGAAAACAGATCGACTGGGTTACCGCTGACCGTTTTCCCAAAAATGCTGACCGAGCCATTGCCAGGCTTTAGCAAGTTTAACAGTATCCTGATCGTAGTGGTCTTTCCTGCACCATTTGGCCCTAAAAATCCGTAGATGGCCGCCTTCGGGATTTTTAGGTCAATGTCGTTCAAGACGTTCTTGTCTTTTGAAAAGCCAAAGGATAAGTGGCTGGTTTCAATAATAAGCTCTTCGTTGTTTTGCATATGTTTTTTTGATCGGGCAAATATTTGATGATTTATTGGTCTTAAAAAATATGCCGGACATAAGGCGGTTCCTCCATGCTCTAAACAGTGCCCATGGTGCATAAGGGATTTGAAAGTTCATCTCGTCGATTGGGCATCATTAATGCGGTTTTGGGCATAGATGCGTTTGAGCATGCCACTTATTTCTCACCTTTGGGCGATGAAAAAACTGGAACTATTGATCGGTAAGCTGATCGGATCCAAATTTTGGGTGCATCTTCTATTTTGCCTGCTATTTGTTTTTCTGTTTTCTATTCCAGTCGCGCTGAGCGGCAACCAAGGCATTGCTCGTTCAGCTTTGTTTTCCTGCCTGTTCATTTTACTGTGCACTTATGCCGGAAGGTGGTGCGGCAAACTATGGCTGTCTGGGGGAGTGCACGCTGCCTTTTTGAGAGGCCTGTTCTTAAGTTCTTCGCTGCTTTCCTTGACAGGAGCTGCCGGGGCAGCGTATTTATTCAAGGGAAGCATCCCCAAATACTTTGTACAGTACTTTGGGGTCAGCTTTCCATTGGTCGTGCTTTTTATTTTCCTTGGCCTGTCCTTCGCACTTGTAAGGAACAGTTTGCTCAAACAAGTCAATGAAGCAAAACTCCTGCAAGAACAAAAGGAAAGCGAGCTACGGTTATTGCTATCGCAACTGAGCCCTCATTTCCTTTTCAACACGCTGAATAACATTTATGGGATTTCTCTCACACAGCAGCAAAGGGTCCCACAGCTCTTGCTCAAGCTTTCCGAACTGCTGCGATATTCGGTCTACGAAACAAGGGAACGGTTCATACCGCTTAAAAATGAACTACTTTATATCAAGAATTACATTGACTTTGAAAAGATACAGACAGGCGACAAACTCTTGGTTGAATCTGATATCGAAAAAATCGATGATGCTCACTTGCTGATTGCTCCTATGCTGCTTATCGTTTTTGTAGAAAATGCCTTCAAGCATTCCAAAATCACTCGCGAGAACAGAATATTCATATCAATTTCGCTGCACGTAAAAGATAGTTGGATAGAATTTAGGATAAAAAATTCATACGACTCGGCCAGATATCAGGCACATCAACCGATTGAACAATCTGGTGTCGGCATGCACCACACTGTCAAGAGGCTAGATCTGATTGCGTGTGCCGGTTAAATTGACCACCTTATGCCGGAGCAAATTGACCACCTATTTTGCTGGCGAAGATTTGTAGTTCAAGCTTGTTAGTGGTTAATAATTTCAATATGTTTTTATTTTGATCTCTTTTACAAAATTAATTAATTAGTTCGTTTCTTCTTTTTGTTTTTTCCTGAGTGATTCTCCTTTTAGTTCCATTCTATGTGCTGTGTGTATTATTCTATCAAGTATTGCATCGGCAATCGTTTTTTCTCCGATGATCTCATACCACTTATTGACCGGAACTTGTGATGTAATAATTAGTGAGCCTTTCCCATGTCGGTCTTCTATGAGTTCCATTAATACTACTCTGCTCTGTGCATCAAAAGGCTGCAAGCCAAAGTCATCAAGTATTAGTAGATGTTGTTTTTCAATCTTGGAAAGTTCTTTAAGATATGAACCGTCTGCTTTACTCATTTTTAGTTTGATAAAAAGTTTAGGGAGATTAGAATACATGACTCTGTATCCCATTGCGCAAGCATGATAGCCGAGAGCAGATGCAATATAACTTTTGCCGATGCCAGTACTGCCAGTAATTAATATGCTTTCTGTTTTATTGATAAAACTGCAATCGGCAAAACGCATGATCTGATTTTTATCAATGTTGCGATCCGTGTTGTAATACAAGTCTTCGAGCGCTGCTTTATATCTAAAGCGTGCATTCTTTACTTTTTGTTCAACGCTGCGTTGCTGCCTGTCATCCCATTCTGCATTTACAATATGAGCGACGATCTCATCGGGTGTATAATTTTCTTGAGTGTCTGTTTCCAGATCTGTTTTAAAAGCTCGGTACATACCGTGCAATCTCATTTTGCGCATTTTTTCTAATGTTACCTCATTCATGTTATTTTGTTTTGGTGATAGATCATTGATAATAATTTTGACCACGTATATTGTCACGCAAAGGCATTTGAAGCTGGTCAGTTTCTTCCGGCACGTCATGCTTATCTAATTCTTTGTCCAGTATTTTTTGTATCGTTTTGTAATTGTATGCTCCATAACCAAGAGCGCGTTGACAGGCTTTTACCAATCGGTCATTGCCAACTTTTTTTGCAAAACTCAAAATGCCTACGCAAGATTTATATGCTTGTTCCGGGTGTTGCTTTCTATCAAGCACTTTCAAAATATAAAGCTTTACATCTTCATGGATGCTTTCAGACCATGATATAAATTTTTCAGGTGTCCATTCACTGACGAAGCGATGTGTAGAAGCCAGGTGGTCTTTTTCTGTTGTGTATTGGTAGGAACTTCTTATTCGTGTGTGTGATGCGATGCGTTCATAGTTGTAATAAATTTCTAAACTGTGGCGGGAGAATAAAAGTTTTACTTTTTTGCCGATAAATTTATAAGGAACACTATAGTAGTGTTTATCTCCGCTCAAACATACATGACCATTCTTTGCAACAGTTGCGTATTGATGTTTTTTCAGTTCATAACGTAACTGTGGTAATGGCCTCAACATATTTTTTTCAACTTCCTCAAACTGTTGTCTTCGACTATAATTGCGACCTCGCAAACGAGCATTGTTATGCTCTTCGAGTGCAATTCTAATGGCAGCATTTAATTCTTCGAGTGAATGATATTTGTCTTTTTTTATTTTTACATAAATGCGTGAGTACATGATCCTGACTGCATTTTCAACCAGAGCTTTATCCCTGGGTCGGTAAGCTCTTGCAGGAAGAATGGTTGTTGCATAGTGTTCTGCAAAATCCTCAAAGGTCTCATTGAGTGTTGGCTCATATCTGCTACTCTTGGAGACCGCTGATCTGAGATTATCAGGAACAATGGCTGCAGGTACACCGCCTAAAAAATGTAAAGTGTTTTCGCAAGCATAAATAAAATCTTCTTTCTGTTGAGTTAACACTGCTTCAACATAAGTCAATTGGCTTGCTCCAAGAATAGCAACAAAGACTTCAACCGGTGTTATCTCGCCGGTTATTTTATCAACGATACAAAGCTTATCCCCTGCAAAATCCACATAGAGTTTATCGCCTGCTTTATGCTCCATGTGCATAGTAGGATTTACTTGCGCTCTCCACTGAGAAAAATATAATTTAAATTGACTTACACCTAAGCCATCAGGATTATCACGTCTGTATTCTTCCCACAGCATGTGGCGGGTAACGCCTTTTTTCTTCAACTCTTTATCCATGGCAGGAAAAAGTTCGAAGAGTTTTTGATGACGATCATTGACGGGTTGTTCATCAGGTTTTACAAAGAGATCTTCCAGATCTTTATCGCCTAATTCATTTATCTCATCGAATGTCAATCTACAAGCAATAAATTCCTTGATATATTTCTTTAGCGTGTTACGCGCTACACCTGTTTGTTCGGCTATCTTAAGCTTACTATATCCCTGACAATGCAAGCGAAGTATCTGTCTTATTTTGCTCATGCTAATAGAATTGTTTGCCATTGATGTTGAGTTTATGAACCCAACATTATAGCTCCTAACAACATGAACTACATTTTATCTTAGGTGGTCAATTTGCTCCGGCACAGGGTGGTCAATTTGAACCGGCACAGGGTGGTCAATCTAAACCGGCGTGAGGTGGTCAAGTCAATCGGCGCTTGCACTTATATCGCAGAAGATAAAGAATATTTGCAATCTCTTCAAAACATGCCTCGCTACGAATATGAAATCTATGTCGAAGGCAATTGGGATTTACAGATGAAGGTTGGGGGCGAGTTTTACAAATGTTTTGAATTAGATAAACATGTCCGTGAATGTAAGTACAATCCCGCTCTCCCGCTCCATCTTTCCTTCGACGACAATGTAGTTCCATTCCTCCCTGCCGGTTTATTTCAAATCAAATCAACAACAACAGATAAAAAAACCTTCTACGAAATATTTATGGTTGACGAATTGATTCGGCGCAATCCAAACAACACTGTAAAAAGTATTTGCGAAATGTTTACGCGCCGGTATTTTAATCATCAATCTGGATTATTTATTTATGGTGATGCAACTGCGAAGAAGGACGATACAAAAATAGAACAAGGACACAACTTTTTTACTTTGATAGTCGGCTATCTGCAAAAGTTCAAAGCAAGCTTACGTGTTTTGAATTCCAATCCATCCGTTGCAATGCGCGGTTCATTTATTAATGCCATTTTAGAAAAAGAAACTTTCGGATTAAAATTTATGGTCAACGCAAATTGCAAAGAAGCGATAAGCGATTTTATAATGACGAAAGAAGCACCGGACGGAACGAAAGTGAAAAATATTGTTAGCGATCCCAAGACCGGCGCGAGATATCAGCAACATGGACACCTTACGGACCTAACAGATTATTTTTTGATAAGTGCATTTGCAAACGAATTTGCGATGTACCAAAATGGTGGCAGAAAATGGACACCTCCGACATGGGGAAGGAATAAACCTAATTTAAAAAACACTTACCAATGAATAAGAAGCAAAAAGTATTTTTGAAGAACTTACTTAAAAGTATTGAGCAGGCTAAGAGTAGCCGGGATGCGATTTTAGTTGCGTTGTCAATTGGCGTTGCCGACCGCGAAGGATGCGAACGATATGCACGCGAGCTGCAACAATTTATTAATGCTGCGGAAAAAATGAAGATGGCGACCACGATTGCATTCGGGAAAAGTGCATCGACTATTGCGGCGGAAATGTTGGTGAAGGAGAATGGCAACTAAGAGTAAACGATTATTAATCTTAATCTAATTGTTCAACCTTCGTATATTAGGATGCCAAACCTAATCAATGTTAGTTTGAAAGCATGAAATTATGGGACAATCGATTCTTGTTTTTATTAGTCATTCTTCAGTAGATAAAGACTCTTTGATTCAACCAATTGTTGACGATTTGGAAGAAGCATATATAAATGTTTGGATCGATAATAGAAAAATCGTTCCCGGCGACAATCTTCGAAAATCAATTTTTCGTGATGGCTTAGACAAAGCTGATGTTGTCCTCATTTTCTTTACGGCTAAATCATTGAGTTCTGCGTGGGTTGACAGTGAAATAAAACATGTTTTGAGAGAAGAAAAAAGAAAAGGTAACAATTTTGACCTTAGTAAGATAATTTCAATTTTTGATTCAAAAGATACTTATGATAAAATTGTTGAGCGATATCCTGAGTTGACGGATGATTTATGTCATCTGATGCCCGAAAATTATACAAAGACGCAATTAGCTCAACTTATCAGCGCCATTTGGAGCAAATATTTTTTACTGCAAGGTGGGGACATTGCAAGTCAAAAACAAATGCTTTCTAAGGATAAAGAAATATTTCAGAAAGACAAGGAAATTCAAGAATTAAAGTTGCAGCTTGAAAAAATGAAAAACAAATCGGTTGAAAATAACTATGAAGAAGAATTCAATTTTCTTATTCAAAAAGATGTTGTAAATGATTTTATAGAATCCAGAGACAAAATAATGGCCGGGGGTTGGATTGAACCCAACGAAATAAAAGGGCTATCAATGGCTTCTCTGTTTGGGTTAGTTCATGAGAATCCGAAAAACCCGAGATTCGTTACAATTACTGACAAGGGGAAACAATTTTTTAAATGGCTATACATTCAAAATACTTCTTCTAAAAGTTAATAACGCACGTCGCTAATTATTATTCAACAGCATCGCTTTTGACCATTTTAGTTGATAATACAATGTTGAATAAAAACCATTGATAAATTCAAAATAAATCTTGCATTTTTTTCATCCGCATATTCCTTTTTTGGGTGTGCAATGCCTGTTTCTTGCCTTTCTTCCATCAATGCGGAAATAATATTTTTCAGTGCGGTCTTCGAAAAAAAATCATCCGCTATTAACTTATTTTTTTGCGCCTCTGAAATCAATGTTGCAAAATCTCCTGAGCCAGTAGTTCCATAAACCAAGATTTGCAAAAAAGCCTGCAATGCAGAAACTGTGTTAGTGATAGAATTGCTAAAGCCTTGAGGTGTGTTCAATCGATATTGGTAAAATGAATCTCTAAAATGTAAATCAACTTCAAGCCATTTGGAGCTTGACAAGAATTTGAGTGTCGGTTCATAAATATTCTTAATTATTTTTTCATCTTGTTTAAAAACAAAACCTGCTCTTGAAAGAAAAATATCAACTCCGAAATCATTAATAATATCATTCAATTTTATTGCAAATTGGTCAAATCGTTGCCAACGTTGTTTTTGATAACGGTCGTCAAAATTCTCTTCACTTTCAGTACTATATCTTTCAGGTATTTGTTTTGCTTGATTTCTCAGCATTGAATCACAGTAAAGTGATAATAGTTCCAAAAAAAGATTATCAGTGCCTTTGTGAAAAATATAAAAAAAATCTGCGCAGGCGGACCTTAAATGTGGAACCTCAAAATAAACCTTTGCAAAACTCTTTACCTTATACTTTTGGTTAAGATTTTGAATTGCTTCTTCAACACATTCTGCATTTTGATATTTTTCGATTGCTTCGCCTCCAAATGCGCTAATTATGTAAGGTTGGTATGCTTTTTGAACTTTGTCATTATCAAAAAAGAATTCCGATAAATTCTTCCATACCTTGAATTTATCAAATTCAACGAGCTCGCTCCATTTTCGCAATCCAAGATTAGGTTTCAGTTCTTCGAGTGCTGAGATATCTAAATCACTCCACAAATTAAATTGCTCCATCCTAAGCTTTTAATATTTTATAAAATCAGCATTCTGCATAATGCAAATCACCGAGTATTTCATTTATTTTAATACCTTTTGCGAAGCCATCTAAATCGGGAAATAGCATATCGTATCTCATCCCCAATTTAAATAGTTGCGATTGGATTACTCGCGTAGCTTCTTTCGAAAATTCAATTTTTACAATTTCATCAGGAAATCGGTTATCTTTTTCAATAATTAATTCTTTATCTGGCTCTGGCTGAATCGTAAAAACTCCTGCCTGTCCAGTAATTCTTGTAGCAATATGCGGAGGCTGAAACACCCCAAATTTATTATATTCAAACGGGTCTTTATCCACTTCTATATTAATATAGTTGCAAAAATGTAGCGCATAAACTGCTCCACCATTTTCGCAACAATCTTCAATTTTATTTTCTTTTAATTTAGGCTGGGTTGCAAAGAAAAGTGCTACCAATGGACTGATTGTCCAATCTAATAATCGAGTGGGCAATCCATGATGCTGTGCTATCGCCAACCATTCCCAATCATTTTTTGGACTACTTGTTACTGTTGAATGCGAACGGCGTTTAAATTGTTTGAACGTTTCTTTTTCGTTATCAATATCATAACTGTCATCCCTACCTACAGATGGAATTAATTTATGTTGTTCCCCATCTGCTACACCACGATAAATATAATGCCCGCAAGTAAAATTTTCATTAACATACGTTACAAACCCTTCTAAGTTTTTTATTTCTGCCATATTAAAAACTATTATTGATAAATTGATTTTTTTTTGCGCAATTAACCTTAAATATTCAATTCAACATTTACTTGCCGCATTTCATCCATTACAAACACATCAAAAGAAATTATTCCAATTGCCGCAATAAGCCGTTCTTTTTCCAAAAAATCAGATGTGATTTTATCGCTGTCAAAAGGAATCCATAATGTGGCGGATTTATCAGGTTCAATAATAACTTGGTCGTAACGAACTTCAGTTCCTGGATAATCCAAAGAAATTTTAGGAGAATATTCATTTTCACCTCTATACCCTTGAGCGCCCGAATCAAGATTTAGTGTTCGATTCGCTTTAAATAAAAGATTTTTAACAATCATCAGTGAACCTGTTGTGTTTTTAAGTTTCACATAAAGTTTTAGGTGATGAGTAATTTTTGGGTCGGCTGTAAATGAGCATCGAGTTGAACAGAAAAAAGGATAAGAATTTAAGCTATTACTTCTAATAGCAAGTTCAATTAGTGTTGTCGCAGTGCCAAGAGCAGCGAGTAAATCTTTTTTTGCAAAATTTGTATCATAAGTTGCAAAAGTAAATCCGGAAAAGTCAGATGGAAAATGAAGGTTCGGGTCATCATTTGGAGCAACAATAAAACATCTATTCCTGCCATGAACCCCCATAAAAAGCCCTGCTTCAAATATTACATTGTCCCTGGCCACTAAATAATTTTTGCCTCTCAGTTTGACCTCATCGTCTGCAGAAAAAACAAAAATTGCAAAATCATAATCTTTACTGTTTTGTAACAGCGCATCAAGTGTCATGGATGAAAGAGGAAACGCTTGAGTCCAAACTTTTGCCCAAGCAGTATGATGTAAATTAGCTTGAATACCTTTAGCTATATTAACTCCTTCAACGGACGAACCAATGAATATTTTTGGTATGATTTTGTTTGACATTTGCTATTTGTAAATTGTTAATCCGGTAAATTTTGATTTTTAATATCATTTATTGCTTCAAGTAATTTTATTGTAACATCACCGCTTAATTCCTCTCCATCGTACCTTACTTCATAAAGCCCCTGCAAATTTGAAGGAAGAGTGATTCCATTTTTCACTAACAATATAAATCTGCGACCATATAAAGCCATAGCAGCACCTATTTCAATTAACACGTTCGGATTCAATACAACATGCTCCTTTAATTCTTTATCAATTAATTTTTGTTCTGCGTCAACATGTATAATAGCTGCTCCACAATTTCTCATCTCCGCCATTACTTTATCGGGTACAGGTTTGGAAACGGATTGCTTTTCAATTGATACAATCGCTTCCATTTCGCCAAATCTTAAAAGTTTTTTTATTGGATCAATAAAGGAAGTGTCCTTTCCATGGGATACATAAACTCTTTTCTTTCGTTGATTTTCTGCTGAATTAATAACTGCGCCGCTATTTTGATGGATTGATTCCAGTTCTGGCAGTTTTTGCTCAACAGTTTTGTAATTAGATTGGAAGATTTTATTGTCTTGCGTGTCTGTTTCTGTTTCGCTTACTGTATCTGTACCAGATAAATCGACACAGCTCTTACCTTTTATTTCTTTTATCAATCCGAGTTTCGAACCTTCAGATAAAATTGAATTAAATATTTCTGTTGTTTTATCTCTTGGTGCGCCAAACTCTTCAAGAACATTGCAGGCAATCTCTATTTTTGGGATAAGATTTCCATTGTATTTATTTAAAAAATCTGCAATGATTCGCGGTTTAAGAAAAGCTTCTCTTTTAGCCTTAAGCTCGTCGCCTTCTTCCTTCGGCTTTAATATTCTTTTTGCTAATTCTGTAGGAATGATTTCTGTAGCATTATAGCCGCCTTCAGTTAAGCCATACGCGATTGACGCTCCACAAAGCATTTTAAAAATACTTGAAGTAGGAGTAAGTTGTACTCCTTGTGCTAATTGAATTGGCTTAACTGGTTTAAACGCATAATTTTCGTTTATTGCCCTTGGAATTCTTAAAGCTTCTTCTAAGCTGTAACACGGAATATCAGATTGGCTAACATAACTTCTTTTGTTGCCATTAACTGAAAGGCCAGTTGGCCTGCCGTTTTTGATTTCTTTTTTGGTCTTGAGCATAATTGTAAATTTTTGTTGTCGATAATTATTATTTTGGTTGAAAAATTATTCTTACAATCATTCGCACAACTTCCATGACCACTTTATATTTTGAAAATTTCATTTTATGCATGAGAATATCATGTTGAAAATTACTTTTCAAAAATTCAAATGGTAATCAATCGAAATCTCAGGACGAATACAATCAACGGGCTGTTCTTAACGGAAGTGTGGGAAGTGGAGGTAGCTGCAGAGTTAGAGGGGCTCATCTGCTTTACGCGCTTGGTCACACAGGCGAAGTAAAAACTGAGCATAATACTGCAAAAACCTTTCCTATCTTATATTTTATTTAACAAAATGCAAAATCTTCAGGTTTTTAATTAATCTTGACAGTATTTTAAATTGAGCTGACAGAAAGTATAGGTAAAATTGTCAGGTAAGGGACACAAGATTATCTAACCAGATTTGATCGACCTCTCCTTTTTCTACAAGATTCTGTACAATTGGTATAAATTTTTTCATGTCTGCATCTGGTTTGAAAGGAATTACACCTCCGCTTGTAATGTAAAATAGCAATGCTCCTGCGTGGTTTCTGTAATCATTTAAATTTCGATTAGCAGCAAGTTCATTATCTTTTAACTTAATCCATTTTGCATCGAGCTGTTCCACTTCAACAGGAAGAAAGGTTAATATTTGAGAGATAGTAGAATCCTTATATTTTTCTATTAGGTCATTTACATTATATGGCATAAAGGAGGTAATATTTTAAATTTTGCAATTACTAACTAAGGTTCTTATTCTCATACATGGTGCATCAAAAATCTTTCGCCCAAGTCAATTATATAATCTACGCCTTTTTCAACCATGTATTTTACCCACGCGTCTCTGGCAGTAGATAAAACCTTATTAAAAAATGGCTTGCCCTTTAAATGAATTTTTGACAATATCTTACTCCAAGATTTCATTGCAACGTTTTTTGGCGATTGCACCAGATGTTTTTTAAATAATTCAACCTCACTGATTATTTCCAACGTTGCCGCATCAATTTGTACTTCATTTGTCTTTAAGGAGTTTTCAACAATTTCAGCGATGTATATAAGTGCTTTTTGCTGCGTTTCACTAAAAGGTGTAACGTCAGCATCCTCGTCGTGAATTTTGAAGTCTTCAAAATAGTAATTTGTCCATGCGTTGACCAAATAATTATCGGGATGATATTTGTAAAGATTTTCAACAAGCGAAGACCAAGTTTCCAATAATTGCAACAGTTGTGGATATTCAATTTTGTATTGTGTTTTATTATTCGATGCCCTGCTTTCAGGAGCGAACATTATATTAAACAAGGTTTTATGATTTGATAAATGCGGTTCGAAAATATGAAAATAAAAATCGTGCTTATTAAATTTTTCCGTGATTTTTATGTAGTGATTTTCATCGCAATTCAAGGAAAAAACATCTTGTTTTCTATTAACAAAATCGGTGCAAATGCCTTTTGCGATTTCAAAATCTTCAAACACTCTCAAAGGAAATTTCGGCGGGGCAGCCATAAAATTTAATTTAAAAAAAAATGATAAAATTTTGCTCCACAATTTGCTCCAATTCACAAATGACAAAGCGTAAATTATTGTTTTACAATTATTTACGCTTTATATTAGCGGAGGGGAAGGGATTCGAACCCTTGATAGGATTTCTCCTATACACACTTTCCAGGCGTGCCAGTTCAACCACTCCTGCACCCCTCCGGAAGGGTTGCAAAAATACAATTAGCATTTTAGGTACCGAATAATTTTTTTGCATTTAAAGTGGTAACATCCTCAACTTCATGAAGATTGATTTCTTTTACCTGGGCGAGTTTTTCCGCAATAAACCTTAAATAGCTACTTTCATTTCTTTTACCACGAAATGGAACAGGGGTAAGATAAGGTGAATCCGTTTCAAGCACCAAGTATTGGAGATCAACATTTTTTATTGTTTCTGCCAATCCTGAATTTTTGTAAGTCAACACGCCTCCGATGCCTAAATAAAACCCAAGGTCAATAATCTGTTTTGCCATTTCCAGCGTTCCTGTAAAACAATGAAAAACACCTTTTAATTTTCCATGCTGGTGTTTCTTTACTACATCTATACATGGTTGCATCGAGTCACGCGAATGAATAACAATTGGTATATCATATTGTAAAGCCCATTCAATTTGCAGATCGAATGCTTCATATTGTTGCTTGTCAAACGTTCGGTCCCAATAAAAATCAAGCCCTATTTCGCCAATTGCGGCAAATGGTCTTTCCTGTAATATCTTTTCAATGGTCAAAAGCTCGCCTTTATAATTTTCTTTTACGGAACATGGATGCAAACCCGCCATGGATAAACATTCCAGGGGATAATCATTTTCCAACTTCAGCATAGATTGCATTGACCGGGCATCTATATTGGGCAGATAAAATCGCTCTACCCCATTGTCCCTGGCTCTTTTTATCACTTCACCGATATCATCGGCAAACTCTTCCAAATAAAGATGGCAATGGGTGTCAATTAAAGTCATAAACTACTTTTAATTTGAGTAGAAAAAAGGCTGTTGGTTCGACAAAAAATTGTAAAAAAGGCATATATCAACCACTTAAATATTTACAAATAAATTACTGAAATTGAAATTGTTTGGATAAATGAAAAAAAGTTTTACCTTTAAATCAGTTTGCATAGGGTACGGATTAAAAACGGGCCAGGGTGTCTACCCAGGCCCAATTTATTTAAATACCATGGTGTTAGTGGGTTTACCCAAAATTTTTGATCATCGAAATCAAGCAATAACCTCAAAACTATAGCTGTTCTCTTTAAAAAATTGTAAGCATTCGGGCAATGCAGATTCCAATCTTTCAAATGCCTTTTCGCTATCGTGAAATATTATTATTGACCCCTTTTTTGTATTATTAATAACATTTTGCGCGCATTTCTTTGCTGATATTTTTTTATCAAAATCAGCACTTAAAACGTCCCACATCACAATTCTAAAATTCGTGTGCGCGCACAAATTATTGAGCTGAAATCTTGATATTCTTCCATAAGGTGGCCGAAAAAGATTGGAATCAATATATTTTTTTGCCTCCAGTATATTTTCAAAATACTCCTTGTCAGAAACCTTCCATCCGTTAAGATGATTATGGGTGTGATTGCCCACGCGATGTCCATTCAACAAAATTTGTTTATAGGTATCCGGGTGTTCAGCCACGTTTTTTCCAATGCAAAAAAAAGTGGCTTTGGCATTAAATTTCTTTAATGTTTCCAAAACGAATGGGGTGGCTGTTTGATGGGGACCGTCATCGAAAGTGAGATAGATTTTTTTTTCTTTTCCGGGAATATCCCAAATACAGCTTGAATACGTTTTTTTAAGCAGCCAGGGAGTTTTGACGAAATAAAACATGCCGCAAATTACACAACATAAATCATCTGGTTAAAATGTTGTAATGTGAATGACCCGGCCGCCCTGCCGGAATATCTTGCCATTCTTTTTTACGAATTCCTGTTGGGAGCGCTCATCAGTTAATAGTTTGTCCATGTATTCTTTTATCTTATCATCGGGCAACATGGAATTTGTTCCACCAAAAAAAACAGCTTCGTCTATATATCCTCGTAACAATGGCTCAAGCTGACTAAAAAACAAACTTCTGTTGGCGAAAATGTCGCTGCCAATAATTTTGGTTCCTGATACACATACGAAGCCAACAATGGTGCTATCGCTATTTTTAAATTTTTGAAGAAAGAATTTAAAATAATCATCTCCCAGGTCAACACTTTTTTTATCCATCTTCCGCGCAAGATACGCCATGGTATTACTTTTGATGTCGCCGGATAATAATTGGTTATCAATTTCATTCCATATCAGCACCTGATTTTTTCCTACGTCAAGTACTTTGCGTAAATGATTATTTGCAAAATTATCGTAGGTAAATTTCTTTTCCTTTTCTGCCCATCTTCCTTCTTCAACACACATTACCGGAATATATTGATCGTGCTTGGTAGGAGATAAAATAGTATCCTTCATCACCATTCTGTCTTGTCGGCCGCCACCGATCACTTCGCCGGAACCGACAAAAATCGATTTGTCTGACTGGTTATTAATCCGCAGCCAATGGACATTTTCTGTGGATGCAGTTCCGCGTTCCGAAATTGTAGCCAATCCCTGACTAAGCGCCTGACTGAGTGAAATGATCTCGGGATTATCGATCAGCATGGGCGCCAATCCGTTTGGATTATTTTTAGGGCGAATCGGAATTATCTTGAGGTTTTTATATTGCCAGGCACTATCATAATCAACAAAAACATTTTGATAAGTGATCTGTGTGAAAGCAATTGAGCTACAGAAAAAAAGCAATATTGAAAAAAAGTATTTCACCAATGCAGTTATAAAATATTCAAAGCTACTCTATAACGCGCAAAAGCTAAAAAGCGTATTCACGGCTTCTCTCGCTGCTTTCAATTCCTTTATCTTTGCGGCTTATGAGTAAAAAAGTTCGAGTACGTTTTGCGCCAAGTCCTACTGGTGGGCTTCATCTGGGGGGGGTGCGTACCGTTTTATACAATTATCTTTTTGCCAAGCATTATGGCGGTGATTTTATTTTGAGAATTGAAGATACAGATCAAACCCGCTTTGTCGCCGGGGCTGAACAATATATTTATGACACGCTCGATTGGTGTGGATTAGAACCTGATGAAAGCCCTGAACATGGAGGAAATTTTGGTCCTTATAAACAAAGCGAGCGGAAAACGATTTATCGAAAATATGCTGAACAACTGGTCAGTGAGGGGAAAGCATATTACGCATTCGATACAACGGAAGAATTAGAAACAAAAAGAAAAATAATTCCCAACTTCCAATACAATATCTCATCCCGGCATGAAATGAAAAATTCTTTAACACTTGATCAAGATATTGTCAAGAGATTATTGGAAGAAAATGAGGGCCACGTTATTCGAATAAAAATGCCTGGAAACGAAGAAGTGAAATTTACGGATATGGTCCGTGGCGAAGTCTCTTTCAGCACTTCGCAGGTGGATGATAAAGTTTTATTAAAAGCAGATGGGATGCCCACTTACCACCTTGCCGTTGTAGTGGATGATTATCTCATGCAGATCTCTCATGCCTTTCGTGGCGAAGAATGGTTGCCAAGTGCGCCTGTGCATATTTTGTTGTGGCAGTATTTGTTCGGCTTAGAAAATATGCCGCAATGGGCGCATCTTCCTTTAATTTTAAAACCCGATGGCAATGGGAAACTGAGCAAACGTGATGGTGACCGGCTCGGCTTTCCCGTGTTCGCCATGGATTGGATAGATCCGAAAACAAATGAAAAAACTGCTGGCTTCAAAGAGATCGGTTTTCTTCCCCAGGCTTTTATTAATATGCTTGCGTTGCTCGGTTGGAATGACGGAAGCGAACAGGAAATTTTTTCTTTACAAGAATTGATTGAAAAATTCTCAATGGAACGTGTTCATAAGGGCGGCGCTAAATTTAATTACGACAAAGCCAAATGGTTCAATCATGAATGGATAAAAAAGTCAATGGCGGAAGGGGAATGGCTATTGGTGAAGAAAGTCCTGCAAGATGCAGGTTTAGAAATTAACAACGAAGAAAAATTAAAAAAGATCATAGAACTTGTAAAGGACAGATGCACATTATTGCCAGATTTTGTACAGCAATCTTCTTTCTTCTTCAAAACGCCTGAAACTATTGATGTTACTGCAATTCAGCCGAAGTGGGATGAAAAGAAAAATTTATTTTTTATTGAACTGATGAACGCTTTCGAATTCATTAATCAATGGCAACACGATGATCTTGAAAAAGAATTTAAAGAAATTGCTGCCGCAAGCCAGATAAAACCTGGCGATGTCTTATTACCGCTTCGCATTATGCTTGTTGGCGGAAAATTTGGTCCTGGTGTTTTTGATATTGCTGTCATTCTTGGCAAGGAAGAAACGATCAAAAGAATTACTCGCACTTTGCAATTATTAGAAGCGGTTTAAATTTATCAGGTTTCTAAAATTTGTATCTTTCTGCAAACAACACTGCATGCAAAAGCACAACAGGCTTTTATATTTTTTTGCCCTCATCAAATTTGCTCTCCCCTTTTTTTTGCAAAATGCAGTGTATGAGCCGCACCGCGATGAGTTTTTATATCTGGCAGAAGGTCATCACATGGCCTGGGGTTTTATGGAAGTGCCGCCATTACTGTCGGTTTTTGCCTGGCTCACCAATTCATTTGGCGGGAGTATGTTCTGGATAAAATTTTGGCCCGCTCTTTTCGGGGCATTTACATTTATTATCACAGGAAAGATTATCCTTTCGCTGGGTGGAAAATCATTCGCTCTTTTTCTTGGATTATTATCTTTCCTTTTCGGAGCATACCTGCGGGTCCATTATTTATTCCAGCCGAATTTCCTGGAAATATTCTTCTGGACGATGATCGCCTATAGCCTTATCCGTTATACCCAAACAGAAAAAAACTCGTGGCTTTATATTTTTGGATTAAGTGTTGGTTTGGGAATGCTGAGTAAATATTCAGTTGCATTTTTTGTAGTGAGCATCCTGTTGGGGTTAGTTTTAACCAAAGAAAGAAAAATTTTTTCCAATAAACATTTCTATTACGCAGGATTGGCAGCATTCATTATTTTTCTGCCAAACCTCATCTGGCAATACCTGCGCCATTTTCCAATCGTTTACCATATGAAGGAATTGCAGAGAACACAATTACAGTATATAAGTCCGGTTGGTTTTATTATCGATCAATTCGCCATGAATTTGCCTTGCTTTTTTATCTGGGTCAGAGGGTTATTATTTGTCTCATTTTCCAAAAATGCAAAACCATATCGATTCATAGGATGGTCCTATCTCTTCGTTATTGCTTTATTATTACTCAGTCATGGTAAGAATTACTATACGCTTGGGGTATATCCGACATTGTTTGCTTTCGGCGCTTACCAATTAGAGAAACTGACCCAAGACCGCCTGAAGATGCTAAGATATGTATTTGTGCTTGCGCCATTTGTTGCAGCATATTTCTTTGTTCCGCTAATGTTGCCGCTGTTTAAACCTGCAAAGCTCGCAGCATTCTATGAAGCGCGCGGCATGGACAAGACCGGGCTGCTGAAATGGGAAGACCTCAAAAATCATTCACTACCGCAGGATTTCGCTGACATGCTTGGCTGGCATGAAATGACAAAAAAAATGGCCGCCGCATATAGTACCCTTGATAGCAATGAAAAAAAGCATACTATTTTATTTTGTGATAATTACGGAGAAGCAGGCGCCGTGAACTATTATGGAGCTCAATACGGGCTCCCTCTTGCTTACAGTGATAATGCCAGTTTCTTCTATTGGATGCCCGACTCTTTAAAATTTGACAACCTCGTTCTTCTCACCGATGATAGAAATGAAATGGAGCATCCCTTTATAAAGGATTTTGAATCTGTGGTAGTAAGCGATAGCGTTACCAATCCATATGCAAGGGAATATGGCAGCCTGATTATTGTTTTTAAAAAGGGCAATGAAAATTTTAAAAAAATGTTTATTGATAAAGTTGAAAAAGATAAGGCAAAAGTGAAATGGTGAAGGGAGAATCGCCAATGGTGAATCTTAGCGCGATCACAAGCAGGACATTTTAGCTTAAATGCGCTTTGCCCATACACCATTAGGGAGAAAGCTTAATTTTGAATAATCTAAATGATCACATGAACAAAGAAATAAAAAGACCGATAAGAGTGCTCGTTGCCAAAGTTGGATTAGATGGTCACGATCGTGGTGCAAAAGTTATTGCTACTGCATTACGCGATTCCGGAATGGAGGTAATCTATACCGGTTTGCGCCAAACGCCTGAAATGGTCGTTAACGCCGCGCTGCAGGAGGATGTAGATGCAATCGGCATCAGCATTTTGAGCGGTGCGCACATGACTGTTTTCCCAAAAATAATTGCGTTGATGAAAGAAAAAAAAATGGATGATGTGCTTTTAACCGGCGGTGGCATTATTCCGGATGATGACATGAAAATATTACACGAAGCAGGTGTTGGGAAATTATTTGCTCCGGGCGCAACCACAGGTGATATTGCTGTATATATCAAAGATTGGGTGAAAGAACATCGCGATTTTTAATTGTCCCTTTTATTTCTTTTTATATTCAACACTCATTGTACTGTCTGCTGCATCCACCATTTTAAACAAGGCTCTTGAATCTTTTGGAAGTTCATCCCACAAATCGGTTGGCTTGCCTTTATATTCAATTTCTAATTTTGCTGTCCCTGATTTATAAATAGTGGAAACGGATTTCACCCCCTTTATTTTTTTGATATTTTCTTTTAGTAAAGTTAGATTATCATCCTCATATTCTATTCCGGTAACTGAAATTACAATTCCCGGTTGCTTCTTCTTCTCAAATAAATTTTTAAAATCTTTTAATGACTGAGAAAGTGAAGTATCGCCTTTGCTGCTTTTTGACGTTGTAGTATTTGTATTTTTTGCTGTTTGTCCAGAAGATTTTGTCTGCGCAAAAACATTCACCACAAAAAAAAGGATGACAAAAAATATTAAAAAAGATTTACGCATATGCATAGCCATTAATTTTAATCAGTTGATAAAAATCATTTTGATCACGGACAGCCCCAGCCCTTATCCATCTTAGCCATAACAATGGCCTTATTGAGAAATCTTTCTTTATGTCCAGCTTGGATCGTTTGTAAAAAAGATTGGCAATCGTTCGTCCATTCGATTTCGCCATCAACATAAACCTCATATTCTTCCTGTCCCATAAAATCCTTTATCTTCCTGCTATTCACGACTTTTATTGAATTTATCCTTGCATAATTACCACAATCATATTCTTTCAAAACGCAGCGCTTGATTTCATCATCAGAAGGGCTATTGCTACAACCATATAAAACCACTGCGGAAATAATCAACCCGCATAAGATCTTTTCCATAAATTTTTATGTTGATAATTATTAATACCGCGCTGCTGAAATAACGGTTACAATACTTTCGATTTCAGTTGTTGATACTCTTCTTCCGTAATACTTCCGCTTTCTCTTAGCTTGCTTAATTTTTCCAGTTCGGCAATCTTATTTGAGCCAGAACCTGTATTCGTTGCGGGCGATTGAGGAGCAGTTGAGGTCGAGATTTTCTTTTTCAGATCATCAAAACCACTTTTTAAATCATCTGCAGGGTTTCTGAAAAGCCAAGCAGATGCTCCAACTCCTATCGCAGCAGCCAATGTTAGCCAAATTCCAAAACCAAAACCGGCATCGACAAATCCAAGTCCTGCATGTGAGGTGTTTGCTAAAGCGATCACCGCGAAAAGAAGGGCAGCGGCTGCGGCAATTAAAGCGACCATCCATGTAGTCTTGTCAAGTGCCTTTGTTTGATCGCCGGTGAGTGTGACGATCGCAGCAATTATAAAAGCCAGGAAAACAATAATACCAACTCCATGAAAACCGTTTACACTTTCGCTTGCGCTTTCGCCGAACATGCCAATGGAAACTGTCGCCCAGGGAAGAAAAACAGAAATAATTCCAATAACAGCAGCTATCAAAATAAACTTGCGTTGTTTGCTCATTGTTTGAAAATTCATGACACTGATTTTAGTTGATGAAGAAATGTGAATTGTCCATAAAATAAACCTTGTAACAGACAAGAAGCAACATCTATTTATGTTTTGCCGGTTCTCATTTATTAATCGCCCGCAAAGCGCTGATAATTGCAGATTAATTCCTATCTTTTACAACATTGTAACACTTCTGGCTTTACATGAAAAAATTCCTTCTGATCAGCGGCTTTTGTATAAGTTTTCAATTTTGCCTTTCACAACAAAAGGAGCTAGATTCTTTATTGATCGTATACAAAAATCAACCAACAGAAGACACAACTAAACTTAAGACTCTTCTCGACATTGTTTTTGACTACAGTTTTATTGATCCGGATAAAGGAATCGAAAAAGGCAATGAAGCTATTTTGTTGGCAAAAAGATTGGATAATCTTCCCAAACTCGCAAGCGCCTATAATTATACGGGCGTGAATTATCAGACTAAGGGCACGGATACAATGGCTTTGATCTATTTCAACAAAGCTTTGGAAACACGAAAAAAAATCAAGGATAGTCTTGGCATCGCCAAAATATTTCACAATATGGGCATTGATTATTTCAATTTGTCCGATTATCCCAAAGCGCTCAACTATCAGCAACAATCATTACAAATATTTCAACAACTGCATTATCCTCCCGGAATTGCAGGTGACCTAAACAGTATCGGTGTTGTATATCTTTCTGTGGCTGATTATCCCAAAGCGCTTGATTATTATTTTAAAGCGTCTGCAATGTTTGAACAGATGAATCGCGAACAAGATCTGGCCATCACATTTACCAATATCGGGCTTGTTTATGATCATCTGGCAGATTATGAAAAGTCATTGCAGTATCATTTTAAGGCGCTTGCCATTTATAATAGAAATGGAAACAAAAATGACATTCAAAAGACCCTGGGCAATATTGGAAATTGTTATGATGATGCCAACAGACCGGAGCAGGCTTTGAGTTATTATCAAAAAGCTTTGCAGATTTCTGAAAATGCAAATTTTAAGTCCGGGATTGCAAGCGCATATAGCAATATGGGCGCAGTTTATAACAAGCTTTCAAATTTCCAGCAAGCGCTTGACTGCTCAAACAAGGCATTGCAACTTTATAATGAATCCGGAAACAAACTCGGACTTGCATTCACACAGAACCAAATTGGAAAAATATACTTGAACATGCCGCAAACCGTATTTGAAAATGAAAAAAATACGGGTAATAAATATGCAAAAGCAATTGATTGGTTCAATGCAGCATTGCAATCCGGATTAGAAACCGGCGCACTGGACATGCAAAGCGAAACATGGCATCAGCTCAGTATTTCTTATGAGCAACAAAAAAAATTCGACAAAGCGCTTCAGTCATATAAAAAATATATCGTCATCCAGGATAGCATAATCAATGACAAGAACAAACAAGCAATTGCCCGGAAAGAAATGCAATATGAATATGATAATAAAGAGGCTTTGCTTAATGCCGATCACGAAAAACAAACCGCGCTTGCTGTTGCCGAAATTAACCGTGAACGCGTGGTGAGAAATGCGGTGACATGGGGGGCTGCCATTTTGTTGCTCGCCTTTATTACCAGTTTTATTTTTTATAAAAGAAGGCATGATGCAGTGGAACAACGAAAAGACGCAGAATTAAGAGCGCAGATTTCGGATACAGAAATGAAAGCCCTGCGTGCGCAAATGAATCCTCATTTTATTTTCAATTCACTCAACTCCATCAGCGATTATATATTAAAAAATAATTTGCAGGCAGCAGATGAATATTTAACCAGGTTTGCAAAATTGATGCGCGCTGTTCTTGAAAATTCGGAAAAAAAAGAAATATCGCTCGCTGATGATCTTAAAGCGCTTGAATTATACATTCAACTTGAGTCATTGCGTTTGAACAATAAATTCAGTTATGAAATAATTGTTGACAATGAAATTGATAAAGAAAATACGCTTGTCCCACCATTGATATTGCAACCCTTTGTTGAAAATAGCATCTGGCATGGCATTGCAAAAAAACAAGGCACGGGGAAAATAATCATCACCATAAAAAAAGAAGGGGAAATGATGAGCTGTATTGTAGAAGACAATGGCATAGGAATACAAGACTCAGTTCCATCGCCCCTGGAAAAAAAATCCCTTGGAATGAAGATCACTTCATCCCGAATTGACATTATCAACAAAACAAAAAAAACAACAGCTTCGGTAAAGCTATTGGGTTTGGAAAACGGAACAAGAGCAGAAGTAAAACTACCATTACAACTAGGCTTTTAAACTATGATCACAGCAATAATAATTGACGACGAGCAACATTGCATTGACAGGTTGAGTTTTTTACTTGAAAAAAATTTTGCGGCAGACATTAGCCTGCTGGGCAAATTTAAAACTACGGAAACGGGATTAAAAGCGATCAATGATCTGCAGCCGGAACTTATTTTCTTAGATGTGCAGATTGATGATGATAAGACGGGATTCGACTTGCTCAAACAAATACAGAACATAAATTTTGAAGTGATCTTTACTACTGCATTTGAGAAATATGCGGTGCAGGCATTTAAATTCAGCGCAATAGATTACTTGCTAAAACCTGTTGATGCAGACGATCTCCGGCAGGCCATTAATAAGCTAAAAGAAAGGATTTCGCAAACCTCAGCCGCTGATAAATTCGAGGTGCTTTATCACAACCTAAAAAATTTGAGCCATTTTTCAAAACGGATATGTGTTCCTATAATTAATGGATTTGTTGTTGTGCAAGTCAGCGATATCATCCGTTGTGAAAGTGAAGGCAATTACACCACTCTTTTTATAAAAGACAAGCCAAAGCTGATGGTGGCAAAAACGCTAAAGGAGTTTGACGAAATGCTTTCTGAATATAATTTTTTTCGTGTTCATAACTCGCATCTTATTAATCTTAATTACATCAAAACGTATAATAAAGGAAAGGGTGGTTTCGTCATTATGACCGATAATTCTTCCATAGAAGTTTCGACACGCCGCAAAGATGAGTTTTTAAAAAAATTAATGGCGGTCTAAATTTCCGGTAAGCTTAACCTTTTTAATTTTGATACAATTCTTATTCCAACAATGATCAGCACGCAACTGATCAGATCAAATTCGTATACCACCCCAATTTTTGATAGCAGGATATAGATAATGCCGCCGATCAAACAAGCGGTGGCATATAACTCTCCGCGTTTTAATAAATCAGGAACAGTATTGCTCAAAATATCCGCAACCAATCCGCCAAATGTTGCAGATATCACGCCCATCAAAATAGCATAAACGCTATTAACATCATGTTCTAAACTTCTTTCAATTCCACCAACGGTGAACATCCCTAGACCGATTGCGTCGGTTAAAAAAATCGTTCTTCTGAATCGCGAAATATTTTTCTTGAATAAAGAAACAATGATCACTGCGCTGATTACAAGGGATAATGCGATATAATCATTTATCCAATTTACCGGTTTGATGCCGATCAATATATCGCGGATCGTGCCTCCACCATAAGCGGTAACAAACGCTAAAACTGTTGCTCCAAAAATATCCATTTGAAATGTTCTTGCCTTCAGCGCGCCGGTAAGGGCAAAAACAAAAGTGCCGATATAGAGTATAACATCAACCAGCTTCATACCAGAAAGATAAAACAAAAATCAATTTCATTCCTTGCATTATCTTCGTTTCATAAATTTTAAACATGCCATATCAAACCTTATTAACAGACCTTACCGAAAACATTTACATTATTACTATTAACCGTCCTGATAAATTAAACGCGCTTAATAAAGTAGTGATTGAGGAATTAAGCGATGCAATTAATGAGATTTATAATAATCCCGAAATAAAATCGGCAATCATTACTGGCAGTGGAACAAAAGCTTTTGTTGCAGGCGCAGATATCAGCGAGTTTACAGCGCTTAACAGTGAAAACGGAAAGGCGCTGGCAGAGAAAGGACAAAAAAGTATTTTTAATAAAATTGAAAATGCTGCCAAGCCAATTGTTGCTGCGGTGAATGGCTTTGCACTTGGCGGTGGTTGTGAGCTGGCGATGGCTTGTCATTTTCGCCTGGCAAGTGATAATGCAAAATTCGGGCAACCCGAAGTGAATCTTGGATTGGTTCCAGGCTATGGCGGAACGCAGCGTCTCACGCATCTGATCGGAAAAGGAAAAGCGATGGAACTTATCCTTACCGGAAATATGATTGATGCCAACGAAGCGTTAAGATTAGGCCTGGTAAATCATGTCGCAACACAAGAAAATTTATTGAATGAAACGAAAAAAATTCTTCAAACGATTAATAGCAAAGCGCCACTTGCTATTGCAGAAGCGATCGCACTGGTGAACTATGCCGCCAGTGGAAACGCAAATGGGTTACTAAAAGAAATCGAAGCATTCGGAAAACTATCCGGCACTGCAGATGTAAAAGAAGGAGCAACTGCCTTTCTCGAAAAAAGAAAACCAAATTTTACCGGAAAATAATTTTTCTCATCCTGCAATTGTGAGCTTGATAAACTTCATTGCATGGCAATCCGTTCTTGGGTGCTACTGCTGTTGAACCTCGTTGTCGCCATTTTAAATTCATCAATAAATAGCAATAATCATGTCTTTATTGGAGGAGGTTTTACAATCACGGTATCGTCGTGCAACAATGGAACATCATATCCGCCGGAGTCAATAGAAACTTTTGGAAACAGTTTTTTAATTTCGCTCCAATCATTTTCTCCAATATTGGTCTGATAAAGATAGAGGGATTGTAAATTTTTCAAGTCTTTCAACTGCATTAACCCCTTAATCGTAATTTTCGTGCCGACAAGATTCAATGAGCGCAATTGTTTTAAATCCTTTAAATAATTCAGGCCCTTATCGGTGATATTGGTATTATTAATTTCGAGTTTAGTGAGTTCTGTGCATTTCGAGATTACTGCAAGCATTGAATCATTAACAGGTTTATTGTTTAATCGCAACCAAACCAGTTGTTTTTTCATAGGCAGCAATAAAGAAATGATCTTGGCATTCACATTTGCCGTTACAAAATTCGCAGAAAGATAATTTGAGTTTTGTGCGACCGGAATCACCACAACGCCTGAATCCCTTAATGTTTTAACTGCGGTTTCATCAGCTTTTTCAACAGGAGATTGCGGAACATCCAGATCAACTTTCTTTTCCTCACTGCTATTCTGTAGCATTCTTAACGCCGTTTTTATTTTTTCCGGTTGATCGATCTGTTTCACTTTTTTTGAAAAGCTTGACCCTTCATCGATCCACCATTTTAATAATGTTATGTCATTATCAGATAATTGTGGCTTTTCTTTTGGCGCCATATGATGTTCATCTTCCCTGGGAAGTGTAATGCGTTTGATCAATTCACTTTCGACTGATTTATTTGGGATGATAACGATACCATCTTTTCCCCCTTTCAGTATGCTGGCGGAATCATCTAACCGAAGTTTTCCCTTTTGTTTTGTTTTGCCATGACATACATAACATTTTTCCTGGAAGATCGGCGCAATGACATCTGAATAAACAGATGCATCCTGAACATTCGCGATCGGTTTTCTTTTAAATGTAGTTAATGAATCGTTGTTCAATAAATCTGCTAAAGGCTGCGTAAGGTAGTCGCTTCCATGAGTTAAGGATCCACCAAGATGTCCTGTAATAAAAATTAACAGGATCAATAAAATCGTAAGTGGCAATTGCCATTTTTGCAAAGATACCTTTCGCCGGAAATAATAAATAATAATGGAGATCCCAGTCACGCTGATGCCCATCCATTGATGCAAATTAACCGGGCCTTCATCGTAATCGCCGGTCTGTGAAAGTATATAGCCGGTGATACAAGAAGCGATTGCACTTATCATTCCAAGCAACAAAATAAAATTAATGGAAGGCTGCAGATGCGCAAACCTGTCTTTCCTGGATTGCAATAAAAACAAACAGGCAAGCAACAAAATGCCGATTGGCAAATGAACAAGAACAGGATGAAGATGACCGAGAAATTGAAGCATATTTTAGCCTTGAGCATCAAGCTACGAGCAAGAGCAGTTTTATTTGTTATATAAATTCATAAAACCAATAAGCATTTTTTTACTTTAAGATAACTTGTTGTCGGCTCAAATGATTTTATAGCAACATCAAATCTTTTTTACTACATTTTAAGTTGTATAAAATTCCTCATCAATAAAGTTTAAATAAAAATAATATTTTTTGATCATAGCTCCTACCTGTACGATCACTGCTTTCAGGAATACCTTTTCCGCAGCAAATGCATCATGTGCACATTAATCGCCCACTGATCGGCGACCGGTTGAATGGTATAAGGTAATGCGGGCATATAATGCGGCGGTCCGAACTCCGTTAAGATCGTTAACCGGTCACCGCTTTTTCTTTTCAGTTCAACTACCTTATCCCACCAGGCGAAATGGGCTTTCACCGCTTCATCCCATTCTGGTGCGCGCGGATCATTAACCTGCGGACCTTCAGGATGACCAATACGTGCATGAATATGATCCACTCTTTGCAAAGCCAAGTCGATCGTCGCTTGTTGATCCTGCAACAAACTTTCATGTACGTTGCACCAATGGGAAATATCAAGCGTTATTCTTAACCCCGGAATTTTTTCCATGAAATTTCTTGCCACCGGAGCGGCAAATAGAATTCTTGACCGATGCGTTTCATGGCAGATCTTTATTCCTGTTTCTTTGGCAAGCTGCATTGTAAAGTCAATAAAGTTTTTGTTATCATCAAAAGAAAAATAATCTTTCCCTGAATGACAATTAATATACAATGGTCTTTGAATTGGATTGGCCGCTGCTGCACTTACCATTTTTTTGAACGATGCGAAATTGTCTATGAAATTGGTTTCATGACCGGCGCATAAAAATCCAACATCGAGTTGATATTTTTTTAATGCTGCAAATAATTCATCATGATCTTTGGGATCATTTTGCCACCATATTTCGATGCCATCATAGCCATCATGTTTTACTTTGGCGCAGTATTCATCAATGGTTCCGGGGAAACCCCAGTTGGTTGCAAGAATTTTTAGTTCAAAATTGCTGTTCATATTAAAAGTTGGTTTGTTAGATAAAGCGAATGTTTCTAAAGATGAAAGTAATAGTGCAGTTGATGCTGTTGCTGATGTTTGTATAAAATTTCTTCTTTTCATTTTCTTATTCCCTGGTTAAAAATCGCATTTATTCAAAAGCTTTAAAATTAAGTGATGGACTAGCTAATCCTTTTATCAGCTCCAATCAAAATCCACTTCATTGCCATCAAGTTTCCATTTCGAAGGAAAGGGATTGGTGAGCCAATCCAGCGGTTCCGCAACAGGCTGAGGTGCTGCAGCAGCAGCAAAACTTTTTTTGATGAAAAGCCTTTGTTCTTCACCAACGGCATCTGGCTGTGCAGAAATAAACAAAGGCGCGCTGCTCTCCGCAAGCAATTGCATCCACTGTTTGTTTTTTTCCCACGGAACTTTACTGGTGAGACCAACGCAATCACCATCTATTTCATAAAAATTTTTATGTTGCACCATACGAAAGCCGAGCGTGTTTACCCCCATTTTTCGTGTGCGCGCCCATTCATTACCACTGGTGTCGTCGCCAATGCGATTCAGTTCGAACAGACCGGCAGACAAGTGACTCATCGTGTTGCATCCGATAATATAGGTGTCGCCTGCAGCTTCCCGGATTGATCTGTACAAATGCAAGATGATTTCTGCATTTGTTTTGGTGTTATCATTAAAATGCCAGCCGGGCTCTGTAATATCATCAGTCATCTCAATGCCCCAGCGACCAAAAATATCAAACGTGGTGTAATCATGTTTCACCATTTCATAGCCCCAATTTTTATACGTAATCAAATATTTTTTCACCCGTTCGATATTTTCCTCGATGGTTGGATCAAGAAATGGATTTTTGGGATCATTTCTATTCTTGATTGCAGGCATCAATAATTTTGGATTTTCATTTTCTTCTGCACACAAGACTCTTGTCCATAATCCCGGACGCATGCCTAAATTTTTAATCTGATCTGCAACCTTCGCCATGTCGCCAAATTTTTTATTTGGCGTTGCACAAACTTTTCCTGAATACCAGCCATCATCAATCACTGAAAATGGTTTGTTCGATGTATTGGTAACCAATGGTGCGAGCAAGGAGGTGTGCTGGAGAATAAGCTCTGCAGAATTATTGCCGTAAGCAAAATACCAATCGTTGATCCCGTAAACAGGTTGAGAAACTTTGCGTGGATTATCACACATCATTTTACAAAAACGTCGTGTTGTGGCAAACACATTTTCATTCCTTTCATTTTTACTGGTGATGATATCTGCTGCGTGCAGCGCTCTTGTGCCGAGTCTTACGCCATCACCACCGGTTTTTAAATCCAATAATAGGTCTAATCCTCCGGCATTTACCTGCCAATAGCAAATGCTGTTGCAGCCCGTTTTCACACCAAAGCAATTCGTGCTGTTTACATCGTGCTGGATAACATACCACGGCATTTTCGCAGTTGCATCAGCCGGTTTCCAATGCACATCGCCATATGTTCTTTCCCAATGATCGCCGAGCAGTTGTGATGTTTTTGAAATCGGATGTTTCCAAAAAAGCTTTACCGATTTTAATCCGATGGATGGCGATTGAATATTCACGGCAACAACTTCATTGCGCGATCTCAATTCAACAACAACATCCTTATACTGCCATATATTTTGATTGATTGATTTTAAATCGTACCAATCGTTGCCTGTTTGGATAGAAACTGAATCAGGGAATTTAATAAGGTGATCATTCTTGTCTGCCGCCTTAACATATGTAGATATAATTAAACTGCCCAATGACGCGCCTGACAAACGAATGAAATTTCTTCTATGCACTAATATATTTTTTTCAGCAGTTAGTAAAAATCTTAAGCAACAATATCGTTAATAACAGAACCGCTCACGTCTGTTAATCTGAATGGTCTCCCCTGGAATTGATAGGTAAACTTCTCATGATCAAACCCAAGCTGGTTAAGGATCGTAGCTTGTATATCAAAGGGCGTGACTTTTCCGCTGATCGCACTGTAGCCGATCTCATCCGTTTCTCCATAACTCACTCCTTTTTTGATTCCACCACCAGCCATCCAGATCGTAAATGCTTCTGTGTGATGATCCCTTCCTTTAAATGGATTTTGTTTTCCTTCGCGATTTTCCTGCATCGGCGTTCTTCCAAATTCTCCTCCCCAAACTACCAAGGTATCCTCCAATAATCCCCTTTGTTTTAGATCTAAAATCAATGCCGTGATTGATTTATCGACTTGCCTGCATTTGTTAATAAAGCCGATATCGATCGCGAGATTCGCATCACTGCCATGACTATCCCATCCCCAATCAAACAACTGCACAAATCGAACTCCTTTCTCCACTAATTTTCTTGCGAGCAAGATATTATTTGCAAAACAGGCTTTGTTTGGCTGCGTGCCATACATGTCGTGGATATATTGAGGCTCATCGTTAATGTTCATCACATCCGGTACAGAAATTTGCATTTTATAGGCCATCTCATATTGTGAAATGCGCGATAAAATTTCCGGGTCTTTAAATTCTTTGTATTCTTCCTGGTTTACCTGATTGATCGCATCAATCGAAGCTTTCCGCAGATCTCGATCCATTCCGTCGGGGTCTTTTATAAATAAAACAGGATCACCTTCACTTCTGCATTGCACGCCTTGGTATACACTCGGTAGAAACCCACTCCCCCATACGCTTTTACCGGCATCCGGAAATTTTCCACCACTGGTGAGCACAACAAAACCCGGCAGGTTTTGATTTTCAGTTCCTAACCCATAAGTAACCCAGGAACCCAGACTCGGTCTTCCCAATCTTGGCGAACCCGTGTGCACTAAAAACTGTGCAGGTGCATGGTTGAACTGATCCGTGGTGCAAGCTTTCAAGAAACTAAGTTCATCCACTATTGTCGAAAGATGCGGCATCCTATCGGAAACCCATGCACCGCTCTGACCGTGTTGTTTGAATGTTGCCTGTGGACCCAGCATTTTGGGAACACCGCGAATAAATGCAAATCTTTTCCCTTCCAATAATGATTGTGGACAAAGTTGCCCGTCTAATTTCATCAAATCGGGTTTGTAATCGAATAATTCCAATTGCGATGGCGCTCCCGCCATGTGCAGGTAGATCACTGATTTTGCCTTGCCCGGAAACATCGGCAATTTTGGCGCCAGCGGATGCGCCGGGTCAAAAAGCGTTTGTGCATAACTGTTGGATGCCCCCAAATGGCATCCGCCGATCAGTGAACCAAGCGCTAAGGCGCCAAATCCCATTGCGCTTTCTTTCAAGAAATGACGGCGTGTAAGAAAATGGGCTGCTTTTTCATTCGCTTCTTGGAGCAACCGTTGATTATGTAATTCGTCGCGTGTCATAATAGCAAGTTTTAATCCTTGAGCAATGATCTCTTCGCAATTCATCACCAGATCTTTTTGCTTGCAGGCAAGAGCTCCTCTCTCGCCGCCCTCAGTTCTTTGTTATCAATTCGTCTAAATTCAACATGGCATTTGCAACGACAACCAATGCCGCTGTTTCGGGATTATCATTTTCATTCATCTCTCCGATCATCTCACAGGTTTTATCTTTATCGTCTTTCATTTTATCATATGCTTCATCATATAGTTTTTTCAAAGCCTGCAATTTGGTGGGAGAAATATTTTTATTCAAGGCCAGTTCATAACCTCTGCTGATTTCTCGTTCAACATTGCTTCCCGCTTCTCTTCGCATCCGATATGCAAAATGCCTCGCCATATCAATATATGATGAATCATTGAGTGTAACAAGCGCTTGCAATGGCGTGTTTGTTCTTATTCTTCTTGCCGTACAAACTTCTCTGGATGTCGCGTCGAATGATATCATTGAGGGATAACTCGAAGTTCTTTTCCAATAGGTATACAATGCGCGGCGATATTGATTTCCATTATTGCTCATTGTCCATTCAGCGCCATTCCAAGGTGAAAGCCAAATTCCTTTTGGCTGAAATGGAAACACACTCGGACCGAACATTTTTTCATTCATAATTCCACTGATCACCAATGCCTGGTCACGAACCTGTTCTGCGGATAGGCGTACCCGTGAGCCTCGCTCATAATATTTATTGAACGGATCTTTCCCGATCATTTCAGCAGTAGCTTTTGAATCTTGCCTGTATGTCGCAGACATCACCATTTCCTTCAACAACTTTTTTATGCTCCATTGGTAATCGTTCATCAATTGATAAGAAAGAAAATCCAGCAATTCTTTGTGGGTTGGCGGAACGCCCTGAGTGCCGAGATCTTCAAGCGTTTCTGCTAATCCTGTTCCAAACAATTGTTCCCACAAACGATTCACGATCGTTCTTGAAGTCAACGGATTTTTGTTATCAACGAGCCACATCGCCATTCCCAAACGATTATGCGGCGCGCCTTTGGGTAACGGATTCAAAGAATGTGGAACATCTGGCTCAACGACATCTCCCTTTACCAGCCAATTGCCTCTTTCAAAAACATTTGATACTCGATGCATGAAAGAAGGATTATCCATCATTACTGGAGTTGTTGGGGCATCGGCGGTCAACAATTTCCAGTAATCATTTTTCATCTCCGAATAACCCGATTTTTCTTTTCCCGGAAGATCTGCTGTGAAATACAACCAATCCAACATGGCGCCGGCATCTGTTGGTTTTTTTAGTTTATTGCTTTGATATGTGAAATACAAATTGTGTTTTCCATCCATCGGCTTTATATCCGCCTCTGCGATTTTCCAATCGCCACCTTTTGTTGTATCTATATTAATTTTTGCGATCAAAGGACCGGAAGGATTATCAGCATGAATTTGCCAATCACCACTATTCACATAACCTGCATAACGATAGATGAGACGATTTTTATTGGTGAGTTCAACATTTTTCAAACGACAAACTGCATGGTTGCGGAAGGATGTCCATTTTGTATCCGCAAGCTCGCTGTTGGTGAAACTGTCACAATTTAAAGTGTTGTAAGAAGGCTGCCATGTTTTTAAAAATGTGTATGCTTCTTTAGCTTTTTGTGATGAAACATTTTTGTCGAGCCAATCAACTACACCATTCAATTTTTTTTGTGATGAATCATTATAACTGCGCAGTAAAGGATAATCGCCATAAGAATCCTCATCCCGTGTGTCATTAAAAAAAGCCATAAACTTATAATATTCTTCGTGTCTGAACGGATCGTAAGGATGACTGTGACATTGCACGCATGCAAATGTAGTTCCCATCAGCGCTTCCCAGGTGGTGTTCACCCGGTCAAGGACTGCAGCTGTTCTGAATTCTTCGTTTTCTGTTCCCCCTTCATCATTGGTCATGGTGTTGCGATGAAAAGCAGTGGCGATGTATTGCGCATCAGTTGGATTGGGCAAAAGATCGCCGGCTATTTGTTCTGTGAGAAATTTATCATAAGGCTGATCATTATTAAAGGCATTGATCAACCAATCGCGATAACGCCAAATGTTGCGACTATCATCTCGTTCATAACCTTTTGTATCTGCATATCGTGCCAGGTCGAGCCACATGGAAGTCCAGCGTTCGCCATAATGAGGGGATGCAAGCAATGAATCAACTAAATTTTCATAAGCATGATCACTATTATCATTCAAAAAGTTTTTTGCCAAATTATCCGGTGCAGGCATTCCGATCAAATCCAAACTCAGACGACGCAATAATGTAGCTTTATCTGCTTCCGGTGAGTTCGCTAACTTTTCTTCTATCAATTTTTGATTGATGAAATTATCAATATCATTTTTTGCCCAGTCCGGTTTTGATGGAACATCAACACTTTGCACCGCAACATAAGCCCAATGATCGCCCCATTTTGCGCCTTCTTTGATCCACTTTTTTAAAATATCGATTTCATCTTTTGACAATGGTTCGTGTTTGTAGGGCATTCTTTCCTCAGGGTCCTTGAGAGTTAATCTTTTTATCATTTCGCTGTGGTCGGGATCACCGGGAATGATCGCCGCCTTTCCTGATTCATTTTTTGCTAAAGCATCCGCGCGAAATAGCAGGCTGAATCCGGCTTTGCGGCGTACACCACCATGACAGGTTATACACTTTTTATTGAAAATGGGTTTGACTTGTGAGTTAAAATCAACAGGCTTGCTACTTGTAGTAAAAAAATATACCGCAATTACAATTACGAAGAAAAGAATTGTCAAAAATATTTTACTCGTAAAAACCACCTTCATTGCAAGCAATTAATAAGTGTTGAAATTACAATTTTTTTAGAAGAATAAGATGAAGATTGGGTAAATGGTCAGCCTGAATAATTCTGCGCTTTTAATAAATCAATTCATCGTTTTGATCGTGCGCCTTATTGCAGAATCCATATATTCTGTATATCGCAGGGTGAAGGTAGAATCAATAAATACGACCGTGCTGTCGATTTTCTTTTTTTCGTTTTTTGTAATGTAATATAGGCAATTGACGAGATAACCGTATTTGTAAGTACTATCGCCAAGCGCAATGGTTTTGGTCACGGAATCAATTTCTTTTTTCATGTAATTTATTTCATATTCATAAAATTCGATGCTGTCTTTGTCTTGCTTTTGCCGGGCGCTTAATAATTGTGCTTGTATTCTCATGAATTCTCTTACATACATCGTATCGTCTATTATTCTACCCACTTTTTGAGTAATTGCAATATTCCAAAGAATATGCACAGAATCCAATGTGGCTGATGAATCCATTTTTTTTAAATGATTGGCAAAGCTGGTATTCAGCTGTTCAGATAGTTTTTCCTGATTCTTACAGGAAATAACCAGCATCAGTGCAAAAATTGCGACAGGTAATTTTCGCATAACCAAATTGTTTACGTACTAAGGTAGAGAGAATTTGAATTGAATTCTTTAAAATTATCCTGATAATGCATTAGTTTCAGGGCATCAATGAAAGCCGGGACGCATCTTTGGTCAAAGCGCTGCTTTGTTCCTCACCGTAAAGATTATTTTCTTTAATAAACTGAAGATGCTGAACTTTCTTACCTCACCAAAACCAATGTTCCTTTTTTATTCATGTGTTGATTATTATTTGTGTTGACGTAAGAAGACATCCAAACATAGGTACCATCAACAGCTTTGGCTCCTTTGTATGTTCCATCCCAACCCTGAGCGGGGTTGGCAGATTCAAAAATCAGCTGCCCATAACGGTTAAAAATTTTGAGGTTGTAATCGCTCATATCGCACGGATGCAACGGGCGAAATGTTTCATTCAGTCCATCTCCGTTTGGTGTGAATGCGTTCGGTAATGTAAGCTCACATTCGCAATGGCGATAATCAATTTTTACCGATGCCGTGTCCGTACCACAACCATTTTGTCCGATAACCGAATAAACACCGGCATTGGTGATGGGATAATCAAAGGCGCTTGTTCCATCCTGCCAGGTAAAAGAATTGGCATTCGTTTGCACATGCAAAATAAATTCTTCGCCGATACACAATGATGTGTCTCGGCCGATATTCAACACGAGACTATCGTTGATGCCTACCCGAATACTGTCTGTATAAACGCAATTACCTACTGCTGCAATCACTTTGTATAAACCAGGGTTATACACGTAGTAAGTTGACTGTCCGGTTTGGTTCTGATCATTTCTCTGCGCTGGGTCGGCGATCCAATTATAGGTGCCTGTTCCAAAATCGGCATCCAGAACCAATGTGGCGCCCTGGCAAATAGCGGTGTCATGAAAATTTAATTTTTTATCATCACGATAATCTATTTCAATCGTATCAACCACTTCACAATTGTTATTCACTTTTACAAAAGCCCAATACACATTTTGCTGGGTAACGGTTATGCTTTGGGTTTTTGCTCCTGTGCTCCAATCGTATGCTGTTGCGCCGCTAACGTTAGCGCTCAAGGTATAAATTTGTTTCGGGCATAATAAAGTATCCGGACCCAATGAAAACGCAGGCGCAGTTAAAGATGAGAAAGTGATATTCACACTATCGGCATAAACGCCGCAACCAGGAACAATTACATTCACCGTGTAATGGCCACCCGGAGCGATAACCGGCAATTGCCCAAGCGTATCGGGCAAAATAGTCCCATTTAATTTCCATGTATAAATTCCATTTTGACTGGCCGCATTTAAGGTTAATATTTCTCCGGCACAAAGCAGGTGGTCCTTGCCCAGATCAATTTTTGGAGTATCGCTGTAGTAGACACCAATACTATCTGAAACAGCACAACCATTAATAAGCACGGTGTAAATTCCTGTCTTCATCACTTTCAAAAAATTTGTTTTAGTAAGACTGTCATCATTCCATTCATAGGTGGCATTCGGAATTTGGGGGGCATTGAGAGTCGTATCTGCGCCATTGCACAAATAAAGATCCGGTCCGAAGTTGTAGGTGACAGGATTAACGATGTTGATCGTATCTTTCAGAGTAACAGAATCACCAGCGCTCACAACGGTTAATGTAATAAAGTATGCCCCTGATGCCGAAAAAGCATGAGTGGGTGTTGGCGTTGACGCGGTGTTATAATAACCGGAAGAAGGATCACCAAAATTCCAGGAAATATTATCGGCAAATTCTATCGTATTGAAAACAGTAGATCCAAATTGAATCTTATAATTACTGCAGGTTGAGTTGTAGGTAATGCTATCCATTTGTGCAAAGGAATAATTGCCGGATAAAAGGATAGCCATTACCGTTATACCTCTAACCATGAATGTCAGCAACTGATTTTTCTTCATAGGTTACTGGGTTACTTTTAGCATCGTCCGCACCTGTTGTGCGGATTCATTTTGCAAGCGAGCATAATAAATACCTGCGCTTAATTGCGCGCCGTTGAATATGACAGTGTATGCTCCCGGTCCGTCGTAAATCTGGTCAATAGGCACAGCCAATAATCTTCCCGATGTATCAAATATCTGAACGAGCGTGTGTCCGCCGTTAGTTTTAAAAGTGATGGTTGTTGAACTAACAAAGGGATTCGGATAATTAGAAATCAAATTTTCTCCCAACTTGTTCAATTCATCTGCATTCAATGTGCAGGCTGTTGTTTGAATAAAAGGCAGGTATTGGTAATTCTTGTATAATATAGTAGTGATGTCAGTTGGATCAACACAAAACCAATCCCGTAAAATTGATGAATACACCGAACGAAAATCATATTGCATCGGGAGACTGTCATCTGCCGTTATGGTAGAAGGAAGCTCAGGCGGGTTACCCAATACACCTGTTTTTATATAATCTCCAAAAACAAAAACAGGTTGTGCGGCTCCATGGTCGGTCCCCGCACTGCCGTTTGATTTAATGCGACGACCAAATTCTGAAAATGTCATTCCAATCACGCGCTTATTTGTTCCCTGGAATTTCAGGTCAGCACAAAACGCCGTAACCGCATCGGATAACTGTTTCAACAAATCACTATGGTGACCGGCAATAGTATTACCAGCTTCAACTTGTCCGCCATGTGTATCAAAACCACCCATACTAACCATGTAGACCTTCGTTTTCAATCCCCCTGCAATTAATTTCGAAACAGTTTTTAGTTGATCTGCCAGATCATTATTAGCAGGATAGGGAGCCTGGCTTGTGATTTTTTTTGCTGCGGCTGTAATAGCATCAGCATATTTATTGGTTTGTCTGGCAACAGTTCTCAAATACAACAATTCATCTCCCATTGGTGAATCCGGAACGGGTTCGGAGATGCCATTGATGAGTCCATAAAAATCTGTATCTGTAGGCACCGCCATCGCCGTAAAACCACCGGGGCCCATAAATGCGGTAGATAATACGGAACCTATCTGAATGCCAAGCGGGTCGGGCATTTTAGCGTTTGGATATCCAACGGGAAAATTTGAATACGTATCGCTTAAAAATCTTCCTGTCCAACCAGTAGATAGATACTGATCTTCATCTGCACCGGTTAGCCAAATATCTGTTGAACGAAAATGCGATTGGTTGGGGGAAGGGTAACCAACAGAATAAAGCATCGTTAGTTTTTCCTGGTTATATAGTTGTTGCATACCTGTCATCGCCGGATGAAGCCCGGCCTTATCATAATTATCCAGCTTCAAGATTTTACTTTGCGGAATGGCGATATTGGTCCGCAGGTTATTATAATCACCATAATTACTGATCGGTATCAGGGTATTCAATCCATCATTACCTCCTGACAATTGAATAATCACCAGTACATGATCATTATCTGCGGCGCCCGCAAGTGCCTCAAAAAAACCCGTTGCACCAAAGGTCTTGATTGTCAGCCCATTTAATAATGAAGGAAACATTGCCGAAGCAGGTATTACATTTTTTAAAAATTTTCTTCTTTCCATGGTGTAGTGTTAAGCGATTAAGACAAATGATATTCCGGTAAATTCATCAGGTATTTATATAAACTCTGTAATCGGGTAAGCACGGTTTGTTTCGCAATCTCATCGGATGGATTGGAAGTATAATTCGCCCAGGCCTGCGTCCAATAATAATCGTTTGTTTGTCCGGTCAGTAATAGTGTTTCTTTGAGATAAGTTTTTGATTTATCCAAAATAGGCACACGATATAAAATGTCCAGTGAATCATCAATAAGTTGATTCGGGTCTGATGGGTTGGAAAGCTTCTGCGCGAATGCCAATGGATCAATGATCATAGAGACCATATTCATCATGTCGCCCGTGCTGATCATCATATCGGTGTAAGCATTTCTTTCTGTGTAAGTAACTGAATTGATCCATAACTCATGAAAGGCAGGCGCTTCGTAATAGGCATACCAGCCTGCAACCAGGGGTATGGATAATATTTCCTGTTGCAAAACTGTCGCGTGTTGCAACAGCATCAGCCATACAGTATAATTTGACGAAACATCATCTGGTGTCGGCATCTTCACATCAAATTCGCGACAAAGTCCCAACAAGAAATCGAGCGGGCTTTTAATAATGCACGCACCGGAATAACTGATCGTAAAAAAATGTTCGCTTTTAAAAAGTGTTGATAAGACCGTTTTGATATCATAACCGCTATCGCGAAAAACCTGTGCAAGCGGAGTGATGACATTTGTTTCAACATCCGGCGTGATCTTATAATACACGAAAAAATTATAGAGTTCGCGACAAATGAACTTCGCAGATTCTGTGGTATTAAAGATCATCGTTAGCAGATCGTCAACTTCATTAGCGCCTGCGGGTCCGGAGCGGCCAGTGATGATCGTGTCTGCATAAAAATCAGAAAATGATTTATTCTTATCATCATGTTGTGCAGGATCAAAATAATAATTGAAATCAGTATCAACGGTATGACCGGTCAAAACTCTTGCTGCTGTCTCTACATCTCCTTCGGTATAATGAGAATCTGGTCCTTTTCCGACCGTATATAATTCCTGCAACTCACGACCATAATTTTCATTGGGCGATGTTTTTTGATTGGTATTTCCATTCAAAAAAATCAACATCGCCGGATCAAGAGTAATTTGTTTCACCAGCTGCTGAAGATTTCCCAATGCGTTGGCCCGCAGCGTGAGATATTGGTTGAACCAGAGTTTCGCAGGGATATCCAGATAATGTTGCGATGCATCAGGAGCAAAATGATTATGCCAGAATAATGTCATTTTCTCATGAATACTTCTTCCCGTATTCAACATCTGTCCCATCCACCAGCAACGCAGGGAATCTGCGCGTTTCTGGTTCATGTCTGCATTAATAAAATCTGTTCCGGTGTTGATCCATGTTTGCCATGCGCCAACACCGGTTGGATCTGTGTAACCGTCACTACTATAATTATTAAGTGGAACAGTAGTTGGTGCAGGCGTTTCAGTCAATAATTGATCAACTGCCTGCGACATGGTGAGCGACTTAAAATAATTAACGTCGTCAACTTTGGCACCAAAAAGTGTTCGTTTTAAAAGATGTGTTATTTGCGGTGTGTCCCATTCGCCGGTATATTCATCTATACCTGTTCCATAGAACATTGGTTTTGCGCGGGCGCGCAAAACTCCTTTCATCAGAGTCGGATTTCCCATAAGGTATTGTCAGTTTTAAATAGGTACGGTTATAAACATGCAATTCATTGCAATTTATGTTCCAAACTGATGATTTTTCAGATGATATATTACTAAGTAATTCTACAATATGCCTGCGAAAAAAATCGATGTTGTGGTGCAAAGAAAAAATCAATATTCCAATTCTATCTTTTGCGAAATCAATGTTGAAAGCATTTTTGTTTTGATAAAAATAATTCCGCTTTTATTGTGCTCATCAAAATAGAATCCGGTGGATGATTTCTGATAATCGTCAAAATCAGCAAATCGCTGCAAGCCTTTACCGTTCAGCTTTACCTCTTTTGGCGCCAGGCTTTTATGAACATTCAATTCATAAATTCTCTGCAAATATTTTCCCTTATAATTTCCATTCGCAGGATTAATGATAACAGCAATATTTTTTTCGGCATTTACTTCAAATAAAGTTGTTGCAAAAGCACCGTTGCGGTATTCTCTCGTTAATCCATCATCTTCATACATCGTAAAAAAGGATTTTTTATACGGATAAATATCAAGCGTCAATGTATCTGCCGGTTTTTCATTATCATAATTCATTTGAGGATACATCGGAATTATGGCTCCGGCTTTTACAAATAAGGGTAACTTTTCAAGTGGTGCATCATAATGCAGTAACCATTTTTCTCCATTATATTCATCGCCATTCCAGAAATCGATCCATTTCCCTTTAGGCAAATAAATGCTATCGCGTTCAATGCTTTTTTTATAAACAGGTGCAACCAAGAACCATTCACCATTCATGAACTGATATTGCGTTTGTTTTCCCCATGTTGTGGAATCATTTGGAAACTCAAGCACCATGCCTCTTGTAGCGGGCACACCTGTTTTATATGCGTGATAACAAAGTGTATACATGTAAGGTGTGAGCTGCATTTTTAATTGCAAATATTTTCTGTTGATCGAAGTGTATGGTTCTCCGTATATCCATGGCTGTTTGTCATTTTTTGCCCAGCCACTCATCGTCATTAATACTGGTATAAAACATTTCCATTGCAGATCGCGAACATAAGTTGAATCGCTTCCGCGAAAAATTCCATCGATATCACTGGATGCAGCATTTTGTGCGCTTAATCCGGAACCGATAAAAGTAGGTATATGAAAACGAATATATTCCCAGCTACCACTTTGGTCGCCGCTCCAAACCGTGCTGTAGCGCTGTGTGCCAGCCCACCCCATTACACTCCACACAAAGCCGCGGGCATCACTATTATTTTCAATTCCATTGTAAGATGCTTTGCATGCATCGAGTGCAAACTTATACCCCGGACCAACCCAGGCGACATCTAATTTGCAAACGCGCGTTCCATATTTTCCAACTTCAGTGGCAATCTTTTCAACGCCGTTCTCAGTCCATAATCCCGTATAGATCCCGCGCTTGTGTAATTCACTGACAACCGAATCCAGTTTCATATATCCGCAACCGTAACCGTCGTTTGGCAATATCCATCCGCGAGGCATATTATTCCCAACATATTTATCAGCTATTTTCCAAATTACATCGGGTGTCGTTTGCGCTTTACCATTGCGATCGGGTTTGTTATAACAATTGGCGTCACCTAAACTCAGACCCCATCGTGGCATCAAAAAGGGTTTGCCGGTAATGTCTGTATAATCGTTCAAGATATTTTTCAGCGATGGTCCATAAAAATAAAATGCATCGAAACGGTTTTCATTATGACTTAAAACAAGTGTGTCTTTGAAAGAATATTTTCCTGCGTCAAAGGTATTTCGCAACACGCCGTAGCCAGCGGTACTCATATAAAATGGCGCCGGATTCGCACGACCACCATCATCCCATCCATTTCCCTTTTCTATTAATACATCGGTTCCTTTGTGGGAAAAATATCCATTCTGCATTCCGCATCCGTAATAATATTCATTCTTTCCAGCAGATAATGATTGAAATGTTTTGCTTCCAAAAACGATTGGTTTCAATTCCTGCCAGATCATTTTTGTGTTGGCAGCATTATACATCGCAAAATGCAAAGGCATTTTATAAACCCTTAACGCACATTGTTTGCTTTGTAATAAAATATAATTTCCTTTATCTAATGGTACGATATTATTTTTTAAAGACGGGTAATGAATAACAATATCACTGTCTGTTGGATCAGTGAAATGGCCATCAGGTGCAAGCCAGATGCGAAAAATATCATCGCGATAAAAGATCACTTTTACTTTGGTAATGCCGGATGAAAAAATAAATTCATTATTATTCGTCTTAACGTTTGTCATCTTGCCCAGCGATGTTGCCGCTGCGTCCAGTTTTATGATCAATGAATTGTTCGATGGATTTTCATCGTCATTATAATGCAGATCGAATTTCAGCGTGTGGGTTGGAGAATTAGCCAGATCAATTTTCGGAAAGTGAACATCTCGTTGTTCGCCAGGTTGTAAGGAATTTGAACTCGCATCAACAGTTGCCGAAATATCTCTATCATGGTCTATATTACATACAATAACAAAATCCTTATTGATGATCTTCGCTCCGGAATTTTTTATCCGTAAGATCAGCTCATCATCTTTTTTAAAAACATTGTCCTGCTCGCTATGGCTTGTAAGCCCTGCCACGGACGCATCCTGTGTGTATGCTTCACTTAACTCTATGTCATCAACCATCCAATACCATGCTTGTAACCCTTTCCAATAAAAACGTAAAAATATTCTTGGTTGATTTGCCGCCCATCGTGAAATATTTATTTCTTCTGATTGCGGGTTGAACATATCCATTGCACTTCTCGAAGTTCCGCGAACATCCCATTGCTGCCAGTGAATACTGTCGGTACTAACACCCACAAATAATCCGGCAGTATCATTTGCACCATGATTCCACCAGCGAAATGTTTGTTGAAATTTCAGGATCACGGATTGCTTTGCAGAGCAGTTGATGGGCGCTGATACAACATAGCCATCCGGATATTCTTTCTTTTTTATCCAGGTCTCCACATCTTCATCAGTAAAATATCCTGCCTGAAATTGCAAATGATAGCCACGGCTTTTTGAGGCGATCGGCGGCGCCTGCTGCTGATATTCATATGAACCCGGATAAGGTTGATTCGTTACCACCCACTGTGGGTCCCATTTCCCAACGATGGGAATGTACCAACCCGCAGGCAGTTTACCAGACGAAAAATCTTCATGCCAAAAAATTTTGGAATTATTTTGCCCGAAAGAAAATGCCGGCGAATAAATTATTGCTAAAGCAGAGAATAAAAATTTTATCATCATTGATCTTCGCAAATGGTTCAAAATATTAATATCGCCGGAAAATTAAATCAAATATTTTGATACCAGCTTCAGTAATTCTTATGCGCATCCCTGGTTCGCCGATGCGAAACATTCATCGGGATAAAATCAGGTATTGACGAAGAATCCATTTTATCGTTTGTGTCATTATTAAACAACACCGCCCATCAACGGATCACTATGTGATGCGGATCCGGTTTCAACATGACCAGCATATCTTTTTTCAAATACCTTATTACCCGCAATCCTTACTGTAAAATCGTACCAGCCATGACTTTTATTAAGATCGAGTAATATTTTTGCGTCCGCATTTTTTGCATCAATCGTTTTGGTGATGCTGGCATTTTTATATGCATTGTCATTTATCTCAACGCTCACAGATTTAGCATCTGTATTTGAAATTTTTAATTCAATATTTCCTGTTAGATTGTCGTTGCTTGAGTGCCGATGATATCCGCAAGAAATATCAATAATCGGATCATTCGTATCGCCAATGAATTGTCTGAAAAATCCATTCGGTCCGTACACACACAAACCGTAGGTACCGTTTTCAAAATCATTAATGTCCCAATCATCCTTTAAAGAATCACCCGCCGCCACGCTGTAGGACCATAATCGCAATTTTTCAGCGCCATATTTTTTTATAGAATAAACGCTAAAGGGCGATCCGGCAGATTGATCACCAAAAATTTTATTCGCAGCTTTCATTTCAATGCTAAATATTTTTTTATCATCACTCAACTTTCCTTCTGCATACAACTCATAAGGCAATGCACAGGAAGGGCGAATTCCTTTTTCCTGTTTTGGCATATACAAAGATGAATGGGGATCATTATTAGCCAATGCAATTTCTGCGGCGCTAAGTGCTTTGTAATTGTCCGGCATTTTTTTGAATTTCGCTTTATGAACTCCTTCAATAAATCTATTCTTTGCAAGAAAAGGAAGTTCAGTCATTTTTTCACCGTTATATGGATGAAAGACAGATGAAAAATCGCCACAAACCGCGCGCCGCCATATACTGATATTTGACTCTTCAATTTTTTTAGAGAATTTCTTACTCAAGAAATTTTCTAAAAATTGCAAGGTTGACGTATGATCGAAAACCTGAGAATTGACCCAACCGCCGCGACTCCACGGAGAAGCGATCACTAACGGCACCCGGTAACCAAGACCGATAGAACCCGGCGAGTCCTGCGGATTGCGAACATGTTCAACGGTTGTATCAATCCCTGCGGAAGCCTTACCAGTTGCCGGATTTCGAGGATCGGGAGCTACAAAGGGCGGAACGTGGTCAAAATATCCATCATTTTCATCATAGGCGAGAATGAAAATTGTCTTCTTCCACACTTCGGGGTTTTTTGTAAGAATATCCATTGCTTCAGATAAATACCATGACCCGAACCATGGTGCGCTCGGATGATCGGAAAAAAACTCTGGGGCAACCAACCACGAGACCGTCGGCAATTTCCCGGTATTCACATCTTCTCTGAATTGATGCAGCACATCTCCTTTGGGGATATTTATTTTTCGTTCAGTGTTCCCATCTTCATAATCTAAAGTCTCGAGCTTATGCTGATACGGATCTTTACCGTTTACCGCAAAGGCTTTATGATGAATATTTTTTTTGAACTCACTAAGATTTTCAAATTTTTCTGACGTAAACCGCTCTTTATCTTCTTTTGCTAGTCTTGAAAAATATTGTTTCGACTTTAAGTCGTTTTGCGCATCTTTCAACTCTTTGCTTCCAGCAGTCATTGATTTAATTTTCAATTGAAGATTTTCTATTTCTTCATTTAGGGTCGCAATTTTTTTTGGCAGATGATCAACATATCTTTTTGAAAGTTTTACATTATACTGTTTAAAATATTCCAGCGGATTATCGCCAAAATTTCCAAGCCAAACATCTTCTTCTTCTGTAAATCCGCCATCAACGCCAATTTCATTTTGATATACTTTCCATGAAATTCCCTGTTGCTCCAATCTTTCGGGAAATGTTTCCCACTCTACTCCATTTTCCACATCATCATTTTGTACAAAAGGTCTTGCCGATTCATGCATTCTTTCCCGCACGGTTCCCGTCCAAAAATAAAGTCTGTTGGGATCTGTTCCGGTCAGTGAGGAGCAAAAATTTTGATCGCAAACTGTGAACGCATCTGCCAATGCATAATAAAATGGAATGTCTTCGCGTGTGTAATAACCCATCGTTAAGGGCATCGAATCATATCCTTGTTCCCCGGATTTTTTTGCTTCTATCCAATTGTCATATTTGCCATTATTTCTTGCATCCATCTGGCTCTTGCGACCGTGTGGCAATGAACCCATCCAGGTTATTCTGGTGTCTTTGATATCCAAATGAAATGGAGAGAATGTTTCTCCTTTATTATTTGTCTGCAGCCAAACTTTATTTTTATTGGGTAATGTAAAAGCGCGTGGATCATTGAAACCGCGCACGCCACGCAATGCTCCGAAGGCATGGTCGAAGGAACGGTTTTCCTGCATTAGTATCACGATATGCTCTGCATCTAAATATGTGCTTCCTGGCTCAGGATTTATGGCTAGTGCTTTTTGAATTGATAATGGAATAAATTGAGCGACGCCAACAGCGCCTGATAATAATGCTGTCTTTTTTAGAAAACTTCTGCGCGTATCCATAACGATAAAACATTTTATACCTTAGATATCTACCCTGATTAGACTTCTTTGCAATTTATAATGAAAGTAAAAACAATTGGGTTAAATATTTATTATGAAATGGTTTTCATGGTTGATAATAAAACCAATCTGCAGGTATCGCTTTTTCGGTACTGCCATTAATGCTGTATTTCAATTGCAGTGCGGCCTCTCCCGTTCCATTAAAATATTCAAGCTTAAATGAATGATACCCTTTTTTTAATGCAATCCGGCCATTTTTTCCCTCATCACCATGCAAGCCATCATTATCTACAACCAATTCATGACCTATCCATAATTTGCTCCCATCATCAGATGATAAATAAAAATTGTAAATGCCATCTTCCGGTATTTTAATGTAGCAATGATATAATAACCCGGCTTGTTCCTTTCGAGAGGCATCTTTTAAAGATATATCAGTTGCAATTTCGCTCTTCACAATCCTTCCTTTATTCAGATCTTCAACAGACCGAAAATCATTTGATTCATAAGCGATCATTTTCAAACCCGACTTAAGCTCAGAAAGTTTTTCAGATTGCTGCCATGCATAGACTTTCAATGGCACCGTAACCACATCACTGGGCAACACCTCTTTTCTAAACGAACGAACCATTAATGATGCAGATTCATTCACAGAAAATGGTTTTGTATAGGGTATTGAATTTTGCGTTGGTATTGTACCATCCAGTGTATAGTAAACGGCATTATTGTTTACTGAACTGATCGTTATCGCAGGTTTCAATGCATTACCTGGATAACTTACCGTTACCATTGGTTTTGCTGCAAAAGCGCCAGCATTATTGATCTTTACGACAAATGCATATTGACTTTTTATTTTGTTCGGATCGAATTCCGGCAATTGAATGGCCAGGTCATTTCCCTGCTGCTCCCAGGATAATGATTCGTGGGTCTCGAGCAGTTCAATTTTCGCATTCGTCGGTAATTGAATTTCGTGCAGGATCACTTTTTTGTTTGACGGGTATCTGGGAAGAATGGCGTACAAATTATTTTCTGTCGGGTTATAGGTGAAAAAACAATCTTTGACCGCATAACCGGGATCAGGGTCAACGGTGAGTTTTAATAACAGATCACCGCTACTGTTTTTTGGTTTGTAATCTGTTCTTCCTGTACTCCACTGCGAAGATTTCTTCCACATTATTGTATTGTAAATTGCCTCATGGTTGATCTTCATCCAGTCTCCGATCTGCAAAAGTCTTTCCTGCATTATCGGCGGGATTTTTCCGTGTTCGTCAGGCCCAATATCCAACAAGAAATTTCCACCACGACTTACCTTATCTATTAATTGCAATACCAATGACTGTGGTGAGTTATAATCCCAGGCATCTTCCTCACGGTTATATCCATAGGAAAATCCCATTCCGCGATTTTCTTCCCAGTAATGATTATCAAAACTCAACTCAGGCTGGTATTCGGGCGTATATACTTCACCGTGATGAAACCGAACGCCGCTTCCCCAGCGATCGTAAGTAACTACTTTGTCTTTCACCGGACTTTCGTTATACAACCACGCTAAGAATTCTCTTGACTTCCATAATGTATCTGTTGCTTCCCAGTCGCCGTCAGTCCAAAAAACATCGGGCTTGTAAGTATTCACCAACTCTTTCATTTGGGGCCACATATGTTCAGCAACATATTTCGGTCTGTCTTTCAACCATAAGGGATCATACCACTCGTACAAAGAATAGTACATTCCGGCATGCACTGAAGTTTTTCTGATTGCAGTAAACAAATCGCCGAGTAAATCCCTGTGAGGCCCTGCATCCAATGCATTCCAGGCAAATCCCCAATCTCGGTTTGCCTCTTTACTAGGCCACAAACAAAATCCATCATGATGTTTTGAAGTGAGTACAATATATTTTGCGCCCGAAGCTTCAATCACTTTCGCCCATTCATCGGGATTAAATAATTCGGCTTTGAAATCATTCACTAAATCATAGTAACTGCGGTTGCCAAATTTTTCTTTATGATATCTTAATCGAGCAGTATCGCCGGTCATTAATCCATTTAAATACCATTCGGCATAACTTCCTTTTGTGCAAAATGCCGGAACAGAATATACACCCCAATGGATAAAGATCCCAAACTTGCAATTACGGTACCATTGGGGAACTTCTCTGCTGTCAAGGCTTTCCCATGTTGGTTGATAATTTTGGGCGACGGCGATCGAAGAAAAGAAGAAAAATATGGCGGGAAGAAGTTTTTTCATATTTGTATATTTTCGGTTATGCATTATTTCTTGGCCATTAGCTGGCTGTATTCGTTTCCACATTTTCAAATCCTCAAGTCATTTTTTGGTTCCGTTTGGATCTCGATCAGGCACGCTTGCGTGGCACGCTCATTCGGCCAAACTTTATTGGGTTCCAGAAAGCTAACGATAAAGTGCATATAATTCCAATGGTCTGATTCCTGCTAAACGCTAATGGCTATTCCCCTCAGGCATACTGACCACAAACCAGGTATAACTTTCTGCATCCAGGGTGACAGGCAATTCAATTTCATAATTTCTATTTATAGAATAACTTTTTGCCGCATTTTCTTTTTCACGAACCAATGCAAATGCTGTCAATCCGGAATAATACAAAGGAACTGTAATAGTTCTTGTGATCCTTTCTTTCAATGGGTTATACAGCATTATCAATGCTTTTGTTTTTAATTGAGGGTTGACATGCATAATGCCATCCCAATCTCTTCCGTCTGCGCGTCGCAAATGAATGATATCCGAATTTAAGATCTCCCGGTATTTTTTATACCAACTGATAACCGTGATTACTTTTTGTTTGGTTGCCGCATTATCAAATAATCGCGGGCCACGGTAGCAGGCTTGAACTCCAGCACCATAATATTGCATCATTAATTGATCATAATCTTTCAAATGCTCTGAAAGCGGCTCCAACACAGCTTCTGCTCCACCGCCCTGATATTTGGTAAGCGGCACAAATCCCCAACTCATTGAAGGTGTTTTCTCCCAAAGTCCGTCATAGATATTTTGCCTGTTCAAAATTTCTTGATCTTCCCTTGGCAAAGAAAAATTCACTTCACGATAGCCAATCGCAATCTTATTGGTGCCATCTAAAAAATACCAATCTGGAGCATTTACATAAACACCATGCTCATTGCACCAATGATATAATCCTTTCTGCAATTGCATTTGCTTCCACTGACTATCGTCCAGGTTTTTATGTCCCGGATGTTTTGTCGAGGCGCAAACATCGCCGGGATAAGGACCATCATTTTCAAAAATGTCAAAACCGGTATTACTGATAAAATACTTTAGTTTGCTGAGATAAGCCAAACCCCATTTACTGCCCAAACAGGGCGCATTGCCGAAGAATGCGGCAGCATCAGGTTTTCCGCTTATCGGATCTATCACATCATCTTCGTCACTGATTTTTCGCGAGCTGAATAATGAATAACCGCCTATTAAAATATTTTGCGCATGAGCATGATCGCTCAGCATTTTCCATCGCCTGATGTTTTGAGCAGAGGTATCTTCCATATCGCAATGACTTCCGAAACTTAGTATCACGGCTTCATATCCTGTTGCTGCACATTGGTCAATCGCATCATTCACTTCTTGGTCATTTTTACTCACCAAATGCATGAATACCGGATTCTCCGTTGTCCATGGCGCAATCGATCTGTACATTTTCCTTATTGCCAATCCCCTTCTTTCACGATCATAGCTATCCATTAACAATTCGCAGGTGCGAACTGAATTAAAAATTTCATTTGATTGTAATTCAACGCCAGTAACCTTTTCAGGATATACTTCCAGCAAACATGGTGTTTGAAAATCATAATTTACCTGCGAGGTATAAACTGCGTCTGCTTTCCAATGCGTGGTTTGGTCGCTGATATCGTAACGCATCGCATTATTAAATGCATAATTTGTTTCAACATAAATTCCATGTTGTTTTTTGATTTGTGCAGTTGACCCAACCACGGCGCTTTCTTCTTCAACCAATGCGAGGTCTTCATTCACAACGCGATCCACGGTAATGATATGATCAGATCCATTTTCCACAGCAACTGATTTTATGAGTAATGGAATTCCATCGTATAATTCATAATTTACTTTGACGATAATATTTTTCAGCTCTGGTAATAATGATTGAAAAAAGAATGAAAGCGTTTTGCCGGTCGGTTGATTCTTATTCATTGCCCACCCTTTGGGTTTCCAATGAATAAAAGCTTTGATGTTATCTACTTCAAATTTTAAGAATTGAAAATCTCTTTTGTCAGTTGAAAATTTATCAACCCACTCAGGTAGTAAATATGCGTTTTCCGTTTGTCCATGAAGTCCGCCAATATCATATTCTACCTTATCAATGATAATTTTCGCTTCTGGTTTTATTGCACGCAACAATTGTTGTCCGTTACTCAAATTTTCATAATCAATACAGCCAACATTTGGGAGAATGCGAAAAACTCTTTTCACTAAACCGTTATCGAGTATGATGTTTTTCCCATCTTCACTTTTATATACTGCTGCTTTTTGCTGAACCGGATCAATCAGCCAGTCACCATGAAATTTCTTTCTGTCATTTTGATGACCAGTCGACAAAGATTGCTGCGCATTGGCGTAGTATGCGACGAGTAAAATAATAACAGTAATAAATTTCTGCATAATCCTGTTTATCTGACATCAAACCTATTGCAAATTGACGAATTAGTATCTGCCGGCTTTGAAAAAATAATTGTATCCCAACTGGAAAAATAAATACTAATAACAAATCCCTGTTTACATTTGTGCCTCAAAACAATCTTTGTATGGAATTCAGGATAGAAAAAGATACGATGGGCGAAGTGAAAGTGCCCGTTGATGCATATTACGGGGCGCAAACGCAACGCAGCATTGATAATTTCAGGATTGCGCAGGATATTAATAAAATGCCCAAAGAGATCATTCGCGCATTTGCTTACTTGAAAAAGGCGGCAGCATTGACAAACCTGGAAGCAGGAGTCCTGCCAAAAGAAAAATCTGATCTTATCGGCAAAGTGTGTGATGAGATTTTAGACAAGAAATTAGATAATGAATTTCCTTTGGTGGTTTGGCAAACAGGAAGCGGAACACAAAGCAATATGAATGTGAATGAAGTGATCGCTTACCGGGCACACGTATTGAATGGCGGAAAATTAATAGACAAAGAAAAATTCATTCATCCTAATGATGACGTTAATAAATCACAATCATCAAACGATACTTTTCCAACAGCTATGCATATTGCCGCGTACAAGATCTTGGCGGAGACTACCATTCCGGGAATTGAGAAATTGAAAGATACGCTTGCGGCAAAAAGTAAAGCATTCATGCATGTGGTAAAAATTGGTCGTACGCATTTCATGGATGCCACGCCATTGACCGTTGGGCAAGAATTCAGCGGATATGCGTCACAGTTAGATCATGGGTTGAGAGCAATAAAAAACACTTTAGCACATTTATCGGAGTTGGCGCTGGGGGGAACTGCAGTCGGCACGGGTATCAATACTCCACCGGATTATGCTGTTAATGTCGCAAAAAAAATCGCCGATTTAACGGGATTGCCTTTTATTACTGCCGAAAATAAGTTTGAATCACTTGCTGCACATGATGCGATTGTGGAAGCGCATGGCGCTTTGAAAACCGTGGCAGTTAGTTTGATGAAGATCGCCAATGATATCCGGATGTTATCATCTGGCCCACGCAGCGGCATCGGCGAAATTTTTATTCCTGATAATGAACCGGGCTCTTCTATCATGCCAGGGAAAGTAAACCCTACCCAATGTGAAGCATTAACGATGATCGCCGCGCAGGTAATGGGCAATGATGTAGCTATTAATATCGGAGGAGCAACGGGTCACTTTGAGTTGAATGTATTTAAACCAATGATGATCTATAATTTTTTGCTCAGTGCAAGATTGATTGGTGATGGCTGTGTTTCTTTTAATGATAAATGTGCAGTTGGTATTGAACCGATCGAAGCCAATATAAGAAAGCATGTTGATAATAGTTTGATGCTAGTTACTTCTCTCAATACTAAGATCGGATATTATAAAGCGGCAGAGATCGCTCAAAAAGCACACAAAGAAGGAACTACATTAAAAGAAATGGCAGTTAAATTGGGTTATGTGACCCCGGAACAATTTGATGAATGGGTTGTGCCTGCCAATATGGTTGGAGAAATAAAATGATTGAAGTGAATATGGCGGTCAGTAGTTGATTTATTCCATCTTCTACCTTCTTTATGCTAACTCCTTTTCCCAAAAGGTTTATCGCTGAATTAATATTTCTTCTGTATCAAGATTTCCGCCGTAACCATTATATAATCGAAAAATATAAACCCCATTTGGCAAGTGACTAACGTCGATACTGAAGCTGTCATCATCAGTTGTTTTTTGTATCATCATTCTACCTGAAACATCAAAGATTTGCGCTACTAATGGTTTATGTGTTCCCGCAGCGCTCAATACTTTTAAATAAGTGGAAGCAGGATTGGGGTAGACCAGCACGGAGCTTCGATTATTTACCGGTGATGAAACCGGCGTAAAGGGTTCCAATGCTAACGTGCGGATATAAACCATTCGCAAAATAAATCCGGGATTGGTGACATTGACGGTAGTTCCACTGAAACCGCCCGTTGGGCCGGATGTTGAGCCGGAACTATCAATGGCCAAAAAAATCGTGTCACCAGTTGGTGCAATTGCAATATCACGAATACGGTATCCATGCAGATAGGCGATCGTGTCGGTGATCTGCGGTGTACTTGTGCTGTCAATTCCACTCCCATCGGCTTTTAATTTCAACCTGTACATTCCCAATTTCAATGATGTGACCAACAAAGAATTATTCCATCCGGGGATGGCAGAGTTATCATAATAATCAATGCTAGAAGGGGCGATTGTTGGCCAGGTGTAATTACTGACACTTCCGGAAGGAACACTTAATCCACCAACATTAAAAAATGAGAATATCGGTTCGGTTATAGTATGTGTCTGGCAAAAACTGTGTTCGTTATGAACTAATTTATTAGCGAGGTAATCGTTATTAACGTTGGCATCAGTATCGTTGTAATTATCATCACACATTCCCGCAACTTTTGGCCATCCGTAATTATGCCCTGCATGAATGATATTGACTTCATCATCCGATTTATCTCCATGTTCGGAATTATACAATATCCAATTGCCGCTAATATTTGCCCACACTAACCCCTGGCTGTTCCGATGACCGTAAGAAAAAACAGCGGTCCGAAATCCTGTAATTGAACTAATGAAGGGATTGCTGTTTGGTATCCATTGATTGTAAGGATCTGAAGGATTGGCTGCATCACCATCTTTTTCAGTATTCAATCGCAAAACTTTCCCTTCGTAAATATCTGAGTCCTGCGCATTATTTATTCTTGATGCATTATTAAATTGTCCCGCCCCCATATCACCGATGGTATAATACAAATAATAATTTCCGTCAGCTTCGGCACCAACGGGACTGATTTTTAATCTGCCGGAATTATGGTCATTACTTCCGTCTAAGCCATCCAGCATTACTTGCATTGAACCCAGTGTGCCTGTTGCAAAATCATAAGTGAATCTCAACACTTTCGATGTATAAAAACATGGATGCCCATCATTACTGGTTCCATCGCAAAGATTATTATTGGTGCTCAGGCTGCCGCTGTCAGAAACGATAGTAGGCTCCCCGCTTGTATTATTCAAATGATAAACCATCACTACATATACATATGGTTTGCCGCTTGTAAATAGCGGATGAATGGCCAAACCTTCCATTCCGCCTTGTGCGGCGACCGCTGTTGTAGATGTAGAAGCGATTATCGGCTTGTAATAATTGAAATCTTTTAAACTATTCAGGTCAGCAACCAATCTGTATCCTTTATCGCCGGGATTGATTTTATAGATTCTGTAACCATGAGCTTCTGTAACCCATAAGGAATCATCAGGACCATAAGTGATTTCCCAGGGAAAACTAAATCCGTACCATTTGTTTGAGGGCTGGCAATTACAAGTTCCTTTATTTTTTGCTGCGGGATATAAAGTATCTATTTTAAAAACCTGGTTATTGAAAGTGACAGAGTTTTGTGCAAAGATTTTTTGTTCTTTACAAAAGAAAATGAAGATGAAAAAAAACAGGAGGTAATTTTTCATAAAGGATATGTGGATTTAGGGTTTATACAGCTGCAAGCGATTAGCTCGCTAACAATCATATATTTCAATGCAAATTACCTTAAAGGTTTTGCATCTCGAATAGTAAAGTTTCTACGTATAATGAGTGAATTTTTTACTATTGATTTTGATCAAATTAAAGAGTAGTTTTGAAGTACTAGCCCAAGAGTCCAAAACCCTATTGAACCAAAGAAATCCAATCCAATGAAAACAAATTTACCCTTATGTATTATTAATACCAGGGGATTTTTAAGTTTTCTCACATTCTTCTTAATCTCTCTTGGTGCGTATGCTCAACCTGTTAATGATAATTGTAGCGCGGCTACGATATTGACTGAAAACGCAACATGTTCTAATCTTAATTTTCAGGCGCTTAAAGGTGCAACCTCCACCGCTGCTGTTCCGGGAACCTGTGGTAACGCTTCCTCTGCAGATGTGTGGTACAGTTTTGTCGCAACATCACATTATCCGATCATTACCATTAGTAGTTTAGGATCAAGTCTTAAAGCTGCCATACCAATAATACAATTGCTTTCTGGAAGCTGTGCCAGCTTTACATCACTTGGCTGTATTACCGGAACTGCTACTGCAAATTCTTTGGTTTTTAATTCTGCGCTTGCAGTGGGAGGATCAGGATTAACAATCGGCGCTACGTATTATATAAGGATATACACCAACACGAATACCGGAATACCTGCAGGAAACAACTGGACCTTTAGCATTTGTGTTGCTGACGCTGTTGCCACTGCCGCTACTGTAGATTATGGAAAGAGTTATGTTAATGTCACTAAAGGAACAAATGGCGGGACAATAGAACCCGGAGACATTTTGGAAATCCGAGCCACTTTTGTAGTAAGATCAAACATTGCTTATACAAGTTCTTTTACGGATAATATTCCGCTTAACACCACCTATATTCCGGGTACATTAAGAGTGTTGACTAATGAAGGAAAAATATATCAACAATTCACAGATGCTTCCGGTGATGATGCCGGAACAATTACCGGTTCTGCGGTCACCATCAATTTAGGTGCAGGTGCAAATTCAGTGACGGGGGGTTCAGTTGCCAACACAAGCAAGCCAAGCTTTTATGGCGCTACATGTATTATGATTGCGTCTTACCGTGTTACGGTCAGCAATGCAATTCCATATGGAACAGCAGTTCCTGTTGGCTACGGAACATTCACTTATAGAAATAGTACGCTTACAACAACCAGCACAATTACATTTCCTGCAGATACAATTATTGCTTATAAGAATTATGGAATTTGCAGTAACACTGTCGGGGCTAATGCTATCATTTCTGAATTCGGAGGAACTTTCGGTTCCGGAAATATAAAAGACAGGGCCGCTTCCAGTAAAGTCCCCTCAAATTATACATATTCCGCTTTTTCAAGTACGGCAGGAATGCCAAATGACTATTATTACGGGGTATCAAATAATACAAGTGGGGGAACGACTGCAGCAACCGGATATTCAATACTAAACACATGGGCTTATCCTGATAATTCACAATCACCATCTCACAGAATTTTTAGTGTGTGGGATATTATAGGTGACCACACCGGAGCCATAAATCCTTTATTGGGAAATCCTGCAACAGATGATAATGCCGGTACCAAGGGCGGGTACATGGTGGTGATCAACGCATCTTACAGAACCGACACTGCATTTCTTGATACCATTTATAATCTTTGTCCGAGCACTTATTATCAGTACACGGCCTGGTTTAGAAATATTTGCTCGAAATGCGGCTGTGATAGTAATGGAACCGGGGCAACTGGTTCAGGTTATATTCCAACAGCGGCAGCAGATTCATCCGGTGTTCATCCAAATCTTACTTTCAATATCAATGGATACGACTATTATACAACCGGTGATATAAAATATAGCGGACAATGGGTTCAAAAAGGATTTACTTACGAAACCGGACCAACGCAAACAAGCATGATCATTAATATCCGCAACAATGCACCCGGTGGTGGTGGTAATGACTGGGCAATTGATGATATCGGTGTGGCTACCTGTTCACCCAACATGATCCTTACACCCAATAAACCGGATACATTATGTATCGGCTCAGATGACACCGTTAGATTCCAGGTCAATTCCTTCTTTAATAATTATATTCAGTGGCAATTACAGCAAAGCACTGATGGAGGTGTCACGTGGGGATCACCCGGAATTGACACGACCGGGCAGGCAGCAAGTGGTTCAAGTGTTCCGGTTTATAATTCAACAGATAATCAGTATGAATATACTGTGGCGCGTTATTATCGTTTGCTCTCGGCCGACACCTCAATTCTTTACAGGATAACTGTTGCAAGTACAACGGCAAATCTGAGCAATAGCAATTGTGCCTTTGCCACCGCAACTCCTAAATTGGTTAAAGGGGTCAATTGCATGGTAATTCTTCCGGCGAATTTTATTTCTTTCAAAGGAGAATTAAATAATGATTTTGCGATGATGCAGTGGGTGGTTTCTAACGAATTGGCAAATACAAATTATATTATTGAAAGAAGTTACGACCAGGTAAATTATGAAGCGGTTGGCAATGTTGAAGGAAATGGAAGTTCCAATTTGCAAACGGGCTATCATTTCACTGACTCAAAAATCGTCAGCAGGTTAACGTATTACCGGATCAAAATGGTAAACAATGGCTATTATAAATACAGTAATATCATTTTGATAAGCAATACCACCATAAATTTTGATGTGCATGCGGTAGTGAATCCCTTCAATGATTTTATTTCATTTGAAATGACCGCGCCTAATACAGATGTCGCTGTGATTACATTGACTGATATTTATGGGCGAACAATAAAAATTCAAAAACAGTCGGTAATGCAAGGATTAAACAACATTAAGATCTATGATCTTGGCAACCTTCCATCGGGAACTTATATTTTACAGGTGCGCTATGAAAATAATATCACCGCAAACCGCGTTATTAAGCTGTTACAATAATTCTTTTAGTTTAGTCATGAAAAAACCCTCAATAATTATTGAGGGTTTTTAATCTTATTTCGGTCAACTGTATTTATCAAGAGACCTGTAGGGTATCATTAACATTGGTAGATGTTTCGATGGTTGTGTGTTTTTCGTCAGGATTTTTTTTGAAAAATCTTCTCTGAAAAAGAAGAATAGCAATAACACCAACGGAAATAGAAGCATCAGCGATATTAAAAACCGGGCTAAAGAATTCAAAATCCTGACCATGCCAAACCGGGAACCATGATGGATAGTGCGTTTTAACGATTGGGAAATATAGCATGTCCACTACCCTTCCATGAAGAAATCCCGCATAGCCATGTTTTGGAAACATTCTGGCAACATAATCAACTGAGCTTTTTTCAAATATCAATCCATAAAACATGCTGTCAATCAAATTGCCCAGTGCTCCGGCAAAAATCAAGGCGACACAAATAATAAAACCTTTATGATATTTTTTTTGAATGATGGATTGGATATAGAAAATTCCAAAGAGCACAGCCATCATCCTGAAAAGTGTTAGCGCCGTTTTTCCCCAATCGCCGCCAAATTGCCATCCCCAGGCCATGCCTTCATTCTCTACAAAATATATCTGAAATTTTTCCCCCAGGACTTTTATTCCATTATCATACTTTGAAACCGGAAGCTCATAGGGATAAACCGTATGGCTAATCGGCATATGTGTCTTCACCCAAATCTTCAATGTTTGATCTGCAATGATGATGAGCAATACAATAAAAAATACAGTTCTTAATTTCACTATTAATATTTAAGGCGCAAATATAGCAGTTTTCAATGTGGAGTTTACCGCGTGGCGTTTTTCAATTCCAAAATTTATAATAAAAGCTCAATTGAACCATATCTATTTTTCATCTCATGGCTTGTATCACATCAGTATATCATTCTCTACTCTTCAAAATAAACCCTTTTCACTCTTTGTGAAACGCCGGTTAATATCTCGTATGAAATTGTTTGCGCCCATTTGGCCAATTGTTCAACTGATAATTGTTTTCCAAAAATGATGACTTCATCACCTTCATGCACATCCGCTATTCCGGTAATGTCGATCATCGTCATATCCATGCAAACACTTCCGATCACCGGGGCAAGACGTCCCTTCACCAACATTTTACCATTTCCATTGCCTAAGATACGGGGGTATCCGTCAGCGTAACCGATGCCGACGGTTGCAATGGTTGTTTTGCCGTCTGCCATTCCTTTTCTGTTATAACCAACCGTGTCTCCATCTGCTAAATGCTTTATTTGCGCAATTGTTGATTTCAATGTTGATACTTCCTGCAGATTTACATGCGGAGATACTGCGCTGTCAATTCCATATAAGCCAATGCCCAAACGAACCATATCAAATTGAAATTCGGGGTAACGAACAATTGCTGCGGAGTTCTCAATGTGTTTGATGAAAGAATAACCAATTCCCAATTGAATTTCAATTGCTGCATGAAAAAATGATGCAGCCTGATGTTTTGTAAACTGATCCTGCTGCGTTTCTTCGCTTGCCGCCAGATGACTAAATACAGATTGAATTTTAAATGAAGCATTTCTCAGCGCGGCGATCAATGCAGTAATTTCCTGTAAAGAAAATCCCAAACGATTCATTCCTGTCTCCAACTCAACATGGACAGGAAACTGTCGGATGCCCTCTTTTTTTAAAAAGCCATCAAATAAATTCAGTAAACGAAAAGAATAAATTACGGGTTCGAGTTGATATTGTATCAATGCATCAAAAGTGGTGATCTCAGGATTCATCACCATTATCGGTAAATTGATGCCAGATTTTCTTAAATCAATTCCTTCATCTGCATATGCAACAGCGAGATAATCCACCTTATGAAACTGAAGCAGATTGGCGATCTCAAAACTTCCCCCACCATAAGAAAAGGCTTTCACCATCGCCATCAATTTCGTTGATGGCTTAAGCAACCGCTGATATTGTTTTAAATTATGAGCCATTGCATTCAGGTTGATTTCCAAAACAGTTTGATGAATTTGCTCCGATAATAACCTGTCAATGGTTTCAAATTCAAAAATGCGCGCACCTTTTAATAAAATGGTCTCTTCCCTAAAATGCAAGCGATGAAAATCTTTTTTGAATTGATCCGCATCCACATAAAAATCAGTTTCATTAATTGCATGAAATATTTCTTTTTCAGCGCTGATCTTCACTCCAATTCCAATCAGGCGATCCACTTTTTTTTGCACTAGTAATTGAGCAACTTCATCGTACAATTTTCTTTCTTCTTTTCCGCTTTCCAGGATATCAGATAATATAACTGTTCGTTTTTTGTGCTGCTGTTGCTGCAACATAAAATCAAGAGCTATTTTCAATGAATTGATATCTGCGCTGTAACTATCATTAATAACAGAACAATTATTAATTCCACTTTTAAGTTCGAGCCGCATGGAAACCGGGGAAAGGCGCAACAACTTTTCCCTGATCTGCTCAACCGGGATTTTTAAATACAATAATGCGCAAATACAGGTGATTGCGTTTTCGACAGAGGCATCATCCGTGAAAGGAATTGTTAATGAAAAATTTTCAAAATCAATGGTGGTACGGCCATGATCTTTATTGACATTTTTAATCCTGATTTTTGCAGATTGATTTTTCCCCCAATCAATCAATTCATATTTATTTTTTGATGCCGAAATTTCTAATGATATATTTTTATCATCACTGTTATAAATAATTGTTTTTGCATGGTTGAAGAGCAACAATTTTTCATGGATCTTATTTTGAATGTTTTTAAACCCTTCACTGTGTGCTTCGCCGATATTTGTAAAAATTCCGATTGTTGGTTGAATGATCTTCTCCAATTCTTTCATTTCGTCCGGTCGTGAAATCCCGGCTTCAAAAATCCCCATTTCATGTGTTTCATTGATCTGCCAGACACTGAGCGGAACGCCAATCTGCGAGTTGTAACTTCGTGGACTGCGTACAATATGGTAATCATCTTCCAGCAATTGATTCAACCACTCTTTCACAATTGTCTTCCCGTTGCTGCCAGTTATGCCAATGACAGGAAAATCAAATCGTTGACGATGAAAGGATGCAAGTTGCTGTAAGGCGCTCAAGCTATTTTCAACCAAAATAATATTGGCTTCTTGATGATCTTCAATATCGTTTTTATTATCAACCACAAAGTTGCGGACTCCGCGCTGATATAGATCTTCTACAAATTGATTACCGCTTCTTCTTGCTCCGCCTAATGCAAAAAACAAAGTTGTGTTTGGAAAGATCAGCCTCCGGCTATCGGTAAGCAAATGTTCAATCAAATCATTTTGATGAAGGGAAAGAAATTTTCCTGATACGATGGTGTTAATATGATCAATGAAGTATTTCAATGGTTCATTAATAGTGAATACGGGTGATGAGAGGCGAATGGCAACCTGCTGAATAGAATTGCTGACAGACGAGTGTGCGGCCAATCGACTGCCTTAAGGTAATAATGCGCCAAGACACAGAACAAAAAGAAATATCTAAAATTATTCCCATATCCTATAAGTTTATACCAGTTTATTTTTTTGTCTCATCACCGAGATCAATATAGCGATGCCGATACACAAAATTATTACCAGCAAAGAAATATAAATGGAGATATTGATACCCAATATTTCTGAAAGCATTTTTAAGCCGATAAAAATAAGTACAACGGCAATGCCTTGTTGCAGATAAGTGAATTTGTTGACCGCTCCTCGCAATAAAAAAAATAATGAACGTAAACCAAGCACTGCAAAAATATTTGAAGTGTAGATCACCAGTCGCTCTTGCGTGATACCAAAAACGGCAGGGATGGAGTCTATCGCGAAGATAAGATCTGTCGTCGCAAGCAAGATAATCACAACAAAAATGCTGGTGTACATTTTTTTTCCATTTTTTATTATTGCCAGTTTGCCGTTGCCATCTTCGGAAGTGACGGGAAGGAATCTTTTTAAAAATTTATACACTTTATTTTCTTCCAGGTTGACTCCCTCATCTTTTTTTGCCGTGAACATACTGATACCCGTATAAATCAGGATCGCCCCGAAAATATACAGGATCCAGTGAAAATTTGCCACCAGCGCAACGCCTACCGTAATAAAAATGATCCGTAAAATGATCGCGATCAAAATTCCGATTAATAAAACCCTTGCAAAATATTTTTCATTCAGCTTAAAAAAAGAAAAAATGAGAATGAACACAAAAATATTATCAATGCTCAGGCTCCATTCCATCAGGTAAGCGCTCAAATATTCAATCGCTGTTTTGTGTCCCTGCTCGTACCATAAAAAACCAAAAAAAGCCAGCGCCAGGAGAATCCAAAAACCGGTTTGCACCAGCGCTTTTTTCATCGTTACGGTCTTGCCCTTTTTGCTAAGCAATCCGAGGTCGAACACCACAGCCAGTATCAAAACTATTCCAAAGGTCAGGTAAGTAATTTGCGATGGAGCCATGCAGTAAAGATAAGAGTTAGTGGTTAAGTATGAGTGATCAGCGATGAACTGCGGACCATGAATTGAATGGTTTATTTTTCAACCCATAACTATCATTTTATGGCTCACCGTCAGTGCTTAAATCGATCAGCCATATTTTCTTTTTCTTAACGCCTGATAAATGAATCCGAAAATGATCACTAATAATAATGGAAGAACGATATTAATGAATTGCCACATTGAGCGATTGTCTTCTACTTTTTTTGGATCGAGTAAACGGAGTGTAAAATCTTTTGAGCGTGCCTCTAAAATGCCGGATGAACCCGTGAGATAATCGAAACAGTTCTGAATAAAATCCTGGTTGGCAAAAGTAAAATCAACGTCTTTATTGTAACCCATCGGTGTCGGTCCGCGCTGTGTATTATCATTCATCACAATCCCTGCACTTGCGCAAACAATTATTTTTGCCGGTTTTTCTGCTGAAGCCAAAAACGGTTGTTTATAAATATTAGCAAGTGTATCAATCATGGCAGAAGAAATTCTGTTGGCATATAAAGAATGAAATTTCCCTTCCAGCAAGACAGCAACAGGAATATTCGGCTGGTTGAAAATTTTCGGGTCGTTGGCGACTTTTACGCTTTCAAAACTGATGATCGCCGGTGTTGAAATGGTTCTCCCATTATTTGAGGTCTGTAGCAGAACCGTCTTTTGAATTCCGTTGGCTTTAACAGTGTCAATGGAGTTCGAAAATTTTGCGTAAACGGGATCGAGATTTTTCGAGATAGGATGCGTCAGGCTTCCGGTAAGCAATGGAAAATATGGCCAGGGCAAAAGTTGCATCTGTGGTTTGCCGCCTGGATTGCCTATTACAAAATTGATGGAAGCGCATTGCATGTCTTCCACCAGATCCTGGTTAACGCGAACGCCGTATTTGAAAAAAAGATCTTCTAAATTCAACCCGCGATCATAAGCCAGGGTTTCTTTGTCCAAACGTAAACTATCCATCTCCGCGTACAAGTTATCGATCATGTAAATGATGTTTCCGCCATGCATTGCATATTGATCAAGTTTCAATTTTTCAGTGTCGGTGAATTTTCTTGTTGGCTTTACTATCAATATGGCGCTGAGTTCGGAAGGAATGGTTTGAATGCTATCCAGCTTAATGATACCAAAATGGTAATTATTGCGCATACCTTCCACCAGGTTATACACAGTAAGATCAAGGGGCTCGCCATTGCCCAATACATACGCAATTGCCGGCACGCGCTTTTGCGTGATCTTATCAATAGCATTGGCAAATTTATATTCGAGCAAAGCTTCGGCGTTATTATACAAATTGTTTTCATCAGTATTACTCACGCCTTTTAATAAATTCACGGGAAAAATCCTGTCCTTGTATTTTACAATCGCTCCGGGAAGAACAATGCGTTCATTTTGTTCCTCGCCTTTCTTTGATTGAGCAACCTGTGTTGAAGGCTGAATGCCCATTCTGTTCAGTGAATCAACCAGTTCTTTTTTTGCGGAATCATCAAGTTCAGTCAATGGATCGAAAAAACGAAAATGTACTTTTCCATTTCCATATTCTTTAAATTCCTGCAATAGTTCTTCTGTGCTTTTGGCTAATTTTTTTATCCCGGATTTCAGATCGCCCTTTAAAAAAACATCCACATTGATATTATCATCAAGATTATTTAATAATCGTTTTGTAGGCTGGCTTAAGGTGTATCTTTTTTCTTTGGTAAGATCAATGCGATAATGAAACTGCGAGGCGATATAATTTACGGCGATGATAATGATCAGCAACCAGATCCACCACAGATTTGAAGAAGTGATTTTGTTCATTGCTGATTATCGTTTAGCGAGATTTCTATTGGTAAACGTTAAAAAGAAAAAAATGATGCTGAGAAAATAGATCACATCACGTAAATCGATCACACCACGGCTAATGCTGCGATAATGAAAATCAATACCGAGCATTTCGATATAATAATCTGCACCTGCCGCAAACGTAGGAATGGCGCTGATTGCATTAAATCCGCTATAAATGATAAAACAAAAAAATGCGGCAGCAATAAATGCGACAACTGCATTATTGGTAAAACTGCTGCAACAAATTCCAATGGCTACGAAAACAGCAGCGAGAAAAAGTAAGCCGATATAAGAACCGATCGTGGCACCTGTGTCGATTCCGTTTTGCGCGGAGAGTTCTTGAATGGAAAAATAATAAACGATCGTTGGCAACAATGCGATAATGACGACGATAAGACTTGCAAAATATTTTCCACACACAACCTGCCATTTGCTCAATGGTTTTGTCTGCAATACTTCAAAAGTGCCGGTGCGAAATTCTTCCGATAAAATGCGCATGGTGATGGCAGGAATGAGTAACAATAATATCCATGGAGCGAGTTCAAAAAAATTGGATAATGTGGCGTAGCCAAAATCAAAAATATTGGTGGCTGGAAAAACAAAGAGCAATAAACCATTCATCAACAAAAAAACAATGATGGCGATATAACCCGTTAAGCTGCTAAAAAATTGTCTGAGTTCTTTTTTGCAAACTGCCCACATGGGCGCGAAAATAAGTGATATTGTTAATAAGTGAACGGCGCATCATCAACTGTGAGCAGTTTTTAAAAAATGCCGGTTTTTCTTTCCTGTCAATCAGGAAATAAAAATTTTTTTAACAAAACATTTTCTCCTATTTTCGCTTCTCTTAATGAAACAACCTTCCTTAGAAATCAAATTTCTGGTTAAGGTTCAACATATTTAGCCGAAACCAACTGCATGAAAATTCCCGCAAAGGCGGGTTTTTTCTTTTTTAGCCCTCTTTTCCTGCTGAAAAATGATTTGTTGAATTTCTATACCGCGAAACTTTCACCGCAGCCGCAAGTGCGTGTAGCGTTGGGATTATTGAAATAGAAGCCTTTGCCATTAAGTCCGTCGGAGAACTCTAAAGTAGTGTTAACCAGGTACAAAAAGCTTTTGAGATCCGTAACCACTTTTATACCGTTATCTTCAAAGACCTGGTCCATTGGTTTTGATTCATTATCAAAATCAAGCTTGTAGCTTAATCCGGAGCAGCCCCCGCCAACCACAGAAACGCGTATAAAATTGTCCTTAGCAACGGAACCTTCTTCCATTAATGCTCTTACTTTCTCTTTTGCTTTATCGCTTACGTAAATCATAATTATACAAAATTAACCAATTTAATAAACATCCATAATCCAAAATTGTTTTCTTGCTGACCGGTCGGCGATCGATGCCCATTATCGAAACTTGTTAAGAGTCAGATTCATCATTTAGCCCCAATGAATTGATTCCACTCCCTCAATTCCAAGACCACTTTATTAATATGATCTATTGCATAGTCTATTTGTTCTTCAGCGGTAAACCTGCCAAGCGCAAAGCGGATTGAGCTATGAGCGCGCTGGTCATTCAAACCCATTGCTTTTAAAACATGGCTTGGCTCAGGAGAAGCTGAAGTGCAGGCCGAACCTGAAGAAACAGCAATATTCTTTGCAATGGAGACCAATAAATTATTGCCATCAACCTCTTCGAAACAAAGATTGGTCACATGAGGGAGGCGCTGTTGAACGTTTCCATTAATGTGAATTCCCCCTATTTTGATCAATCCATTTTCCAGTTTATCACGAAGCGATTCAAGCCTATCGCCCTCATTCTTCATTTCATTCAAACATAATGCACAAGCTTTGCCAAAACCAACGATCCCCGGAACGTTTAGCGTGCCGCTGCGCATACCGCGTTCGTGTCCGCCACCATCCATTTGTGCAGTTAATCTTACGCGCGGATCTTTTCTTCGCACATATAGTGCGCCCACGCCCTTGGGTCCATATAGCTTATGCGCACTGAATGCCATCAAATCGATACCATCTTTATTTACGTCAACGGCAATTTTACCCACAGCCTGGGTGGCATCGCTAAACAATAATATTCCATGTTTCCTGGCAATTTTGCTGATCTCCGCAACCGGCTGAACAACACCGGTCTCATTATTGGCATACATAGTGGCAATCAAAATTGTCTGTGGAGTAATGGCATCATGAAGCTCATTCAGATCAATTAATCCGTCCGCCTTTACCTGCAAATAAGTTATTTGCGCGCCCAATCTTTCAATGTGTTTGCATGTATCCAAAACCGCTTTATGTTCTGAAGTAACACTAATTATATGGTTGCCCTTTGAAGCGTACATTTCAAACACACCTTTGATAGCAAGATTAACGGCTTCAGTTGCGCCGGAAGTGAAAACGATCTCTTTGTCTTCTGCGCCGATTAAACCCGCCACTTGTTCGCGCCCATATTCAACTGCTTCTTCTGCCTGCCATCCAAACGAATGATTGCGACTTGCAGCGTTACCAAAAATATCGCTGAAATATGGAATCATTACTTCCAGCACGCGGGGATCGCAGGGGGTGGTTGCATTATTATCCAGATAAACCGGCAATTTCATGATAACAAAGTTAGAAGAAAGAACCTAGATGTTAGCATGGAAAGCAATTAAACCAATGCACGCAATTAGAAATTTGAATCACTATTTTTACGTAAAATATTTTGCATGAATAAAGTTGAACACATTGGCATTGCCGTTAAAGAACTCGCCACTTCTGTTCCATTATTTGAAAAACTGCTGGATACCCGTTGTTATAAAACTGAATTGGTTGACAGTGAGATGGTGAACACCGCATTTTTTCAGCAGGGCGAAACAAAAATTGAGTTACTGGAAGGCACGAACAGCGAAAGCATTATTGCAAAATATATTGAAAAAAAAGGAGAAGGTATTCATCATATTGCTTTTGCGGTAAATGATATTGAAGCCGAAATGAAAAGATTACTGGCAGCAGGATTTGTGTTGTTAAATGATCGGCCCAAAACCGGTGCTGATAATAAATTAGTTTGTTTTCTTCATCCCAAAAACACCAATGGCGTGCTGATCGAATTGTGTATGGAAAAGCCGGCCGATAAAAGGGGGGAGATTCAATAAATTCAAAAAATTGATCTATTGCCTTTTGATCATTCATAATTAATTGCTTTGAGATTTTGCGCAACCATCATACTGCTTTTCATTTTTCCTTTTTCCATTATTGCACAAAGCGATAGTTCATCTCCGATCAATGTCAATGGCTTTACCAATGAAATCAAAATAACGAATGCCGCTTCCTGTTTTATTGATTCATCTGCCTCGCTGAATGATAATCAGGTTCTTCTATCAGATTTTAATATTGGCTACGCCAATTTTTTGCAACGATTGAATAAAAATTATTTCCACGGTATTTTCTGGATGCAATTCGGTTTGAAAAATAATTCTGACACCATTCAAAAATTATTTTTGTATTGCGGCGACATTAATTATGTTGATGTTTATGTTCAATCCCCCAATCACGTAGAGCCCATCATGCATGGCGGTTCCCTGGTTACCAAAAAAGATAATGCGGGATTTTATAACCTGTCGGTATTTCCCCTCGTTATTGAAGCCAGACAATCTGAGAATATTTTCATCAAACTAAGGCAAAGAACACAGGAGTTTGATTTTGACGGAATATTCATTTACAACCAGACTGCATTGAACGATTCTTTACTTGGAGATTTCAAAAATGACCGCACATTCATTTTCTTTCAATTATTATTCCAGGGATTTTTATTATGCCAGATATTTTATGTGTTGTTCCAATGGATAATCATCAAGCGGAAAGAATACCTGTATTACTGCTTTTATCTCATCATCATTTCAATATATTTTTTGAGCAAGTATGAATCTTATTACGGAATTGATCTGCTTTTTTCACATTATCCTTTGCTTACCGTTTATCTCAGCAAAACCTTGCTGATACTGCCTTATTTTCTATATTTCCGTTTTGTGCGCAGTTTTTTGGAGATGCCCGAAAACTATCCAAAGCTCAATAAATGGATAATCCGCATCGAAAAATTTTTGTTGCTGTATCTCATCCTTGATTTAAGTTTTATCATTATCACTTTCAACCAAAAAATACAATTAGAGATTTATACCATTGTTTTTTTTCTGTTGTTTATCACTGTCGCCTCTTTCATCCTCTATTTATTCAGGCAGAAAAAGACGCTTATTTATTATATTCTTACCGGAAGTCTATTTGTTGGAATTGGAAACATCTTAGGATTGATATTTACTTATCTTGATAATAACCTTCATATTGATTTGGGGTTCCACAACATGCTCATTTTTTCGCAAATTGGAATTGTGCTGGAAATTATTTGTTTCACTGCAGGATTAAGTTATAAAAGCAAAGCGGCAGAAGAAGAAAAAATAAAAAGTCAGCAAAACCTAATTGAACAACTGAAAGCAAATGAAGTCTTGCAATCGCGCATGCAAAATATCCGAAACAAAATTGCGCAGGATCTTCACGATGATATTGGTTCAACATTGAGCTCCATTTCCATCTTAAGCGATCTCGCATTAAGAGAAAAGAATATTGATCAGGCGAAGGAAGCGGTGAGTGAGATCAAAAACAGTTCCATCACGCTAATGGAAAAAATGGATGATATTGTTTGGAGCATCAATCCGAAAAACGACTCATTTGAAAATTTATTAATGCGAATCAAGCGTTTTGCTACCACGTTATTCGAAGCAAAAGAACTGGATTATTCTATTGATATTGATCAACACGTTGGTAATGTAAAATTGCCAATAGATTATCGCCAGCATATATATCTTATTTTGAAGGAGGCAATCAATAATCTGGTAAAATATTCACAGGCTACAAAAGCAACCATTAATGTCAGTTGCAATAATGGTTTGCTCCAATTGAGCGTAACCGACAATGGTAAAGGCTTTGTCCCGAGTGGTCCAATAACCGGTAATGGGATTTTAAGCATGAAAAGTCGTGCTGCATTAATGAATGCGGAGCTGATCATTGATTCTGAATTAAATAAAGGCACCACTATTTTATTAAGCGTAAGGGTGTAACCGGTAAGCATTGCGTTGAGAGCCTGTAAAATGATGGTCGCAATTTATTCGTCATTCATTTTAAAATTCATATCAATATCCGATACAATTATTGCAAACAATTCACCAATTTCGAATAATGATCAAGGTTGCCATTGTTGAGGATAATACGGCGTTGCGCAACAGCCTTTGTAATTTGTTTAACAAAACTGAAGGCATGAAATGCGTTGCTTCTCTCAATAATCTGTTGAATGTGGTGAGTGAGATGGGAAAGGCTTCTCCGGATATAATATTGATGGATATCGGCCTCCCGCATATTTCAGGAATTGAGGGTGTGCGAACGGTGAAAATGAATTTTCCAAAAATACAGGTAATGATGTTTACCGTTTTTGAAGAGGACGATAAAATATTTGATGCGATCAAAGCCGGTGCCTCCGGATACTTATTAAAGAAAACACCCCCGGAAGAAATTGTTGAAGCCATTAAAGAATTATATCACGGCGGCGCACCGATGAGTTCAAGTATCGCAAGAAAAGTGATTCAATCATTTCAATTTAAATCGCAGGAAAATACATTGGGAGATTATCCATTAACGGTAAGAGAAAATGAAATTTTATATTCCCTGGTTGATGGATTAAGCTATAAAAAAATTGCTGAAAAATACTGTGTAAGTATCAGCACAATCCGTACTCATATTTGTAATATCTATCACAAATTACATGTAAACTCAAAGACAGAAGCCGTTGCTAAAGTGCTGAAGCGGTAAAGACTTAAGGTTTGAGATATAAGAGTAAGAAAATGAGCATCCTAATCCTGCATCATCAACCTTTATAAAATCATATATTCATCCTATTGATTTAAATTGGTATTCTTCATTTCTTCGAAAATAAAAAAGTATGAAAACAAAACTTATTCTGCTAACGATCCTTTCTTTGTTTCTTTTTTTACAAATAAGCATTGCACAAGTAAATGATCCCGGGCAAGTGGCGAAAGATGCAACAACAAACAGCGCGAACAGCAATATGAATAATGCTGCAAATAATGGCGTGAATAAGGTAGAGAACAGCATAAAAGGCCTATTCAAAAAGAAAAATAAAAATACTGCTACAACCCCTAATCAAGCTTCTAATAACGCTTCTACCACCACAACTGATGCAACAGCAACATCCGCGGTTCCGGATGTAAAAACATATCAGAATTATGATTTTGTTCCAGGCGACTCAATAGTTTTTTTTGACGATTTCACCGGCGACCAGGATGGTGAATTTCCATCTCATTGGGATCTGGAAAAAGGACAAGGGGTATTGAATAAAGTGGGCACGACCCCTGCATTCTTTCTCACTGAAGGGAATTATGTTCGGGTAAATCCATTAATGAAGACACCGCATTATCTATCAAGCACCTTTACCGTTGAATTCGATTATTATGTAAAGGATTTCGGCAATTACGGAATCATATGCTTCTTAAAATGGGCTGATAAGGATAAAAATGAACAGACTTCAAATGTTGATTTCAATTCGCATGGTAGCGTCGGTACGGGATATTTTCCAAAAGATTTCAGCGCTGATTATCCTGGTGGCGGCAATGATTTTGCAGGCAAATGGCATCATGCTGCCATAATCATGAAAAATAATCAAATGAAATGTTATGTGGATCAATTTCGTGTACTGGTCATGCCCAATGTTGGTGTAAGGCCCTATGCGTTTGGTTTTGGCGGAATCGGATCAATGGACAATCCCATCATTTTTAAAAATGTGCGTGCTGCAAACGGCGGCAGCATGAATATGATCGGACAAAAATTTACTGCTGCAAAAATTGTAACGCATGGAATAAATTTTGATGTGGACAAATCTTCCATCAAACCAGAAAGTATGGGAACCCTGAACATGATCGTTCAGGTCATGAAAGATAATCCCGACCTTAAGTTTGAAGTTGACGGGCATACAGATAATTCAGGCACTGCGCCGCATAATCTCACATTATCACAACAGCGCGCCGATGCGGTAAAAGCGCAACTCATTACCATGGGCATAGATGCATCCCGGCTCAGTTCAAAGGGGTTGGGTGACACCAAACCCATTAGCGATAATAATTCTGTTGAAGGCAAAGCAAATAACCGAAGGGTAGAATTTGTAAAAATGTAAGACGTTTTATTAGCCAATCTATTTTTATAACCCGAAATTGTTTTCATAGCATCCTCGCTGCGCCAAATTGCGTTCATCGGCTCGATATAAATTGAGCTGCGAGTTTATAGCATAGATCCTTAATTTTTTTGGCATAGCGCCAATAGTAAAAAAATTACCAGGACTCACCATAAATTTATTTCAACCAAAAACACCAACATGAAAAAGCTTTTTATCTTCTTTTATTTTACCCTGATCATCTCATCCTTATCTGCGCAGAAATGTCTTAATTTAAATATTACCTCAATGATGAGCGGAATGAATGCTCCAGGCTCAGCAGCAAATTCCTTTAACGCCTGCAAAACGAAAACTAATGATCACGGGCAAACGCAGATCACGGGTTATGGCGCTGATCTAGATCAACTGGATACATTGACCACGCGCACCATGCGTGATTTCACCAATGCCTCGGTCATGAATATCAACACGCAGATGCCTTCTTCTAAAAATGTTGATGCGGCAAAACAACTTGCCGAAAAATTAAGAACCATGACACCGGAAGAACAAAAGCAATGGGCAATGCAAATGGCAAAACAAAATCAACAGCAATATGCAAGCAACCAGCCCATCCACGACGATATGGAAACATCAAAATTAGTAATGCAAACAAATGATATGGCCGTAAACCAACTTTCCGCCCTGAACCGCGAGTTTGCGGCCAAACTCCGTGATATCATGGATGCATCTGCAAAAGAGATCGCAGCGGTTAAATCTCCAGATCAATCTCAGTGCCCGGGAACAAAACCTGTTGGCTTGCCAACCTGCGCATGCGCAAACGGACTGGAAAGCAAATACTGGGAAAAAATTATTTCTATCAAAGACAAATATAACAACCAGCGAACAGCAACATGGCAAAGTTATTTGCCCAGAATAAAAGCCATTATCACCACTGTTGATTATAATATTAGTAAATTAAAATATGGAGATGCGGTAAAATCGCCGCAATTAAAACAGATGTTGTTTAGCGCACAATCTTCATCATTTGGAAATGCATTTTCTATTTCGCTCGCTTGTATTGAGGATGTACGTAAAGATGGATCGAATGCTTACGTTCATAAAGTAAATGCTGATAAATCAGTTGAGTTCCTGGGTTGTGCTAAATAATCAATACACCAAAAATGATGTCACATAACTTTTTTGCGATTGTTCTTCAAATGCGCGAACGAAATATACGCCCGGGGAAAGCTTTATGGTAAACGGAATATGTGCGTAATTGGTGTTCTCAAAATCATTTTGCTGAACCAATCCGCCATGCGATGCAAAAATGGCTACCATCCATTTTTTCCCGGATTCGTTAAAAATCAAATTGATAAAACTACTCGATGGATTTGGATAGAGTGAGATTCCTTGCATTGCAGAACCCAGATCAACCTCGCGTATCTCAGAATAACCAATGGTTCCGTCTGCATCAATTTCTTTTAACCTGAAATAAACCTTATTTCTATCTTCATTGGTAATGTGATAATACTGCAAATAATTTCCAATATGCATACTATCCATATTTGCCGGTATGGATTGCAGGTATAGAAAGTTTTTTCCATCGTCGCTTTTTTCAATTTCATAATTACGTCCTGCCAATTCGTTTTGGGTGGTCCACGATAATTTTATTATCTCATTGCTTTCTTTTGCCGCCCAGAAATGGGTGATTGTGGTCGCCAAAACAACAGTATTGCAGTAATAATAAGTGAGCTGGAAATGCATGGTGTCAGTTGCGCTTCCCGTAAAACTATAATTACTGTTACCGCTTACTGTCGCCGTCGTCGCAGGGTCATAATAAAAAGTGGAATAGCCACTTCCGATAAATGGAGAAACGGCAGCAGTTATCGAATCAGTAATGACATAACTGCTCATCACCGCAATCGGACCTTGCTGTATAAAATCACTGCCTGAACCGCTTACCCCGTCCGATGCTTCAAGATTATATGAACCATAATCCTGGATAACCGATCTGTTAATCGGGGATGACAGACCATTACTACTGATACTGTCGCGCCGTTCAATATCAATATGGTATGGAACAGAAGTATTGGCATTATTTTCTAACTGAAAAGAATAGTTAAGAGAGATCATCGCTTTAATGTTCACCGCTATTAATGTTCCCTGTGCCGGATCGAATTGTGGAATAAGAAATCCCCATGAATTATTTCCGGTGCCATGAAGTACGGTGCTATATGAAATGGTCTTAGCTGAAGATGGGATACATTGCGATAAGGACCGCCCCGGAGCAAACATTAAACAGATAAATGCTAACAATAATGAAATATCGTGCTTCGTAATTCTCATGGGCTCCACAGGTAGGAAGACTTCGGTTATTGGATTTGCCAGTATAACCTTTCAAAAAAATATTTAGTATTATTTTTTTGCTGAATTACTGAATGCTAAATGATAATACGTAGCTTTTTTGTAGTGCTTGTTCGTAGGCATGAATGAAATAAAGACCGGGCGCAAGTCTTTTTATGAAACCGATGTGTGCAAGATTGGTGTTTGAAAAATTATTTCTTTGAACCAGATCGCCATTGGGTGCAAAAATATCTACCTGCCAATTGCCTTGTTGCTGATTGAAGAATATATTGACAAAACTATTTGATGGATTGGGAAAGAGAGAAATTCCGCCAGTATTATTTAATTCGATCATTCTGATCTCAGAATATTTTGTATTGCCATTGGCATCAGTCATTTTTATTCTGAAATAAATTTTGTCTTTATCGGCCTTATCGATACTATAATAGTATGAATAATTTTCAACATCATTGTTACTTGGATTAGCAGGCATTGATACGACATCAGAAAAGCTATTTCCGTCCGCACTCTTTTGTATTTGGTATGTTAATCCAGGAACTTCATTTTCTGTTGTCCAGGCAAGTTTGATGGTCTCATTATCTTGTTTTGTTGCGAGAAAATCAATGATAGCAGAGGCAAGGACAGCTGTGTTGCAGTAATAATAAGCAACGGTGAAATTGATATTGTCGCTGGACGTATTGCTAAAAGCATAATTGCCTGTAATGTTATAATAGGTCGTGGTGTAGTAGTCAAACTCCACTGTCCCCATTCCCAAAAAATTTGCAACCGAGGTGGTGATGGAATCACTGATATCTGCATAATTATTTAGCACGGTAAATTGAGGAACAGAAATAAAATCAGGACCCGAACCGGCAACCCCATTGGATGCTGCCAATGAATACGGTCCATAATTTTGAAGAATATGATTCATATTAGTAAGGGGGGAAGATAATGCCGTGCTACCGATATAATCATTTCTTCCCACGCCTACCGTATATGTTGTTGAGCTATTGTTATTATTTTCCAATTGGAACGCATATTGGAGTGATATTACCGAGGTGATCTTTACTGCGACCAATGTTCCTTTGGAAGGATCGAACTGCGGCATGGTGATGGAATGATAATCATTGCCTGAACCGCTGATCACACTATTATAACTTATGGATTTGAATGGACCCGAACACTGGGCATTTGTAAATTGGGGCAATACAAACCCCGTTATGCATAATGCAATGTAAGAGAGGATCAATAGGGTTTTTAAAGGTTTCACAGGAGCGGACTATTGGATTAATATACTAACTGAAAAACGGGCAAAATATTGCCTTATAAAGGGTAATACTTACGATCCCAGTAAACAAAAAAGGCGCACGGGGTGCGCCTTTAATCAGTTATAAATCAAGTGCCTTATTGAGCAGAGATAATTACTTTAGTTGATTGTGAGCTGCCATCAGCCTTAAGTGCCTGCAGGATATAAATACCTTGCGTATAGCCGCCAACCGGGAGAGTAACCGTGGTATTGGAAGAACTTGCGTTCAATCTCAGTTCCTGCAGTACTTTACCGTTCAGATCAAGGAGGCGAAGTCCTGCTGTCGCGACAGAACCACCCAATGTGACATAGATATAGTTCTTTGCAGGATTAGGGAATACGCTGATATTCTGAACAAGTGTGCTGCGAATAACGCTGATGCTAGAATATTTTTGCGCACCGCCCAAATCAACCATTTCCAAACGATAATAATCAACACCGTTCATAGGTGATTTATCAATGAAAGAGTAATTGCTGGCAGTCGCAGAATTCCCTTTTGCAGTAACAGTTCCTATTGGTTCCCAAGAAGAACCATTGGTGCTTCTTTCCACCAAGAAATATGAGGAGTTCACTTCCTGCTCTGTGGTCCAGGTAACAACCACGGAATTATCAGTAGCCAAGCTAGCTGAGAAGCTGCCAAGAACAACTGGTAGTGGCGCATCAGTTCCGAATGCTGAAAATGAAAAGAACCCGGCGCTAGTAACTGAATTGATTACCGGACCATAAACAAATCCATTCTTACAGGTATTTGGATTTGTACCTCCGCAGTTTAAACTATAGGGGCTTGTAAATCTGGAACCGCTACCTGAGTAAATGGCAATATTGAACCCAAATCCGAATACTGATGCCATTGCTTGTATTTGGCCGGGAGTGTTTCCACCGCCACCAGCTCCGCCGGAAATATAGTTATTTATATTGCCTACACGAACAGTGGAATTTGCATCAGCAAGAAATATGTTGTCGTTATTGGCGATAAAAACATTAGCCGTGCTGGCTGTAGAATTCAAATCACCGATAATGATTTTACTATTTTGCAAAGTGAGATTAGCATTCACAGAAAGTCTGGTATTACCCGTTACATAGACTGTTGAATTGCTCAAAGTCACAACTTGGTCGATGGTGAAGACCGTATTTGTACCGTTAATGGTAATCACGCAATTATTACAGGTCGCGCTTCCAATTTTAGCCGAATATAAACTAGTATTCGAGATGGTATAGGTCTGCGAAAACCCAGTAGAAACAATAAAGGAGAACAATAAACCAAGTACGGTTCCAGCAATGTAAAACTTTTTCATGATGTTTTTTTTGTAATGACTAAATGAGGTTTCAATAAGCAAACCATAGTCGATTGGACCATCAGGAAATTTCGTAAGATTGGATAGCGATAAAGCGTTTGATAAGATACTTAATTAAATCTTGCGACTTAGTTATAAAGGGGTGGGTAACGAGATTAGGAGGAGTTAGTAGAATCAAAAATAAGTAAAAAATAATTTAATTACAACACCTATGACAAATATGAACAAAAAAATTTCCTTTCTATCTGAAACATAAAGATTAATAGAAGAAAAAACTTTACTCCGCATTATCAACTTTGTTCAAACCAAGTTTATCTATTGCTTCCTGGGCAGCGATCTGGCTTGCATCCTTCTTGTTGTATGCCCGCCCCTGTGCTATTAATTCCCCATCAACAACTGCGCCAACCGTAAATAACCTCCTGCCGCCTTCGATCCGTTCATCAATTGTCTCAAAATCGAGGTTTTTTCCGTTCTTATTTGCCCAGCCGTACAATTTGTTCTTATGATTGATTTCCAAATTTTCCAATTCTTCCAGGAACAGATAAGGCTGAACGATTCTTTCAACCACCCATTGGCGTGTTTTGATAAATCCTTTATCAAGGTAGATGGCGCCTACCACCGCTTCGAGGGTATTGCCAAAAATCTGACTCATTTTAAGTGAATTATCGAACTTATTGAATTGAGTGATCTTTCTCAATCCCATTTTTATGGCAATATCATTCAGCTGATTGCGATTTACCATTTTGCTTCGCATCTCCGTTAAAAATCCTTCTTCTTTATATGGATATTTCTTGAAAAGAAAATCCGCGATAATGGCGCTTAAAATGGCATCTCCCAGATATTCCAGGCGCTCGTTATTTTCATCTGCGCTGTCCCTTAATGAGCGATGGGTCAATGCAGTTTTATACAATACGGCTTTGCCGGGAGTAAAGCCCAATACATTGCGCAGTTGTCTCTTGAACGAAACGGCAGCATCATCATTGTTCATTATGCGCTCCAATAGTCCCACACAGAAAAGCTACAATTTTTTGTACAGATAAAAAATAAAATCAGGCGTAAGCTACAATTATGAAATGAGAATTTTAAGAATTGGCAGTTAATCAATATATTTTTTTACGATGACACAGGCATTATGTCCTCCAAAGCCGAACGTGTTGCTCAATGCAGCATTGACGGTTTTTTGTTGTGCCTTATTAAAAGTAAAATTCAATCTTGGATCCAATTCTTCATCATCGGTAAAATGGTTAATGGTGGGCGGAATAATATTATTCACCAGGCTCATTATGCAAGCGATTGCTTCTATTGCACCCGCTGCCCCGAGACAGTGGCCTGTCATGGATTTTGTCGAGCTGATATTTATATTGTAAGCATGTTCACCAAAAACACTGGTAATGGCTTTTATTTCTGCAATATCACCAAGCGGAGTAGATGTTCCGTGTGTGTTGATGTAATCAATATCTTCCGGTTTCATACCTGCATCTTTTAGTGCAGCATTCATTACGATTTTCGCTCCCAATCCTTCCGGGTGAGGGGCAGTGATGTGGTACGCATCTGCTGTTGAACCGCAACCTGCAATTTCACAATAGATCTTTGCGCCGCGTGCTTTGGCATGTTCCAATTCTTCCAAAACCAAAACCGCAGCTGCTTCTCCCATAACAAAACCATCACGTTCTTTATCATAAGGACGACTCGCTGTTTTAGGATCATCATTGCGTTCGCTCAATGCTTTCATTGCATTAAATCCACCAACGCCTGCTTCTTTGATCACACTTTCAGAGCCACCACTGAGCATTACGTCGGCGATGTCTAATCTTATTAAATTATATGCTTCCATTATTGCATTGGTGGAGGATGCGCAAGCGCTCACCACAGCAAAATTCGGCCCACGAAATTCATGACGCATTGAAATATGCCCGGATGCGATATCCAATATCATTTTCGGAATGAAGAATGGATTGAATCGCGGTGTACCATCGCCTTTAGCAAAATTGGTTACTTCTTCCTGAAAGGTTATTAGGCCGCCAATTCCGCTGGCGATGACAACTCCGGCTCTTTCGGTATTAATATTCGTTTTGTTAATGCCGGCATCCCTAACGGCTTCATCACTTGCAGCAATTGCGGTTTGTGTAAAGCGATCGAGTTTACGCGCTTCTTTTTTATCCAGATATTGAAGTGGATCAAAATTTTTTAATTCGCAGGCAAACCTTGTCTTAAATTTTGATGCATCAAACAACGTAATAAAATCGGCCCCCGAAACCCCGTTAACAAGATTATTCCAGTAATCATTTAAATTATTGCCAAGCGGTGTAAGAGCGCCTATTCCTGTAACAACAACTCTTTTTAGTTGCATAATGTGGTTTGGCGGAATTTTTTTAAAATTGATAAATCCGCCTTCTAAGCATTGCTGCTTTCGAAAAGGCGGATTTGACGAAATATTACAAACTAATTGTTTTTACTTAGCATGTTCTTCCAGGTATGCAATAGCCTGACCGACCGTAGTAATAGTTTCAGCCTGCTCATCGGGAATGGAAATATTGAATTCTTTTTCAAATTCCATAATTAACTCAACGGTGTCTAATGAATCTGCACCCAAATCATTGGTGAAGGAAGCTTCATTTGTTACTTCTGCTTCTTCTACTCCTAACTTATCAACGATTATTTTTTTTACTCTTGTAGCGATGTCTGACATTTTTGTAAAGTTTAGTTACGGCTGCAAAAATATAATTTTTGAGTTAAACACAACAAACAAGGTTTTTTTATTTTAAATAAAGGTTTTTGATGAATACTTTAATCAAATTAATAATAGCCGAAACCCCTGGTTTTTACCTTTTAATACGAGAATCTCACCGCTCGGAATTTTTCAAAAATTAATCCTTTTTTTTAGTGTATTTCTATTTTTAAAGTTATTATACACCCTAAATTTGAAAATTTAATACCTTCGGTTATATATCAAACCCATCAAAAAAATCGTATGGCGCTTAAGATGATTGATCATGGAACGAAAGAATATAATCAAATGATTCAGCTGCGTTATGAAATGTTACGCAAGCCGCTTGGATTGAGATTTAGTGATGACGAATTACAAAAAGAAAAAACAGACGTGCTCATTGGCGCATTTGAAGAGGACGATGATAAATTACTGGGGTGTTGCCTGCTCACCAAAGTTGATGATAAAACGGTTCGCCTGCGACAAATGGCCGTGCCCAACAGTCTTCAGGGAAAGGGAATTGGAAGAGCATTAATGATATTTGCAGAAAACATTGCGCGCGATCTTGGTTATAATAAAATGATCATGCACGCGCGCAAAACGGCATTAGGCTTCTATGGAAAATTAGGTTACAATGTTACCGGAAACGAATTTGTTGAAGTAACCATCCCGCACTTTGTCATGGAAAAAGTTTTGTAGGTAGCTTTCTCTTATTTTATTAACCGCAAATTAAAAGGATAGCGATATATTTTACCTTCGCTTGCGCGAATGGTCGCTACGATAACCAGTACCAACGCGACTATGCTTAATATCCAAATCAGGAATATCCCGATAAGTACAAAGATCAAAATGAAACAAACGATAAATGAAAGGAATATTGTGATCTGGAAATTGAGTGATTCCTTTGCATGATCTTCAATAAATTTTGATTCGTCTTTTTTTACCAGGTATATAATTAATGGAGCGATGAAACCTCCGATTAATGTTAGAATATGAGAGAGAATTGCCATGGTTTTTTCATCACTGGTTGGTGTGTATAGGGGCTGTTCTTCGGTACCCAGAAAAGAAGATTGCTGACTCATAAGAAGTTGTTTCAGTGAATTTACTTAAAAAATCAATTGACCAACTGTGCGGCGGAAGAATTTTTTTCTTTAATGAACCTGCTCATGCTTTGCACAAATCTCAGCAGCTCCTGCATCGTGGGGATATCTTCAATGATCAATAAGAATAATCTTCCCGTTTGTTTCAATTTTGCCTTATTGGTCTTTTGTTGAAGAAAATCGAGAATGTTTTTAAAAGTATCCGATTCAAAATAGGGCGAATCGGGTCGGTTGATGAAATAACATTTTACAGCATCATTTTTTAGAATGATCTTTTCAAAACCCAGTTCCACTGCAAGTTTGCGAATGCGTACCGTATCAAATAAATCTTCAACCTGTTTCGGAATTGGTCCGAAGCGGTCAATTAGTTCAGCATGGAATTGCGATAATTCATCCTCATTTTCGCAATTGTCCAGTCTCGTGTACAAGGATAATCGTTCAGTAATGCTTTCCACATATTCATCGGGAATTAGTATTTCCAGGTCGGTATCAATCGTACAATCCTGCACATAATCATCCTGCTTGGTAATTTCTTCTTTGAACACTTCTTTGAATTCATTTCTTTTCAATTCTCTTATTGCTTCATCCAAAATTTTTTGATACATCTCAAAACCAATTTCTGCCATAAAACCACTTTGTTCGCCACCCAATAGATTTCCTGCACCGCGGATATCCAGATCGCGCATAGCGATCTGGAAGCCGCTGCCCAAATCGCTATGCTGCTCCAATGTTTGCAATCGCTTTCGCGAATCAGCAGGTAATGTTGCCAGTGAAGGTGCAAGCAAGTAACAAAAGGCTTTACGATTACTTCTTCCAACGCGCCCGCGCAATTGATGCAGATCGCTTAATCCAAACTGATGCGCATTATTAACGATAATGGTGTTTACGTTCGGGATATCCACTCCGCTCTCAACAATATTTGTACAAACCAAAACATCATATTTTTTGTTGATGAAATCGAAAATATGTTTTTCCAATTCGTGACCTTCCATTTGCCCGTGTGCATAACCGATACTCAGATCCGGGCACAAACCCTGTATAATGCCCGCCATTTCTGCCAATCCGAGTACACGGTTGAAAATAAAAAATACCTGCCCGCCACGCTCCGTCTCATAATACACCGCATCGCGAATGAAGTCTTCGTTATACCCATGCAATTCCGTTTGTATAGGCTGCCTGTTTGGAGGAGGTGTATTAATAATACTCAGATCGCGGGCGCCCATCAAGCTGAACTGTAAAGTTCTTGGGATAGGTGTTGCCGTTAGTGTCAGGCAATCAACATTTGTGCGCAGTGTTTTTATTTTTTCTTTATGTCCGACACCAAATTTTTGCTCTTCATCAACAACCAATAATCCGAGATCTTTATATTTCACGTCCTTTCCAAGCAATGCATGTGTTCCAATAATGATATCAATTTTTCCTTCTTCTAATTTTTTGAAAGTTTCCTTTTTTTGCTGCGCAGATTTGAAACGATTAATATAATCAATGGTAACCGGGAAATCTTTTAATCGCTCAGAGAATGTTTGGTAATGCTGAAAGGCAAGAATGGTTGTAGGAACCAAGATCGCCGCCTGTTTGCCATCGCAGCAGGTTTTAAAAGAAGCGCGGATGGCGACCTCTGTTTTCCCAAATCCAACATCCCCGCAAACCAACCTGTCCATGGGTGAAGAGGATTCCATATCTTTTTTTACATCAGCGGTTGCTTTGCTTTGATCCGGAGTATCTTCATAAATAAAAGACGCTTCCAACTCTGTTTGCATGTAGTTATCAGGCGTGTGGGCAAAACCATGCTGTGCTTTTCTTTGCGCATACAATCTGATCAGGTCAAAAGCGATCTCTTTAACCTTTGTTTTGGTCTTATCTTTTAGTTTTTGCCAGACATCGCTGCCGAGTTTATTTATTTTCGGTACTGTTCCTTCTTTCCCGCTGTATTTGGAGATCTTATGGAGTGAATTGATATTCACGTATAAAATGTCGCTGTCCTTGTAAATAATACGCACAGCCTCCTGCAGTTTCCCATTAACTTCAATCTTCTGCAAGCCGCTGTAGGTCCCAACTCCATGATCGATATGTGTCACATAATCGCCTGGTTGTAATTCACGGAGGGTTTTTAAGGTGAGTGCTTTATTTTTATTATAGGCCTGTTTTACTTTGTATTTATGATAGCGCTGAAAAATTTCATGATCGGTGTAGCAAACAATTTTGAGATCATCATCAATAAATCCTTCATGAATGGATTTTGCAATGGGCGTAAATTGAATCTCCGAATGCAGGTCTTCAAAAATTGTCCGTAGTCTTTCCAGCTGACGCGGGTTTTCGGCGAAGAGATAAATGGTGTATTGTCCTGATTCTAACGCTTTCAGGTTTTTTATCAGCAGATCAAATTGCCTGTTAAATGCCGGTTGTTGCTGCGTGTTAAATTCAATTTCAATATCGGCGACCACATTACGGTTAGAATTCAATCCGAATTCAACAACATGAAACTTTTTTAATTGTCCTTCAGCAAACTCAGGGTCGATAAAGTCTTTTTGAGAAAGTGAAATAAGCTGCTCCTCTTCATTATTAACAAACCCGGACCTTTGTGCCGTTTTATTCTTTTGGAAATATTCTGCTAATTCTTCCTGTTCTATCAACAATCTTCTTTTGGTAAAATCCCAATCCTGCATCCATATTACCGTATTGCTTCCTACAAAATCGAATAAAGAGACTTTTTCTTTATTATCAAATTGTGTCTCTATGTTGGGAATAATATTTACCTGCAACAATTTGCGTTCGCTCAATTGTGTTTGCGGGTCAAAAATCCGGATCGAATCGACATCATTGCCATACAATTCAACGCGATAGGGTTTTTCATTTCCAAAAGAATAAATATCAAGAATACCGCCGCGCAAAGCAAATTGTCCTGGTTCATAAACAAAATCTGTTCTTTCGAAACCATAATGGACAAATTTTTCCATCAGGCTGTTCAGGTCAATGGCATCGCCTGTCTTTAAATAAATGATATTACCCGATAAAGTTTGAGGCAACACTACTTTTTCAAATATCGCTTCAGGATAAGTAACCAAAATTTTCTTATTGCCGCCGGCATTCCATTTTGTTAACGCTTCTGTGCGCAGCATCACGTGGCTGCTGTTGAGTAAGGAATAATTTTTTTTATTTCTGAAAGAAGAAGGAAAATAAAAAACATCCAAACCTCCGGTGAGATTTTCGATTGTGTTGTGAACGTAAGCAGCAGATTCTGCATCTTCACAAACTACAATATGATTAAGCTGGCTGGTTATGGAATGCTTAAAAATTGAACTGATAATAAACGAAGGGGAGCTTCCATGCAAACCGGACAGAGATATCGTTTGGGGTTGAGACAAAGTGATCCTGTTCGCCAATTGAAAAAGGCGGGGGGAATTTACATACACACTTTGTAAAATCTCACTGCTCATCCGGCTGCAAATATAAGACAGTTTCCGCTTACTGGCTTCCGGTTTCCTGTTTTTGGTTGCTGGCGACCGGTTTAAGCAACCGCACAAAATAAAAAATCGTATATAAAAGCATGAGCATTCTGAAGCAAAAATTAATAAGTTGCATCATGATCAATCCTGATCTCCAATTTGGTCATTTTGTTAATGAGTACTTCGGCAGGTGCGATATTATTATCTTTATCAAATAGGTTAGCATAAAAAAAGTCGCCGGTTTTTGTAAAGAGGGAATATTTGCCCGGCTCCAGTTGAACACTAAAATATCCGGTGGAGTCAGATTGGGTTGTTTTGATTAATTTAGTTTGAATAGCAGAATAATAAGAAGATTGTCCTTGTCGTTTTACCTGTGCTATATTTGTTAGTCGATAGATATACAAAATTGTTTTTATTCCTTTTGGAGGCTTAGGTTTTTTACCGGGTGATGGCATTTGATTTCCCGAAATAAAATAAACATATCCTTCAATGCCCTGCAGCGTACTTGTTTTATTTTTTGTCGAATAGCACGACAAGATTATTAATAGAAAAACCAACAGGTAAAAAAGAATTTTATTCATTCCACAGTTTTAAAGTGAAAGTTTCTAATTTAGTAAAATTTATAGATTTATCTCAAAGAATGTCTATGCCCGGAAAATTGAGCTACGTGCTGACCTTTTTGTTATGTGCAATTTCTGTAACTACATCATTAGGTCAAACTACTACCAACAAAGTTGTTCTTGCCAAAATGGCTAAGGACATAAAAGATAGAAAAACAACTGAGTTTGCAAGAGCATTGGATCTTGCCAAACAAAAAGGCTGGTTTATCAGAAAAATTACGGCCAAAGGAGGAGTGATCGCCTTGGTTGGTGTTGATGAATTGGGCAATCCAAAATACGTTTCTACATTTAATAACATCATTGCTGCTGCTACGACCAGGGCAAACCAATTGTGGCCGGGCGGAAGTTCTGGTTTGAATTTGTCCGGATCATCAGATGCGGTCCTTGGGAAACTTGCTATTTGGGATGGTGGACATGCATTAACCACTCACGTTGAATTGACGGGAAGAATCAACGTGAGGGATAATTCTCCATTGAGTGATCATGCGACACATACTTCAGGAACATTGATCGCCAAGGGAATAAATCCTATTGCAAAAGGAATGGCGTTTGGAGCGCAGCAATTAATCTCCTACGACTTTGACAATGATGAATCAACCATGCCCACAGAAGCGCCGAACCTGGTTGTGTCCAATCATTCATATGGATTTGTTGCCGGCACTGGTTGGACTTATGACGGAACGAACTGGAGCTGGTATGGCGATACGACCATCAGCAAGACCAAGGCCTATGGTTTTGGATATTATAATATTGATGCGCAGATCTACGACTCCATAGCTTATAATGCTCCATTTTATCTTATTTGTGTTGCTGCAGG